>NZ_AP025483.1:0-719825 GCF_024347455.1 Vibrio echinoideorum
GTGTCATCTTCGCTTTGGTTGCAATGCTTGCAACAGCTTCAAGAAGAGTTACCAGCTACAGAATTCAGTATGTGGGTACGTCCGTTACAAGCGGAACTCAATGGTAATACTCTAACTCTATTTGCACCAAACCGATTTGTACTCGATTGGGTGCGCGATAAGTACCTAAATAGCATCAACCGTTTGCTGCAAGAATATTGTGGTAATGATATTCCACATCTGCATTTTGAGATCGGAAGTAAACGCGTTATTGCTCCAAAGTCTGCGACTGTTGCCCCGGCTCGTACACGTACAGCAGCTGATGTAGCCGCTGAATCATCAGCACCTGCTCAATTACAAGCTCGCAAGCCTGTTCACAATATATGGCGCGATGATGAACCGGTGGCCGTTGACCTGAATCACCGTTCTAACGTCAATCCAAAACATAAGTTCAATAACTTTGTTGAGGGTAAATCAAACCAATTAGGTTTGGCGGCGGCACGTCAGGTTTCAGATAATCCAGGAACGGCTTATAACCCGTTGTTTCTATACGGCGGTACTGGTTTAGGTAAAACACACTTGTTGCATGCGGTGGGTAACGCCATTGTTGATAATAAACCGAATGCTAAAGTGGTTTACATGCACTCAGAGCGCTTTGTTCAAGACATGGTGAAAGCGCTCCAAAACAATGCGATCGAAGAATTTAAGCGCTACTACCGTAGTGTTGATGCCTTGCTTATTGATGACATCCAATTTTTTGCTAATAAAGAGCGCTCTCAAGAAGAGTTCTTCCATACCTTTAACGCGCTGCTTGAAGGCAATCAACAGATCATCCTAACCTCTGACCGTTATCCAAAAGAGATCAACGGGGTAGAGGATCGTCTTAAATCCCGCTTTGGTTGGGGTTTGACGGTTGCGATTGAGCCGCCAGAGCTTGAGACGCGTGTTGCGATCTTGATGAAGAAAGCAGAAGACCACCAAATTCATCTTGCGGATGAAGTGGCGTTCTTTATTGCTAAGCGTTTACGCTCTAACGTTCGTGAGCTAGAAGGCGCATTGAACCGTGTTATTGCTAACGCCAATTTTACGGGTCGTCCGATTACAATCGACTTCGTGCGTGAAGCATTGCGTGACCTACTTGCCTTGCAAGAGAAGCTGGTTACCATTGATAATATTCAGAAAACTGTAGCCGAGTACTACAAAATCAAAGTCGCTGATCTATTGTCGAAGCGTCGTTCTCGTTCTGTTGCTCGTCCGCGTCAATTGGCGATGGCACTGGCCAAAGAGCTAACAAACCACAGCTTGCCTGAGATTGGCGATGCATTCGGTGGTCGTGACCACACGACAGTGCTACACGCCTGTCGTAAGATCGCTCAGCTACGTGAAGAGAGCCACGATATTAAAGAAGATTATTCGAACTTGATTCGTACCCTTTCTTCTTAATACACAGTATTCTTAACCTTAATAAGCCGAATCTTGGCCGCGTAATATGACGCAGTGCCATTTAGACCGTAAGAGCAAGATATGAAATTTACCATTGAACGTAGTCACCTGATTAAGCCATTACAACAAGTATCTGGCGCACTCGGTGGCAGGCCAACGCTTCCAATTCTAGGAAACCTACTGATTAAAGTAGAAGATAACGTGTTGTCGATGACAGCGACGGATCTAGAAGTTGAATTGATCAGCCGTGTAACGCTTGAAGGTGATTTCGAAGCGGGCAGCATTACCGTACCTTCACGTAAGTTCCTAGATATCTGTCGCGGCTTGCCAGATAGCTCAGTGATCACCGTGGTATTGGATGGTGACCGTGTTCAGGTTCGTTCTGGTCGTAGCCGTTTCTCATTGGCAACATTACCTGCGGCAGATTTTCCAAATATTGAAGATTGGAGCAGTGAAGTTGAAGTGTCAGTGACACAAGCTGAATTGCGCGGTCTTATCGAGAGAACACAATTCTCAATGGCGAACCAAGACGTTCGTTACTACCTCAACGGTATGTTGTTTGAGATTGAAGGTTCTATCTTACGTAGTGTCGCAACTGATGGTCACCGTATGGCGGTATCTCAAGCGCAACTGGGTGCCGATTTTGCTCAGAAGCAGATCATTGTTCCTCGTAAAGGTGTGCAAGAGTTGGTGAAGCTCCTGGATGCTCCTGAACAGCCAGTAACGCTGCAGATTGGTAACTCTAACGTGCGTGCTGAAGTGAATAACTATGTCTTCACTTCTAAGCTGGTTGATGGTCGTTTCCCGGATTATCGCCGCGTAATGCCACAAAATACCACTAAGACATTAGAAGCCGGCTGCGATGAGTTACGTTCAGCGTTTTCTCGTGCTGCGATTCTGTCGAATGAAAAATTCCGTGGTGTTCGCGTTAATCTTGTAGATACCGAGATGCGTATTACAGCGAACAACCCAGAACAAGAAGAAGCGGAAGAAGTGCTAGACGTCACCTTCGACGGTGACGCGCTAGAGATTGGCTTCAACGTAAGCTATGTATTGGATGTATTGAACACACTGCGTTGTGAACAGGTTCGAATCTCAATGTCAGACGCGAATGCGAGTGCGTTGATTGAAAACGCACAAGATGACAGCGCGATGTACGTTGTTATGCCGATTCGTTTGTAAGCCATGTTTATTTATAAATTATGTTTGCTTATCAACAACGTTTGTCTATCGAGCCGTGATTGAAGATTAATATGAAGACGTTATGCCTTTATCGCGCTTAATCGTAAAGCAGTTTAGAAATATTGAAGCCTGTGACATTCAACCGTCATCAGGCTTTAACTTTCTTATAGGGGCTAACGGAAGCGGCAAAACCAGCGTCCTTGAAGCGGTGTATCTGCTCGGACATGGTCGCTCGTTCAAAAGCTCCTTAACCGGTCGTATCATTCAAAATGAGTGTAGCGAACTGTTTGTACATGGCCGTTTTATGACCTCGGATCAATTTGAGCTGCCAATTGGCATTAATAAGCAGCGCGATGGCACCACAGAGGTTAAAATAAGCGGTCAAACTGGTCAGAAATTGGCTCAGTTAGCTCAAGTCTTACCTTTGCAGTTGATTCACCCTGAAGGGTTTGATTTACTAACCGATGGACCTAAGCATCGCCGCGCATTCATTGATTGGGGAGTATTCCACAGTGAGTCGGGTTTTTATGATGCTTGGGGCAGGGTAAAGCGCCTCAATAAACAGCGTAATGCATTATTGAAAACGGCGACGAATTATCGAGAACTGAGCTATTGGGATCAAGAATTGGCCCGTTTAGCGGAAAGCATCAGCCAGTGGCGTGCCACTTACGTTGAACAGCTTAAAGAAGTCGCTGAAGAAATCTGCGCGACCTTCTTACCTGAGTTTGAGATAAAGATGAACTACTATCGAGGCTGGGATAAAGACACCCCATACGCCGAGATATTAGAAAAGAATTTTGAAAGGGATCAGCAGCTTGGTTACACCTTTAGTGGGCCAAACAAAGCGGATCTAAAGATAAAAGTGAATGGCACTCCAGTGGAAGATGTCTTGTCACGAGGTCAATTGAAGTTGATGGTATGCGCGCTACGAGTAGCACAAGGGCAACACCTCACTCAAATGACAGGTAAGCAGTGCATCTATTTGATAGATGACTTCGCTTCCGAATTAGATAGCCAACGCCGAGCACGTCTTGCTGAGTGTTTAAAGGCGACTAAGGCTCAAGTTTTTGTAAGCTCTATTACCGCTGACCAGATTGCAGATATGCATGACGAAAATAGCAGGATGTTTCATGTGGAACATGGCAAAATAGAGCAAGGATAATTAGTCAGAGAGTAACTATGTCAGATAATTACGATTCATCGAGTATTAAAGTACTGAAGGGTCTGGATGCGGTACGTAAGCGTCCTGGAATGTACATTGGCGACACGGATGATGGTACCGGTCTGCACCACATGGTTTTTGAGGTGGTAGATAACTCTATTGATGAAGCACTCGCTGGTCACTGTAGTGACATCATCGTAACTATCCATGAAGATAGTTCAGTGTCAGTAAGCGATGACGGCCGTGGTATTCCAACTGAATTGCACCCAGAAGAAAAAGTATCAGCAGCAGAAGTGATCATGACGGTTCTTCACGCTGGTGGTAAGTTCGATGATAACTCGTACAAAGTATCTGGTGGTCTGCACGGTGTTGGTGTTTCAGTAGTTAACGCACTGTCTAAGCAGGTTACTCTTACTATCTACCGCGGTGGAAAAATCCATTCTCAAACATATAAGCATGGTGAGCCTCAGGCACCACTAGCGGTTGTGGGTGATACAGATAAAACAGGTACAGAGATTCGTTTCTGGCCGAGTGAAGAAACCTTCACTAACATCGAGTTCCATTACGATATTTTAGCTAAGCGTTTACGCGAGCTATCATTCTTGAACTCAGGTGTATCAATTAAGCTAATTGATAAGCGCGAAGAAGACAAAATGGATCACTTCGAATATGAAGGCGGTATCCAAGCGTTTGTTGAGCACTTAAACACCAACAAAACACCAATTATCCAGAAAATATTCCATTTCGATCATGAGCGTGAAGACGGTATTACCGTTGAAGTTGCGATGCAGTGGAATGACGGTTACCAAGAAAATATTTATTGTTTCACCAACAACATCCCTCAACGTGATGGTGGTGCTCACTTAGCGGGTTTCCGTGGTGCACTAACTCGTACATTGAATAGCTTCATGGACAAAGAAGGCTTCTCGAAGAAAGCGAAGACTTCAACATCAGGTGATGATGCCCGTGAAGGTTTGACGGCGATTGTTTCGGTGAAAGTGCCAGATCCTAAGTTCTCAAGCCAAACTAAAGACAAGCTGGTTTCTTCAGAAGTGAAGTCTGCCGTTGAGTCTACAATGGGTGAGAAACTGTCTGAGTTCCTAATTGAGAACCCAGGTGAAGCGAAAATCGTTTGTTCTAAAATTATCGATGCAGCACGTGCTCGTGATGCAGCGCGTAAAGCTCGTGAGATGACACGTCGTAAAGGCGCATTAGATTTAGCGGGTCTTCCAGGTAAACTAGCTGACTGTCAGGAAAAAGATCCTGCACTGTCTGAACTGTATATTGTGGAAGGAGACTCTGCTGGCGGATCAGCTAAGCAGGGGCGTAACCGTAAGAACCAAGCAATCCTACCGCTTAAAGGTAAAATCCTTAACGTAGAGAAAGCGCGTTTTGATAAAATGCTGTCTTCTCAGGAAGTTGCAACGCTAATCACAGCACTTGGTTGTGGTATTGGCCGTGACGAATACAACCCAGATAAACTGCGTTACCACAACATCATCATCATGACCGATGCCGATGTCGATGGTTCTCACATCCGTACACTGCTACTGACGTTCTTCTACCGTCAAATGCCTGAACTGATTGAACGTGGTTACATCTACATTGCTCAGCCACCGCTTTACAAAGTGAAGAAGGGTAAGCAAGAGCAGTACATCAAAGATGAAGATGCGATGAACCAGTATCAAGTATCTTTGGCTTTGGACAATGCAGAATTGCACGTAAACCCTGAAGCGCCTGCGTTTGCTGGTGAAGGTTTAGAGAAGCTTGTTCATCAATACAATGCGGGTATCAAGCTAGTTGATCGTATGAGCCGTCGTTACCCACGAGCATTGCTTCACGAGCTGATTTACGTTCCTCGTCTAACCGCTGAGCAGTGTCATGATGACGCGGCAGTGGAAGCTTGGGGCAAACAGCTTGTAGAGCAGCTAAACGGCAAAGAAACGGGTGCGAGCCAATACTCTCTTGAAGTTGAAAAACACGAAGAGCTAGGTCTGAGCGTTCCTAAGATTGTAGTGCGTACACACGGTGTTACTCACGAACACGTACTGAGCATTGACCTGATCAACTCGAAAGAGTTTGGTAGGTTAGCGGACCTTTCTGAAGCACTTAATGGCTTGATCGAAGAAGGCGCTTACATCAAGCGTGGTGAGCGTACTCAAGCGGTTTCTAGCTTTGTTGAAGCTCTGAACTGGTTAGTGAAAGAGTCTCGTCGTGGCCTAAGCCTACAACGATACAAAGGTCTAGGTGAGATGAACCCTGATCAGCTTTGGGAAACGACAATGGATCCTGAAACTCGTCGTATGATGCAAGTAACGATTGAAGATGCTGTTGGTGCTGATCTGTTGTTCACAACGTTGATGGGCGACCAAGTAGAACCGCGTCGTAACTTCATCGAAGAGAATGCGCTTAAAGTAGCAAACCTAGACGTTTAGTCTCTTTGATACTTCGCTTAATTTCTGTGTCAGAGGTGCTCACATACATTCGTATGCTCCGCGCCTCTTCCTTGAACTAAAACGAAATAGCTTCGCCTCAAAAAACTAAATTTATTATTAAAAAGACTGCCAGAAATGGCGGTCTTTTTTGTTTTTAAGTTGCTGAAAAATATTGGATTGGAAAAATAATTGAAAATAAACGCTTGAAACTGATTTGCTCAATCCACATATCTAGTTGTGAAGAGGATGACTGTCTTGCTCTACAAGAGAAGAAACAGAAGCTTCATAACCGTTGCTAGAGTATCGCTCAATAGAGGATAACTTTGGCAGCACACAATTTAAAAATTGATTCATTGTCATGTCCCAGAGTTGTCGCCAAAAGAGGTGAAACCCGTGGAATGCGAACTGAATCCCTTAGCTGTTTACTGAATCATACACAGGTTCGATCTCAGTAAAAATCACAGCTAAGACTATTGCTTACTAAAAGGATAGCATTATGAGAACTGTAGATTTCACTCCACTTTACCGCAACGCAATTGGCTTCGATCGTCTTTTCAACATGATGGAAGCAAACACATCGAAAAATACTTCTGGCGGCTACCCTCCGTATAACATCGAGCAAAAAGACGAGAACAACTACCGTATTACTATGGCAGTTGCCGGCTTTGCTGATGACCAATTAGATCTGACTCAGAAAGAGAACACGCTAATTGTAAAAGGTGAACGTAAAGCAGAAGCTGAGAAAACTTTCGTATATCAAGGTATTGCAGAGCGCGATTTCGAACGTAAATTCCAACTGGCTGACTATGTAAAAGTCGTAGGCGCAAGCATGGAAAATGGTCTTCTTCATATCGACCTAGAACGCGAAATCCCAGAAGCGATGCAACCGCGTAAGATTGCTATCAACGGTAATAGCCTACTAGAAGGGTAATTGCTGTTAGCTCCTTAGAGCTAAAAAATATCGGGAAGTAGAAGTGAAAGAGCACCAATACCTTGAAGAAGGATGGTGCTCTTTTTGTATTTGGCCTACAGTAACCTAAAAGGTCTTATTACTGTTCTGAGTAAGCCTTTTTCACTTCTTCAGCAATGATAGCAATGCCTTTTTGCATTGCTTCATCATCTTGTACGTAGTTCATACGCAAGCACTGGTGAGCATGATCCCACTCATCTTCTTGACCGATAAAGAAGTACTCTCCCGGAACAATTAATACACCACGAGCTTTGAGGCGATCGTACAGCTCCATAGTGGTAATCGGCAGCTCATCAAACCATAGCCATAAGAAAATCGCGCCTTCAGGCTTGTGGATACGGAAACGAGGGTCATCGATCGCTTCTTGTAAGAGCTCAACTGCACGTAGAGATTTATCTTTATAGAAAGGTTTGATTACCTCGCTGCTTAAGCGCAGTAAATCGCCTTTTTCAATCATGTGGTTAGCAATCGCAGGACCAACACTATTGGGTGCTAGGCTAATAATGCCATTCATGTTGGTCAGTGCTTGTGTTACTTCTTCGCTCGCAATCACGATACCGCAACGCACGCCTGGCAAGCCAAGCTTGGATAGGCTCATGCATAGAATCGTATTTTCATTCCAGAACGGTTCAACATCTTCAAAGATGATGTTTGGAAACGGTAAGCCGTAAGCATTATCGATCAGCAGAGGAATGTTGTTTTTACGCGCCAGTTTATCCAGCTTAAGTACTTCTTCGTCGGTTAGTACGTTGCCGGTTGGGTTAGTTGGACGAGAAGCACAGATAGCCGCTACTGAATCATCAACCTTGAGCTTTTCAAAATCGACGTGGTATTTGAACTGTCTGTTTTCAAGCAACTCTATTTCTGGGTGATATGAGATAAATATATCGTCATCAATGCCAGCATCGCCGTAACCGATGTACTCAGGCGCGATTGGCAGCAAGATTTTCTTGTGTGAGCCATCTGGCTGCTGACCTGCTAACAAGTTGAATAAGTAGAAGAAGCCACTTTGGCTGCCATTAGTTAGGCTAATGTTCTTCTCACTGATGTCCCAGCCGTAAGTATCTTTTAGCATTGTAGCTAACGACTTGATGAAGCTGTCTTTGCCTTGCGGACCATCGTAGTTGGCGAGGGCGGCGATGAGTTCTCCACTGGCGAGCATATCGGCACTGGCTTGGTTAAAGTAATCGAGCATGGCTGGGATAGCGGCTGGGTTGCCACCACCGAGCATGATTGCGCCAGGAGTGCGCAGGCCATCATTCAAATCATCCATCAAACGAGTGATTCCAGAGTATCGATTAAATTTTTCACCAAACTTAGAGAACTGCATTACTTATTTTACCTAATTCATTGTGATTGCTTGTTATGTGTCATTAAGGCAGACCTTATGTCTACCATCAGTGTGTTCCTTGAACATACCGCAATGTTTTTGCGACGCATAGCGCCAAATGCGCTAACGCGAAAAAAACTTCTATAAAGTTTAACTAATGAGTGCCTGCTTTCTTATTGAATGAGTGTTTCGTGATAAAAAAAGGAGAAGCCTAAGCTTCTCCTTTTAGTTTCTACTGATTATTTCAATGAACGTTTACTTCGTTCCGGTGTAAACAACCAATACTTTGTCATCTTGGTATTGGCGTTCGAAGGCATAGTAGCCCTTGCTGTTACGGATTATGTGTTTACCTTGGGCAATCGATGGGTGGCGCTGACGGAATTGACCAAGCGTCTGCCAATGTTCTAACAGTTGTGCTCGTTCACCGGTGATTTGATCCCAAGGCATGTCAGAGCGAGTCCCTTGCATTGGGTCTGATCCTGTCGGGCCGAAATCACGAGCGATTTCATCACCGTAATAGATCTGCACCGCACCGGGAGCCAACATCAATGCGTTTGCTGCTTTGGTCTGTTTCGCAAAGTCACTGCCGTGTTGTGTCCAGAATAAAGAAGTGTCGTGAGACGATAGGTAACTCAACACGTTGAATTCACTGTCGTTGTTGATCTTGTCTGCGTAGCGCAGGTAGTCAGCATCGAGATCGGATAAGCATTTAAGCGCCTTAGGTGCGATATCACTCTGGAATTCAAAGTTGATTATCGAATCAAAGCCATTAGCGAAGTAATCTGATTTCACTACGCTGTGCGCCCACACTTCACCCGTCATCCAAAAGGGCAGGTCATCTAAGGCTTTATCTGGGTTGTTCTGCTTCCATTCTGCAAGCGCTTGGTTCGTGCTCTCTTTAAGCTCTGCCCATGCCTCTAGCTCAACGTGCTTAGCGGTATCGACTCTGAAACCATCGACACCGTAGTCGCGCACCCAGTCAGACAACCAAGTGATGAGATGCTCTCGAGGTGTTTTGAGTTCATCCGTGGCGCTGGTGGATTTGTTGAGATAGAAGTTAGGTAGCCCAGTAGTTTCTGTCGATTCTGTTTTGAAATCGGGCAGGTGCGCCAAAGACATGGTGAGGTTGTTGTACCCCGGTGAGTCATAAGCGCCGATATCACTGCGTAACCACGCTTTACCCCACCACTTTTCCCAAGCGTCTTGGTCGCTGTAGGATATGAAGTTATTGAAGTAGTGCCAGTTTTGATCTGCCTTTGGTTGCCAGTCGGTCCAGTTCTCACCAAGCGTTTGTTTGGCTTGTTCATCGGTAAGGTTGAGTTTACCAAAGTCGAATTCTTGCATGTCGGCAAGCGTTGCGTAACCCGTGTGGTTCATTACCACATCCCAGACGACGCGAATGCCTTTGCTATGAGCTGTATCGATAAAGGTTTTAAGTTCATCCTCTGTGCCCATGTTGTCATCAAGCTTGGTCCAGTCTTGATGGTAATAGCCGTGGTAGCCATAGTGTTTGAAGTCACCGCGATCACCACCGCCAACCCAGCCGTGGATTTGCTCTAGTGGAGAGGTAATCCAGATAGCATTGGCCCCGAGCGATTCAATATAGTCGAGCTTTTCGGTTAAGCCTGCTAGGTCACCACCGTGGAAGGTGCCGATTTCATCTTGTCCATCTTGACTGCGACCATAGCTATTGTCGTTGTCAGGGTTACCGTTGTGGAAGCGATCGGTCATCACGAAGTAAACCGTGGCGTTGTCCCAGCTAAAATCAGCTTTGGTTTCTGGTTCTACTTTCTCTAGCAGTAGAACACCTTGGCTGTTTTCTGCAGGCTGCATGGTGACATTGCCGTTACTGACGGTAGCTTCGATGCCAGAAAGGGCATCTCTAACTAAAGTGCCATCATCAAAGGTTTGAGCAACGTTGATGGTGGTTGGTTGGTCACTAGGTACTGGGCAGGCAAAACTTTGAGCTTGTTGCTGTTTTGGCTTTACTTGAACCGTGAGCTCATTGGTCTGAGGGTTCAACGTAAATTGGTAGGTATTAGCGCGAAAGACTTTGATAGCGATTTCAGATTTTTCGGCACAATCGTCTAGGCGAAGGGGTTTATTGAATTTGATGCGACTCTCTTCAGCCAGCGCAAAGTTAGTACCACAGGTATTTTGAGCGTCACTGATAGAGAAGGTATAACTACCTTTACCGAGTTCCTGTTCCGCAATCACTGTGCCTTTACCTGTTGATTCAAATACGAGTGTATCGTTATCAATTGTCAGTAGTAAGCGGTTGTCATTGGTTTGGCTGCATGCGCTGAGTGCGAGTATAGAAAGCGCGAGTACTGTTTTTTTCATTGTTCCCTTCCCCTGAATAAACAGGTCAGTTATAGCAAACAATGCCCTCTACAGTCTGAGTGCTGTTTCATTCAGTTGGTCAATAATACCTCTACAAACAAATGCTTGGTTCACAAAAACAAAAAGGGAAGCTTTCGCTTCCCTTTGGGTATTTACCGTTAGTTACTTTAAGCATTACCTAGAGCAACTACTCACTCGTGCTTATTTTTGCAATAGAGAGATATCAGCAATCTGTAGGAACAGGTTACGCAGGTTGTTCAGTAGCGTTAGACGGTTCTTCTTCAGAGCCTCGTCATCAGCCATAACCATTACGTTATCGAAGAATGCATCAACGGGTTCACGTAGGTCAGCAAGTTTGCTTAGGGCTTCTTGGTAGTTGCCTGTCGCGAATGCTGGTTCTAGTGCTTCCGTCATTACTTCAACGTTTTCAGCCAGCGCTTTCTCTGCGTCTTCTTGAAGAAGCGCTAGATCGATTTCAGCCGGTAGCTCGCCATCGAATTTCGCAAGGATATTACCTACACGCTTGTTCGCTGCTGCTAGTGCTTCTGCTGCTTCCAATTCACGGAAGTGAGAAACCGCTTTGACACGTTGGTCAAAGTCAGCTGGCTTGGTTGGGCGACGTGCTAATACCGCTTGGATGATATCAACGCTGAAACCAGCATCTTGGTACCATGCGCGGAAACGACCTAGCATGAAGTCGATAACGTCAGTTTCTACGTTGTCGTTGGTCAGCTTGTCACCTAGTAGCTCTTTCGCTTTACCGATTAGATCGGTTAGGTCTAGGTTGTAGCCGTTTTCAACGATGATACGTAGCACACCTAGTGATGCACGACGTAGCGCGAATGGGTCAGAACCTTTTGGTGCTTGGCCAATACCGAAGATACCTACGATAGTGTCTAGCTTGTCTGCCATTGCAACCGCAGAAGAGATGCCAGTGCTTGGTAGTGTGTCACCCGCAAAACGAGGCATGTACTGCTCGTAAAGTGCTAGTGCTACTTGCTCGTCTTCACCATCGTGCGTTGCGTAGTGCATGCCCATTACACCTTGAGTATCCGTAAATTCGAATACCATCGATGTCATTAGGTCACATTTAGCCAGTAGGCCAGCACGCTTAGACTTTTCAACGTCAGCATCGATTTGCTCAGCAATGTAGCCAGCAAGTTCTGTGATGCGGTCTGTTTTGTCTTTGATCGTCCCCAATTGCTTCTGGAAGATAGCTTGGTCTAGTTCAGCAAGACGGTCGATAAGCGGACGCTTACGGTCGGTGTTGAAGAAGAACTCAGCATCAGCAAGACGTGGACGTACCACTTTCTCGTTACCTTCGATAACGTGACGAGGCTCTTTAGACTCGATGTTCGAAACGAAGATAAAGTTCGGTAGTAGGTTTTTCTCTGAATCGTATACAGGGAAGTACTTCTGATCGCCTTTCATGGTGTAAACCAAAGCTTCAGAAGGCACTTTTAGGAACTCTTGCTCAAACTTAGCAGTAAGCACCACTGGCCATTCAACCAAAGAGGTAACTTCTTCAACAAGATCATCTTCTAGGTCAGCAATACCGCCAACCGCATCTGCTGCTTTTTTAGCATCAGCAAGAATGATCGCTTTACGCGCATCGTAATCTGCCATTACTTTACCGCGCTCTTCTAAGATCGCAGGGTATTGGTCAGCAGAGTCGATTGTGAACTCTTGTTCGCCCATGAAACGGTGGCCACGGATAGTACGAGCAGAAGCTACGCCTAGGATTTTGCCTTCAACAAGCTCATCACCTAGTAGTACTGTCAGTGTTTTCACTGGACGGATAAATTGAATGTCTGAGTTACCCCAGCGCATTGCTTTAGGAATTGGTAGGCCAGCGAGAGCTTTCGCAGCAATGTCGATAACCAATTCTTGAACAGGTTTGCCAGCCACTTCTTGTTTGAAAAGAAGCCACTCGCCTTTATCTGTTTTCAGGCGGTCAGCTTGCTCAACGGTAATACCGTTACCACGGGCCCAACCTTGTGCAGCTTTAGTCGCGTTGCCTTCAGCATCGAATGCGACAGAAATTGCAGGACCGCGCTTCTCAACCACTTTGTCTGCTTGGCCTTCAGCCAGTGCAGTCACTTTAAGTGCTAGACGACGAGGTGCTGCGTACCACTTGATGCCTTCGTGAGAAAGCTCAGCAGTTTTAAGACCTGCTTCAAAGTTAGAAGCAAAGGCTTCTGCTAGGGAACGAAGTGCCGTTGGTGGAAGCTCTTCCGTACCCAGTTCAATTAGAAAATTCTTCGCCATGATTATTTACCTTCCTTTTTTTCTACAGAACGGCACATTGGGAAGCCAAGCGCTTCACGTGACGCGTAGTACGCTTCTGCAACAGCTTTAGTCAGGTTGCGGATGCGAAGGATGTAACGTTGGCGCTCTGTTACAGAGATAGCTTTGCGCGCATCAAGGATGTTGAATGCGTGACCTGCTTTTAGAATGCGCTCGTAAGCTGGAAGCGGCAGTGGCTTCTCAAGCTCAAGTAGCTCTTTACACTCTTTTTCGCACTGGTCAAAGAAAGTGAATAGGAAATCTACGTCTGCGTGCTCGAAGTTGTACGTTGATTGCTCAACTTCGTTTTGGTGGAAGATGTCACCGTAAGTCACGTTAGAACCGTCTGGTGCTACGTTCCATACAAGGTCGTAAACTGAGTCTACTTCTTGGATGTACATTGCTAGACGCTCGATACCGTAAGTGATCTCGCCAGTTACAGGCTTACACTCAAGGCCGCCAACTTGTTGGAAGTAAGTGAATTGAGTCACTTCCATACCGTTTAGCCATACTTCCCAACCAAGACCCCATGCGCCTAGCGTTGGGTTTTCCCAGTTGTCTTCTACGAAGCGAATATCGTGAACAAGCGGGTCGACACCAAGAACTTCAAGAGAGCCTAAGTACAACTCCTGGATGTTATCTGGAGAAGGTTTTAGAGCTACTTGGAATTGATAGTAGTGCTGCAGGCGGTTCGGGTTTTCACCGTAACGACCATCGGTCGGACGACGAGAAGGTTGAACGTATGCCGTAGACATTGGCTCTGGGCCAAGTGCACGTAGACATGTCATTGGGTGAGAGGTGCCAGCACCTACTTCCATATCTAGTGGTTGAACAATGGTACAACCGTTTTGTGCCCAGTAATCCTGCAGCGCGAGGATCATTCCCTGGAAGGTTTTGATATCGTATTTTTGCATAGTCAGGTTCGCGCGATTCTTTTAAATGAATGAGAAAAATAACCTCTGAGTATACCGAGATATTGGTAAAGCGAGTAGGGGTAATCTTGTTTAATTAGTGGTCTAAAATGTCGTTTAGTGGATTTTTTTGCCTTTAATGTTTGTTTTTCGGCACAAGTGGATATTTTGATAACTTTGACACTTGTGTTTGAAAGCGTGGGTGATTAAAATTTCGCGGTCTTTGGGGAGTAGCTTACTTATTCATATCCTATTGAATGAGTTCGTCCGTCAACATAATTGATGCAAAATCATCATGGCGTTCGAGGCAACCACCACCTTTGGTGGCGCTTAGCAAGACCTTAGACAAGCATCGTGAACCGGGATGGGGCGCGAGGTTTGTCTTTGGTTAAATATAATAATCTCCGTCCCAAATGAGCATGTCGTGAGCGTTTTAGCAATTTCAATTACAACTGTCGCCTTAGCCGAGATCGGTGATAAGACTCAGTTGTTATCCCTTTTATTAGCCAGTCGATATCGAAAACCGATACCGATTATTGCCGCTATCTTCTTTGCCACAATTGCCAATCATGCCCTTGCTGCATGGCTCGGTGTTGTGGTCGCGGATTACTTATCTCCTGAAGTGTTGAAATGGGTGCTGGTGGTCAGTTTTATCGCTATGGCGGGCTGGATTCTTATTCCGGATAAACTGGACGACGATGAAGCCATCTCTAACCGTGGTCCGTTTGTCGCCAGTTTTATTGCTTTCTTTATTGCTGAGATTGGCGATAAGACTCAGATTGCGACCTCCATTCTAGGGGCCCAATATTCTGATGCATTAACGTGGGTGATTCTGGGTACTACCATTGGTATGTTGCTGGCGAATGTGCCTGTGGTGATCATTGGTAAGTTATCGGCAGATAAGATGCCTCTTGATCTGATTCGCAAGATCACTGCTTTGTTATTCGTGGGTTTGGCTATCGCAGCGGCTTTCTATTAAGCGGTGGTATTGAGTCTCATTATACTCAGTCAGTAGAATAATGTGTTGTAGGTCATACTCTTACAGTATTGTCAGGTTTATCGATCGAATGGACATATAACTGTCATACTTGTCATGATATTTTAATCTTGTGAGTTAAGAACACGAGGGCATGATTATGTTGACGCGTTATATGGGTATCACTCCACAAAGCCAAAGCTATCTATTTACCTTTGGTCTTGCACTTACACTATTAGGCATGGTGTTGACGGACATGTGGCTACCAATGGTGGCTGGTTCGATGATCATGACCGGGCTTGCAGTAGAAGCCTGGATTCGGGTCGCGCATATTATTCCTATGCGAAAAGATATTCGAGAAATTCAGCATCAGCTTGAACATCTGCAAAACAAGTCTAGAAACGAATAAACAAAAAGCCGCTCGTACTCTGAGTTCTGTTTAAGAACATAAGGTACGAGCGGCTTTTTTGATGCTTGATATTTAGGTGAGGCGTTATGCCTCCAACCCTTTTCTTATCAAATATTGGTAAGGCAAAGCTTCAGTCGCTTGGCCGACTAACTGATGATCCATAAAACGACAAAAGCTCGGAATATCACGAGTTGTCGAAGGGTCGTCAGCTTTTACCAGTAACACATCGCCATCCTGCATGTTTCTAATTGTCTTCCTGACCATCATTACTGGTTCTGGGCAACGCAGGCCTTCAGCTTCTAAAGTATGGGTTGCCAGTTCAGGTTTGAATGTCATGGTTTGTATCTCTATATCTATCTAACGAGTGAATAATACGTCTGCAGAAAAAATATGCAATAAGTGCTTGGCAAGTGGAGTCATTTCCTATAACTTAATTAACAAGTTGATAACAACTTGAAGCAAAGGCAACTAGCTAAGGAGTGGCGATGTTGACAGGATTAGATAGATTAACAATTTATTCAGTTCTCTGTTTTATTTCTTTTTGTGCGTTAGTACTACGCTCATCGACAGAGACCTCACTGATGCCAATATTTGGCATAATAGCAACGATTATTGGTATTTGGGTAGAGATGCGCCGTTGGCAAGGCATAGCCGAAGAGCAAGAACACTAACCCGAATACAACAGCGAATTCCGATACGACAACATTCCGACACTATCCCCAAATTTTCTTGGGCTTCCCCGCGTAATTGCGGGATTTTTTTTATCTAAAGCATGCTATAAACAACGTAGTGATCAATGACAATTGTATACAGCTAGGTAAGTGGCGTGGAATTAGAAGACATCTATCGTAGAGACCTTAATTTATTGGTCGCCTTAAAGGTATTGATTGAAGAAGGCAGTGTTAGTCAGGCTGCGATTCGGCTTAACTTAAGCCAATCAGCAACCAGCCGTGTATTGGGACGACTTCGAGAGTTACTCAATGACCCTCTGTTTACACGCCAAGGTCAGCATCTTATTCCCACCAAGAAAGCACTCGAAATCAGTCAACGTATTGATCAACCTTTAGAGTCATTCCGCCAACTGCTTAGCCCGAGTAATTTTGACCCTTACTATTGCAGTGAGCGTTTTCTGATCGCAACCACCGACTACGCGATGCAAACCATCTTGCCGTATGCGTTACCTAAGATTTACGAGCAAGCGCCTAATATTTCTTTGGAATTTGCGCCGCTGCAGCATGAGCATTTGTTTAAGCAACTCAGCACCGAACGTGTCGATATGGCTATTTGTCGCCCGAGTGGCAGCATCGCACCACTTCATCAAGAAGTATTGGGGCCGGTCGGTGTGTCGTGTTTGTTATCTAAAAATCACCCTTTAGCCGATCGATCGTTAAGTCTTGAAGATTATGTTTCTTTACCTCACGCGATGATTGCGATCAGTGATGGTGTTAAGGCTTTACTCGATAACGCTTTAGCTAATCAACAGCCTCGCAAAATGGTGCTGCGTGCTTATCACCTTGAAGCGGCATTGGCGATTGTCGATAGAATGCCGTTGGTGATCACTGTGCCTGCCGATTTGGCTTATTTGGTTGCTGAGCGTTATGACTTGGTCGTCAAGCCGTTGCCATTTGAGTTTATGCCGTTTGATTACTCATTGATTTGGCACTCACGTTGCGATTCTTCAGCTTCGCAACAATGGTTAAGAAGAGTGGTTAAAGAGGAGTGTGGCGAATTGATTCAAAAGCGTATTGCGGATGTTGGCTTAGGTTAACTGAGGTTTAGCTTTGGTTTACTCGATCCTAATGACAAAAACACAAAAGGGCTGATTACTATCAGCCCTTTGTTATTTTGGGTTATCCAAATCTAAAGCTGTTGCTTAAAGTTTGATAACTTTATGTTTGAGAATCTATAGTTTAATGACTACGCGACCAGTGATTTGACCGTTAGTGATGTCTTCTGCTGCTTGAATTGCACCGTCTAAAGACACTTCTTTGGTTGCTTGCGCGTAGAAAGATTCAGGTAGCAATTCCGCTAGTTGTTCCCACGCTTTAATACGTTTTTCACGAGGGCACATTACCGAGTCCACACCTTGTAGGCGAACGTTACGTAGAATGAATGGCATTACCGTGGTTGGTAAGTCAAAACCGCCTGCTAGACCACACATTGCAACCGCACCGTTGTAATCAATTTGCGCCAATACTTTTGCAAGTACTTTGCTACCTACAGTATCGATAGCACCAGCCCACAGTTGTTTCTCAAGTGGCTTCGCCGGTTCTTCTAGTTCAGAACGCTCTACAATACGTGTTGCGCCTAGTGATTTTAATAGCTCGCCATTTGCAGAAGCACGACCAGTCACAGCTGCGACTTTGTAGCCCAGTTGGTTTAGTAGAGTGATAGACACGCTGCCTACGCCGCCACTTGCACCTGTTACTAGGATTTCACCGTCTTCTGGTTTGATGCCAGCATCTACAATAGCTTGAACACAAAGCATTGCTGTAAAGCCTGCTGTACCAATAGCCATTACTTTTTTAGCGTCTAGACCCGATGGCATTGGCACTAACCAATCACCGTTTAGGCTTGCTTTCTCCGCCATGCCGCCCCAGTGGCCTTCACCAACACCCCAGCCAGTTAGAACAACTTCGTCGCCCGCTTTGTAGCGTGGGTCTTCAGATTGTGAAACCACACCAGAAAGGTCGATACCAGGAACCATAGGAAAGTTACGAACAATGCGTCCTTTACCTGTAATCGCCAAACCATCTTTGTAGTTCAAAGAAGAGTAACTTACATCAACCTTCACGTTACCTTCAGGTAATTGAGACTCATCAATTTGAGAAACTGACGCGATAGTTTTTTTGTCTTCTTGGTTTAGTACAAGTGCTTTAAACATGATCTGCTCCGTGGGAGGAATATTAGGAAACTGAAGTAACTTTAGTTGAATCACCGAAGAAAAAATAATGAAACATCAACATTGAGTCTATGCATTTTGTGCATAGATGTGGGTGGCGCTTTTTCTCTTGCTAAGTTCGCTGAACGAATCGATACATTATTGGACGCCGAGCAATAAAAAGTGCAGCTATATAAATATAGCTGCACAAAATATTACCCTACAAGTATTACAATCAACGAGCGCTATGGGCGTTCAAATACCGTTGCAATACCTTGGCCTAAACCAATACACATGGTTGCTAAGCCGTATTTCACGTCTTGTGCTTCCATTAGGTTAATCAGGGTTGTTGAGATACGAGAGCCAGAACAGCCTAGTGGGTGACCCAGTGCAATGGCACCACCGTTAAGGTTTACTTTCTCGTCAACCACATCCAGTAGACCTAGATCTTTCGCACATGGAAGAGATTGAGCAGCGAATGCTTCATTCAACTCAATAACACCCATATCTTCAATCGTTAAGCCTGCACGTTTCAGTGCTTTCTTGGTTGCTGGTACTGGGCCGTAACCCATGATAGAAGGGTCGCAACCTGCAATAGCCATAGACTTCACGCGAGCACGAATCTTAAGGCCAAGCGCGTTGGCTTTTTCTTCACTCATGATCAACATTGCAGAAGCGCCATCAGACAGTGCTGATGAAGTACCTGCTGTTACCGTGCCATTTGCTGGATCGAATACTGGGCGAAGCTGAGACAGGCCTTCTACAGTAGTTTCAGGGCGAATTACTTCATCATAATCCAGAGTGAACAGTGAACCGTCTGCCGCGTGAGCTTCTGTTGGTAGGATTTCATTCTTGAAACGACCTTCAACCGTTGCTGCTTGAGCTCTAGCGTGTGAGCGTGCTGCGAATGCGTCTTGATCTTCACGGCTAATACCGTGCATTTTACCAAGCATCTCAGCCGTTAGACCCATCATTCCTGCTGCTTTTGCTACGTGCTTAGACATGCCTGGGTGGAAATCAACACCGTGGTTCATTGGCACATGGCCCATGTGTTCTACACCACCGATCAGGCAGATTTCAGCATCGCCAACCATGATAGAGCGGGTTGCATCATGCAGAGCTTGCATAGATGAGCCACATAAACGGTTGACCGTTACCGCACCAATCTCAATCGGGAGACCAGCAAGCAAAGCAGCGTTACGTGCGACGTTGAAGCCTTGCTCTAGCGTTTGTTGTACACAACCCCAGTAAATGTCTTCAATTTCGACAGGGTTTACTTCTGGGTTGCGCTCTAAAATGCCTTTCATCAAATGTGCCGACAGATCTTCAGCACGAGTGTGACGGAAAGCTCCACCTTTGGAACGTCCCATTGGGGTGCGAAGGCAATCAACAACAACTACATTATTCATTTTGCTATTCCTTTTCCAAATGTGGGTTACAGAGAACTGGCTTGTTGGCCGTCGTAAAAGCTTTCGCCTTTCGCTGCCATATCAAGCAATAGTTGAGGAACTTGGTACATTGCACCTAAGTCTTGGTAGCTCTTCGCCATTTCAACGAAGTTACCAATACCCACACTGTCTAAGTAGCGGAATACGCCGCCTCTGAATGGAGGGAAGCCTAAACCGTAAACTAATGCCATATCCGCTTCTTGCGGTGTAGCAATGATGCCTTCTTCTAAACAAAGCACCACTTCGTTGATCATTGGAATCATCACACGCTGGATAATGGTCTGGTCATCAAAGTCTTGTGGCTGTTGGCATACATCAGCCAGGATAGGAAGAATGTCTTCTGAGAAGGTTTTCTTAGGACGACCGCGTTTGTCTACGCTGTATGTGTAGAAACCACTACCGTTCTTCTGACCGTATTTTTCAGCGATGTAAAGCGCGTCAATCGCATCACGGCCTTCTTTACCCATACGCTCAGGGAAACCTTGCGCCATTACTGCTTGTGCATGGTGTGCTGTGTCTAAACCAACAACGTCGAGCAGATACGCAGGGCCCATTGGCCAACCGAACTTACGTTCCATGACTTTATCTATTTTAGTGAAGTCAGCACCGTCGCGTAGCAACATGCTGAAACCGCCAAAGTAAGGGAAAAGTACACGGTTTACGAAGAAGCCAGGGCAGTCATTAACAACGATTGGGGATTTACCCATTTTGGCTGCGTAAGCAACTACGCGATTAATGGTTTCTTCTGAAGTATGCTCGCCACGGATGATCTCAACCAAAGGCATGCGGTGTACAGGGTTAAAGAAGTGCATGCCACAGAAGTTTTCTGGGCGCTTTAAAGATTTCGCCAGCAGGTTGATCGGAATCGTTGAGGTATTTGATGTTAGAACCGTGTCTTCACCAACTAGGCCTTCAACTTCACTCAGTACTGCTGCTTTTACTTTCGGGTTTTCTACAACCGCTTCCACAATCACATCAGATTGTTCAACACCAGCATAATGCAAGCTTGGAGTAATAGAAGACAGAATACCTGCCATCTTGAATCCATCTAGGCGACCGCGTGATAAACGTTTATTCAATAGCTTAGATGCTTCGTTCATACCAAGATCAAGAGACGCCTGTGCGATGTCTTTCATCATTACTGGCACGCCTTTCAGCGCAGATTGGTAAGCAATACCGCCACCCATGATGCCAGCACCGAGTACGGCAGCACGCTCAGTTGCTTTATTTGCAGATCTACCAGCCTGTTTTGCTAAGCCTTTAATGTATTGGTCATTAAGGAATAAGCCAACAAGAGCTTTTGCTTCTTCTGATTTCGCTAGTTTAACGAAGTGTTTACGTTCGATGTCTAATGCCGCATCGCGATCGCTACGTGCTGCTTCTTCAATAGCAATAACTGAAGTAATTGGCGCTGGGTAATGAGGGCCTGCTTTTTGAGCTACAAGGCCTTTAGCCATGGTAAAGCTCATCATTGCTTCTAACTTACTCAGTGATAGCGCTGATGTTTTTTGTTTACGACGTAGCTGCCAATCGATTTTTTCATTTGCAGCCAGTGAAACAGTATTAATCGCTGACTCTAATAGTTTGTCTGTATCAACAATCGCATCTAACAAGCCAATCTTAAGCGCTTCATCTGCGCGGCATGCTTTGCCTTGCGTGATAATTTCCATTGCGCTGTCTGCACCGATAACACGAGGTAGGCGCACACAACCGCCAAAGCCAGGCATGATACCCAGTTTTGTTTCTGGTAGACCTATGCTGGTGGTTTTGTCACCAATACGGAAGTCCGTTGCGAGTACGCATTCACAGCCACCGCCAAGAGCATGGCCACGCATCATTGAAAGAGTTGGTACAGGAAGATCTTCGAGCTTACTAAAGATTGAATTAGCGAATCTTAACCATTCATCAAGTTCTGCTTCTGGCTTAGCAAATAGGCCAAGAAATTCAGTGATGTCTGCGCCTACAATGAACGCGTCTTTGTTTGAAGTTAAGATTAAACCACGTAATCCTGCGTGAGCATTAAGAGCATCTAACGCTTTGTCTAGTGATTCTAAAGTAGCGAGGTCGAGTTTGTTTACAGAGGCCGGCGCGCAGAAGCTTAGTTCAGCGATACCATCTTGTAATTCCTTTACCTGTAGGGTGTTAGCTTGGTAAATCATTGTCTATCTCCATGACATACAATCCACGATTGTTTGAGAGAATCTTGTTATCTTTCTATTATTGTAGAACACCTGGTAAGACCAGTTATCTTAGTCTGTACCTCTGCCTGATTAATTTCAATACATTTTTTAAACAATTGTTTAACATTGTGCGATAGCACAGATCCTCTAACCGTTATTATTCACGCGTGATACACTTCGCCGCTCTTAATAATTAAGTCAACGATATGAATGAACAGCCCTATTTAATACCGTCAGCATCGGCTCTGTTTGAAGAAGAGATTAAAAAGAGCGTATTCATTACTCAGCTTGCTCATACACCAAGTGTAGAAGTTGCTAAACAGTTCGTAGAGCAGGTAAAAAAAGAGCATTCTTCAGCACGACATAATTGTTGGGGGTTTGTGGCAGGGCGACCGGAAGACTCTATGAAATGGGGTTTTAGTGATGATGGCGAACCTTCCGGTACCGCTGGTAAGCCTATCTTGGCGCAGTTATCGGGTTCAGGTGTTGGTGAATTAACGGCTGTTGTGACTCGTTATTCTGGCGGAATCAAGCTCGGAACGGGTGGTTTGGTTAAGGCTTACGGTGGAGGAGTACAACAAGCTCTCAAGCTGCTTCAAACTATCGAGAAAAAAATAACCACAAAATTACGGCTAGAGTTAGACTATAGCTTCGTGCCAATTGCACAATCTATTATGGCTCAGCATCAGGCTGTTGAGGTCCAAGCGGATTATGGTGTTCAAGTTGAGCTTATCATTGAGATAGAGCTCCTGCAGGTAGATTCGTTTACCCAGACCATGATCAATAAAAGCGGTGCCAAGGCACTGGTAACGAAAGTTAAAGACAACTAGGAAGTTTGAAGCATTTCGCTTCGTTCAATAGCTCATGCAATTTCGCTCAATTATTCGAATCGTCGGATTATTATTAGCACTTTTTAGTGTATCAATGCTCGCACCTGCGCTCGTCGCACTTATCTATAGAGATGGTGCGGGTGTGCCATTTGTGACGACTTTTTTCGTTCTATTATTCTGTGGGGCAACTTGTTGGTTTCCCAACCGACGATATAAACATGAGTTGAAAGCGCGTGATGGCTTTCTTATTGTTGTGTTGTTTTGGACGGTAATCGGCAGTGCGGGCGCATTGCCGTTTTTGATCGCCGATAACCCGAACGTTTCGGTTACCGATGCTTTCTTCGAATCGTTTTCTGCATTAACAACTACAGGTGCAACAGTTATTGTTGGCCTCGATGACCTACCTAAGGCAATTCTATTTTACCGCCAGTTCCTGCAATGGTTCGGTGGTATGGGTATCATCGTATTGGCGGTCGCCATCCTTCCTGTTCTCGGTATTGGTGGTATGCAGTTATATCGAGCTGAAATCCCAGGCCCAGTCAAAGACAGTAAGATGACTCCGCGTATTGCTGAAACTGCGAAAGCACTTTGGTATATCTACCTGAGTTTAACTATTGCCTGTGCCGTGGCGTTTTGGCTTGCCGGTATGAGTTTCTTTGATGCTATCAGCCATAGCTTCTCTACGATTGCGATTGGTGGCTTCTCGACTCACGATGCGAGCATGGGCTATTTCAACAGTCCTGCTATCAACATGATTACGGTCGTGTTCCTCCTTATATCAGCATGTAACTATTCACTTCACTTTGCGGCATTTGCTTCAGGTGGTGTGCATCCTAAGTATTATTGGAAAGATCCTGAGTTTCGCGCCTTTATCTTTATTCAAGTTGTACTGTTCTTAGTTTGTTTCTTATTGCTACTTAATCATCACTCTTACGATTCGTATTACGATGCTTTCGATCAAGCGCTGTTCCAGACAGTATCTATTTCAACAACCGCAGGCTTCACCACCACCGGTTTTTCTGAGTGGCCACTATTCTTGCCCGTTTTGCTTCTGTTCTCTTCCTTTATTGGTGGGTGTGCAGGTTCAACAGGCGGTGGTATGAAAGTCATTCGAATCTTATTGCTTACTCTGCAAGGTGCTCGTGAAATGAAGCGCCTTGTTCATCCCCGTGCTGTCTATACCATCAAGGTTGGCGGGTCAGCATTACCACAAAGAGTCGTGGATGCGGTTTGGGGCTTTTTCTCTGCGTACGCATTGGTTTTTGTGGTTTGTATGTTGGCTCTTATTGCTACAGGGATGGATGAGCTAAGTGCTTTTTCTGCTGTGGCGGCGACATTGAATAACCTTGGCCCTGGTCTTGGTGAAGTTGCAATGCATTTTGGCGATGTAAATGACAAAGCAAAGTGGGTGTTGATCGTATCTATGCTGTTTGGGCGTTTAGAAATATTCACCTTATTAATTTTATTGACCCCTACGTTTTGGCGTAGCTAAGGACATATTGTGGCAAAAGCTCTATTTTTGTATTCAAGCCGTGAAGGTCAGACCAAGAAAATCTTGGACTATATAAAAGAAGAAATGAATGAGTTCGAATGTGAGCTTCAAGATCTGCACACTATTGGTAATGTCGACTTTGCTCAATACGATAGAGTGTTGATTGGCGCTTCTATTCGTTATGGCCACCTTAATAAGAAGCTATATCAGTTTATTGATGCCAACCTTGATCAGCTGCAATCAAATAAGGTTGCCTTCTTTTGCGTTAACTTAACGGCTCGTAAAGAAGATCAAGGTAAAGATACCCCCGAAGGTAGTGCTTATATAAAGACGTTTCTTAAAAAATCACCATGGCAGCCAACTTTAATCGGTGTATTTGCTGGTGCACTCTATTACCCACGCTATAACTGGTTCGATAAAACGATGATTCGCTTCATTATGAACATGACAGGTGGAGAAACGGATACAACCAAGGAAGTTGAGTACACGAATTGGGAAAAAGTCTCTTTGTTTTCTGAAAAACTGCAGAGTATGTAAGAGAAAAGCCTACTTTTGAGGCGTTTTGCGTTCTTTTTAATCGAACGAATAGAAAAACGCAAAAAACTCAAAAAAGGGCTTGCCAGTGTGATCGAAATCTCTATAATGCGACCTCGTTGAAACGGAAAGGCTTCTTAGGAAACCATAACGAATCAGCAAGCCAAATTAGCCAAGCTAAACGCTTGAAAGAAGTTTTGAAAATAGTGGTTGACACTAAAACTTAAATCGCTAAAATGGCCGTCCGATTTGAGCGAAGCTCAAAAAGGAAAAGCTCTTTAACAATTTAAACCTATCAATCTGTGTGGGCACTCGTTGATGAATATCAAAACGTTATTACTTAGGTAGTAACAGTTACTTCGGTAACAAACTTGATTTCAATGAACTGAGTGACCAATACGAATAACTTCGGTTATTTGGCACAGTCAATTCATTACCATTCTGTTGGAATGGTAATAGCTTTAGAATTACATGTTCATTTTCGAATGAATATTAGTTTTGAAGTCAGTATTCGTTGAGTCACAAAATCTTAAATTGAAGAGTTTGATCATGGCTCAGATTGAACGCTGGCGGCAGGCCTAACACATGCAAGTCGAGCGGAAACGACACTAACAATCCTTCGGGTGCGTTAATGGGCGTCGAGCGGCGGACGGGTGAGTAATACCTAGGAAATTGCCTTGATGTGGGGGATAACCATTGGAAACGATGGCTAATACCGCATAATGCCTACGGGCCAAAGAGGGGGACCTTCGGGCCTCTCGCGTCAAGATATGCCTAGGTGGGATTAGCTAGTTGGTGAGGTAATGGCTCACCAAGGCGACGATCCCTAGCTGGTCTGAGAGGATGATCAGCCACACTGGAACTGAGACACGGTCCAGACTCCTACGGGAGGCAGCAGTGGGGAATATTGCACAATGGGCGAAAGCCTGATGCAGCCATGCCGCGTGTATGAAGAAGGCCTTCGGGTTGTAAAGTACTTTCAGTTGTGAGGAAGGGTGTGTAGTTAATAGCTGCGCATCTTGACGTTAGCAACAGAAGAAGCACCGGCTAACTCCGTGCCAGCAGCCGCGGTAATACGGAGGGTGCGAGCGTTAATCGGAATTACTGGGCGTAAAGCGCATGCAGGTGGTTCATTAAGTCAGATGTGAAAGCCCGGGGCTCAACCTCGGAACTGCATTTGAAACTGGTGAACTAGAGTGCTGTAGAGGGGGGTAGAATTTCAGGTGTAGCGGTGAAATGCGTAGAGATCTGAAGGAATACCAGTGGCGAAGGCGGCCCCCTGGACAGACACTGACACTCAGATGCGAAAGCGTGGGGAGCAAACAGGATTAGATACCCTGGTAGTCCACGCCGTAAACGATGTCTACTTGGAGGTTGTGGCCTTGAGCCGTGGCTTTCGGAGCTAACGCGTTAAGTAGACCGCCTGGGGAGTACGGTCGCAAGATTAAAACTCAAATGAATTGACGGGGGCCCGCACAAGCGGTGGAGCATGTGGTTTAATTCGATGCAACGCGAAGAACCTTACCTACTCTTGACATCCAGAGAAGCCAGCGGAGACGCAGGTGTGCCTTCGGGAGCTCTGAGACAGGTGCTGCATGGCTGTCGTCAGCTCGTGTTGTGAAATGTTGGGTTAAGTCCCGCAACGAGCGCAACCCTTATCCTTGTTTGCCAGCGAGTAATGTCGGGAACTCCAGGGAGACTGCCGGTGATAAACCGGAGGAAGGTGGGGACGACGTCAAGTCATCATGGCCCTTACGAGTAGGGCTACACACGTGCTACAATGGCGCATACAGAGGGCAGCAAGCTAGCGATAGTGAGCGAATCCCAAAAAGTGCGTCGTAGTCCGGATTGGAGTCTGCAACTCGACTCCATGAAGTCGGAATCGCTAGTAATCGTGAATCAGAATGTCACGGTGAATACGTTCCCGGGCCTTGTACACACCGCCCGTCACACCATGGGAGTGGGCTGCAAAAGAAGTGGGTAGTTTAACCTTTCGGGGAGGACGCTCACCACTTTGTGGTTCATGACTGGGGTGAAGTCGTAACAAGGTAGCCCTAGGGGAACCTGGGGCTGGATCACCTCCTTATACGAAGATAGTCACGATGAGTGTCCACACAGATTGATGGTTTAGATTTAGTTAAAGCCAGAGCTTTAATTAATAACGTAAGTTATTGATTAAAGCTTTTTGCTTTATGCTCTTTAACAATTTGGAAAGCTGACTGATTGATTTACTTACGAGTAATTCAATCAAATTTAAAAGTTCTCAATGTTTATCTTTCATTAGATAAACACAACAAACACATTCAAGTGTCTTGTATTCGAATCAAACTTAGTTTGATTCACAATTGAGTCCGGCAAACAGTTATCAGGAATTAACCCTTCTTGATGACAACCAAAAACCTTGGTTAGTTGCCATACACTAAGACCCTTTCGGGTTGTATGGTTAAGTGACTAAGCGTACACGGTGGATGCCTTGGCAGTCAGAGGCGATGAAGGACGTAATAACTTGCGATAAGCCCAGATTAGGTAGTAATAACCTTTTGAGTCTGGGATTTCCGAATGGGGAAACCCACGTGCATAAGCACGTATCCTGTTGTGAATACATAGCAACAGGAGGCAAACCGGGGGAACTGAAACATCTAAGTACCCCGAGGAAGAGAAATCAACCGAGATTCCGAAAGTAGCGGCGAGCGAAATTGGATTAGCCCTTAAGCTTTTAATGATGCAGGTGAAGAGTCTGGAAAGTCTCGCAATAAAGGGTGATAGCCCCGTAACCGACACATCATAATCAGTGAAAACGAGTAGGGCGGGACACGTGATATCCTGTCTGAATATGGGGGGACCATCCTCCAAGGCTAAATACTACTGACTGACCGATAGTGAACCAGTACCGTGAGGGAAAGGCGAAAAGAACCCCTGTGAGGGGAGTGAAATAGAACCTGAAACCGTGTACGTACAAGCAGTAGGAGCACCTTCGTGGTGTGACTGCGTACCTTTTGTATAATGGGTCAGCGACTTAATTTTAGTAGCAAGGTTAACCGTTTAGGGGAGCCGTAGGGAAACCGAGTCTTAACTGGGCGTACAGTTGCTAGGATTAGACCCGAAACCAGGTGATCTAGCCATGGGCAGGTTGAAGGTTGAGTAACATCAACTGGAGGACCGAACCGACTAATGTTGAAAAATTAGCGGATGACTTGTGGCTAGGGGTGAAAGGCCAATCAAACCTGGAGATAGCTGGTTCTCCCCGAAAGCTATTTAGGTAGCGCCTCGGACGAATACTACTGGGGGTAGAGCACTGTTAAGGCTAGGGGGTCATCCCGACTTACCAACCCTTTGCAAACTCCGAATACCAGTAAGTACTATCCGGGAGACACACGGCGGGTGCTAACGTCCGTCGTGGAGAGGGAAACAACCCAGACCGCCAGCTAAGGTCCCAAAGTATAGCTAAGTGGGAAACGATGTGGGAAGGCTCAGACAGCCAGGATGTTGGCTTAGAAGCAGCCATCATTTAAAGAAAGCGTAATAGCTCACTGGTCGAGTCGGCCTGCGCGGAAGATGTAACGGGGCTAAGCTATACACCGAAGCTGCGGCTACGTACCTTAGGGTATGTGGGGTAGGGGAGCGTTCTGTAAGCCGTTGAAGGTGGTCTGTAAGGGCTGCTGGAGGTATCAGAAGTGCGAATGCTGACATGAGTAACGATAAAGGGAGTGAAAAACTCCCTCGCCGGAAGACCAAGGGTTCCTGTCCAACGTTAATCGGGGCAGGGTAAGTCGACTCCTAAGGCGAGGCCGAAAGGCGTAGTCGATGGGAAACGGGTTAATATTCCCGTACTTCTTACAATTGCGATGGGGGGACGGAGAAGGCTAGGTGGGCCTGGCGACGGTTGTCCAGGTTCAAGTATGTAGGCGGGTGGTTTAGGTAAATCCGGACCACTACTAACGCTGAGATACGATGTCGAGCTACTACGGTAGTGAAGTCATTGATGCCATGCTTCCAGGAAAAGCCTCTAAGCTTCAGATTGTAAGGAATCGTACCCCAAACCGACACAGGTGGTCGGGTAGAGAATACCAAGGCGCTTGAGAGAACTCGGGTGAAGGAACTAGGCAAAATGGTACCGTAACTTCGGGAGAAGGTACGCTCTTATCAGTGAAGTCCCTTGCGGATGGAGCAGACGAGAGTCGCAGATACCAGGTGGCTGCAACTGTTTATTAAAAACACAGCACTGTGCAAAATCGTAAGATGACGTATACGGTGTGACGCCTGCCCGGTGCCGGAAGGTTAATTGATGGGGTTAGTCTTCGGACGAAGCTCTTGATCGAAGCCCCGGTAAACGGCGGCCGTAACTATAACGGTCCTAAGGTAGCGAAATTCCTTGTCGGGTAAGTTCCGACCTGCACGAATGGCGTAATGATGGCCACGCTGTCTCCACCCGAGACTCAGTGAAATTGAAATCGCTGTGAAGATGCAGTGTACCCGCGGCTAGACGGAAAGACCCCGTGAACCTTTACTACAGCTTGGCACTGAACATTGAACCTACATGTGTAGGATAGGTGGGAGACTATGAAATTGCGTCGCTAGATGTGATGGAGTCGTCCTTGAAATACCACCCTTGTAGTTTTGATGTTCTAACGTTGGTCCCTGAATCGGGATTACGGACAGTGCCTGGTGGGTAGTTTGACTGGGGCGGTCTCCTCCCAAAGAGTAACGGAGGAGCACGAAGGTGGGCTAAACACGGTTGGACATCGTGTGGTTAGTGCAATGGCATAAGCCCGCTTGACTGCGAGAATGACAATTCGAGCAGGTGCGAAAGCAGGTCATAGTGATCCGGTGGTTCTGAATGGAAGGGCCATCGCTCAACGGATAAAAGGTACTCCGGGGATAACAGGCTGATACCGCCCAAGAGTTCATATCGACGGCGGTGTTTGGCACCTCGATGTCGGCTCATCACATCCTGGGGCTGAAGTCGGTCCCAAGGGTATGGCTGTTCGCCATTTAAAGTGGTACGCGAGCTGGGTTTAGAACGTCGTGAGACAGTTCGGTCCCTATCTGCCGTGGGCGTTGGAAAATTGAAAGGGGCTGCTCCTAGTACGAGAGGACCGGAGTGGACGAACCTCTGGTGTTCGGGTTGTCATGCCAATGGCATTGCCCGGTAGCTAAGTTCGGAATCGATAACCGCTGAAAGCATCTAAGCGGGAAGCGAGCCTTGAGATGAGTTTTCCCTGGCACTATAAGTGTCCTAAAGGGTTGTCGTAGACTACGACGTTGATAGGCAGGGTGTGTAAGTGCTGCGAGGCATTGAGCTAACCTGTACTAATTGCCCGTGAGGCTTAACCATACAACACCCAAGGGGTTTTGTGGACTCAGATGTATCAGACCTTGAATGAGTTTGAAGAGAAATACTTTTAGATAAGCTTTCCGAATTTTAAAATTTGCTTGGCGACCATAGCATTGTGGACCCACCTGATTCCATGCCGAACTCAGAAGTGAAACACAATAGCGCCGATGGTAGTGTGGGGTTTCCCCATGTGAGAGTAGGACATCGCCAGGCTTTAATTTCGACTTTGTCTATTTAATAGACAAGTCACCATAGAGTTCTAAGTTTTCTTAGTGTTTTATGTTGACTTTCAAAGTGGAAAGCGTATTATACGCGTCCTGCTTAAGTGCTAAGGCACTGAAAGCGTTCTCTTTTTAGAGAACACGCTCTTTAACAATTTAAACCTATCAATCTGTGTGGGCACTCGTTGATGAATATCAAAACGTTATTACTTAGGTAGTAACAGTTACTTCGGTAACAAACTTGATTTCAATGAACTGAGTGACCAATACAAAGTTAAGTTTACTTAATTTTGGCACAGTCAATTCATTACCATTCTGTTGGAATGGTAATAGCTTTAGAATTACATGTTCATTTATGAATATTAGTTTTGAAGTCAGTATTCGTTGAGTCACAAAATCTTAAATTGAAGAGTTTGATCATGGCTCAGATTGAACGCTGGCGGCAGGCCTAACACATGCAAGTCGAGCGGAAACGACACTAACAATCCTTCGGGTGCGTTAATGGGCGTCGAGCGGCGGACGGGTGAGTAATGCCTAGGAAATTGCCTTGATGTGGGGGATAACCATTGGAAACGATGGCTAATACCGCATAATGCCTACGGGCCAAAGAGGGGGATCTTCGGACCTCTCGCGTCAAGATATGCCTAGGTGGGATTAGCTAGTTGGTGAGGTAATGGCTCACCAAGGCGACGATCCCTAGCTGGTCTGAGAGGATGATCAGCCACACTGGAACTGAGACACGGTCCAGACTCCTACGGGAGGCAGCAGTGGGGAATATTGCACAATGGGCGAAAGCCTGATGCAGCCATGCCGCGTGTATGAAGAAGGCCTTCGGGTTGTAAAGTACTTTCAGTTGTGAGGAAGGGTGTGTAGTTAATAGCTGCGCATCTTGACGTTAGCAACAGAAGAAGCACCGGCTAACTCCGTGCCAGCAGCCGCGGTAATACGGAGGGTGCGAGCGTTAATCGGAATTACTGGGCGTAAAGCGCATGCAGGTGGTTCATTAAGTCAGATGTGAAAGCCCGGGGCTCAACCTCGGAACTGCATTTGAAACTGGTGAACTAGAGTGCTGTAGAGGGGGGTAGAATTTCAGGTGTAGCGGTGAAATGCGTAGAGATCTGAAGGAATACCAGTGGCGAAGGCGGCCCCCTGGACAGACACTGACACTCAGATGCGAAAGCGTGGGGAGCAAACAGGATTAGATACCCTGGTAGTCCACGCCGTAAACGATGTCTACTTGGAGGTTGTGGCCTTGAGCCGTGGCTTTCGGAGCTAACGCGTTAAGTAGACCGCCTGGGGAGTACGGTCGCAAGATTAAAACTCAAATGAATTGACGGGGGCCCGCACAAGCGGTGGAGCATGTGGTTTAATTCGATGCAACGCGAAGAACCTTACCTACTCTTGACATCCAGAGAAGCCAGCGGAGACGCAGGTGTGCCTTCGGGAGCTCTGAGACAGGTGCTGCATGGCTGTCGTCAGCTCGTGTTGTGAAATGTTGGGTTAAGTCCCGCAACGAGCGCAACCCTTATCCTTGTTTGCCAGCGAGTAATGTCGGGAACTCCAGGGAGACTGCCGGTGATAAACCGGAGGAAGGTGGGGACGACGTCAAGTCATCATGGCCCTTACGAGTAGGGCTACACACGTGCTACAATGGCGCATACAGAGGGCAGCAAGCTAGCGATAGTGAGCGAATCCCAAAAAGTGCGTCGTAGTCCGGATTGGAGTCTGCAACTCGACTCCATGAAGTCGGAATCGCTAGTAATCGTGAATCAGAATGTCACGGTGAATACGTTCCCGGGCCTTGTACACACCGCCCGTCACACCATGGGAGTGGGCTGCAAAAGAAGTGGGTAGTTTAACCTTTCGGGGAGGACGCTCACCACTTTGTGGTTCATGACTGGGGTGAAGTCGTAACAAGGTAGCCCTAGGGGAACCTGGGGCTGGATCACCTCCTTATACGAAGATAGTCACGATGAGTGTCCACACAGATTGATTAGGTTTAGAAAAGTAAAGAGACGAAGAACTCCCAAGTTCTTCAATATCCAGTGTCCCGTTCGTCTAGAGGCCTAGGACACCGCCCTTTCACGGCGGTAACAGGGGTTCGACTCCCCTACGGGATACCATTGGGTCGTTAGCTCAGTTGGTAGAGCAGTTGACTTTTAATCAATTGGTCGCAGGTTCGAATCCTGCACGACCCACCATTCTTTCTCCGCGAAGGAATTAAAACTATCGTGGGCGATTAGCTCAGTTGGGAGAGCACCTGCCTTACAAGCAGGGGGTCACTGGTTCGAGCCCGGTATCGCCCACCATTCTCTAAATATTCTTGGTTATTAAAATGTTCAAACCACTTCTTTTGTCGCTGGTTGGTATGTTTGACCCTGAGAGTCTTTAGAAAATGTGAATTTTAGAACACTGGTTCTTAAAGTCTCATGCTCTTTAACAATTTGGAAAGCTGACTGATTGATTTACTTACGAGTAATTCAATCAAATTTAAAAGTTCTCAATGTTTATCTTTCATTAGATAAACACAACAAACACATTCAAGTGTCTTGTATTCGAATCAATGTTTACATTGATTCACAATTGAGTCCGGCAAACAGTCATTGAGAATTAACCCTTCTTAATGACAACCAAAAACCTTGGTTAGTTGCCATACACTAAGACCCTTTCGGGTTGTATGGTTAAGTGACTAAGCGTACACGGTGGATGCCTTGGCAGTCAGAGGCGATGAAGGACGTAATAACTTGCGATAAGCCCAGATTAGGTAGTAATAACCTTTTGAGTCTGGGATTTCCGAATGGGGAAACCCACGTGCATAAGCACGTATCCTGTTGTGAATACATAGCAACAGGAGGCAAACCGGGGGAACTGAAACATCTAAGTACCCCGAGGAAGAGAAATCAACCGAGATTCCGAAAGTAGCGGCGAGCGAAATTGGATTAGCCCTTAAACTTTTAATGATGCAGGTGAAGAGTCTGGAAAGTCTCGCAGTAAAGGGTGATAGCCCCGTAACCGACACATCATAATCAGTGAAAACGAGTAGGGCGGGACACGTGATATCCTGTCTGAATATGGGGGGACCATCCTCCAAGGCTAAATACTACTGACTGACCGATAGTGAACCAGTACCGTGAGGGAAAGGCGAAAAGAACCCCTGTGAGGGGAGTGAAATAGAACCTGAAACCGTGTACGTACAAGCAGTAGGAGCACCTTCGTGGTGTGACTGCGTACCTTTTGTATAATGGGTCAGCGACTTAATTTTAGTAGCAAGGTTAACCGTTTAGGGGAGCCGTAGGGAAACCGAGTCTTAACTGGGCGTACAGTTGCTAGGATTAGACCCGAAACCAGGTGATCTAGCCATGGGCAGGTTGAAGGTTGAGTAACATCAACTGGAGGACCGAACCGACTAATGTTGAAAAATTAGCGGATGACTTGTGGCTAGGGGTGAAAGGCCAATCAAACCTGGAGATAGCTGGTTCTCCCCGAAAGCTATTTAGGTAGCGCCTCGGACGAATACTACTGGGGGTAGAGCACTGTTAAGGCTAGGGGGTCATCCCGACTTACCAACCCTTTGCAAACTCCGAATACCAGTAAGTACTATCCGGGAGACACACGGCGGGTGCTAACGTCCGTCGTGGAGAGGGAAACAACCCAGACCGCCAGCTAAGGTCCCAAAGTATAGCTAAGTGGGAAACGATGTGGGAAGGCTCAGACAGCCAGGATGTTGGCTTAGAAGCAGCCATCATTTAAAGAAAGCGTAATAGCTCACTGGTCGAGTCGGCCTGCGCGGAAGATGTAACGGGGCTAAGCTATACACCGAAGCTGCGGCTACGTACCTTAGGGTATGTGGGGTAGGGGAGCGTTCTGTAAGCCGTTGAAGGTGGTCTGTAAGGGCTGCTGGAGGTATCAGAAGTGCGAATGCTGACATGAGTAACGATAAAGGGAGTGAAAAACTCCCTCGCCGGAAGACCAAGGGTTCCTGTCCAACGTTAATCGGGGCAGGGTAAGTCGACTCCTAAGGCGAGGCCGAAAGGCGTAGTCGATGGGAAACGGGTTAATATTCCCGTACTTCTTACAATTGCGATGGGGGGACGGAGAAGGCTAGGTGGGCCTGGCGACGGTTGTCCAGGTTCAAGTATGTAGGCGGGTGGTTTAGGTAAATCCGGACCACTACTAACGCTGAGATACGATGTCGAGCTACTACGGTAGTGAAGTCATTGATGCCATGCTTCCAGGAAAAGCCTCTAAGCTTCAGATTGTAAGGAATCGTACCCCAAACCGACACAGGTGGTCGGGTAGAGAATACCAAGGCGCTTGAGAGAACTCGGGTGAAGGAACTAGGCAAAATGGTACCGTAACTTCGGGAGAAGGTACGCTCTTATCAGTGAAGTCCCTTGCGGATGGAGCAGACGAGAGTCGCAGATACCAGGTGGCTGCAACTGTTTATTAAAAACACAGCACTGTGCAAAATCGTAAGATGACGTATACGGTGTGACGCCTGCCCGGTGCCGGAAGGTTAATTGATGGGGTTAGTCTTCGGACGAAGCTCTTGATCGAAGCCCCGGTAAACGGCGGCCGTAACTATAACGGTCCTAAGGTAGCGAAATTCCTTGTCGGGTAAGTTCCGACCTGCACGAATGGCGTAATGATGGCCACGCTGTCTCCACCCGAGACTCAGTGAAATTGAAATCGCTGTGAAGATGCAGTGTACCCGCGGCTAGACGGAAAGACCCCGTGAACCTTTACTACAGCTTGGCACTGAACATTGAACCTACATGTGTAGGATAGGTGGGAGACTATGAAATTGCGTCGCTAGATGTGATGGAGTCGTCCTTGAAATACCACCCTTGTAGTTTTGATGTTCTAACGTTGGTCCCTGAATCGGGATTACGGACAGTGCCTGGTGGGTAGTTTGACTGGGGCGGTCTCCTCCCAAAGAGTAACGGAGGAGCACGAAGGTGGGCTAAACACGGTTGGACATCGTGTGGTTAGTGCAATGGCATAAGCCCGCTTGACTGCGAGAATGACAATTCGAGCAGGTGCGAAAGCAGGTCATAGTGATCCGGTGGTTCTGAATGGAAGGGCCATCGCTCAACGGATAAAAGGTACTCCGGGGATAACAGGCTGATACCGCCCAAGAGTTCATATCGACGGCGGTGTTTGGCACCTCGATGTCGGCTCATCACATCCTGGGGCTGAAGTCGGTCCCAAGGGTATGGCTGTTCGCCATTTAAAGTGGTACGCGAGCTGGGTTTAGAACGTCGTGAGACAGTTCGGTCCCTATCTGCCGTGGGCGTTGGAAAATTGAAAGGGGCTGCTCCTAGTACGAGAGGACCGGAGTGGACGAACCTCTGGTGTTCGGGTTGTCATGCCAATGGCATTGCCCGGTAGCTAAGTTCGGAATCGATAACCGCTGAAAGCATCTAAGCGGGAAGCGAGCCTTGAGATGAGTTTTCCCTGGCACTATAAGTGTCCTAAAGGGTTGTCGTAGACTACGACGTTGATAGGCAGGGTGTGTAAGTGCTGCGAGGCATTGAGCTAACCTGTACTAATTGCCCGTGAGGCTTAACCATACAACACCCAAGGGGTTTTGTGGACTCAGATGTATCAGACCTTGAATGAGTTTGAAGAGAAATACTTTTAGATAAGCTTTCCGAATTTTAAAATTTGCTTGGCGACCATAGCATTGTGGACCCACCTGATTCCATGCCGAACTCAGAAGTGAAACACAATAGCGCCGATGGTAGTGTGGGGTTTCCCCATGTGAGAGTAGGACATCGCCAGGCTTTAAATTAAATCTTTAGGTCGACCGACCTGGGGATATGGACGCTCACTTAGTGAGTTGACCACTGCGGAGTGGTAGTTCAGTTGGTTAGAATACCGGCCTGTCACGCCGGGGGTCGCGGGTTCGAGTCCCGTCCACTCCGCCACTTATTCGATAACCTCGCCTAGTGCGAGGTTTTTTCGAATCTGAAGCAAGATAAAGTTTTAGGGGTGTAGCTCCAATTGGCAGAGCAGCGGATTCCAAATCCGCGTGTTGGGAGTTCGAATCTCTCCACCCCTGCCATATTTAAAGCTCCAGCAGAAATGCTGGAGCTTTTTTGTATCTGTCACTTTTTCAAAGTGACGTTGAGGACCGGAGTGTCAGCCAAGTCGACTATATTGATCCCCATCGAAGCAGAAATCCTAGAGTCTTTTTGATTTACATTTGTTCGATTTTTAATCGATAATTACCTACCTTGAATAGAATATTGTCTTAGAAATGTAAGTGCTTACTTATCTCAGTCTCTTTTATAAGCAATTAACAACACAATCCACACTTCTTTATGAGAATTATTCTCAATATTTTGTTACATTTTGGTCGTTATTACTAAAAGGCAACAAATATGGATATTTCCCGTCGTAAGTTTATTCAATCATCTCTCGCTATATCTGCACTAACAGTACTCCCCGCTTGTTCAATGAAGCGGTCTGCTGATGAGCAAGGAAAGTATGTTTATGACTTAACTGCTGAGCCCTCAACAGCAGAGTTAGTGAAGGGATTTAATACCAATATTTTGGGTTTCAATGGACAGATTCCTGCTCCAACGATTCAGTGTCGACAAGGTGAGAAGGTAATAATTCGTTTTACCAATAAGCTATCAGAACCTACTACCATTCATTGGCATGGCCTAAGAATTCCAATCGAAATGGATGGCGTTCCTTTCTTGAGCCAACCTCCTATTATGCCTGGCGAAACATTCATTTATGAATTTACGCCGCCAGATGCCGGTACGTTTTGGTATCACCCACACATGAATAGCGTGAAGCAGCTTGGTATGGGCTTAGTTGGTCTTATTATCGTAGAAGAGAGTAATCCAGTACGGTTCGATGAAGAACACGCATTGATGCTTAAGCATTGGCACATCGACAAACAGGGTCAATGGAAAGATTTAATGATCCCACGACTCAGTGCTCGTATGGGCACTCCTGGTGAGTGGAGTAGTGTTAATGGAATCCATGAACCCATATATCAGTTGAAGCAGTATGCAGCGACTAGACTGCGTATTGCTAATGTCGATAATACGATCACTTACCCTATTGCTGTCGAAGGGGCTGAAGCATGGGTTATAGCCATCGATGGTAATCCTGTAAAAACGCCTTATAAACTGACTCAACATAAAATTGGTCCGGGTATGCGTGTTGATATCGGATTGATCGCTCCTAAAGCAGGGGAGCGAGTTAACGTTCTCCAAATGAAGGGGCGTTTCCCATTTCCTTTATGTGAATTTGAAGTCGTAGACTCAACATTTACTCAAGAGCGGGTGTTGCCATTATTACCATTGAATCCAGTACCTAACCTAGATATTGCTAATGCTGAAGAGATCGATTTTGTATTCGAGTGGGAGGGCGCGGTATCACCAGTGTCTAAAGATGGGAAGTCCATGCCTAAGTTTTGGCTTGCTAATAAAAGAGCATGGGAAGGAATGAGTAAAGATAATATTCCTAAACCGTTGGCAACTTTAGAACTAGGTAAGACTTACATATTCGATCTTAAGAACGTTACTCAATATCATCACCCGATTCATATTCATGGTCATACATTCACTGTATTGGAAATTGATGGTAAAAAAATTGAAGAACCTTTCCATACAGATACTGTGCTACTTGGAAAAAATGGCCGAGCTAAAGCTGCATTTGTTGCAGACAACCCAGGGCGTTGGATGTACCACTGTCATGTTATTGAACACATGAAAACGGGATTGATGGGATATATTGAAGTTAAGTGACACCTGTAACGTTTAATATTTGCGCATGCATTCTTAGTTTATACCCTCGCTTTTATCGGCGGTAAAGCTAGAATATAGGGACTATTGTTTGGGAGGATTCATGGGTCAGTTATCTATTTTAGGTTTTATTGCCATTGGTGGCGCATTTGGTGCTTGTTCGCGTTATTTGATTTCAGAGTTATGTGTGGTGATGCTAGGACGTGGCTTCCCTTACGGTACGCTGACAGTTAACGTAATTGGCTCTTTAATTATGGGTTTACTCATCGCAGCGTTTGAGAATGAGATGGTTGCGACAGAACCATGGAGGCAGATCATCGGTCTTGGTTTCCTTGGAGCACTGACTACATTTTCTACATTTTCGATGGATAACGTGCTTCTTATGCAGCAGGGTGCTTTCTTTAAGATGGGACTCAATGTGCTACTCAACGTGGTTCTCAGCATCTCAGCAGCATGGATCGGCTTCCAACTTTTGATAAAGTCTTAAAACTTTCTTACGATTTGTTAACAACTCGGCTTGGTTTATCCAAGCCGTTTTTATATACTCGATCGAACTTGTCGGAGTGCCATATGGCTGAGACCGTTAACTCGGGATCCGTTGAACCTGATCAGGCTAATACCTGCGAAGGGAACAAGAGTAGGTATCTAACTAGAATCCTTCTAGAGATCTATCTCCAGATCACAACTGTATTTTCTTGTTGTAATCCCTCTTGTAGCATCAAATCCGTCAAGCATTTTTATCCCTATAAATAATGGCTAAAAGCCAAGGAAAAATGCTATGTCGAGTCGTAAACAAGCAAGACTGGAAGCGAAGAATTTCATTGATTCTTTATCCGTACAACCTTATCCAAATTCAAAAAAAGCTTACATCCAAGGATCTCGAGCGGACATTCAAGTCCCTGTCCGAGAAATATCACTCGCTGATAGCCTTGTGGGTGGCAGCAAAAAAGAGCCTGTATTCGAACCTAATGTACCTATTCAAGTTTACGATACCTCCGGTGTTTATACAGACCCTACACACGAAATAGACCTGTATAACGGTCTTCCTAAGTTGCGAGAGCAATGGATTGATGAGCGTGGCGATACGGAACTGTTAGACGATGTAAGCTCTGTTTACACCAAAGAACGTTTAGAAGATGAAACCCTAGACGACCTTCGTTACGGCAATCTACCTAGAATTCGTCGTGCTACAGGTAACCAATGTGTTACCCAGCTGCATTATGCTCGTCAAGGCATTATCACTCCTGAGATGGAGTACATTGCAATACGTGAGAATATGGGACGTCAGAAGTTTGCTGATGAGCAGCTTAATCATCAACACCCTGGCCATAACTTCGGTGCCAACCTACCGAAAGAAATTACCCCTGAGTTCGTGCGCAAAGAAGTTGCAGAAGGTCGAGCTATTATCCCTTCAAACATCAATCACCCAGAATCAGAACCTATGATTATTGGCCGAAACTTCTTAGTGAAAGTGAACGCCAATATCGGTAACTCTTCAGTAAGCTCTTCGATTGAAGAAGAAGTTGAGAAGCTAGTCTGGTCGACTCGCTGGGGTGGCGATACCGTGATGGACCTTTCCACCGGCCGTAATATCCACGAGACTCGCGAATGGATCTTGCGTAACAGTCCGGTGCCGATTGGTACGGTTCCTATGTATCAGGCGCTTGAAAAAGTGAATGGCGTTGCGGAAGACCTTAACTGGGAAGTGATGCGTGATACCTTGATTGAACAAGCAGAGCAGGGTGTTGATTATTTTACTATCCACGCAGGTTTACTGCTTCGTTACGTCCCTATGACCGCTAAGCGTGTGACTGGCATTGTCTCTCGCGGCGGTTCTATCATCGCGAAATGGTGCCTTGCACATCATCAAGAAAGCTTCCTTTATACCCACTTCCGTGAGATCTGTGAGATCTGTGCGAAGTACGATGTTGCTCTGTCATTAGGTGATGGCCTGCGTCCGGGTTCGATTGCTGATGCTAATGATGAAGCTCAATTCTCGGAATTACGTACTCTAGGTGAGTTGACTAAAGTGGCTTGGGAATACGACGTTCAGGTGATCATTGAAGGTCCTGGGCATGTACCAATGCACCTAATCAAAGAGAATATGGACGAGCAGTTAGAGCACTGCCACGAAGCACCTTTCTATACTTTAGGTCCACTGACGACAGATATTGCCCCTGGTTACGACCATATTACCTCTGGTATTGGTGCCGCCATGATTGGTTGGTACGGCTGTGCGATGCTCTGTTATGTCACTCCTAAAGAACATTTAGGCTTACCAAACAAAGAAGACGTGAAGACTGGCTTGATTACTTACAAGCTGGCAGCACATGCAGCAGACTTGGCAAAAGGACATCCGGGCGCACAAATCCGCGACAATGCATTATCAAAGGCGCGTTTTGAATTCCGTTGGGAAGACCAATTTAATCTAGCTTTAGATCCGGAAACCGCGCGTTCTTTCCATGATGAAACTCTGCCACAAGAGTCGGGTAAGGTTGCTCACTTCTGCTCTATGTGTGGACCTAAATTCTGCTCGATGAAGATCTCTCAGGAAGTACGAGAGTATGCGAAAGACACCGAACAAGTGGCGGCTGATCAGGCTATCGAAATTAAGATGTTGGATAACCCGTTGGAAGGAATGCGTCAGAAATCACAAGAGTTCCGTGATACCGGCTCTGAACTTTACCACCCTGCAGTAGGTGCAAAAGAAGCTCAACTAGAGGAATAATGACAGTGAAGATACTCATCCCATCTCAAAATATTGAGTTAACGGGAGAGGTGCAGAACTGTCTATTGGTTGCTAAGCGACAAGGCTTTGCAACCGATGCAGTTGAGTTGGGCGTAAGCCCAACTCAATACTTCTCTATCGTTGATGCTCAGCAGGCGTTATCTATTGGCTTTGCTCATGATGTTGATTCATTGACGGTGTGTCAGCTAGCAGAACTGAACCATGTTGTTGATTACAGTCATTCAGTGGCGCTAGCTGGCGTCTGCGATGCTTTGGTACAAACTCCGAATACTATCTATATTGGTGTCTTAGATGATTCGGCTGTATTGGATATCTGGTCACACCTAGATGCTAATCGTGCTATCAATAGTGCAACTACAGCTCATCAGGAATTAGATAATCGCGGCCATTTTGCCTGGTTACTTACTTTGTTGGCGTTGGAGTTCCCACTAGAAGACGCACTAGTTTTAGCTCGATCAGCATCTAATGTTTCACGTGGAACATGGCCTGCACATTACCAAAATTTTCCTATCCCTGTTCTTGAAGATCAACTATTGGACATAAGCGTAGGTTGGGCTAACCAAGGGACATCACTTTCTTTTCCTGAGTTGAATAAGAGTAGCCTCGGTTTATACCCCGTAGTTGATGATGTCGAGTGGATCGAAAGATTACTCAAGCTTGGAATCAACACTGTCCAACTACGTATTAAGAACCCGCTGCAAGCGGACTTAGAACAACAAATCACACGATCTATCGAGCTTGGTCGAGAGCATAACGCTCAAGTTTTTATCAATGATTACTGGCAGCTTGCACTCAAGCATGACGCTTTTGGTGTTCATTTGGGGCAAGAGGATATTGAAGAATCAAACCTCTCACAGTTGAGCCAAGCGGGTATAAAGATTGGTTTATCGACTCATGGCTATTACGAGTTACTGCGCATTGTTCAAATCAACCCAAGCTATATTGCGCTAGGCCACATCTTTCCAACAACGACTAAGCAGATGCCATCAAAGCCTCAGGGTATAGTTCGTTTATCTCTGTATCAACAGCTGATTGATACTATCCCATATACAAAAGAACTCACCGGTTATCCGACGGTTGCTATTGGTGGTATTGACCAATCGACAGCTGAGCAGGTGTGGGATTGTAGGGTGTCGAGTTTGGCGGTTGTTCGTGCGATTACATTAGCGGAAGACCCTAAAAAGGTGATCGAATTTTTCGAAAAACTGATGGCGTCAAAACCTCCAGCTCTCAAAGAAGAGGTTATGCAGGAGCCTAGCTATGCTGAGTGACTTTGAATTTATTCGTTATCAACGACAAATTGCGTTACCTGAAGTCGGTGAACAAGGACAACGAAACCTATTAAATAGCCATGTGTTAGTGATTGGTTGTGGTGGCTTAGGTAATGCTGCGGCTCTTTACCTTGCAGCTTCTGGTGTTGGAAAGATCGTGTTGGTTGATGATGACTGTGTGGATTCATCTAACCTGCAACGACAGGTCGCGTTCAAAGAAATTCAGTTAGGTTCGCCTAAAGTCGAAGCTTTGAAGCAACAACTGAGCGAGCTCAATAGTCGCAGCCAAGTAAGAACCATCAATCAGCGAATGAGTGAAAGTCAGCTTGAACTTGAAGTGATGCTCGCTGATTTGGTGTTGGATTGTACTGACAACTTTAAGTCACGCCACCAGGTTAACCAAGCATGCTTCGGTAGCAATACACCTTTGATTTCCGGTTCTGCAATTGGCTGGAAAGGCCAGTTTATTGTCTTTGATTATCAGAATCAGAAAGGGTGCTATCACTGTTTGTTTCCGTTCAGTCATCACCCACAAACGACTCGTTGTAGCGATAGCGGCATCATAGGCCCGGTTGTTGGCACCATAGGTAACCTTCAAGCTTTGGCTGCCATTCAACGTTTAACTCGTGGTGAGTTTCAGGTAACAACACACCAGCTCAAACTGTTCGATGGCCAAACGATGAATTGGCAAAACTTAATGGTCACTCAAGATAGTGAATGTCCCGTGTGCAGTACGTCTGCAGTTAAGCATTTAGAAGAAGAAATCCAATGAGTCATATAACGATCTCTATAAACGAGCAACCAGAACAGGTCGCGCACTTGTCGTCTCTAGCGGACATTATCCAGGCTCTATCACTACCTGATCTGGGTTGTGTATTTGCAATCAATAATGCGGTTGTCCCGCGCAGCCAGTGGCAACAAACTGTCGTCAATGAAGGCGACGCTATTTCTCTTTTCCAAGCTATAGCAGGAGGCTAACCATGTTAACTATCGCTGATAAAACGTTTCAATCACGACTCTTCACAGGAACGGGTAAGTTCGCGAACAAGCACTTGATGGCGAGTGCTATTGAAGCTTCGGGCTCGCAACTGGCAACCATGGCGTTGAAGAGAGTTGATATTCGTTCTGAGCAAGACGACATTTTACAACCCATCATTGATGCTGGCGTGAACTTACTACCGAATACGTCAGGCGCTAAGAATGCAAAAGATGCTGTCTTTGCTGCGCATTTGGCTCGTGAAGCGCTAGGTACAAACTGGCTTAAACTGGAAATTCATCCAGATCCAAAGTACTTGATGCCAGACCCAATAGAGACGCTTAAAGCTGCTGAGCAACTGGTTAAAGATGGTTTTGTTGTGTTGCCTTACTGCCATGCCGATCCAGTATTGTGTAAATGCTTGGAAGAGGTGGGTTGTGCTGCGGTTATGCCGCTAGGTGCGCCAATTGGTTCAAACAAAGGTATCGCTTCGGCAGACTTCTTAGAGATAATTATCGATCAAGCGAATGTTCCTGTGATTGTTGATGCGGGCATTGGTGCACCATCTCATGCTGCTCGTGCAATGGAAATGGGTGCGGATGCTGTTCTAGTGAATACTGCGATAGCTGCGTCTCAACAGCCCGTTGATATGGCGATTGCCTTTAAGTTGGCGGTAGAAGCAGGGCGTATGGCTTACCTTGCTGGACTTGCAGGAAAAGTATCTCACGCGGTTGCTTCGAGCCCGTTAACTTCATTCCTAGACGAGTAGTATTGCTATGACGTTTGTTGATCGATTTAAACAGCTCAACTGGGATGACATTGGTATGTCTATCTTCAGTAAAACGGCAGCGGATGTTGAACGTGCTCTGAGTAAACCCAAACGCGACTTAGAAGACTTTAAGGCGCTGATCTCTCCGGCGGCAGAACCTTACTTAGAGCAGATGGCACAACAATCGCTAGCGCTAACTCGTAAGCGATTTGGCAATACAATGTCGCTTTATATTCCTTTGTACCTGTCTAACCTGTGCGCTAATGCGTGCACGTATTGTGGCTTCTCAATGGAGAACCGTATCAAGCGCCGCACACTTACTTTGGATGAAATTGATGCCGAAAGTGCGGCTATCAAAAAGATGAAGTTCGATAGCGTTTTGTTGGTCACCGGTGAACATGAAACTAAGGTCGGGATGAATTACTTTCGACAGGTGTTGCCGAATATTAAAAAGCAATTTAACTACCTTGCAATGGAAGTGCAGCCGCTTGATCAACATGATTACGCAGAGCTTAAAACTCTCGGCTTAGATGCTGTTATGGTTTACCAAGAGACCTATCAACCCAGAACTTACGCTGAGCATCATCTACGTGGCAATAAAATGGATTTTGAATATCGCCTTGAAACTCCCGATCGCTTGGCAAAAGCGGGGATCGATAAAATAGGTATAGGTGCCTTGATTGGTTTGGAAGATTGGCGAACCGACTGCTTCTTTGTTGCTGCTCACTTAGATTACCTAGAGTGCACTTATTGGCAGACTCGCTATTCAATTTCATTCCCGCGTCTTCGCCCGTGCGAGGGTGGAGACAGTAATGGAGGCTTGCAGCCTAAGTCGATCATGAACGATAAACAGTTGGTTCAGCTTATCTGCGCATATCGACTCTTAAACCCTGAGGTCGAGTTATCTCTATCTACTCGTGAGTCAGCAACCTTCCGCGATAATGTGTTGCCATTGGGAATCACGAGTATGTCGGCGGCTTCTAAAACCCAACCTGGTGGTTATGCTTCGGGTGAGGAAGAACTCGAACAGTTTGAGATAAGTGATGAGAGAAGTGCTGCCGATGTTGAGTCGATGATTCGTAAGCGTGGTTTCGACCCAGTATGGCGAGATTGGCACAGTGCCTATTCTGGTTAATCAACATATTGGTTGATGTTCCACGTGAAACATCGACGAAGTTCTATCGACAAACAAAAACGGCTACCTTTAGGTAGCCGTTTTTCTATTTAACTTAGCAAGTTCGTTTTGGTTCAGTTAACAGCTTAGCGAAGCATTAAGCGTGAGCTAATGGTGTCGTTGATTGGCGTAGCCATTCCAACGTATCACCTTCAACTAGTGGACTAACGTCGTCCCATACTTTCTGATGGTAGTCGTTCAGCCATGCCAGTTCAGGTCGTGTTAGTAAATCAACATTGATGTTGCGCTTATCGACAGGGCAACGAGTTAGTGATTCAAACGTCAGTACAGAGAAGTCACCCTGAGTTGGCAGCTCAACAACCAGTTCTAGGTTCTCGATGCGGATACCAAATTCATCAGCACGGTAGTAACCCGGTTCGTTTGATAACACCATACCTTCAACTAGAGGCACGTCGATCAACTTCTTAGAGATGCTTTGCGGTCCTTCATGAACACTTAGGAAATGACCAACACCGTGACCAGTACCGTGGTCGTAGTCGAAGCCTTCTGCCCATAAGTGCTGACGCGCTAGGATATCCAGTTGGAAACCACGAGTACCTTGAGGGAAACGTGCACGTGCAATGCCGATGTGACCTTTCAGTGCGAGAGTGAACTGCTGAATCATTTCATCGCTTGGTTGGCCAATCGCGATAGTACGAGTGATGTCGGTTGTACCATCTAAGTACTGGCCGCCTGAATCGACTAGGTACAAAGTATTCAGTTCTAACTGACCTGGTTCAGGTTGGTTCTCATGGTTGTAGTGACACATAGCTGCGTTTCCGCCTGCTGCTGAAATTGTGTCAAAACTTAGGTCCATCAGCGTTGGGTCTTGCTCACGGAACGACTGGACTTTGTCAGCCAATACCGCTTCGTTGTGCAGGTTACCTTGTGCGACTTCTGCATCAATCCAAGATAGGAATTTCGCCATCGCTACGCCATCACGAATGTGACACGCTTTCATGCCGGCAATTTCAGTTTCGTTTTTAGCGGCTTTTGGCATTAGACATGGGTCTGCTGCTTCAATGATATGAGCGCCAGCGTTTTGCAGAACAAGCGTGTACCAAGCATTGCTTGTGCCTGAATCTACAGATACATTTTTGCTTTCTAAAGACTGAAGGCGCGCTTCAAGCTCTGATGGGTGGGAAACGCGAATACCATTACCAACGTGTGCTTCAAAGCCTGCTGGGATGCGTGCTGGGTCTAGGAAGAAATCGACGCTTTCATCGGCGTGAATGATAGCGTTGGATAGTACAACAGGTAGGCGTGATACGTCTAAACCACGAACGTTAAGCAACCAACAGATTGAGTCAAGCTCGGTAAGGATAGCGGCGTCTGCACCTTTTGCTTTTAACAAGGCAGCAATCTCAGCGCGCTTACTCTCGCTTGATTGACCAACGGCGTTTGTTGCCATTAGGCGCACATCAGACACTACAGGCTCAGGACGATCAGACCAAAGCTCATCAATCGGGTTTGCTGATAGCGTTGTTAGCTCAACTTTATCTGCTAGTTTTGCTTGTGCGCCTTTCAACCAAGCGGCAGTGTGCATGCGTGGGTCGAATGCAACCTTACTGCCTTGTGGTAATGAATTGACGATCCAATCTAAAGCCGGTTCTTCAATAAGGTGGCGATACTCAAATAACTCTGCTGGCACCTGCTTACGAACCTGAACGGTATAGCGACCATCAACAAAAATAGCAGCAGTTTCACGAGTAATAACAGCGGCACCTGCAGAGCCTGTGAAACCTGTTAACCAGTGAAGTCGCTCGTTATGAGCTGGAACGTATTCACCTAGATATTCGTCTTCGTGTGGAATGATAGCGGCATCTAGGTTGTTTGTTTCAAGCCAAGCTCGAACCGCAGCAACGCGTTCAGCAGTGATATTGTGCATCTGTGTTTATCCTTATTGTTAGGGTCCTTGTTAACACTCACCATAGATAGACAGGTGAGGGGACTTATTAGGTCAATAAGCTAGCGCTTTTGTTCGTTTGCTGCAAACGCTGTACGCCATTTTTATCTAAGGTGCAGAGTTTTTTCTTTGATGATATCTCGCAACCAAGTTAAGGCTGGGTCATTTTCTCTGTCACGGTGCCAAAATAGAGTGTATGCCATCGGCGGGAATTCCATAGGTAAAGGAACAACCACTAAATCGAGTTGCTTGGCGACCAGGTAAGTAAAGTGGCTTGGTGCTGTAAACACAAAGTCGGTGTAGGTACACAGGCTCGCCGCGCTATTGAAGTCTGGAACTGAAATAGCGATATCACGTTGGTGGCCAAGATCGGCAAGTTTGTAGTCTAATAGCCAACGGTCATTACCATCACACCTTACTTGTACATGACGCTGCGCAAGGTAGGTTTCTAGATCCCACTTACCACTCAGTGCAGGGTGGTTGCGTCTTAACACACACATCTGTGCATCGCGGTAGATCTCTTGTTCGCAGATGTCGTCTGGCGGCAGCATGGTTAAACGCGCATCGTTGATGTCGATGTCTTTGCCTGTGAGTCCGATATCTAGTTCACCAAGCTGCAGTTTCTTAAAGGTTTGCTCTGTCCACGCGTGGGTGTTGATATTGACCTTAGGCGCTTGCCGAAATATTGCGGGTAAGAAGTGCGGAAGAATCAGTGGGTAAACACTCTCAACGGCTGCAATATGAAAACTGTGGTCACTGTTGTTGGGAATGAATGTCTCTGGTTGGGTCAGTACATCAAGTTGATTGATCAGTGTTTCTAATCGAGGCTTGAGAAAAACAGCTTTCGGTGTTGGTCGTAGGCCATGGGCACTTCGCGTAAAAAGGGGATCATTAAATTGCTCACGAAGCTTGGCTAACGACTTACTCACAGCCGATTGGCTCAAGCATAATCGATGTGCGGTGCGCGTGACACTCAGCTCTTCCATCAGCACCTGCAAGCAAACCAATAGATTGAGGTCGAGGCGTGATAGTTTCTCGATATTCATGTGAGTTTCCTATTTGGAATAATGCTAATGAGTATATGCCATTTTTGTTCATATCTTTAGTCCGTTATTATGCATCCAAATTAACTCATCCGGAGAATCTTGTGCCTTCTAACGCGCTTCCAAATCCTAGCAAATTGCAGGTTGCACTACTTGCAATGCTGGTTCTATTTAGCCCTTTGGCTATTGATATTTATCTACCAGCTCTGCCACAAATTTCGACAGCGTTTCACGTGGAACATGCACTAGCACAAGATACGATTACTTGGTTTTTATTCGCCATGGGTGTCGGGCAATTATTTGCAGGCCCTTTGGCTGATAAGTTAGGGCGTCGAACCGTTGCATTGGGAGGTGTTAGTATCTATGCATTGAGTGCTTGCTTGGCGTGGGCAGCTCAGTCGATTGATATGATGCTAATAGCTCGGCTGTTACAAGGCTTAGGAGCTTGTGCGACTTCTGTAGCAGCCTTTGCAACGGTTCGCGATCTATTTGGCCCGCAGAAGAGCGGCCGAATGATCAGTTACCTTAATGGTGCGATCTGTTTTATCCCTGCATTGGCACCGATTCTTGGGGCTTGGTTGACTCAACAGTTTGGCTGGCGCTCGAACTTCAGCTTTATGGCTGTGTTCGCTGTCGTGGTTGGCACCATTTTGTTTTTCCAAATGAAAGAGTATAATCCAGCGACAGAAAAGGTCGCGGTGTTTAAACTAGAGCGTTACTGGTCGGTACTGAAAACACCATCATTCATCTTCCATGCGACATTGTGCTTGATGGCGATGGCTGTAATCCTTGCTTACGTTACCTCTGCACCTGTTGTGTTGATGGAAAACCTCGGTTTGACGATGAATGAATTTACCTTCTGGTTTGGTATTAACGCGGTTATCAACATCATTGCTGCATTCACTGCCCCTAAATTTATGGACCGTTTTGGTACTTATAAGGCGTTAGTTGTTGGTATCTCAACACTTGGTTTAGCGGGTGTGGTGATGTTGATACTTGCAGACCAAGCGACGGCTATTGCATTTATGTTGCCTATCTTCTTATCTTCAGTTGGTTTCGCTTGGATTCTAGGTGCAGCAGCGGGTAAAGCGTTAGAACCTTTTGGTGACCGTGCGGGTACAGCAGCTGCACTACTTGGTTTGTTCCAAATGAGTGGCTCAGGATTGCTTGTTGGAACCATGCAACGTCTTGATTTAACATCGCAGGTGATGATTGCACTGCAAATGTTCCTTATTGTTCCAGCACTGTTGGTGCTTGCGAGCAAGGCGGGTAAGTCATGGCATACGACGTTTGCAAATGCATAAGTTACAAGGGTGATAAAATATACAAATGGCGGTTTGCGAAACGTTAAAACATGGTATATTTGTCACTCATTGAAACGTTAATACCACAACGGAAATACTGTAATGTCATTAACAACCTACGAAATGGCGCGCATCTTAGAACAAATGGAAGATGCACCTGAAAAGGTCATGTTTGGTAAATTGCTTAAAGAGCTAGGAAACCAAAGTGAAGAGCGTATTCGCAGTGCGGCAAAACAAGTTCCAATCGATACTTTGCGAGATATCATCTACCAATTTCAGCGTGTGATTGAGTCTCGTAAAGGTGAACAGGTTCAGCTATTAGCAAAAGAGTTAGCAGAACAAGGTATCTCTGCTGAAGAACTACAGGCTTTTCTAAACAAGTAGTTTATCCCAGATAAAAAGAAACCACTCGATTGAGTGGTTTTTTGCGTTTAGGGCTAGGTAAATTTAAGAGCGATGTGAAATAGGTCTAGCTTGCGAATTGTTTTCTTAATATTCGATCAAGCGACATTGGTCCGGCTCCCCATACCACGACGATGAGAATCATTAGTCCCCATAGTTGATGATCATAGAACCCTTGTGCCCACAATACAGGGTATGACACGACGGCCATGATATTGAAAACGAATAACGCTGCAGCCATTGGTCGGGTTAACAAGCCAAGTGCTAAGAACACCGGCAGAATCAATTCTGCTGCAGTACCCATGTAGGCAGCAAGTTCCCAAGGTAACAGTGGCACCTGGTATTCCAATTCAAACAAGTAAAGAGTGCTATCCCATGTGGCTATCTTGGTTAACCCAGAGTTAAAGAAGACCCACGCCACCCATAGGCGGCAAAACAAAAGTAGCAGAGGAATAAAAAGCGCCTGTGATTTCTCAACCAACGCATCGTATTGAACCATCACGTTCGTGACTGTGTTGTTATCCATGTTATGTCTCCAATTCATCATTGAGTGAGAAACCTGAGATGACGTTGAGTGCCATTACAGTATTAAGGTGTTGTAGTCGTGAGGGATTTATTGCCGCGAGCGTTTGGCCTGATTGCAATTCGGTTAATAGTTGGTGGCATTCTTCTGTCAAACAATGACTCTCAATTTGTGAATTCTCAGCTCGGATTAACACCCCAAATTCAGGTTGGTTGATGTCTAACCCGTCGAGTTGTTGCTGATAGATAGCTTGCTCAAGCGCGATCATCGTATAGCTAGAATTGACTAGCGTTATTGAATCTTGGAGATGGAAGACCAAAGCGCCTTGCTGTTCTTGTGGCACATCAGCTAAACAAGAAAGGGGGCGTTGGTCGACATGTGATTCTGAAACACATCTGACTAAGCTATCTTTTTTCCATTCATACAAAGCCACTTCAGCGAGATAAGGGGCAGCCTCAATAACGGCAGGAAAGGCTTGGATAGTCTGTTCAAAATGTTCTCCGTAACCACTGACATCACCAGAGGTTGATGGATAACTTAAGACATGTCGACGAGCCATCTGTTGGAAGCATTCTTCACCAACCAGCATTTCAGTGAGTGGATACGTAGCAGCCAGTACTTCGCTCAAGCTAATCACAAAGTTATTACGGTAAATCTGAATGCGTTGCTCATCAGTAAAATGGTCGCTCACTATGTCGCAATGCTCACCATTATTTTGGTAGCGTAGGGCGTTAGCAAATTCCAATTGAACATCTGCTAGGGAGTGGCTCATGATGCGCGACTCCTTTGGTTGAATTTGTAGTGTTGATACAAGATATCACTGGCTTTGGTTGCTTCAGCCAACAATATTTGTGGCTCAGGAATATCTAAATCCCATTCAATCAAGGTATGGCGCGAACCATGTTGTGCTATCCAGTCAGTGTAGAGTTTCCACACTTCGTCACAGACAGGTTTGCTGTGTGTATCTATCCAGATCTCACCTTGTTCGAGTTTCTTTTTGGTAAAACCTGCCAAGTGAATCTCTTCCACTTTGTCTGCAGGAATTCCACTTAAGTATTCTTCACAGCTGAAGCCATGATTAAAAGATGAGACAAAAATATTATTGAAATCGAGTAATAGTCGACACCCGGTGCGCTTCTGTACCTCTGCCAAAAATTCCCACTCTGGGATAGTTGAATGCTTGAAGGCGAGATAACTGGATGGGTTCTCAATTAGCATAGGGCGTTGTAGGCTATCTTGAACCTCTAACACGTTACGGCAAAAGACTCCTAACGCCTCTTCGGTATAAGGCAGCGGTAATAAGTCATTGAAGTAATGACCGCCAGTTTGGCTCCAACTTAGGTGGTCAGAAACCAAGAACGGTTCGATGTCATCGATGAGTTCTTTCAACTGCAGCAAGTGATTGGGGTTGATGCGATCAACTGAACCTAGAGACAATCCAACACCGTGACAACTTATACTGTGGGCGTTACGTATTTCTCTGAGTTGTTGGCGTTGCGGTGATTGAGCTAAAAAGTAGTTCTCGCTGTGAACCTCTAACCAACTTACTAACGTTGGATTTTGGCTAAAGAAGTCCAAGTGAGGTGTTCTAAGGCCAACCCCTGCATTGGGATGAAGAGTGTCAGTCACAACGGTTCTCCTAATAGGAAGTGGAGGTGAGCCGAATTTCAGCTCACCATACTTAGCAGCTCAATTATGATGATTGAGTGTCACCACCTGATAATTTGCCACATAGTCCTTTAGGAACGACCACGAATGCATCGGATTGGTTGTCTTCTTTTGCTGTACCCGCACATGAGCTTGTTTTGGTTGCACAATCATTTTGGCCAGCTTTTGCCACGCCGTAGCATTTTTCTTTTGCTGCTGCTTCCGCAGGTGCTGATGTAAGAACTGCACCGCCGAACGCTAGTACACTTGTGATTGCAGCTGTAACAGCAAGATTAGAATTTTTCATAGTCATTCCCTCTAGACTTAATTTGATTTACACATAGCAGGTTATAGAATTGTTAACTTGCTTACTAAAAAGGATAGGAAGAACCAGGAAATAATTTCACAGCATTATTAAAATAATCGATATTAATGATGTGTTGTTATTTAAGTTATTGATTGTGTGATGTTATTTTTTGACTGTTTTTTCTTCTTATTATCCTAAACGCAGCCTAGTGTTTAGGTTATAATCAACTTTTATGTATAAATACCCAGTAGTGAGCATATCCAATGATAGATCCTTCGCTTTTACTCGATGGCCTAAACGATAAACAACGTGAGGCGGTCGCAGCACCTTTAGAAAACCTACTTATTCTGGCTGGTGCTGGCAGTGGTAAAACGCGAGTGTTGGTGCATCGTATTGCTTGGCTGCAAAGCGTAGAGCAAGCATCGCCGTTTTCTATCATGTCAGTAACCTTCACCAATAAAGCGGCAGCAGAGATGCGTGGCCGTATTGAAGAGTTGATGATGGGAAGTTCATCGGGTATGTGGAACGGTACCTTCCACGGTATTTGTCACCGCATTCTTCGAGCTCACTACCTAGATGCAAAACTGCCAGAAGATTTCCAGATCATTGATTCAGATGATCAGATTCGTTTACTACGTCGCTTAATCAAGGCGCAAAACCTTGATGAAAAGCAGTGGCCTGCCAAGCAAGCTTCTTGGTGGATCAATGGTAAGAAAGACGAAGGGCTACGCCCAAGTCACATTGACGCCTACCATGATCCAATAACTCAAACGTGGTTAAAGGTCTACTCTGCTTACCAAGAGGCATGTGATCGTGCTGGCTTGGTCGACTTTGCTGAAATCTTGTTGCGATCGCATGAATTACTGCGCGATAAGAAACACATCCGAGAGCACTACCAAGCTCGCTTCAAGCATATCCTTGTCGACGAGTTCCAAGATACCAACAACATTCAATACGCTTGGCTACGTATGATGGCAGGCCCGGATTGTCGCGTGATGATCGTGGGTGATGATGACCAATCTATTTATGGTTGGCGCGGCGCGAAAATCGAAAATATTCAAAAGTTCTTGGATGAATTCCCAGGAGCTTCAACGGTTCGACTCGAACAAAACTATCGTTCAACCAAAACCATTTTGCAGGCGTCGAACGAGCTTATTTCGAACAACACCGAGCGTATGGGTAAAGAGCTGTGGACCGATGGCAACGATGGTGAGCCAATCTCTGTGTACTCGGCTTACAATGAGCTAGATGAAGCGCGTTTCACGGTAAGCAAAATCAAAGAGTGGCAGGAGAAAGGCGGAGCACTAGAAGATACGGCAATGCTATATCGTAATAACGCCCAATCTCGTGTTCTTGAAGAAGCTTTGATTCAAGGTGGCCTGCCTTACCGAATCTACGGTGGCATGCGATTCTTCGAGCGTCAGGAAATCAGAGATGCTTTGAGCTACCTGCGCTTAATGAGTAACCGCAGCAATGATGCGGCATTCGAACGTGTCGTCAATACGCCGACTCGTGGCTTGGGTGATAAAACGTTAGAAACGATTCGTCTTGCAGCGCGTGATCGTGGTGCAACCATGTGGGAAGCCAGTGTTGCTCTGATAGAAGAGCAAGTGTTACCAGGCCGTGCTGCGGGTGCTTTGAGCCGCTTTATCGAGCTTATCAATGCACTTGAAGATGACACCATAGAACTGAGGCTTCATGAGCAAACCGACCACGTGATCAAATCGTCGGGCTTGTTTGCGATGTACGAGCAAGAGAAAGGCGAGAAGTCGAAGGCTCGTATTGAGAACTTGGAAGAATTGGTAACGGCAACGCGTCAGTTTGAAAAACCAGAAGAAGCAGATGAAATGAGCATGCTAACGGCATTCTTAACTCATGCGGCTTTAGAAGCGGGTGAAGGTCAGGCTGATGAGTTTGATGATGCGGTTCAGTTAATGACCCTGCATAGCGCCAAAGGCCTAGAGTTCCCAATGGTATTCATGGTGGGTGTCGAAGAAGGCATGTTCCCAAGCCAAATGTCCGCCGAAGAAGCGGGGCGTTTAGAAGAAGAGCGTCGCCTGTGTTATGTAGGTATGACTCGTGCGATGGAGAAGCTTTACATCACTTACGCAGAGATGCGTCGTTTGTATGGTCAGGACAAGTACCACAAACCATCGCGCTTTATTCGCGAGTTACCTGAGACATGTCTGGATGAAGTGCGTATGAAAGCGCAAGTGAGCCGCCCTGCAAGCAGTGGTCGCTTTAGCCAAACCGCAGTGAAAGAGAACTTTAACGAAACGGGCTTTAGCTTAGGCTCTCGCGTTAAGCACCCTAAGTTTGGTGAAGGTACCATCATCAACTTTGAGGGAAGTGGTCCGCAGAGCCGAGTTCAAGTGGCGTTCAACGGTGAAGGTATTAAGTGGTTAGTCACGGCCTACGCTCGATTAGAGCAGCTTTAATCTGCTACTTCGGTATCTAAAAATCGTTTATTATTAAAAACAGAAAGAGCAGCCAATGGCTGCTCTTTTTATTGCTCTGTACCGACCTAAATTAGGTTAATACGAGCTTAAAGCATTTCTGCCTAAGCGTGAGACTTACAGTGCTGCAAGTGCCGCTTCGTAGTTTGGTTCTTCAGTGATCTCTGCAACCAACTCGCTGTGCGTTACCACACCTTTCTCATCAACAACGACAACTGCACGTGTTGTTAGGCCAGATAATGGGCCTTCAGCAATCGCCACGCCGTAGTCTGATGCGAACGCAGGAGAACGGAAAGTCGAAGCGTGTTGAACGCCTTCAATGCCTTCTAGTTCGCAGAAGCGACCAGCAGCAAACGGTAGGTCAGCAGAAATACAAACCACAACCGTATTTTCAAGCTCTGCTGCTTTTGCGTTGAACGTACGTACGCTCGTTGCACAAGTTGCTGTATCGATGCTTGGGAAGATATTTAGAACCACTTTCTTGCCTTTAAGAGAAGCAAGAGTCAGTTCAGAAAGATCGCCTGCAGTCAGTGCAAAGCTTGGTGCTTGTTCGCCAGTTTGTGGGAATGTGCCTGTTAGCGGTACAGCAGCGCCTTTGAAGGTAACGTGTGACATGAATTTGTCCTTAGTTTAATTATGGTTATGAAACTAGTTGAGCCTAGTTCGACTTACGTTACTCTGAAGTGGTTAAGAAGTGAATGCTTTAATATCAGAATTATTATTAAACGTATTGAGCTTTCGGTTTGCAGGCGAAGTAGAAGGTCAATTGGAAAGTAATGGATTAAGGTATAGATAAAGAAAAACCCCGAGAGCTTACGCTCATCGGGGTCTGTAGTCTTACTCGCAGCAATCCGGCTACTAAGTGTGCTCCATGCATCAAATCCATGATAGTGTGCTGTTATCCTTCAGCGTATTCCTTTCGTCGCCATCCTAGCGGTGTCCTTGATCTTATCCTGATCTGCCAACAATCCTCGTTAGCGCGCGTCACTTGTTCCTTGAGCGGTGTCCTTTACATCATCCTGATGTTCAGTCTTTTCCTCGTCCAGAGGTGTCCATTGTCTTTCCTTAGTAGCAACCATCCTAGTTACTATTGCGTCCATTCAATGTCCATTTCGCTATCCATGCCGATTATTCATCCTGAGTAATCGAATCTTCATCCTGAAGATAACCAAATCCTTGGCGTTTCCTGTTCCGTGTCAGCATCCTTCCGACACCGTTTATATTACCGATTCCTTACTTATCAGCAATGGTGCATAAGCGAATTTCTATATAACTATTTGAATGATAAATATACGTTTTGTTTTATTTCAATAGGTTACGCTTGTGGTGTGCTTATTTTCTCAGTTAAATAGCGATATTACTCACTGCCTTGTGAGAGATCTCGCACAAGGTAGCGAGTAAAAAGGGAGGGTTATTTCTTATTGGCCAATAGCTGCACCTTCACGACGAGGGTCTGCAGCCCCTTCAAGGCCATCTTTTGTGATGCGAATCGCGTGTAAACCAGAGTTAAGATCGCGAACGTTGACCTCAAATCCCATCTTTTCTAGCTCTGGTTTGAAGTTCTCCGCTGATGTTCCTTTTTCCAAATCTAGAGTGCCGAAACGGTTAAGGAAGTGTGGTTGATTGATGGCTTGCTGAATATCCATGTCCCATTGGGTATGCGCAATGATCGCTTGCGCCACATAACCGATGATACGACTGCCGCCCGGAGAACCAATCGCCATGTAAGGTTTATCATCTTGCATGATGATGGTAGGAGCCATTGAAGAGCGTGGACGCTTACCCGGTTCAAGTCGGTTGGCGATAGGCTTACCATCGTTGTGGGTCTTGAATGAGAAGTCGGTCAGTTCGTTATTGAGCAGGAAGCCTCTTACCATCAAGCGTGAGCCAAAGGCATTCTCAATGGTGGTGGTCATCGACACGACATTGCCATCGCTATCAACAATATTGAAGTGGCTGGTGGACGGCAATTCAATAGAAACATCTTGGCTTCTTTGCATTGCGTGATCCCACGGTGGTGTGCCCGATGGTGCGCTTTCTAATGCCTTACCGGCGGTAATTAACTGAGCGCGTTCCTGCAAATAGTCAGTATTCACTAACCCTTGGGTTGGCATCGGTACGTAATCTTGATCGGCCATGTACATACCACGGTCAGCAAAGGCTAAGCGAGAAGCGTCTGCTAACACTTGCCAAGATTTTGCGCTGTTTGGCCCCCATGATTTCAGGTCAAACTGCTCGGTCATCGTTAATATTTGTCCAACCGTTAATGCTCCTGAGCTCGGTGGCCCCATTCCACATACTTGATAACTCTCATAAGCGGAACAAACTGGCTTGCGCTGCTTGATTGAATACGCGTCGAAGTCTTTCTGTGCTAATACGCCCGGGTTACCTTTCGCTGTTTGTACTGTGTTAATGATGTCGGCAGAGATCTCACCTTGGTAAAAGGCCTTAGCACCGTTCTTAGAAATAGCGTTTAACGTTGCCGCGTACTCTGGGTTTTTAAGTTGAGTACCTGCTGCTTTTGGGCTGCCATCGGTATTAAAGAAGTAGGCTTTGGTTGTCGCAAAACGACTTAGACGTTCTTGATCGTTTTCGATCAAGGTAGCTAAACGTGGACTGACGGTAAACCCTTTTTCAGCCAGTTGAGCGATAGGCTTGATCAGTGAGGCCCATTCTAGCTTGCCGTATTTTTGGTGAGTATCCCACAACAATTGAACCGTGCCGGGCGTGCCAACTGAGCGACCACCAACCACAGCATCATAGAATTTAAGTGGTTGTCCGTTTTCATCTTGGAATAGACGTGGTGTTGCATCAAGTGGTGCAGTTTCACGACCATCGTAGGTTTTGAGTTGCTTGTCTTTACCATCAAAATAAACAAGGAACGCGCCACCACCAATACCTGATGACTGAGGCTCAACTAAGCCAAGCATAAGCTGTACGGCAACCATAGCATCAACGGCGTTACCACCTCGAGCGAGCACGTCAGCACCGGCTTGTGTCGCCAACGGGTTGGCCGCAGTGACCATCCAATCATTAGCTTTGACGAGTTGTTTGGTTTCTAAACCACTACTTTGTTCCGGTGCGACGGCATCGGCAGCTTGATTTGCCCAACTGACATGGGAGGCAAAAAGTAGGGTAGAAGTAGCGAGGGTTGTTAGTTTTGTTTTCCACTGCATGATCTTCTCCTTTTAATATGCAGAGCTAGATTGACAGTGGAAATAACATTTAGCCAGTGTATTGTTAACGAATTGTAATCTTGATTCTAATTTAGATCAGCAACGAGGATGCCGATTGCCAAAGAATGCTGACGCCAATAATGGTAAATACTGCACCGCATAAGCCATCGATATAGACAGTCGCTTCATGCAATTTTTTCTGCAGAGTTTTGGTGGAAAGCATCCAAGCTAATAGCGAAAACCAAAACAACGATAGGCCAAATAAGATCAGCAGAGCAAAGCCTTTACCAGAAAGAGACATGTCAGCAGGTACTAGGCTCGACATCAAACTAATAAAGAACACTAACGCCTTTGGGTTGAGAATATTAGTCGCAAACCCTTTAGAAAATGCCTCACGCTTATTGGTTAGAATGAGATCCTTTGAATTGACTGTATCAATGTCATCATCGTGATGTTGAATGATGTGCCAGGTCGCCTTCAATGCACCGTAGCCTAAGTACAATAAATAGCTGCCACCTGCCAGTTGAATGATCGCAAATAGGGTCGGTTGCTGGTGAACGAGATAACTTATCCCCGTCAGGCTCAGCAATGAGTGCAGCAAGATCCCGCAAGATAGCCCTAAAGCAATGTATAAGCCCGTTTGTCTGCCGTGACGAGTCGCATTTTGCACGACTAACGCAAAGTCAGGGCCGGGGCTCATCAAAGCGATGAAGTGGATAGAGGCTAGGGTGATCAGTATGGTGACTTCGTTCATCGTCAGTTCTCAATAACGTTGCCGCTATTTTTAAATAAGTAATCGTATTGAGCGTAGCTTACCGTGATTTGAAATCGAGCAATTGTAAATTATCAACACTTAGTTGATTTGTGACGGTGGGACACCGAATGTGGTTTTGAAGGCTTTAGAGAAGTGGGCTTGATCATAGAAGCCTACTTGGTGCGCGACCTTGGTACCACATATCCCTGACTTAATCAGACGCATGCTCTGTTCCATACGTAAACGGCTCAGCCATGCATAAGGCGTAATGCTCATTCTGTTTTTAAAGTGGCGTTGGAATTGAGTCGTGGTTAAGCCGCAGAGCTCAGAGAGTTGTTCTAAGCGAACGGGCTGGTCAAGGTTAGCCATTAAGTATTCTTTCAAAGTATGAATCGATTGGGTGCCGAGTTTAATTTGGCTTTTGGATCCAAATTTCGCATAACGATCGACAATCGTCGAGAATCCTTCGAAAGGTAAGCAATCTTGAGCGAGCTGGCTGATGTTTTGACTGATTAACAGGCCATGCAGGTTACACAGTTGTGAAAAAGCCGCTTGATCGGAGAGGATCAACTCCGAAAAGCCTAATGTGTGACCATTTTTCTTGGGATCGGCAAGATCTTGAAACCATTGGGGAGAAACGGCAAATACACTGACTTGATAACCTGAATCGAGTTTGGAGTGACCATCATGAAGCTCGTCTGGTGGCATGATAACGACTTGGCCAGCACCGACATGATGACTTGTTCCTTGATAGACAAACTTTTGTTGGCCTTGAGTGATCAAGCCAATGTGAAAGTCCAAATGATAGTGGCGCTGAAAAGCAAACTCTTGGTATTGAGCTTGGATAAGGCTGATATCTTCTGTGGGTGTAGAGTAATAGTGGACTTTATCCATGATACAAAAAAGCTTGGTCAAATAGTCATCAATTTAACCAAGCTTATCTTCGTCATTCGTAATTGTCTTGTAAAAAACGATCAGTGTTACTGCTTAGCTCGTTTATTCTTTCTGTTGTTACGCAATCCATCAAAGCTAAATATAACCAGTGCTCCCCAAATAAAAGCAAATGTGATCGCTTTATCTGAGGTAAAGGTTTCGCCGTAAATCAGAACGGCCAACAAGAACATCAAGCTCGGGCCTATGTATTGGAAGAAACCGAGTGTCGATAGTTTTAAACGTGTTGCTGCACCCGTAAAGCACAGCAATGGAATGGTAGTAATAACGCCTGCAGCAACTAATAATAAGTTGAGCTGCATCGGGTTCATCGATAAGTCTGAAGTTGGACTGTCTGCAATAAACAGTAAGTAGGTAGCTGCGAGTGGCAACATTACCAGAGTCTCAATGAATAAACCGGTTTGCGCTTCTAAGCTGACTTTCTTACGTAATAGGCCATAAAAACCAAAGCTAAAGGCTAGGGCAATAGCTACGATCGGCACTGAGCCAAACGCAATCAACTGGATTAATACACCAATGGCAGCCAGAGCCACTGCAAACCATTGTAGTTTACGTAAGCGTTCGCCAAGGAATAGCATCCCGAGTAACACGTTAATCAACGGGTTGATGTAATAGCCTAAGCTAGCATCAAGCATGTGATTGGAATTCACCGCCCAAATAAAGATTAACCAGTTAGCACCCACCAAGATCGAAGTCACTACCAAATAAAGCATTTTTGGTTTTGAGGTTAAGGTGTCACGAACTTTGCGCCAGCTGCGGCCAATGTGTAGTAAGAAAGCGAGTAGAAAAAAGGACCAGACTACACGGTGGCTAAGGATCTCTAGCGGGGAGACGTCACTTAAGGATTTGAAATATATAGGGGCGATACCCCACATTGTGTAGGCACCAACTGCAAGTAAAACTCCTTGGCGCGTACGTTGTTGTTCTTCAGGGGTCATACAACTTTCTCTGGCACTGAGTGCTTATTAATAAGATTTATAAGAGAGTTGGTCAGTATAGGAGCGTTAACCCTTTTCACCTAACAATTTGCGGTTTAATTCGCCAGCGTTCCCCTCTACAATGTGCGCCTTGCTTGCGAATGATGCTGGCTGATTTTATACCTCGATTAGGAACCACAATGACCGCCACTCTGATTGCTGAGCAAATACCGACTCCCGCGAATGATGCGCAAAACATCTTACAAGATGTGTTTGGCTATCAAGACTTTCGTGATGGTCAGCAAGAGGTCATCGATCTTGCCGTTGAAGGTAAAGATAGCTTGGTTATTATGCCAACCGGCGGCGGTAAATCTTTGTGTTACCAAATCCCAGCGTTGGTTCGCGAAGGGCTAACTTTGGTTATCTCGCCACTTATCTCGTTGATGAAAGACCAAGTTGATCAGCTGAAAGCCAATGGTGTTGCTGCTGAGTGTATAAACTCATCGATGCCAAGGGAGCAGTTGTTGAGCGTATTTAATCGTATGAACTCAGGGCAGCTTAAAATGATCTATGCCTCTCCTGAGCGAGTGTTGATGCGTGACTTTATCGAGCGCCTACAAGGTCTACCTCTTTCAATGATTGCAGTCGATGAAGCGCACTGTATTTCTCAATGGGGGCACGATTTCCGCCCTGAATACGCATCATTAGGCCAACTTAAACAGTATTTCCCGCATGTGCCTTATATGGCGCTGACGGCAACTGCCGACGATGCGACGCGTAAAGATATTATTTCGCGTTTGCAGCTGGTGGAGCCGCATACTTACTTGGGTAGCTTTGATCGCCCGAATATTCGCTACAACCTGGTTGAGAAACACAAGCCGGTGTCACAGGTGGTTCGTTACCTAGAAACACAGAAAGGCAATTGCGGCATCATCTATTGTGGTAGCCGAAAGAAAGTGGAAATGGTTACCGAGAAGCTGTGTAACAACGGTATTCGTGCTGCGGGTTATCACGCAGGCATGGACACTGATGAACGCGCTTACGTTCAAGATGCTTTCCAGCGTGATGATATTCAGATTGTTGTCGCGACCGTGGCCTTTGGTATGGGAATCAACAAACCCAACGTGCGTTTTGTGGTGCACTTTGATATCCCGCGTAATATCGAATCTTATTATCAAGAAACAGGCCGGGCAGGTCGTGATGGCTTACCCGCGGAAGCAATGATGCTGTTTGACCCTGCTGATATGGGGTGGCTGCGCCGAATGCTTGATGAAAAAGAAGAAGGCCCGCAAAAACAAGTTGAGATGCACAAGTTGAATGCGATGAGTGCCTTTGCTGAAGCGCAAACCTGTCGTCGTCAGGTGTTGCTCAACTACTTTGGTGAATATCGCGAGAAGCAATGTGGTAACTGCGATATCTGCCTGGATCCACCAAAACACTTTGATGCAACCCAAGAAGCGCAAAAGGCGTTATCTTGTGTTTATCGTGTTAATCAATCATTTGGTATGGGCTACGTGGTAGAAGTGATGCGTGGTATGCAGAACATTCGTGTTCGTGATAATGGTCACGACAAGTTATCTACTTACGGTATTGGTCGTGACCATAGCCATGATTATTGGATCAGCATCTTCCGTCAGTTGATTCACAAAGGCTTACTGTTCCAAAATATTACTCGCAACTCGACTTTACAGCTGACAGAAGAGGCTCGCCCGCTGCTGCGTGGTGAAATGCCTTTGGAGCTTGCTGTACCTCGTTTAGATACCGCGGTACGTAATGCTAAATCAGATAAGCTGAGCAGTAAGAACTACGATAAGAAGCTATTTGCAAAACTGCGTAAGTTACGTAAGTCGATTGCTGATGAAGACAGTTTACCGCCATACGTGGTATTCAGTGATGCAACTCTAATTGATATGGCTGAAATCTTGCCAACATCCTACGGTGAGATGCTGGCAGTGAATGGTGTTGGTCAACGCAAACTCGATAAATACGCTGATCCATTCTTAGATTTGATTCAAGAACACATCACTACACACGGTTAATCGATGAGTTTGTAGAAGCGGCTAGCTTATAAGAACGGTTAGTTCATAGAAAAAGAATAAGGTTGATAGGGACATGACAACACAAACAGAATTTGGGTTAAGAGAGTACTTGGCTGACGAAGGGCGTTTATTGATTACGTCTCCAAGTTTTGATTTTGATTCTTACGAAGTGTTAGGTGAAAAGCTGGTGGCGTTACTGTCAGCGTCTGTTGTCGAAAAACAATGGGATGCCGATATGCATTCTTGGTTGATTGATTTTGAAGACTGCCGGATGTTTTTAAAATCTGAACATTACAGTGAATCAATCTGGTTTGAGTCGTTAAACGCTGAAGAAAGCCGAGAAGAGTTTGATTATCTCGCGACGCTTTTCAAGCGTGGCTTCTAACTTCAAGCGCGGTTTCTAATTTTAGGCATAGCACCTAAAAACCTCGCTTTAAAAAACATAGCTTCTAACGCCATTCACCAATAAAAGTGAGAATAAACGTTTGCGTTTGTTCTCACCGTTGCAGCCAATATTGATTAATGTATAATCGCTCGCCGCTCAATAGAGCAATTTATAGATACATTTTTTAATTCACATTATTGGTAAGAGCTTTCTTGGTTTATTCGAAGAAATGACTCGATTTGGGTTCCCTCACCCCCAAACCAAACTAAAAAGGTACAGCATGAGTAACTTTACCCCTGCGCAACAGCGCAAAGCCCTAGCATTATTAGTTTTGTTCCATTTGGTCATTATTGCATCAAGCAACTATCTGGTTCAGCTCCCTTTTACCGTCTTCGGTATGCACACCACTTGGGGTGCTTTCACTTTCCCGTTTATCTTCTTAGCGACTGACCTGACCGTACGCATTTTTGGCGCGCAGCTTGCTCGTAAAATCATTTTCTTAGTGATGTTACCTGCACTGGCCGTTTCCTATTTATTGTCTGTCGTGTTCTTTGAAGGCTCATTTCAAGGCTTTAGCCAACTAGGCGAGTTTAACTTATTTGTTGCACGTATCGCTGCGGCGAGCTTCATGGCTTACTTGCTTGGTCAGATCTTGGATGTGCATGTTTTCAACCGTCTACGTCAGCTTAAACAATGGTGGGTAGCACCAACTTGTTCAACTCTATTCGGTAATGCGCTGGATACTGTCGCTTTCTTTGCGATTGCTTTTTACCAAAGCCCAGATCCATTTATGGCTGAGCATTGGACTGAGATTGCGTTGGTTGATTACGGCTTCAAACTTATCATTAGCTTAGGTCTGTTTGTTCCTATGTACGGTGTGCTTCTAAATTACGTCGTTAAAAAGCTAACTGCTGTAAATCCAGACTTCAAAGCAACCGGTGTTAATGCGTAAATCTTAGTAGTTGGTTCATTACGTTAAGCGTTAATGGTACAGATAAGAAAAAGCCCAAGTTAGTGAACTAACTTGGGCTTTTTTTATTTCTAGCGTCAGATGATTAATATCAGAGGCACTCTATGTTTAGCGGCCAACCGATATCAGTTTGACGGTTCGACTCGATTTCTAATTCAGCAGCCGTCAATGGGTTGGCTTCTAACCATTGCTTAGACAGGTTTAATGTTAGCTTGTCATCTTGTGCCGTTAACTTCACTTGAGCTACAAGATCAGGGCTACGGCGATGGGTTAACAAAATGGCTAAGCGCAGAATACGTAAAATACGTTTGCTGCTAGTACCTGATACTGCGTGTTGCTCTGGCAGTGATGTCAGCTGTTCGCGGTAGCGGCGTACAAGTTCACCTAGATAGTGTTTTTGAGCACGTGTAAAACCGGGTAAATCCAAGTTTTGTAATAAATACGCGCTGTGTTCGCCACCTTTTTTGAAATCGATGGTTAAACCAATCTCATGCAGTTTAGCTGCGGTTTGCAAAAGAATTCCCGCCTGAGGTTCTGATACCCATGCATCAGCGCCCGCTTGTTCAAATAGAGATTGTGCTAACGATGCGACTTGCTCACCGTAAGTAACATCCATTTGGTAGCGAGACTGAACGCTAGCTACGGTACGAGCTCGAATATCTTCTTGGCGTAATTCAACGACCATCTCATAAGCAAGGCCTTCACGTAGCGCTCCGCCTGCAAGGGTCATTGAGTCAATCTCAAGTAGCTCAAAGATAGCAATCAGAATAGATAGGCCACTCGGGAACACTAATGCTCGCTCCAGTGTGAGTCCTTCTATTTCTAGCTCTTCGAGCCTTTCTGTTGCCATTGCTTGTTTTTGGAGGCGTTTGAGCTTGGTGTGAGTGATTACCTCATCCATACCTTGTGCCAACATGATTTCTTGCAAAGCTTGAACGGTACCACTTGCACCAACACAGACATCCCATCCGATATCAGTGTAGCTATCAAGGATTGGCGCCAAGGTTGATTTTGCAGCTTCAATAGCATTGTCGAAGTTGGTTGCGGTCAATTGGCGATCTTTAAAGTGACGCTCAAGCCAAGTAACACACCCCATTTTTAAGCTGGTTAACGCTTTTGCTGAGAAACCTTCACCGATGATCATCTCGGTACTTGCACCACCAATATCAACCACCAAGCGGCGGCCACTGCCTCCAGAAGTGTGCGCAACACCTTTATAGATAGTCGCAGCCTCTTCTTCACCAGAGATAACATTGATGTCGTAACCGAGTATTTGGTTCGCTTTCTCTAGAAAGATATCCACATTTGTTGCAGTACGCAGAGTCGCGGTACCGACAATGCGGATATTTTCTTTAGGAATGTCTTGCAGTCGCTCTGCAAAGAGACTCAAACAGTCCCAGCCTCGCTGCATGGCTTCATTACTAAGCGCGTTATGTTCATCTAAGCCTGCAGCCAAACGAACTTTACGTTTAATTTTTGCCATGGTCTGTACGCTGCCATCAATATGACGCACAACGAGCATATGAAAACTGTTCGACCCGAGGTCGATTGCAGCGAAAAGCGGAGGTGACACTGTTTGACTCATAAGCGACTAAGCTTCCTTGTTATGACGCGGTTGGCGAGGGCGACGGTTTTGATTTGGTTTACGGTTACCGTTACGTGGGCCATTGTTATTTGAGCGACGCTGCTGCGGGTTACGCGGACGTAAACGCAGTGGTGCTGGTAGATCTTCCATTAATGCCGTTGCATCATAGTCAGAAACTGGAATCGCGTGTTCGATGTATTCTTCAATCGGAGGAAGATTGATTGCGTAATCTTCACAAGCGAAACTAATTGAATGACCACTTTCACCAGCACGGCCTGTACGGCCAATACGGTGAACATAATCTTCACAATCATCAGGTAGATCGAAGTTGAATACGTGTGTTACTTGAGGGATATGTAAACCACGAGCAGCAACATCCGTTGCAACTAACAGGTCAACTTCACCTTGAGTGAACTGCTCAAGAATCTTTTCACGTTTCTTCTGCGGAACATCACCGTTAAGCAGGCCTACACGGTGTCCGTCGGCTGCTAGGTGGCCCCAAACCGACTCACACTTATGCTTCGTGTTAGCGAAGATAATTGCGCGATCTGGCCATTCTTCTTCAATCAACGTTTGTAGCAGTGCCATTTTGTGTTCATTTGAAGGATAAAATAATTCTTCTTGAATACGGTGGCCTGTTTTACGCTCTGGCTCAACAACAACATGCTCTGGGTTATGCATGTGTTCGAACGCAAGTTCTTGTACGCGGTAAGACAGCGTCGCAGAGAACAGCATGTTCAAGCGATCTTTAGGTTCTGGCATGCGACGGAACAAGAAGCGGATGTCTTTAATGAAGCCCAGATCAAACATACGGTCGGCTTCATCAAGCACAACAGCTTGAATGTAGTTAAGGTTGAAAACCTTCTGTTTGTAGAAATCGATGATACGGCCTGTAGTACCAATTAAGATATCTGCGCCTTCTTCGATTTTACCCTGTTGCTTATCGTAGCTTTCGCCGCCGTAAGCAAGTGCTGCTTTGATACCAGTGCTTGCGACTAGAGAATCAGCATCGTTGTAGATCTGAATCGCGAGTTCACGCGTAGGTGCCATAATAATCGCACGTGGCTGGTTAGGCTTACGCCCTTCATGCTCAGGTGTTTTTAGCAGGTGGTTAAAAGTAGCAGTGAGAAACGCAAGCGTTTTACCAGTACCCGTTTGGGCCTGGCCTGCAATGTCTTGGCCGGTGAGCAGTACCGGGAGCGCCAAGGCTTGGATAGGGGTACAGTAATCGAACCCTTTTTTCTCCAATCCTTCAATGACTTGCGGGAGTAAATCCAAGTCGGCGAACTTTTGCTCTGTGATATGCGTCTTTTTCATTGCTATAGAATATCAGCTTAAGCTTGCAATACGAAAGTAAATACATTCCAATAGGGCATCTATTTACTGGTTATCATCCAACCAGTTCTAAAAAATACATTGGAGTGGAAGATGAGTGATAAGATTTTGCAGCTAACTGATGACGGTTTTGATAACGATGTAATCAACGCTGCAGGCCCGGTTCTTGTTGATTTTTGGGCTGAATGGTGTGGTCCTTGTAAGATGATCGCTCCGATTCTTGATGAAATCGCAGACGAGTACGAAGGCAAACTCACTATCGGTAAATTAAATATCGACCAAAACGCAGGCACTCCACCGAAATTTGGTATTCGCGGTATTCCAACGTTACTTCTTTTTAAAGATGGTGGCGTAGCAGCAACTAAAGTTGGTGCATTGTCTAAAACTCAACTTAAAGAGTTCCTAGACGCTAACCTATAATTAGGTGAGCATTTGAAAAGAAACCGCGCAGTTAACAGATGCGCGGTTTTGTTTTTTCTAAGCTATGGACTAGTCTTAGTTTTAGTGCTAATTTATCGCACGTTAATTGAACAAATTCTCTTCTTGGTCGAGCCTGTGACCAAATCCTTCTTAACTTAAGAAAACAGATCCTATTTTGACTAAACAAACTTCCACCACTATGAATCTTACTGAACTGAAGAACAGACCTGTGTCTGAACTTGTTAAACTTAGCGAAAGCCTAGGTCTTGAAAATCAAGCTCGTCTAAGAAAGCAAGACATTATCTTCTCCATCCTTAAAGCGCATGCAAAAAGTGGTGAAGACATCTTTGGTGATGGTGTTCTAGAAATTCTTCAAGACGGTTTTGGCTTCCTACGTAGCGGCGACAGCTCATACCTTGCTGGCCCTGATGATATTTACGTATCACCTAGCCAGATTCGTCGTTTTAACCTACGCACGGGTGACTCTATTGGCGGTAAAATCCGTCCACCTAAAGATGGCGAACGTTACTTTGCTCTGCTTAAAGTAAATACGGTTAACTACGATAAACCAGACAACGCTCGTAACAAGATCCTTTTTGAAAACCTGACTCCTCTTCACGCCAACGAACGTATGGTGATGGAAGCGGGTAATGGTGCGACAGAAGATATCACGGCACGAATTCTTGACCTAGCTTCACCAATCGGTAAAGGTCAGCGTGGTCTTATTGTTGCTCCGCCTAAAGCGGGTAAAACAATGCTTTTGCAAAATATTGCCCAAAGCATTGCTCGTAACCATCCTGAGTGTGAACTAATGGTTCTACTTATCGATGAGCGTCCAGAAGAAGTAACAGAAATGCAGCGCCTAGTTAAAGGCGAAGTAATCGCATCAACTTTTGATGAGCCAGCATCTCGCCACGTACAAGTAGCAGAAATGGTAATCGAGAAGGCGAAGCGTCTTGTTGAACACAAGAAAGATGTGGTTATCCTACTGGACTCAATCACTCGTCTAGCTCGTGCTTACAACACTGTTATTCCTTCATCAGGTAAAGTTCTTACTGGTGGTGTTGATGCAAATGCTCTACATCGTCCAAAGCGTTTCTTCGGTGCGGCACGTAACGTAGAAGAAGGCGGTAGCTTAACTATCATCGCAACAGCACTGGTTGATACTGGTTCTAAGATGGATGAAGTAATCTACGAAGAGTTTAAAGGTACAGGTAACATGGAACTGCACCTAAACCGTAAGATTGCAGAAAAACGTGTATTCCCAGCGATTGATTTCAACCGCTCAGGTACTCGTCGTGAAGAGCTGCTTACTAAGAGCGATGAACTACAGAAGATGTGGATCCTGCGTAAGATTGTTCACCCTATGGGCGAAACTGATGCAATGGAATTCCTTATCGACAAGTTAGCAATGACTAAAACGAACGATGAGTTCTTTGACGCAATGCGTCGTCAGTAATCTTGACTCGTTTATAGTTGTTAAAAAGCGCTGCCTTCGGGCGGCGCTTTTTATTTGCATTTTACAGCGCTAGCTTGCAGAATGACAAAAAGTGTTAAAAGGAAGTTAAAATGCAACATGGACTGTTGTCATCATTACTCCTGTCTACTTCACTGTTACTTTCACCGGTTGGTATGATTTACGCCACCGAGATGTCTCCACATACAGTAGAGTCTTGGCTTGAGAATGATCAAGTAAAACTGAAAACTGCTGAATTACTCGAGCTTGTTGTGCGTGATGAAGTTAATTCTCTACGCTTTGCGCTTGAGCGCCTGACATTTCCCCAACAAGAGGTGGCTCGTTACCAACTCTTGAAAAAACTCGAACAACAAAAAATCGTACTTACTCCTAAGATGTCTATCTTCATTGAGCAGCAACTCGCTATCACACCGACTTATCAAGTTCTGGAACGCGGGGATGGCTATGAGTTTACGGTACCTGCTTTTAATTACCCTTCGATTGCCAACCGTTTAATCAAGCAGTGGCACCAAGACCAAAAGACATTGGTGTTTGTGCTAGATGCTGAGAAGCAAGATCTTGATTTGAAAACGTGGCTGTCGGGCTCTGAACATCAAGTGCAAACTCGAGAGGCTCTATTAATCAGAGAGCTAGACAGTTTATCGCCCGAGGCTGTGGACTATCTAACGAAGCAGCTGACTAAATCTTCCATTGTGAGTTGGTTACCTTCAACTGAGGTAGTGGTTCGATTAGCTCAGGTTAGTGAAGACCCAGAGGTCTATAAGATTTTATGGCGTATGAAGGCAGATTATAGCAGCCAAGCTGAGTTAGTACGTCTTGCTGAAACTAGACAAACGTTCGCTCTTGAACAGGTTATGGCTGCGACCAAAAACCCTCGATTGAAAGACGAAGCCATCACATTGCTGACAAAGGTCAACCCGTTGTCGGATGAGGTTAAACAGTTTCTTGTCTCTCGAATGGCGATTGCCGATGAAGCACCATTAGTTGCTCGTGAATTGGCAAAACAAGGTCATACGCGTTGGTTGCAAGACCTAGTGAATGATAACCCTCAGGTTAAGAGTTCTTTGATTGAGCAAGCCTTACCGTAAAGTGGATTTTGCCTCTCAATAACCTTACTAAAAAGGGGGATCTCAGTGTCACCCTTTTTGATATACTGAGTGCAGAATAATCAGCATGTAGAAGTCCTATGAGTTTTAAAGATTTACGTGATTTTATCGACCATCTTGAAAATATTGGTCAGTTGAAACGCATTTCTCACCCTGTCGATCCAGATTACGAAATGACCGAGATTAGCGACCGTACTCTACGTGCTGGTGGCCCTGCTTTGTTATTTGAAAACCCAATAGGCTATGACATGCCTGTTTTGACCAACTTATTTGGAACACCTAACCGTGTTGCTATTGGCATGGGCCGTCAAGAAGTCAAAGAGTTACGTGAAGTGGGTAAGTTACTTGCCTACCTTAAAGAACCTGAACCACCAAAAGGCTTTAAAGACGCTCTTGATAAGCTGCCTGTGTTTAAGCAAGTCTTAAACATGCCGGCTAAACGCCTTCGCAAAGCGGCTTGCCAACAAGTTGTATGGCAAGGCGATGACGTCGACCTAGATAAAATTCCCGTGATGAGCTGTTGGGCGGACGATGTCGCGCCATTGCTAACATGGGGTTTAACGGTTACTCGTGGCCCGAACAAAAAACGCCAAAACTTAGGCATCTATCGCCAACAAAAGATCGGTAAAAACAAAGTTATCATGCGTTGGTTAGCTCACCGTGGTGGAGCGCTTGATCTACGTGACTGGATGGAAACTAACCCAGGTAAACCATTTCCGGTATCTGTAGCGTTTGGCGCCGATCCTGCAACGATTCTTGGCGCGGTTACACCAGTACCTGATACGTTATCTGAATACGCGTTTGCTGGTTTACTACGTGGTAGTAAAACTGAGGTGGTTAAGTCTGTGAGTAATGACCTCGACGTCCCAGCAAGTGCTGAAATCGTGATGGAAGGTTACATTGACCCTAATGAGTTCGCAGATGAAGGACCATATGGAGATCATACCGGCTATTATAATGAGAAAGAAAAGCACCATGTGTTTACGATTACTCATGTCACCATGCGTGAGAATCCAATCTATCACAGTACCTATACAGGGCGTCCGCCAGATGAACCTGCAGTATTAGGAGTGGCACTCAATGAAGTGTTTGTTCCTATTCTACAAAAGCAGTTCCCAGAGATAGAAGACTTTTACTTACCACCGGAAGGTTGTTCATACCGAATGGCAGTAGTGACCATGAAGAAGCAATACCCAGGTCACGCTAAACGAGTGATGATGGGAGTATGGTCTTTCTTACGCCAGTTTATGTACACTAAATTTGTCTTGGTATGCGATGAAGACGTCAATGCTCGAGACTGGTCACAAGTCACAGCGGCCATGTGTAAGCATATGGATCCGTCACGTGATAGCTTGATGATAGAAAATACACCTATCGATTCGCTAGATTTTGCCTCTCCAGTGGTCGGCTTAGGTTCTAAAATGGGCTTAGACATTACTAAGAAGTGGGATGCTGAGTTAGCGCTGTCGCCAGATGTAGAAGCAACACCTGCAAATAGCGAACATATAGAAGGTAGCTTAGCTGAGTTAACCAAAGCTTTACCCGAAATTATAGATATTCACCTACAGAACGACAACGCTAGTATGGTTGTGGTGTCTATCGATAAGAAAGCGGTAGGTAATGGTAAGAAAATCATGGAAGCGGTTTGGTCTCAGTTCGATGAGAACAAGTTTGTTATTGTGTGTGATGGTGACGTTAATGTGAGTGACTGGAATGACATTATCTGGGCAGTGACCACTAGAATGGATCCTGAAAGAGATACGTTATTCCTACAGAATGAGACAGGACACTCCAAAATGGGGCTAGATGCGACCAATAAATTGGAAGGTGAGTGTCTTCGTGAATGGGGCGTTCCAATCACAAAAGATCCTGAGCTCGTCAAAAAGATTGATAGCATTTGGGAACAGCTAGGAATTTCATGAGCTACCAAGTAGTCTTATATCCAGAAAACATCAGTTTCACAGTAGAGAAAGGGCAAACGATCTTGGATGCTGCGCTCAACAGCAATATCAATTTCCCAAATCGTTGCCAAGTTGGTGCATGCGCTATGTGTATGTGCAAAAAATTAGAAGGGCAAGTGAGTTACCACCTTGAGCCCATGCTCACAGAGAAAGAGCAGCAACAAGGTTGGGTTTTTGCTTGCCAAGCATTTGCAGAAAGTAATTTAGTTCTAACCTTTGCCGATTAAGGGTTAGTAAGAGGAAGAACATGACTATTAAATGTAAAGTGAAGTCTATCGAGCCTTTGGCTTGTAATACTTACCAGATCCTACTCCACCCAGAAACGCCGGTAGCTTTTAAAGCTGGCCAATACTTAATGGTTGAAATGGGCGAAAAAGATAAGCGTCCATTTTCTATTGCAAGTAGCCCTTGTCGACATGAAGGTGAACTTGAGTTACACATTGGTGCGGCTGAGCACAATGCTTATGCTTCAGAAGTCGTTGAAGCAATGAAAAAAGCACAAGCAGAAGGTGGCGACATTGCTATTGATGCTCCGCACGGTGATGCGTGGGTTAAAGAAGAAAGTGAGCGTCCTCTGTTACTCATTGCTGGTGGTACTGGTTTTAGCTATGTGCGCTCTATTCTCGATCACTGCATCGCGCAGAACAGTAAAAAAGAGATCCATCTATACTGGGGCGCAAAAGATGAGTGCCAGCTGTATGCAAAAGAAGAACTTCTCGATATTGCAGAAAAACATAGCAATGTACACTTTGTACCAGTAGTAGAAGAAGCTCCTGAAGTTTGGCATGGCCAAACTGGTAATGTGCTTGAAGCAATTACTCAAAGTTTCGAATCATTAGCTGATTTCGATATCTATATTGCAGGCCGCTTTGAAATGGCAGGTGCAGCAAGAGAGCTATTTACGCAAAATAAAGAAGCAAAACGTGACCATATGTACGCTGATGCTTACGCTTTTATCTAAGAATTCTCTTAAGTTTTGAATAAAAAGAGAGCAGAAATGCTCTCTTTTTTCTGTTTAGGTGAACTATTAGGCAGTTAAGCTCTATTTATTCATTTTTCATGAAAAAGTAGTTGCTAAGCTGAGAGGGTTCCCTATAATGCGACACCACTGAGACGGCAGACGCCACAAGGCTTCAGCAAGAATCAGTCAGACGGAAAGCGACAAAAATTAATTTTCAAATAGTGTTTGACACTGAATGTTAATTCGCTAGAATGGCCGTCCACTTAGAGAGGCTCCTTACTTAAAAGGAACGCTCAACAAGTAAAGCTCTTTAACAATTTAAACCTATCAATCTGTGTGGGCACTCGTTGATGAATATCAAAACGTTTTATCCTTTGGATAAAACAGTTACTTCGGTAACAAACTTGATTTCAATGAACTGAGTGACCAATACAAAATTAAGTTCACTTAATTTTGGCACAGTCAATTCATTATCATTCTGTTGGAATGGTAATAGCTTTAGAATTACATGTTTCTGTTCTTTTTCGAAAGAGCGGTAAATATTAGTTTTGAAGTCAGTATTCGTTGAGTCACAAAATCTTAAATTGAAGAGTTTGATCATGGCTCAGATTGAACGCTGGCGGCAGGCCTAACACATGCAAGTCGAGCGGAAACGACACTAACAATCCTTCGGGTACGTTAATGGGCGTCGAGCGGCGGACGGGTGAGTAATGCCTAGGAAATTGCCTTGATGTGGGGGATAACCATTGGAAACGATGGCTAATACCGCATAATGCCTACGGGCCAAAGAGGGGGATCTTCGGACCTCTCGCGTCAAGATATGCCTAGGTGGGATTAGCTAGTTGGTGAGGTAATGGCTCACCAAGGCGACGATCCCTAGCTGGTCTGAGAGGATGATCAGCCACACTGGAACTGAGACACGGTCCAGACTCCTACGGGAGGCAGCAGTGGGGAATATTGCACAATGGGCGAAAGCCTGATGCAGCCATGCCGCGTGTATGAAGAAGGCCTTCGGGTTGTAAAGTACTTTCAGTTGTGAGGAAGGGTGTGTAGTTAATAGCTGCGCATCTTGACGTTAGCAACAGAAGAAGCACCGGCTAACTCCGTGCCAGCAGCCGCGGTAATACGGAGGGTGCGAGCGTTAATCGGAATTACTGGGCGTAAAGCGCATGCAGGTGGTTCATTAAGTCAGATGTGAAAGCCCGGGGCTCAACCTCGGAACTGCATTTGAAACTGGTGAACTAGAGTGCTGTAGAGGGGGGTAGAATTTCAGGTGTAGCGGTGAAATGCGTAGAGATCTGAAGGAATACCAGTGGCGAAGGCGGCCCCCTGGACAGACACTGACACTCAGATGCGAAAGCGTGGGGAGCAAACAGGATTAGATACCCTGGTAGTCCACGCCGTAAACGATGTCTACTTGGAGGTTGTGGCCTTGAGCCGTGGCTTTCGGAGCTAACGCGTTAAGTAGACCGCCTGGGGAGTACGGTCGCAAGATTAAAACTCAAATGAATTGACGGGGGCCCGCACAAGCGGTGGAGCATGTGGTTTAATTCGATGCAACGCGAAGAACCTTACCTACTCTTGACATCCAGAGAAGCCAGCGGAGACGCAGGTGTGCCTTCGGGAGCTCTGAGACAGGTGCTGCATGGCTGTCGTCAGCTCGTGTTGTGAAATGTTGGGTTAAGTCCCGCAACGAGCGCAACCCTTATCCTTGTTTGCCAGCGAGTAATGTCGGGAACTCCAGGGAGACTGCCGGTGATAAACCGGAGGAAGGTGGGGACGACGTCAAGTCATCATGGCCCTTACGAGTAGGGCTACACACGTGCTACAATGGCGCATACAGAGGGCAGCAAGCTAGCGATAGTGAGCGAATCCCAAAAAGTGCGTCGTAGTCCGGATTGGAGTCTGCAACTCGACTCCATGAAGTCGGAATCGCTAGTAATCGTGAATCAGAATGTCACGGTGAATACGTTCCCGGGCCTTGTACACACCGCCCGTCACACCATGGGAGTGGGCTGCAAAAGAAGTGGGTAGTTTAACCTTTCGGGGAGGACGCTCACCACTTTGTGGTTCATGACTGGGGTGAAGTCGTAACAAGGTAGCCCTAGGGGAACCTGGGGCTGGATCACCTCCTTATACGAAGATAGTCACGATGAGTGTCCACACAGATTGATGGTTTAGATTTAGTTAAAGCCAGAGCTTTAATTAATAACGTAAGTTATTGATTAAAGCTTTTTGCTTTATGCTCTTTAACAATTTGGAAAGCTGACTGATTGATTTACTTACGAGTAATTCAATCAAATTTAAAAGTTCTCAATGTTTATCTTTCATTAGATAAACACAACAAACACATTCAAGTGTCTTGTATTCGAATCAATGTTTACATTGATTCACAATTGAGTCCGGCAAACAGTTATCAGGAATTAACCCTTCTTGATGACAACCAAAAACCTTGGTTAGTTGCCATACACTAAGACCCTTTCGGGTTGTATGGTTAAGTGACTAAGCGTACACGGTGGATGCCTTGGCAGTCAGAGGCGATGAAGGACGTAATAACTTGCGATAAGCCCAGATTAGGTAGTAATAACCTTTTGAGTCTGGGATTTCCGAATGGGGAAACCCACGTGCATAAGCACGTATCCTGTTGTGAATACATAGCAACAGGAGGCAAACCGGGGGAACTGAAACATCTAAGTACCCCGAGGAAGAGAAATCAACCGAGATTCCGAAAGTAGCGGCGAGCGAAATTGGATTAGCCCTTAAACTTTTAATGATGCAGGTGAAGAGTCTGGAAAGTCTCGCAGTAAAGGGTGATAGCCCCGTAACCGACACATCATAATCAGTGAAAACGAGTAGGGCGGGACACGTGATATCCTGTCTGAATATGGGGGGACCATCCTCCAAGGCTAAATACTACTGACTGACCGATAGTGAACCAGTACCGTGAGGGAAAGGCGAAAAGAACCCCTGTGAGGGGAGTGAAATAGAACCTGAAACCGTGTACGTACAAGCAGTAGGAGCACCTTCGTGGTGTGACTGCGTACCTTTTGTATAATGGGTCAGCGACTTAATTTTAGTAGCAAGGTTAACCGTTTAGGGGAGCCGTAGGGAAACCGAGTCTTAACTGGGCGTACAGTTGCTAGGATTAGACCCGAAACCAGGTGATCTAGCCATGGGCAGGTTGAAGGTTGAGTAACATCAACTGGAGGACCGAACCGACTAATGTTGAAAAATTAGCGGATGACTTGTGGCTAGGGGTGAAAGGCCAATCAAACCTGGAGATAGCTGGTTCTCCCCGAAAGCTATTTAGGTAGCGCCTCGGACGAATACTACTGGGGGTAGAGCACTGTTAAGGCTAGGGGGTCATCCCGACTTACCAACCCTTTGCAAACTCCGAATACCAGTAAGTACTATCCGGGAGACACACGGCGGGTGCTAACGTCCGTCGTGGAGAGGGAAACAACCCAGACCGCCAGCTAAGGTCCCAAAGTATAGCTAAGTGGGAAACGATGTGGGAAGGCTCAGACAGCCAGGATGTTGGCTTAGAAGCAGCCATCATTTAAAGAAAGCGTAATAGCTCACTGGTCGAGTCGGCCTGCGCGGAAGATGTAACGGGGCTAAGCTATACACCGAAGCTGCGGCTACGTACCTTAGGGTATGTGGGGTAGGGGAGCGTTCTGTAAGCCGTTGAAGGTGGTCTGTAAGGGCTGCTGGAGGTATCAGAAGTGCGAATGCTGACATGAGTAACGATAAAGGGAGTGAAAAACTCCCTCGCCGGAAGACCAAGGGTTCCTGTCCAACGTTAATCGGGGCAGGGTAAGTCGACTCCTAAGGCGAGGCCGAAAGGCGTAGTCGATGGGAAACGGGTTAATATTCCCGTACTTCTTACAATTGCGATGGGGGGACGGAGAAGGCTAGGTGGGCCTGGCGACGGTTGTCCAGGTTCAAGTATGTAGGCGGGTGGTTTAGGTAAATCCGGACCACTACTAACGCTGAGATACGATGTCGAGCTACTACGGTAGTGAAGTCATTGATGCCATGCTTCCAGGAAAAGCCTCTAAGCTTCAGATTGTAAGGAATCGTACCCCAAACCGACACAGGTGGTCGGGTAGAGAATACCAAGGCGCTTGAGAGAACTCGGGTGAAGGAACTAGGCAAAATGGTACCGTAACTTCGGGAGAAGGTACGCTCTTATCAGTGAAGTCCCTTGCGGATGGAGCAGACGAGAGTCGCAGATACCAGGTGGCTGCAACTGTTTATTAAAAACACAGCACTGTGCAAAATCGTAAGATGACGTATACGGTGTGACGCCTGCCCGGTGCCGGAAGGTTAATTGATGGGGTTAGTCTTCGGACGAAGCTCTTGATCGAAGCCCCGGTAAACGGCGGCCGTAACTATAACGGTCCTAAGGTAGCGAAATTCCTTGTCGGGTAAGTTCCGACCTGCACGAATGGCGTAATGATGGCCACGCTGTCTCCACCCGAGACTCAGTGAAATTGAAATCGCTGTGAAGATGCAGTGTACCCGCGGCTAGACGGAAAGACCCCGTGAACCTTTACTACAGCTTGGCACTGAACATTGAACCTACATGTGTAGGATAGGTGGGAGACTATGAAATTGCGTCGCTAGATGTGATGGAGTCGTCCTTGAAATACCACCCTTGTAGTTTTGATGTTCTAACGTTGGTCCCTGAATCGGGATTACGGACAGTGCCTGGTGGGTAGTTTGACTGGGGCGGTCTCCTCCCAAAGAGTAACGGAGGAGCACGAAGGTGGGCTAAACACGGTTGGACATCGTGTGGTTAGTGCAATGGCATAAGCCCGCTTGACTGCGAGAATGACAATTCGAGCAGGTGCGAAAGCAGGTCATAGTGATCCGGTGGTTCTGAATGGAAGGGCCATCGCTCAACGGATAAAAGGTACTCCGGGGATAACAGGCTGATACCGCCCAAGAGTTCATATCGACGGCGGTGTTTGGCACCTCGATGTCGGCTCATCACATCCTGGGGCTGAAGTCGGTCCCAAGGGTATGGCTGTTCGCCATTTAAAGTGGTACGCGAGCTGGGTTTAGAACGTCGTGAGACAGTTCGGTCCCTATCTGCCGTGGGCGTTGGAAAATTGAAAGGGGCTGCTCCTAGTACGAGAGGACCGGAGTGGACGAACCTCTGGTGTTCGGGTTGTCATGCCAATGGCATTGCCCGGTAGCTAAGTTCGGAATCGATAACCGCTGAAAGCATCTAAGCGGGAAGCGAGCCTTGAGATGAGTTTTCCCTGGCACTATAAGTGTCCTAAAGGGTTGTCGTAGACTACGACGTTGATAGGCAGGGTGTGTAAGTGCTGCGAGGCATTGAGCTAACCTGTACTAATTGCCCGTGAGGCTTAACCATACAACACCCAAGGGGTTTTGTGGACTCAAAGACAGACCTTGAATGAGTTTGAAGAGATATAACTTTTAAATAAGCTTTCCGAATTTTAAAATTTGCTTGGCGACCATAGCATTGTGGACCCACCTGATTCCATGCCGAACTCAGAAGTGAAACACAATAGCGCCGATGGTAGTGTGGGGTTTCCCCATGTGAGAGTAGGACATCGCCAGGCTTTAATTTCGACTTTGTCTATTTAATAGACAAGTCACCATAGAGTTCTAAGTTTTCTTAGTGTTTTATGTTGACTTTCAAAGTGGAAAGCGTATTATACGCGTCCTGCTTAAGTGCTAAGGCACTGAAAGCGTTCTCTTTTTAGAGAACACGCTCTTTAACAATTTAAACCTATCAATCTGTGTGGGCACTCGTTGATGAATATCAAAACGTTATTACTTAGGTAGTAACAGTTACTTCGGTAACAAACTTGATTTCAATGAACTGAGTGACCAATACAAAATTAAGTTCACTTAATTTTGGCACAGTCAATTCATTATCATTCTGTTGGAATGGTAATAGCTTTAGAATTACATGTTTCTGTTCTTTTTCGAAAGAGCGGTAAATATTAGTTTTGAAGTCAGTATTCGTTGAGTCACAAAATCTTAAATTGAAGAGTTTGATCATGGCTCAGATTGAACGCTGGCGGCAGGCCTAACACATGCAAGTCGAGCGGAAACGACACTAACAATCCTTCGGGTACGTTAATGGGCGTCGAGCGGCGGACGGGTGAGTAATGCCTAGGAAATTGCCTTGATGTGGGGGATAACCATTGGAAACGATGGCTAATACCGCATAATGCCTACGGGCCAAAGAGGGGGATCTTCGGACCTCTCGCGTCAAGATATGCCTAGGTGGGATTAGTTAGTTGGTGAGGTAATGGCTCACCAAGGCGACGATCCCTAGCTGGTCTGAGAGGATGATCAGCCACACTGGAACTGAGACACGGTCCAGACTCCTACGGGAGGCAGCAGTGGGGAATATTGCACAATGGGCGAAAGCCTGATGCAGCCATGCCGCGTGTATGAAGAAGGCCTTCGGGTTGTAAAGTACTTTCAGTTGTGAGGAAGGGTGTGTAGTTAATAGCTGCGCATCTTGACGTTAGCAACAGAAGAAGCACCGGCTAACTCCGTGCCAGCAGCCGCGGTAATACGGAGGGTGCGAGCGTTAATCGGAATTACTGGGCGTAAAGCGCATGCAGGTGGTTCATTAAGTCAGATGTGAAAGCCCGGGGCTCAACCTCGGAACTGCATTTGAAACTGGTGAACTAGAGTGCTGTAGAGGGGGGTAGAATTTCAGGTGTAGCGGTGAAATGCGTAGAGATCTGAAGGAATACCAGTGGCGAAGGCGGCCCCCTGGACAGACACTGACACTCAGATGCGAAAGCGTGGGGAGCAAACAGGATTAGATACCCTGGTAGTCCACGCCGTAAACGATGTCTACTTGGAGGTTGTGGCCTTGAGCCGTGGCTTTCGGAGCTAACGCGTTAAGTAGACCGCCTGGGGAGTACGGTCGCAAGATTAAAACTCAAATGAATTGACGGGGGCCCGCACAAGCGGTGGAGCATGTGGTTTAATTCGATGCAACGCGAAGAACCTTACCTACTCTTGACATCCAGAGAAGCCAGCGGAGACGCAGGTGTGCCTTCGGGAGCTCTGAGACAGGTGCTGCATGGCTGTCGTCAGCTCGTGTTGTGAAATGTTGGGTTAAGTCCCGCAACGAGCGCAACCCTTATCCTTGTTTGCCAGCGAGTAATGTCGGGAACTCCAGGGAGACTGCCGGTGATAAACCGGAGGAAGGTGGGGACGACGTCAAGTCATCATGGCCCTTACGAGTAGGGCTACACACGTGCTACAATGGCGCATACAGAGGGCAGCAAGCTAGCGATAGTGAGCGAATCCCAAAAAGTGCGTCGTAGTCCGGATTGGAGTCTGCAACTCGACTCCATGAAGTCGGAATCGCTAGTAATCGTGAATCAGAATGTCACGGTGAATACGTTCCCGGGCCTTGTACACACCGCCCGTCACACCATGGGAGTGGGCTGCAAAAGAAGTGGGTAGTTTAACCTTTCGGGGAGGACGCTCACCACTTTGTGGTTCATGACTGGGGTGAAGTCGTAACAAGGTAGCCCTAGGGGAACCTGGGGCTGGATCACCTCCTTATACGAAGATAGTCACGATGAGTGTCCACACAGATTGATTAGGTTTAGAAAGTAAAAGAGACGATATTGGGTCTGTAGCTCAGCTGGTTAGAGCGCTCGCCTGATAAGCGGGAGGTCGGTGGTTCGAGTCCACTCAGACCCACCAATATCGATGAGAAACAAAGATGGGGCTATAGCTCAGCTGGGAGAGCGCCTGCCTTGCACGCAGGAGGTCTGCGGTTCGATCCCGCATAGCTCCACCATCTTTAAGTGTTTTTATCTGAAAATATTTAAAAATGGTTTCGAAAGAAATCTAGCTCTTTAACAATTTGGAAAGCTGACTGATTGATTTACTTACGAGTAATTCAATCAAATTTAAAAGTTCTCAATGTTTATCTTTCATTAGATAAACACAACAAACACATTCAAGTGTCTTGTATTCGAATCAAACTTAGTTTGATTCACAATTGAGTCCGGCAAACAGTTATCAGGAATTAACCCTTCTTGATGACAACCAAAAACCTTGGTTAGTTGCCATACACTAAGACCCTTTCGGGTTGTATGGTTAAGTGACTAAGCGTACACGGTGGATGCCTTGGCAGTCAGAGGCGATGAAGGACGTAATAACTTGCGATAAGCCCAGATTAGGTAGTAATAACCTTTTGAGTCTGGGATTTCCGAATGGGGAAACCCACGTGCATAAGCACGTATCCTGTTGTGAATACATAGCAACAGGAGGCAAACCGGGGGAACTGAAACATCTAAGTACCCCGAGGAAGAGAAATCAACCGAGATTCCGAAAGTAGCGGCGAGCGAAATTGGATTAGCCCTTAAACTTTTAATGATGCAGGTGAAGAGTCTGGAAAGTCTCGCAGTAAAGGGTGATAGCCCCGTAACCGACACATCATAATCAGTGAAAACGAGTAGGGCGGGACACGTGATATCCTGTCTGAATATGGGGGGACCATCCTCCAAGGCTAAATACTACTGACTGACCGATAGTGAACCAGTACCGTGAGGGAAAGGCGAAAAGAACCCCTGTGAGGGGAGTGAAATAGAACCTGAAACCGTGTACGTACAAGCAGTAGGAGCACCTTCGTGGTGTGACTGCGTACCTTTTGTATAATGGGTCAGCGACTTAATTTTAGTAGCAAGGTTAACCGTTTAGGGGAGCCGTAGGGAAACCGAGTCTTAACTGGGCGTACAGTTGCTAGGATTAGACCCGAAACCAGGTGATCTAGCCATGGGCAGGTTGAAGGTTGAGTAACATCAACTGGAGGACCGAACCGACTAATGTTGAAAAATTAGCGGATGACTTGTGGCTAGGGGTGAAAGGCCAATCAAACCTGGAGATAGCTGGTTCTCCCCGAAAGCTATTTAGGTAGCGCCTCGGACGAATACTACTGGGGGTAGAGCACTGTTAAGGCTAGGGGGTCATCCCGACTTACCAACCCTTTGCAAACTCCGAATACCAGTAAGTACTATCCGGGAGACACACGGCGGGTGCTAACGTCCGTCGTGGAGAGGGAAACAACCCAGACCGCCAGCTAAGGTCCCAAAGTATAGCTAAGTGGGAAACGATGTGGGAAGGCTCAGACAGCCAGGATGTTGGCTTAGAAGCAGCCATCATTTAAAGAAAGCGTAATAGCTCACTGGTCGAGTCGGCCTGCGCGGAAGATGTAACGGGGCTAAGCTATACACCGAAGCTGCGGCTACGTACCTTAGGGTATGTGGGGTAGGGGAGCGTTCTGTAAGCCGTTGAAGGTGGTCTGTAAGGGCTGCTGGAGGTATCAGAAGTGCGAATGCTGACATGAGTAACGATAAAGGGAGTGAAAAACTCCCTCGCCGGAAGACCAAGGGTTCCTGTCCAACGTTAATCGGGGCAGGGTAAGTCGACTCCTAAGGCGAGGCCGAAAGGCGTAGTCGATGGGAAACGGGTTAATATTCCCGTACTTCTTACAATTGCGATGGGGGGACGGAGAAGGCTAGGTGGGCCTGGCGACGGTTGTCCAGGTTCAAGTATGTAGGCGGGTGGTTTAGGTAAATCCGGACCACTACTAACGCTGAGATACGATGTCGAGCTACTACGGTAGTGAAGTCATTGATGCCATGCTTCCAGGAAAAGCCTCTAAGCTTCAGATTGTAAGGAATCGTACCCCAAACCGACACAGGTGGTCGGGTAGAGAATACCAAGGCGCTTGAGAGAACTCGGGTGAAGGAACTAGGCAAAATGGTACCGTAACTTCGGGAGAAGGTACGCTCTTATCAGTGAAGTCCCTTGCGGATGGAGCAGACGAGAGTCGCAGATACCAGGTGGCTGCAACTGTTTATTAAAAACACAGCACTGTGCAAAATCGTAAGATGACGTATACGGTGTGACGCCTGCCCGGTGCCGGAAGGTTAATTGATGGGGTTAGTCTTCGGACGAAGCTCTTGATCGAAGCCCCGGTAAACGGCGGCCGTAACTATAACGGTCCTAAGGTAGCGAAATTCCTTGTCGGGTAAGTTCCGACCTGCACGAATGGCGTAATGATGGCCACGCTGTCTCCACCCGAGACTCAGTGAAATTGAAATCGCTGTGAAGATGCAGTGTACCCGCGGCTAGACGGAAAGACCCCGTGAACCTTTACTACAGCTTGGCACTGAACATTGAACCTACATGTGTAGGATAGGTGGGAGACTATGAAATTGCGTCGCTAGATGTGATGGAGTCGTCCTTGAAATACCACCCTTGTAGTTTTGATGTTCTAACGTTGGTCCCTGAATCGGGATTACGGACAGTGCCTGGTGGGTAGTTTGACTGGGGCGGTCTCCTCCCAAAGAGTAACGGAGGAGCACGAAGGTGGGCTAAACACGGTTGGACATCGTGTGGTTAGTGCAATGGCATAAGCCCGCTTGACTGCGAGAATGACAATTCGAGCAGGTGCGAAAGCAGGTCATAGTGATCCGGTGGTTCTGAATGGAAGGGCCATCGCTCAACGGATAAAAGGTACTCCGGGGATAACAGGCTGATACCGCCCAAGAGTTCATATCGACGGCGGTGTTTGGCACCTCGATGTCGGCTCATCACATCCTGGGGCTGAAGTCGGTCCCAAGGGTATGGCTGTTCGCCATTTAAAGTGGTACGCGAGCTGGGTTTAGAACGTCGTGAGACAGTTCGGTCCCTATCTGCCGTGGGCGTTGGAAAATTGAAAGGGGCTGCTCCTAGTACGAGAGGACCGGAGTGGACGAACCTCTGGTGTTCGGGTTGTCATGCCAATGGCATTGCCCGGTAGCTAAGTTCGGAATCGATAACCGCTGAAAGCATCTAAGCGGGAAGCGAGCCTTGAGATGAGTTTTCCCTGGCACTATAAGTGTCCTAAAGGGTTGTCGTAGACTACGACGTTGATAGGCAGGGTGTGTAAGTGCTGCGAGGCATTGAGCTAACCTGTACTAATTGCCCGTGAGGCTTAACCATACAACACCCAAGGGGTTTTGTGGACTCAGATGTATCAGACCTTGAATGAGTTTGAAGAGAAATACTTTTAGATAAGCTTTCCGAATTTTAAAATTTGCTTGGCGACCATAGCATTGTGGACCCACCTGATTCCATGCCGAACTCAGAAGTGAAACACAATAGCGCCGATGGTAGTGTGGGGTTTCCCCATGTGAGAGTAGGACATCGCCAGGCTTTAAATTAAATCTTTAGGTCGACCGACCTGGGGATATGGACGCTCACTTAGTGAGTTGACCACTGCGGAGTGGTAGTTCAGTTGGTTAGAATACCGGCCTGTCACGCCGGGGGTCGCGGGTTCGAGTCCCGTCCACTCCGCCACTTATTAGAAAAGCCCTGCTAGAAATAGCAGGGCTTTTTTACATCTCAAGAAAAGTGTTTTTTTTGCTGAATGAGTTCCATAGAGATGTTGTCCTCATTTATCGGCCCTGCATGAAACGCTCCCGCTATACCGGAACATATTAGAAAGCCTAGTCTGACGACTAGGCTTTCGTCGTTTCTGGGGTATGAGTTTTAACTCTTGGTTTTGGCTTCCGTAAAAGGTTGTTTTTGCTAGTAATCGTTGAATCAACGATTGATTAGAAAGCTGTGCTAGCAATAGCAGGGCTTTGCGTTTATGGGCTCTAACATGACAAATTGATTTTAATAAATAAGTTAGCAGGAGTTTTCTAAGTGGTTGCGGCTTCTTAATTACTTTTGTGAGTGATGATTAAACCTCGTTTTAAACTTCGGAGTTTTATTGTGTCTCAGTACTGATTTCGTCTAGATATTGAAACTCCGCTGTTATACATTCACTTCTTCAACCTTGAATTAATAGGTTGGTTACGGAGGTAGGTCGGATTTACGTGCTCCAACGCTTTGAGGTACATTACTGAAATGTAACTTTCATCTAATGATTCCAGTTACTAAGCTCACTGTAATTTAGAGCTAATCTCTATCAAATGATAACTACTGCGAAATGTTCTTCCTTTCGGTACAAATCCAACCAAATTATCTGATCGTTATTTCTTCAAAAATCTATATAAAGGTTGTCAGCCAGCTCAAATGGATTCTAAACAACTTGTTTTATAATTTGCTAAAACTACATACGGATAGACCTAAAGTATCTCTCAGTGTTTTTTAGGAAACCTTACGGGTGATTTCATGAAGATTTAATCTCGTGACTTAAACTAGTACTTTAGAGCATTAATAGTATTTGAAAGCCAATGATCAAGATGTGTTCGTTATGGATTGTTCCGGGCTAGGCAGGTCTTATCAAAAAATGGACGGTGCTTCGGTCAGTAATAAGCTGGCTGTGGAGAAGGGGTTTGGATGGAAGACTTTTACTATCCCCCTAGTGTTTGCTTATTAGTACTTAGCAAGTTATCTATGGTAAACAGTAGATACAAAAAAGCCGATGCTAGGCATCGGCTTCGTGTTAGCTCTATTAGCTTAAGCTGGTTGAACTAAGGCAAGAGCTTTACGAGAAACCTCATGGGCGGCTTTCGTTAAGTTTTGCTTTTCTAAAGCATCAGATAGGTATCCATAATCTGAAACATTAGAGCGCAGTGCCAGTGCTTTTTCAAAATGACTTTGTGCTTCTGCCCACTTTTGTTCTCTTAGATAGAACTGAGCCAATGCGCTGTGTGCTTCGGCATTACTATTATCTTTACTGATCGCACGTTCTAGCATCACGATAACGGGGTGATGGTCGGCCAGGTTAAGCTCTGGAAGTAGCATATAAAGCTCATTGGAACCATTCTTAGCAATGTTCTCTTTAATCACAGTGAAGGCTTCAGAGTCAGCTTTACGAGCTATCAGTTGTTTAACAAAACATGACACCAAGTGTGAGCTTTGTTTCTGTTTTCTAGAAAGCTTATTCCAATGGCTTATTAAACCTTCGCTACCTTGCTGCTGTGCGACATCGTGAAGTAAACCGCATTGAGCTTTTTGTTCTAACTCAACTTGTTCTGCCGCCGTTAATAGTTTGTTTTTAGCGAGCTTTGGCGTTAACTCTAACAGTGGCTGCCAGAGTTTAAGTTGCATGTAGGTTGCTTTAAGTAGACCAAGTACAGCTGTGTTATTTGGGTATGAACCTTTTAGATTTGAAAGCGTGTCGAAGGCCGCTTCGTAGTTTGATTCACTAATTTGTTGCTTAGCTTTCGTCAACTCGACAGCAAGCTGAGAGTCTTCTTGTTGACTCGCTAGCTCAATGTATTTATCACGTTCGCTTGTATTCCCTTGCTCGTGGGCAGCTTGAGAAGCGACTAAATAACAAAGCAAAGGCATGTCGTGGTGGTTAGCCCAACGAGTAACCTTTTTCTCTGCACCTTTCCAATCACCTTCAAGAAGCTTGATGATACCTTCATTGGTATAACGACGAGAGCGCTTTAGCTTGCGTACACTGAACCAGTTCCAAGTTGTTGAACTTGCGTTAATCAGTTTTTTAAAGAGGTACTCTAAGCCGAATAATGCAGCCAAAAGAGCAATGACAAAAATAACCAGAGTCGTCACACTCATCTCGATAGTCTTATTGGCAATCGAGATCAGTACATAACCTTGTTGACCTGAGAACTGGGTACCGACAAACAGGCCCGCCCCAAGTATGAGAAAAAGAAAAATCCAACGAATCATTATTTTTCCTCCGTGGTCATAACAGTTACTTCACGACGTAGACGTTCGCGTATCACACCTGACAACTCGTTTTGAGACTCAAGTTTTACAGGGTATTTCACAGAGATACTCTGCTCGCTTAATTGTTTGATGGCCTTCTCAAACTCGATGACTGATTTGTTGTCTTGGTTTAAGTAAGCAGCCGACCATTCGTTTGCTGTTTTAAGAGCCGCGTTATAAACATCACCTTGTTCTTTGTAGACAGCGCGAATAGCAGTCTCGAGCTTACCTTTGATATTTTCGCGTAGGTAGAAATGCTGCTCTGGAGACAGTAGCGGTATTACTTCGCCATCACGGCTACGGAAAGTAATAAAGTTTTCTGAGAAACCTTTCATTGATGTCATCAGGTTGTTTTGCCAATCATTAATATCTTCTGAGACAGCTTTTTTCTCAACAACTGCCGCTTCAGGCAAGATTGCATTAGCAAGTGGTAGGTTGTCGACTTGTTGTTGAAGGCTTGTGATTCGCAATACTAGCCCATCACGATCGATCAGAGGGATAGTGCGAAGCTTAGTAATGTCATTGGTCATCGATTGACGAAGAGATACTAAGCTAGGGTCATTTAATGCTGCGATACGCTGATCGGCACTTTCCATTAGCTTAGTTGCGCTAACGGCATCATGTTCAAGGAACAACTTACGACCAGCAAGTTTCACAAGGTAATCGGCTTCGGCAAGTAGCCAGTCATTAGGACGACGGCCTTTAACATCGGCAACTGCTAACTGTAGGCTTTGAATACTCTTTTGTTGTTGAGATTGTACTACCTGAGTTTTCTCTACGGCATGCGATGCTTCTTGGATAGTCTCTTGTTTGATCGTCTGTAGGTCTTTATTTACTGCAGACTGAGTATTTTGCAGTTGAGCTTGTAGGGCTGCGATTTGCGCTGAGTATTCAGCACTCTTTTGCTGCATTTGAAATGCGATACCGCCGCTGAAAATAATGGAAATAGCGATCGCAATAGCGCCCAGTTTGACACCGCGTTTTCCTTGCTTCTCAGCTTTCTCTATCTGCTCTGCTTGGGACTTATCATTTTGAGCTACATCTGACGTTGAGGAATCAAGCTTACCTTCTGGCTGTTTTGTTGCTTTAGATTCAACTTTTTCGTTCTCAATGACTACTGGCTGAGTCTCTGATTTCTGTTCAGGTTCAATATGCTCGTTATTTTTTTTGCTTGTCATGCTTATTTCCTGTTTCTAGCTAAGGCTGGAGAGCAGCCAGTAATATTTGGTTCGCAGCACTGTGAGTATTGGTCACGTTAGAGAAACCGAGCTGTTGAGCTCGATCTGCAATGCGTTGGCTTGGGACAAATAGTTGTCTTGTTGAAAGCCAAGCCAAATACTCATCAGGGGTAATTGAGCAGAGATACTCCAATTGTTCCTGACTAGTGATGACAACTTTGGATGTTTTTCTGTTTATCCATGTTTGATAGGTATTGTGGTCGCAAATGGGAATATATTCTCTACGGTAGGTCTCACAATAAGAGACTTGTGCGCCTCGGTTGAGTAAAGAATCTCTAATGAGCTCACGCCCGCCATTACCACGAAGTATCAAGATGAATTTATTATTTACACCATTAAGTTCAGTAAGTTTAAGAAGATGTTCACTATCACTAACTTGAGGGTAGTTTACTTTTTGTTTACAGACTTTGCTTAAAATGTGCGCAGTTTTTTGACCAACGCCAAGATAAAGCGGCGAAGATGGCCAAATAGATGAAGTTTTTGAAAGGATGCTTTGGGCAGCTGTCACGGCATGGTGACTGACTGCGATGATAATATCACTGTGACTAAGCTGGGCGCTTAAATCCGATGAGAGTGGATTATCAACGATACGAATCAGCGGATGATGGATTGCTTGAATCCCTTCATCCGCTAGTTGTTGGCAAAGCGATTGTCCCTCTGAACCGGGACGTGTCACCAACACTGTCATGGCTATTCTTGGTCTGCGTATAGCTTGGTTAAGATTTCTCTCGCACCGTCATCCAACAGTTGGTTTGCCAGAGTAACACCGAGTGTTTCAGCATCTTTACGAGAGCCAGAGATCTCGCCGCGAACCATTTTAGAACCGTCTGGTTCACCGACAAGTGCGCGCAACCAGATGTTGTCGCCATCTAATAGTGAGTAGCTACCGATAGGAACCTGACAGCCACCTTCCAGAGTTAGGTTCATTGCTCGTTCGCATAGTACGCGGTCAGCTGTGTCTTTGTGGTTCAGTGGCTCAAGAAGCTTAATCAGACGCTCATCCTCAAGACGGCATTCAATACCTACCGCGCCTTGGCCTACAGCAGGTAGAGACTGTTCTGGTTCGATGAAACTACGAATACGCTCTTCCAGTTCCAGACGTTTCAGGCCCGCCGCCGCGAGTACGATAGCGTCATATTGGCCATTATCTAGTTTGCCCAGACGAGTGCCAACGTTGCCACGAAGCTCTTTAATGATTAAATCAGGGCGATATTCCAATAACTGGCATTGACGACGTAGGCTACAAGTACCAACGACAGCACCTTGTGGTAGCTCATCGATGTTGTTGTAAGTATTTGATACGAATGCATCACGAGGATCTTCGCGCTCACAAATAGTCACCAGACCTAGACCTTCAGGGAAGTCTACAGGCACATCTTTCATAGAGTGAACAGCGAGGTCAGCACGACCTTCTAGCATCGCCACTTCGAGTTCTTTAACGAACAGTCCTTTACCACCAACTTTAGCTAGCGGCGTATCAAGGATGATGTCACCTTTGGTCACCATAGTTACCAACTCAACCTCTAAACCAGGGTGAGCAGCTTGAAGTGCATCCCTTACAAAGTATGCCTGCCAAAGGGCAAGAGGGCTTTTTCTGGTAGCGATACGGATTGGTGCTGAATTTGTCATGGTGTTTCCGATATAGGTTCTGTAATAGCTTAATCCTACCATTGTGAAGCGAAAATTCTTACTGTTTGATCATTCCATGCTTTGATAGCTGAGGGATTTTCATGAGTTCACCAAAATAGTGTGATTGGTATCTCATTTGAAACATGGGCTATTATTAGTAATAGCCAATAAATAGGACACTACGGCGCCGTAAGTTTAACTTTTTGTCATGAAGGAATCGACCAGTATGACGGGTTCCTTTGCTTTACCATTAAGGGTAAAAGTGTTAAATTGATCACGTTTTGTCGCTGCTTTCGTTCAGTAACTAAACAGAAGTGCATTTAATCTCAAACCAAGGACTTACCTTGCAGGCTTACACTCAGACTTTGATTCAACGATTAGACAATCTAAATCAGCAGCGCATTGATCGTGCGTTGGCGTTGATGAATGTCCAAGGTCAGCGAGTTTTTAACCTTATTCCTGCACTGCTTCATTTCAATCACCCCATGATGCCTGGTTATTACGACCAGCAAGTTCCTTTTGGAATTCGTAGCTTCACGTTTAACTCATTCCAAAAGCAATTTGTCTCTGATACTGAATTAACACTTGGTGGCAAGCTGACCGAAGCGGCTGAACCAGCGATCCTTGGTCTTTACACCATGGGTAGCACTTCTTCTATTGGTCAAAGCACCTCAAGTGATCTCGATATCTGGGTTTGTGTTTCTCCAGATATGGACGGAGCATCGCGCGATAGCCTGACTAACAAATGTTTGCTTATTACCGATTGGGCGGAAACCTTAGGGGTTGAAGCAAACTTCTTCTTAATGGATGGAGAACGTTTTCGTTCAAATCATTCTGAAGAGATGACTGGCGATAACTGTGGTTCTTCACAACATTTGCTATTACTTGATGAGTTTTATCGCTCTGCAGTTCGTTTGGCTGGCCAGCGTTTGTTATGGCAGATCATTCCACCAGAAATGGAGGAGTGTTATGACCAATATGTTCATGGGTTATGTCAGGATGGTTATCTTGATTGCTCGCAGTGGATCGATTTCGGTAAGCTGAATAGTATTCCCGCTGAAGAGTACTTCGGTTCAAACTTATGGCAGCTTTATAAAAGTATCGACTCGCCGTATAAATCGGTTTTGAAGGCGATCCTGCTAGAAGCTTATTCATGGGAATACCCAAATACCCAACTGCTTAGCATTGATACCAAGCGTCGTTTTTTTGCAGACGAACCTGATCTGTATGGTATGGATAGCTACTATCTTATGCTTGAGAAAGTAACGCGCTATCTAGAACGTATTAATGATCATACTCGTTTGGATTTAGTGAGACGCTGTTTCTATCTTAAGACCCATGAGAAGTTGTCTCGTGAGGCGGGTATTGGCTCTGTTGCATGGCGTCGTGAAGCCTTGACCGAGATGACCAAATCTTGGAATTGGGGACATGAAACTATTGCTGAGCTCGATAACCGTCGTAACTGGAAGGTTGAGCAGGTTAAAGTGGTGCATCATGCACTGCTTGACGCTTTGATGCTGAGTTATCGTAATCTGATTCAATTTGCACGTCGCAATGATATTACCTCGGCAATTAGCCCACAAGATATCAGTATCTTGGCTCGTAAGCTTTATGCAGCGTTTGAAGTCTTGCCTGGTAAAGTGACCTTATTGAATCCTCAAATCTCCCCGGATCTGCATGAACCGGATTTGAGCTTTATTGAGGTTCGACAAGGGCAGGCAAACAAGCCGGGTTGGTACTTATATAAACAACCACTGATCGCCCACCGCATTCTGGGTCAGCCATCCCTTGAGCACCATGAGTACTTGAGTAAGTTGGTTGCTTGGTCATTCTTTAATGGTTTGATTACAGAGTCGACTCGTTTGCACTCTGTCGTTCGTGATGCTCAGATTGATATCGATAAGTTCTATCAAATGGTTAGCGATCTGCGTAATACCTTCTCTTTGCGTAAGCGCCGCCCAAGCATGCAAGCACTCGCGAGTCCATGTGAGATAAGCCAATTAGCGATGTTCATCAACTTTGAAAGTGACCCGACTTCTGAACTGAGTCCTCGTGAATTGAAGGTTGATCTTAAGAATGCCGATATCTTCAGTTTTGGTGAAGAAGGTAAGAGTTTAGTTGGGAGTGTCGATTTGGTTTATCGTAATTCTTGGCATGAAGTGCGTACGCTTCATTTTCAAGGTGATACGGCAATGTTGGACGCTCTCAAAACGGTACTTGGTAAAATGCACCAAGATGCTTTACCGCCAGAATCAGTCGATGTGTTTTGTTACAGCAAAAATCTACGCGGTGTAATGCGTAATATGGTGTACCAACTATTGGCTGAATGCATCGATTTACGACTAAAACCGATTGAACCTGAAAAGCGTCGTCGCTTTAAGGCTATCCGTTTAGCGAACAAGATGTTTGGTCTGTTCTTTGAACGTCGTGGTGTTTCGGTGCAGATGTTGGAAAACTCGGTTGATTTCTACCGTAGTATTTCAACCAACAAGTTAAAGGGTTCACCTTTACAGATGTTGGATAAAGAGCAGGAGTATCAACTACCAGATGTGGTCGATGGTTTTGCAAGTGAAGGTTTGATCCAGTTCTTCTTTGAAGATACGGATAAAGGCTTCAATATTTATGTATTGGATGAATCGAATCAAGTTGAGGTGTATCACCAGTACAGTGGTGAAAAAGATGAGATGATCGCGAGCGTGAATTCTTTTTACACTTCCGTAAAAGATGAGTCGAAAGTGTCCTCTAGGTTGATTAATTTCAATCTACCTCAGTACTATCAAATTGTTCATCCGGAAGAAGGCAATTCGTATGTTGTGCCTTACCGCAATGATGCAACCTTATCTTCCCGTAACTCGAAGATCGTAAATATCTAGGTTTCTCTAAGCCAGTCGAAATTAAAAAAGGAGTGATTGATTCACTCCTTTTTCGTTTTTCTTACAAATGATTAGACCCAATTGATCTCTTCACCTGCGTGCTTAACGCATTCTTCTTTCACCATCTCAAACAGCTCCATGCCCGTCTTTGAGCATGTCCATTTGTCATCCACTAGCTTGAAGTGAAAGCCGCCAGATTTAGAGGCTAACCATATCTCACGCATTGGTTCTTGGCGGTTGATGATAATTTGGCTGCGGTTTTCAAACTCCAGCGTCATCACGTTGCCAGTCACTTCGTAATCAACATCAGCCTCTGAATCATCGATAGCTTCTTCGATGTTTTGCATCTGTATATCGACCAGTTGATGAAATTCAGTATCGTTCATCCTTTCTATCCTATTGCTTTTCCTGAGTGTGGTGCGATTATAGGGGGCATTGAGTTAATAATCACGATATGCAAAATGAAAAAATTAATTACCGCTCTGTTTATGGTGTCCGTTATTGGACTTTCTGGTTGTGGTCAAACAGGTCCGTTGTACGATCCTGATGAAGTACAGCAAACTGAACAATCAGAATAAGTGAAAACACGCAGAAATCGTTATTTATAAGGGATAAGAATTTTGGATTACTTCAACTATCAGGAAGATGGCCAGCTTTGGGCTGAGGACGTCGCACTTTCACAACTAGCAGAGCAATATGGTACACCGCTGTATGTATATTCTCGTGCAACATTAGAACGCCACTGGAATGCGTTTGATTCATCGGTTGGTGAGCATCCACACTTGGTGTGTTATGCCGTTAAAGCTAACTCGAACCTTGGTGTATTGAATGCATTGGCTCGCTTGGGCTCAGGGTTTGATATCGTTTCTGGCGGTGAGTTAGAGCGTGTGGTTGCTGCGGGTGGCGATCCGGCTAAAGTTGTGTTCTCTGGTGTAGGCAAGACAGCCGCTGAAATGAAGCGTGCGCTTGAGTTGAACATTAAGTGCTTCAACGTAGAGTCTGAGCCAGAACTAGAGCGACTGAATAAAGTGGCAGGTGAGCTAGGTGTTAAAGCGCCGATTTCACTGCGCATTAACCCAGATGTTGATGCTAACACTCACCCTTATATATCTACAGGCTTGCGTGATAACAAATTTGGTATTGCGTTCGATCGTGCACCTGCAGTCTATGCCTTTGCACAAACACTCGATAACTTGTCTATCCATGGTATTGATTGCCACATAGGTTCTCAGTTAACGAATATCGAACCTTTCATTGATGCTACAGACCGCCTACTTGCTCTAATCGATCAATTACGAGCTAACGGTATCAACATCAAGCACCTTGATGTCGGTGGTGGTTTGGGTGTGGTTTATCGTGATGAGTTACCACCACAACCTTCAGATTACGCGAAAGCCTTATTGGCTCGCTTAGGTAATCATTCTGATCTAGAGCTGATTTTCGAGCCTGGAAGAGCGATCGCTGCTAACGCTGGTGTATTATTAACAAAAGTTGAGTTCCTAAAGCCAACAGAGCATAAGAACTTTGCCATCATAGATGCAGCAATGAATGATCTGATGCGCCCGGCACTTTACCAAGCTTGGCAAGATATTGTGCCAGTGAGCCCGCGTCAGGGTGAAGCTGTGACTTACGACTTGGTTGGCCCTATCTGTGAGACGGGTGACTTCTTAGGTAAAGATCGTGACCTTGTTCTTGAAGAAGGCGATCTACTGGCCGTTCGCTCAGCAGGTGCTTATGGCTTCGCTATGTCATCTAACTACAACACTCGTTCGCGTGCGGCTGAAGTGATGGTTGATGGCGATAAAACTCACTTGGTTCGTCAGCGTGAAGAGCTTACGAGTCTGTGGGAACTTGAAAACATTCTTCCGGAGTAATTTTAAGCGTTATGCACTTCCACTTTTCTAAAATGCATGGTTTGGGCAATGATTTCATGGTCGTGGACTGCATTACTCAAAATATTTTCTTTTCTCCAGATTTGATCCGTCGTTTGGCGGATCGTCACACTGGTGTGGGCTTTGATCAGCTACTTGTGGTTGAGGCTCCCTATGATCCAGAAACTGATTTCCATTACCGCATATTCAATGCGGATGGCAGTGAAGTGGAGCAGTGTGGTAATGGTGCTCGTTGTTTTGCACGATTCGTTCGCATGAAAGGCTTAACGAATAAGTACAGCATCAATGTGAGCACCAAGAAAGGAAAAATGGTTCTCAAGATTGAAGACAATGACCAGATCACTGTGAACATGGGTATTCCTGAGTTCGAACCAAGCAAAATTCCATTCAAGGCAAAGCAGCCAGAGAAGACGTATATCCTGAGAACGGATGTACACACCTTGTTCTGCGGTGCCGTAAGCATGGGTAACCCGCATGTGGTTACCGTTGTTGATGACGTCGATACTGCTGATGTGGAGACCTTAGGCCCACTTCTAGAATCGCATGAGCGTTTTCCTGAACGAGTGAACGCTGGCTTTATGCAAGTAATCAGTCGTGATGAAGTTCGCTTACGTGTTTACGAACGTGGGGCAGGTGAAACTCAGGCATGTGGTAGCGGTGCATGTGGCGCCGTTGCTGTCGGTATCAATCAAGGCTTACTTGCTGAGAATGTAAAAGTTCGTCTACCAGGTGGTGATCTACAGATTAGCTGGCAAGGCCCAGGTAAGCCGCTGTTTATGACAGGCCCAGCAACGCATGTGTTTGATGGCCAACTTTCTTGCTAACAACGATTTATAACAAATCGATTCATAAAAAATAAAGGATAGGTTTTGTCTTACGTTGAAGCCGACACACTCACTGCAGAAGTGGTCGCGGAATATTTACGTGATAACCCAGATTTTTTTCAAGACAGGAAAAATCTGGTTGATCGCCTTGCTATTAATAATGTTGAGCAAGGCGCTGTTTCTCTGGTTGAGGTTCAGCTTAAACGTCAACGTCATAGAATCGAAGAGCTAGAAGAAGAAATTACTGGCTTGATGTCGTTGGCGGCGAATAACGATAAAACCTTCTATGAGTTTATGGATCTGCAAGCTCAAGTATTGAAATGCAGTGACTTTGTGCAGGTTATTAAAGCGGTTGAACAAAAAGCGTTAGACCTAGGGCTTAAGGCTCATGTGCGACTCCTCTCGCGACCAGGTTTTTATCTGCTCAATGAAGAGCGCTATTCGAAGTTTTCGCTCAACCATTTTAATGGCAAAGATGCTTATTTGGGTCGTTTGAGAAAAGCAGACAGACACGATTTGTTTGGTGATTTTCAAGTTCCAGAACTAGGCTCTTATGTAGTACTACCGCTTGCTAAGCAGTCTCCATTGGGCTTGCTCGCCTTTTCTAGTGAAGATGGCGGACATTTTCAACCCCATATGGACACGCTCTTTTTACGCCATTTAGCGCTGGTAGTGGCTCATTTGGCGGACACCTTACCTTGGCAGATAAATAATGAGCCTAGAGCCCAAAACACCTCTTCCTAATAGCCTTCAAACACCACTTTCTCGCTTCTATGAATATCTCCGAAGCGAGAAGGGACTCAGCCTACACACCCAACGTAATTACAAACAACAACTTGAAACCATGGCCGGTCATCTAGTCACGCTAGGATTGAAAGACTGGGGTCAAGTCGATGCGGCGTGGGTCAGACAACTTGCCAGCAAAGGCATGCGTGAGGGAATGAAGGCGAGCAGTATTGCAACGCGCTTATCTTCACTGCGCAGTTTCTTTGATTTCCTTGTGTTGCGTGGCGAAATGACCGCCAATCCAGCCAAAGGTGTCTCTGCACCTCGTAAACAGCGTCCTTTGCCTAAAAACCTCGATGTCGATGAAGTGGGTCAATTGCTCGATGTGAATGAGGATGACCCATTGTCGATTCGTGACCGAGCGATGATGGAGGTTATGTACGGTGCTGGTTTGCGACTGGCCGAACTGGTCGGTATCAACCTGAGAGATGTGTTGGCTCGGCAAGGCGAAATTCGAGTGATTGGTAAAGGCGATAAAGAACGCAAAGCCCCGTTTTCTGGTTTGGCCAAAGAGTGGGTTGATAAGTGGTTAAAAGTGCGAGGTGACTTAGCTTCACCAGGTGAAAACGCTCTGTTTGTCTCTAAGCTAGGAACCCGTATATCACATCGCAGCGTGCAAAAGCGCATGGAAGAGTGGGGTAAGAAGCAATCTGTTGCGAGCCATATAAGCCCACATAAACTTCGCCACTCATTTGCTACACATGTCCTAGAGTCGAGCCAAAATCTGAGAGCTGTCCAAGAATTACTTGGGCATGAAAACATCTCAACCACCCAAATTTACACCCACTTGGACTTTCAACACTTAGCACAAGCTTACGATCAAGCTCACCCAAGAGCACGTAAGAAGAATAAAGATTAGATTAAAGGGTTTACTATGCGAATTTATCGAGGGTTAAAGCCCATCAAAGCCATGACCTTTGACTTGGATGACACCTTGTATGACAACTGGCCTGTGATTATGAAGGTAGAGAAAGAGATGGCGCAGTGGCTTTACCAAAAGCACCCTGTGTCGGCATCTTTATCGCTAGAAGAGTGGCAAGACGTTAAACAACAAGTCGCCTCTGAAAATCCAGATTTGAAGCATGATGTCACCGTCTGGCGTGAAACCCAGATTAGATGTGGCTTGCTACGGTTAGGGTATTCTCAGAACCAAGCTGAACTCGCTGCTCGTGAAGGAATAAATCATGCGCTATGGCTGCGTAACCAAGTTGACGTTCCTCAAGAAACGCATCGAGTGATGGCTGAGCTTAGCCAGCGTATTCCGCTAGTTGCTATTACTAATGGTAACGTGGACCCTCATCAAATTGGCTTAGGCCAGTACTTTCAGTTAATCCTAAAAGCCGGCCCTGACGGCAAGGCAAAACCTCACCCTGATATGTTTGATAAAGCTCAACAGTACTTAGAATGCGATGCTGAGAACATTCTTCATGTTGGCGACCATCTCAGAACTGACGTCTATGGTGCCAAGCGAAATGGCTTCCAAGCCTGCTGGTTTAATGACATTGGTTCCAATTTATACCTATCTTCGAAGGCAAGTGTGTTACCTGATGTTGAAATAGACCAACTTAGCGATCTTATGCGACTAATTTAATGGCTACGGTAAGCTATTATGTCGCATTTATGATATTGAATTGTTACATTGGTCGTAATTAAATGCCTGTTTAGGCTAGGATAATTGGCGAATACTTTTATCGATTTATTTCAATCATAGCAGTGGTTGCGGGTTCTCACTTTACTCGATTTTGAACAAGGGTTGGCATGCAAACATTTACATTTCTCGCAAATACTGAGGAGTTATTTAAATCTCAATTTGATCAGCGAGAGTGGTGTGACAACAAGCAATATCTTATCCAACTCTTTTCCGCTCAATCTTCTGATGTAGCCCGTGGAATCGCGAGTATCGCCCTTAAGCGTTTAAACAGTGTGACACTAATTGGCCAAAGTGCTCGTCATGTTATCTGTGATAATTGCCTTGAGAGCGCATGTACTTTAATCATTATCAGTGAGTTTAATGAAACACGGTTGTCCACTGCCGTTCAGCCTTTTTCGGGCAGCCCCAATCATGACAGCCAAGCGTTGGCTGCCCAGTTAGACCTATCTCAAGATACTAAAACCGTGATCAGCTTGTGCGATCAGGTTGACGGTCGTGATTACCCAATCTATAGCGCCTTTGAAAATCTACCTTACGCCTTGCCTGTTGCTGGTGGGTTGTGTCATGAGAATGAATTTGGCCGCTGGGTGATGCACAACGAAAAGATCTATCAGCACGCTTGTGTCGCCGTCGCTTTGACCAACCCTAAATTAAAAGTTTGGTCAGATGCTTATTCTGAGTGGAACCCGATTGGGATGAAGCTAAGAGTTACTAGCGCCAAGGGGAATCGCTTATATGCGCTGAATGATAAGCCGGCTATCGAAGTATTCAAACATTACCTTGCCGATGGAAAGGACCTTCCCTTTAGTCAATTGATGAGCTTTCCGCTCTATCGAGAACTTGGCAGAAAGAAGGGGATCTCGACACCACTGCGTATCAATGATGATGGCAGTATCGAGTTTGATAGCCCTTGGCATATCGGAGAAGAAGCGCAGTTTTGTTATAACCACCCGTCTTTGACTGCGGAAAAAGTTCGTCATGGTGCTGAGATGCTTGCTATGCATCAGCCTGAATCAGTGATTATTTATAACTGCGTATCTCGACTCGAGTTTATCGACAGTAAACTTGAGCTGAAGCCATTTGAAGGGATCGTGAACACGTGTGGTGCATACTGCATGGGTGAGTTATACCGAAATGAAGACCGCCAAGACATCCTCCATCATAGCTTGACTTATATTGCTATGAGAGAGTCTGACGAGATTGATGAGTTTCGCTGTGACGACTTTAATTGTGGTTCAACGGTATCACCACTGCTTAATCTTGTGAGAAACGCTGTTGCTGATTTGGATAGCATGAATACGCAGATGGAGAAAAAGCTCCATCAACAAACTCGGCGTTTGACAGAGAGCTACCGAATTGACTCTCGTACCGGTTTACCTAATCGAATTGTATTGAAGGAACGTCTCAATACCATACTGACAACAGAACATTTGCTGACGTTAAAACTAACAAACTTCCATCAAGTGAATGAGAAATATGGTTACCAAGTGGGAGATCAACTATTACTCGATCTTTCTAACCACTTTATCGACCGGCTACAACCTCGTTTCATTAAGGAATCACCCACTAAAGTTGAACTCTTTAGTATTGGTGTGGGTGAGTGGGCCATTATTTTTAATGCGAATATTGGTAACGAACAAATCGAGCAACGATTTGTTGAGTTTGCAGATGACATTGAACACATCAATTTTGAACCCTATGGACTTGCGGATATTGATTACCTCTCGGTTTCCTTGTGCGGTGGTTTTGCTAGTCGCTGTGATTTCTTATCAGACAATGGTGACGAGATATTGCTTAAAGCCATTGAAGCGCGACGTTATGGAGTTCGTAACAATACTCATATTACTAACGCCAAAGATATTCAGGTCAGTGAAGAGGATCGCAAAGAACAACTGGGTTGGTTGAGTTGTGTAAGCCGAGCAATCTTAGATCAAAACATCATCACCTACTCGCAGCCGATTGTGGCGTCAGGGACACATGAGAAAATTGGGCAAGAGTGCTTAGTGCGAATTATGGAAGCTGATGGCTCCATTGTCCCGCCAGGAAAGTTTTTACCCATTATTGCGGATACCCATTTATATACTCGCCTAAGTCGACACATGATTAAGAACACCATCGGTTATATGGCTGACAAGCAAGATTCTTTTTCTATCAACCTTTCACCTCAAGACTTACTCAGCGACAAAACGCTCGAAATTTTAGAAACGGCGATTGGTAGAATGAAGGATCCGACTCGTCTTGGTTTAGAGGTTTTAGAATCTGAGCAGATTAAAGATTACGGTCGAATGATTGAGGTGTGTGATCATTTCCGTTCATTAGGAGCGAGAATCATTGTCGATGATTTTGGCTCTGGCTATTCCAACATTGATGAAATCATTAAGCTTGAGCCGCAGATTATTAAGTTAGACGGCAGTTTGATTCGCAACATCGATAAAGATGAAAAGCAGAGAAACATTGCCTCTCAACTGGTTCGTTTATGCCAGGTGTTTAATGCGAAAACGGTCGCTGAATTTGTCCATAATCAACAGGTTTGTGAGATAGCAGAACAGATGGGTGTCGACTACCTGCAAGGTTATTACTTTGGTGAGCCTAAGCGATTGTTTTAAAATACAAAGGTCAGGCTGTTATACGATATCTTTGTTGAGCGGTGCATAACCACTGCTCAACGCTTTGTTTTATTGAAATGAATGATGTTTAACTAATGTCACATTATTCGCATGACGATCGTAAGTATTCCGTGCAAGCTGTATTTATAATAAGCACAATAACGAATCATTAACGTAATGATTAATGTGAATATGCAGTCGACCTCTCTCCTGATACAAGACATAGAACAAACCCAACATGAATTGGACAAGATAGATTTTCATAAACATGAAAGTCTGCTGATTCAGGTGTTCTCTTCTTTCGAGAAAGGTTCGGTTTTGGCTGCCTGCCAAGTGATTCAATCGACTTTCCCTAATGCCAAACTCATTGGTTGTAGTGCGAACCACTACATCAGCCAGGGTGTCATCCTACATCAAGGCCTTTATCTTATTGTCACTCGCTTTGACACGACGTCTTACACTTGTGGTGTTGTGGAATACAGTGATCAACCACTACTTGATAGTCGAACGATGTGGGAGCAACTGGAGTGCAATGCCGAAACTCAAAGCATCATCTGCTTTGCCGATCGTTTGCAAATAAATAACCGAGCCTTGTTCGCAGCGTTTGAGCAATCGAGATACTCATTACCCATTGGTGGCGGTGCCTCTACCATTACTGATAGTGGACGATGGGTGATGCTAAACGGTGTCTGTTATGAAAATGCTTATGTGATGGTGGCGCTGCATAACTCAAAGCTTCTCATTACTAGAGGTTATTACACTGAGTGGAACCCAATAGGTCGTACCTTTCGGGTCACGGGTGCTCAAGATAATCTGTTAACTGAACTGGATGGAATGCCGGTTCGTGATCTTTATAATCGTTACCTTGCTGATGGTCTTGAGGTTCCTTTCGAACAGCTGCACAACTTCCCTTTAATGGTCGGCGATCCAAAAGAACAAAACATTCACCTACCACTCAGTGTCACGAAATACGGAGAGATAGAATTCAGTGGTCAGTTTCAGGTGGGTGATGAGGTCAGGTTTTGTTATGACCATCCTTCACTTACCTTAGAGCAGATTAGGCTTGGCGTTCAACAGATCGCTTCTCATAAGCCAGAGCAGCTTTTTATCTATAATTGTACTTCTCGTCTCGACTTTATTGATGGCAACCAAGAGGTGGAGGTTTTCCAAAAGCTGGCGGACACTTATGGTGTTTACTGTATGGGCGAGCTACATCAAGAGGATGGTCAACAACGAATTTTACATCATAGCTTAACTTACCTCGCGATAAGAGAAGGTGAAGGTAAGGCTGTACTGCCATTAGACACACAACCGGCGACAAATATCTCCCCTCTGTTTTCACTGATCCGAAATGCACTGCTTGATGTCGACGACATGAACAACAGCATGGCCAGTAAGATTCAGCAACAAGCGACCGCATTGACGGCAAGCTACCGAATTGATCGCCGGACTGGTTTACCCAATCGAAGTGTGTTGCGTGAAGTACTGTCAAAAATGAGTTTTGATAGCCATTTGTTAACGCTGAAGGTCACCACCTTTGGTCAAATCAATGAGAAGTATGGTTATCGAGTCGGTGACAAGCTTTTGCATGACTTGAGTGAATACCTTCAAAAAGCACTGTTGAAGTTCTTTGATGAGAGTTGCCAGCTTTATAGTATTGGTATTGGCGAGTGGGCCGTGGTTTTCGACAGTTGGGCTAGCCAAGAACACATTCATCAACGTTTCTCTGAATTTGCAGATCAAACCGAACATGTGAATTTTGAGCCTATGGGATTACCTGATATCGATTATCTTTCGGTTTCAGTCTGCGCAGGTGTCGCGAGTCGTCGCGATTTCCCTACGACCTCCATTGATGATTTATTACTGAAAGCGATTGAAGCTCGACGCAGCGCGGTGAGTCAAAATAAACATCTGGTGAGTGCTAAGGCGTTAATCCAATTAGAGAAGCATCGCCAAGAACAACTCGGTTGGCTATCGTGTGTCAGCCGCGCGGTGCTCAACCAAAATATTGTTGCTTGCTCGCAACCCATTGTATCGGCGCATAGTCATCAAGTAGAAAGCTACGAGTGCTTGGTTCGAATCGAAGAAGATGGCCAGCTGATCGCACCGGGTAAGTTCTTACCTATTATTGAGGGTACTCACCTCTATACGCGTTTAAGTCGCCAAATGATAACGCGCACCTTTGATTTCATGAGCCAGAGAACGGACTCGTTCTCAATTAACTTAGCGCCACAAGATTTCAGCAATGAGAAAACCATTTTACACCTTGAGCAAGCCATCAAGAAAATCAGTCACCCACAACGTATTGGTTTAGAGGTGTTGGAAACCGAGCAAATCCAGGATTACGGTCGCTTGATCGAGGTGTGTAATCACTTTCGCGATCTTGGGGTGAATATTATTGTGGATGACTTTGGTTCTGGTTATTCGAACATCGATGAAATATTGAAACTGGAGCCACAAGTGATAAAGCTTGATGGCAGTTTAATTCGCAATATAGATAAAGATAAGAAGCAAAGGAAGATAGCCCAGCAACTCGTCAGTCTGTGTCAGATCTTAAATGCTAAGACGGTGGCGGAATTTGTACACAATGAACAAGTGTGTCGAATTGCAGAGGATATGGGGGTGGATTACTTGCAAGGTTACTATTTTGGGGAACCTAAGCGTTTATTTTGATAAAGCGAGTTGAACGTCTTTTAAGTGGTTATGTACGTTCTAAAGTGCCTGTGTATCTTTTAGGTGTCTCTAGGTCTTCTGAATGACAGGGGATCGTCTAAATGACTAAGTAGAGTGAGCGTTTCACGTGAAACACCAACTTGTTCAATAGATTAACGTTAGATGTGAAAAGGGTGAGCTTCTGGCTCACCCTTTGTTGTTTCTGTGTCCCGCCCTAAAATTAGTTTGCCTGATTTAGTGCGAGCTTGTTGTGGCTAAATCTCTTTGAGTGAGTGACCACACTTATCGGCTTGGAATACTTTTAAATAGTGTTGGAAGTAGCCATCAATCTGTTGCGCTTGCTCGTCTTCACCTAATGCCTTGAGCAGTTCAACGCCAACCTCACAGGTACACAAGTGACCACTGTCTTGGTTGCGGCGCAGAGTGTACGAGGATTCACTGGTAATGTTGAGGTGAACCTGTGGAATCGATTGTAACCAAATACTCTTGTTGAGCATTTTCTTCGCTTCCTGCCATGTCCCATCCAAAATAATGAATAGCGGCTTTCGACTCATGGCTTTAGTCATCACAGCTTGCTGGCATTCGATACTTGTATCACTTGGAAACAATAGAAAAGGCTGTCGTGTTTTATCTTCAAGTAGTGCCATTAGCTCAGCTGGTGGTGTTTTTCGTTGCCAAACGAAGGACTGACATTGTTGAAGAGATTGTTGAAGCAGCTTTCCGGTGTTGGTGTCTCGCGACAGTTCATTCTCATGAGTGAGTAGCACGAGATCGGTTTGGCTCTCAATACTCGGTATCAAATGGCAAATGCATTGGTGAGTGAACCCACAACTGGAGCAAGCTTGTTGATTACCCATCTTTATAACTTAACTCCGCTTTTTACTGGTGAGATACCATCAGCAAACAAAACCACATCGCTGATATCAGCATCATCTGCAATTGGAGCTACGCTTGGGTTGAGCGGGTAGCTAACACCAGAATAAGACAAAGTGTGCTTGGCAGGTGTTGCACCGCCGCCGCTGACATTGAAGATCAGATCTTGCCAACCGTGGTTTTGTGATTTACCTAAGCGTATGTCGCCCTTAACCAATGTCACTCGACTATTGAAGCGCCAGTTATCTTGATGATTTTCAAAAATAAGCAGTGTACAGCCACCAGAGCCACACCAATCGAGCTGGGCAAACAGTTCTTCCTTACCATCGCCATTTAAGTCGTAGGTTAACCAGCGGTACTTGGTATCATCAGGTGAGCTGTTGTTGATCTTAAAATACTCACGGATCGCTTGGTCGACTTTTTGATCAAGTTGATCGCTGGAGTTCACCTGCTTTGCGGTTAGATCAACGTTAGCGGTGGTGTTTACTTGCGCTTGTGCATTCTTAGCTTCGAATAGCACCAGACCGCCATTGGCAATCGGGTAGACAACGTTGCCCACTTTTTCTTTTTTAGCGATCAGCTTGCCGTCATCGAGTGTGAAGATGCGCTCTGAGATTAAATACTGTTGTTGATGGCGAGTCATCACAACCTGCACCTGGTTTTGACTTAGCTGTTGCCAGAAGCCTTGTTCAACAATCGAAGGGTCACCATTGCTGTACGAGTAAGTGGTCACAGCGCTGTGGTCATCGTTGAGTTCAAGGTTGATAGAGAACCCAGTGTTCTGCGTTGAACTTGCGAAGTACAGCCCACTCCAGTTCAGTGTTGGATCTTGATTAGATACCGTCGCACAGCCACTGTAGTTGTTGTCATTAAGGTTGAGTTTGGCTTCCCACCCGTAGATAGAGTCGCTCATGCCATCGCTGCAGGTCTCTTTCTTGAGGTTGAGTTCGCCTTGTGCTGTTTTGCCTTCTAAATGGTAATCACGACGGCTTGTTGTGGTACGGCTTGATTCTATATTGAGGTGTAGTGGCTCTTCGCCCATCTGAGCGTATTTGAGTTGGTCTTTATCGAAGGTTGCTGACCAGAATGGTTCATTGCCGAATACTCTCGTTGAACGCAATGGTTGGCCGCAGCGATCAGGGTTCTCTGAGGTTAGAATATTTACTTGGTCAACCACGAAACGTGCCGTGAAGTCTGCATTGTAACCCGTTTGACTTGGTACGGTGAGATGACCAATCAGCTCACCGTATAAAGCTTGGTAAGGTCTGGTTGATAACCCTTGAGCTTCTAGCGCTAGCTCTGGTGATAAGTCTAACCAGTATTGTTGTTGGCTACCGCAAGGCGTGAAGGTTCGGCTTTCGTGGCCAACCACTACCTGACCACGCATGATGAAGGTTTGTGGTTGAATGCTAAGAGGCTCATCCAAGGTTGCTGGTGGTAATTCGGGTTGTTGTGGCGTATCTGGTGCCGTAACACAACCTTGCAAAGCAAACGCGGCTAGCCATGTCACTGGGTTTTTCATTACCTTCATGTTATATCTTCCTCGGAGCAACCATTAATTGGATTTATTATGGCATATTGGTTATTTAAAACAGAACCCGACACCTTTTCTATTCAGACTCTGAGAGTGCAGAAAACCTCTTGTTGGGAGGGTGTACGCAATTATCAAGCTCGAAATATAATGCGTGATGACGTCAAGCTTGGAGACCTAGTGATGATATACCATTCATCGTGTAAAAAAGTGGGCGTCGCGGGGATCGCTAGAATAACCAGAGAAGCCTATCCGGATCATTTTCAATTTGATCCAGAGAGCGATTATTACGATGCCAAATCTTCGCCAGATAACCCACGTTGGATAATGGTGGATGTTGAGTTCGTGCGAGTCACAGAGCGATTGATCCCCTTAGCAACGTTGAAAGCTATGCCTGAGTTAGCTGAAATGCCGCTAGTTAAACGGGGCAATCGATTATCGATCATGCCGGTTACAGAGCAAGAGTGGCAGGCGATCTTGAGCAAAGAAACACTAGGCTCTCGTTAACACTGTTTGAGACTCTTCTGCGCTAGATATCAATAGCCACATTCATATCTAGAATTGGCGTCTGTTAGCGTTAGAGGGAGCATTGAGCGTAAGGTTCAAAAAAGGCAGCCATTGGCTGCCTTTTTATTTATTCAGATGTCTTAGGCTAGATTAGATTAAAGCAGGTGCTTTTCTAAGTAGTGTGCTACCGCATCGTCGGCGTTGCTGCCAATCACTTCATTATTTGGCAGAGCTTTAAGAACCTTCTCATGTGATGTACCCATTACTAAACCTTTGCCGGCCATTGAAAGTAATTCGACATCGTTCATGCCATCACCAAAGGCAATGCAGTTCTCAAGTTCTAGGTCGATGGACTGTGCCACGGCTTGTAGCGCATCGCCTTTAGACACTTCTGCAGCCATCACTTCTAGACACCAAGGTGTTGAGAACGCGACATTTAGCTTTTCGCCAAACAATGCATTGAGTTTATCTTCAAATGGAACGAGGTGTTCATGTTCCTTATTTGGATGAGTACAGAAGATTTTAGCAATGCCTTCGGTCGGCGCATTGTCGACATCATACAATCTGTAAGTGAAACCGGTTTGATCGTGGAAATTTTTCATGGTTTCGTCTTCACGATTTAGCAACCATTCGTCGTTCATGTAGATATGAATAAAAATCTCGGGATCTTGTTTGAGAACATCAACAACGCTTTGCACAAGATCGACTGGAAGGTTTTTGGCATACATCAAGTTGTCGTCTTGGTCATGCACACTTGCACCGTTCGAGGTAATCATGTAAGCCGGAATGCCAGTTTGTTTGCGAATACCGGCAACATCAACATGGTGACGACCTGTTGCGAAGATAAAGGTATAACCTTGTCCGTGTAACTTCGTGAGTGTTTGCTTGGTAAAATCGCTTAACTGATGGTTGGGAGCCAAAAGCGTACCATCTAAGTCGGAGGCAACAATTTTCACGGAATCTTTTAGTGCAGGAATAGTCATTTAACCCTCATTGCAAAATGCTTAACCAAAATCGACACTAGCCAACGCTAGTATTCTCTTTAACTACAATATCTGTACCGAGAAATTGTATGCCAAATTTGCGTAAGAAAAGAGGGCAAAGCTTACTTACTTCTCTTCCTCTTTAGCTCCAAAATACCTAAATGCGCATCTTCTCAATATCCACCATTAGGCAAAGAACTGATTGATGGCATCCAGTGTTTGGTTACGGTATTTATCTTGTTCAAACAACACTTCATGCCTAGAATCTTCAATGACCTTAAACTGGCAGTCTGAGTTGGTTTTCTTTAGCTTATTGATGAATTTCACTTGAGCATCGTTACTCACAATCTTCTCTTCCCCAGCTTGAATCAATAGCAGAGGGATTTTGATTTGACGAGTTTGTTGTATCGCTTGCTTCGATGCCATTAACCCTTGCCAAACCCAGCGAGTACTTGGCCCCCCAACCTGCAAAGAGGGGGATCCGTCATACAAGCAACGGAACCACTGGTAACGAACCTTACTGTGGCTGAGTAAGTTGTTCTCAAAAGGCTTTGAATAATAAGCTTGTTGGCCCGGAGCGTAAGTTGGTTTGGCGTAAACAGCCGTTAACACTTGTCCGACGATCATCGCAATAGGTTTAAAATACCACTCGGTATTGATACCAAACATTGGTGCGCATAGGGTGACCTTGTCAAACGGGTGATCTGGATGAATTTGCAAGTAGCGTGTGGCGATGGTGCTGCCCATTGAGTGTGCGAGCAGGTATCGATTGGAGTATCGGCTTAGGTCAAAACTGGCAATGATGTCAGACATATCTGATGCGTAATCATTAAACTCGTGAATGTGACCAATGTCAGAGTCTGTTACCATACGTTCAGACTGGCCTTGACCTTGGTGGTCAAATGAATAAACGTCATAGCCTTGCTGATAGAAATCATAAAAGAGTTCTTGGTATTTTAAGCAACACTCAATGCGGCCATTTGAAATGACAATGGCTTTGGTGTGCATCGGTGAGGTTAGGCTACACCAGTACAGCTTCTTTTTACCAGATGTTGTTAGATACCCATCTTTTCGTTGTTGCCAAAGGGTGGGGATCGGGTGTTTAATCGCTTGCTCGAATTGAGGTTCTTGCGTGTAAGAAAACGGGGCGTCGCTGTGGTTTTCCATGGGAAATTACCTGAACTGATGCATGTGAGAGCTTTATTGCTACTAATGTTGTTAGATTAAAGAACTAGTAAGGAAATGCAAATGGATACTCATGTTTGGCTTGCTTATGTCGTTACTGCGATATTGTTCAGTTTGGCTCCTGGCTCAGGTACCGTTAACTCAATCAGCAATGGGTTAAGTTATGGCACCAAGAAATCACTCGCGTCGATCGCAGGCCTACAACTAGGTTTGGCTTTTCACATTATGCTGGTGGGCGCAGGTATCGGTGCATTAGTGGCTAAATCTGCATTGGCGTTTACCATTATTAAATGGGTTGGTGTGGTTTACCTTGTTTGGCTTGGTATTCAAAAATGGCGTGATAAATCTAGTTTGGTGGCTTCGGAAGAGAGCTCGACGTTATCGAGTGGTAAGTTGCTTAGAAATGCCGTGCTTATTAATCTAACTAACCCGAAATCTATCGTGTTTTTGGTGGCTCTGTTTCCTCAATTTATTGACCCGACACAACCTCAAGCACCACAACTGCTAGTGCTAGGTGTGACAACGGTATTCATTGATAGCGTTGTTATGTTGGGTTACACCTCATTAGCTTCACAAATGGGACGTTTTATTCGCTCTGATCGCATAATGGGTAAGATAAATAAAATATTTGGTGGTATGTTCATGGGCTGCGGGGCTTTACTGGCTGCCGCCAAAGCTTAATAAAAGCAATAGAGTTATAGTTAAACCAATTAGAGTTATCAATAAATGACCGCTACGTACGTTGCTCGACAACCGATCTTAAATCGTAACAAAAACACGCTCGGTTATGAGTTGTTGTTTCGCGACGGAGAAAGGAATGCCTACCCAGCGCATATTGAGTCAAATAGAGCAACGTATCGCCTTATTGTTGAAAACTTCTTGTCGGTAGGCCTTAACCCTTCGATCCCATCTTCGCGCTGCTTTATCAACTTTCCATACCAAAGCCTGATTCGTCGACTTCCTTTAAGTTTGCCGAAAGACAAGGTGGTGGTAGAGATCCTAGAAACCTGTAAACCAACCGATGAGTTATTAGAAGCAGTCAAAGAGCTCTACCAAGCTGGTTATATGATCGCCCTAGACGATTTTACTTCGATGCAAGAATGGGAACGTTTCCTAAAATACACGCACATTGTTAAGCTCGATATTATGCAAATGGGTTTGGATGAGGCGTGTGATTTGGTAAAAGCTCACCAAGGTAAGAAGTTTAGTTTTCTTGCTGAGCGGGTCGAAACCGAGCAAGAGTTCAAGCAAGCTAAAGAAGCGGGTTTTAAGTTCTTTCAAGGGTATTTCTTTAGTAAGCCCGAAGTCATCAAGACTAAGTACATTAGCCCAGAGCAAGTGATTGCCATGGAGTTATTTCAAGAGGTGTGTAAGCCGGACGTCGACTTCCAACGTGTCGAAAGCATTGTCGCAAAAGATGTTGCTTTGTCCTATAAGCTACTGCGCTTTGTGAACACCATGTCACCTCGTCTTGAAGTCACCATTTCTTCATTCCGTCAGGCCTTGGTTTATCTGGGCCAAGAGAAGCTGAAAATGTTTGTCTCGTTGGCGGTGGCGTCTTATGTCTCTGACAAGAAGCCAAAAGAGCTGTACGGCTTGTCTTTACAGCGCGCTCAATTTTGTCAGCGCATGTCTCGTTATCAGGCATTTGAAGGGCACACTGAGCAGGCCTTTATGATTGGTTTGTTCTCGTTGCTTGATGCACTGCTCGATTTGTCGTTAGAGAACTTAGTCGAGCAGCTGCCTTTGTGTAAAAGCATCAAGGTTGCTTTACTGCGCAGAGAAGGGCCATATGGCATATTATTGGCTCTTGAAGAGAGCTTTGAACATGCTGATTGGCAACAGATTGATGAGCATTGCGCTGAACTTGGACTGAACGTGGAACAAGTTAAAACGGAGCTCATTGAAGCTAGACGCTGGAGCCATACCGTCACCAATCAGCTTTGATTTATCTTAGTTAAACTTTTATGACAATTGAAACGCACGCCTTGACGTGCGTTTTTTTATAACTAAGATATATGCACATCCATATATGAGTATGTAGTTATGCTTCCTCACCAATTTTTTAAATTACTGTCTGATGAAACACGAGTGCGTTGCTTAATGCTGATTGTGCGCAATGAATGCCTTTCTGTTGGTGAGTTGACTCAAGCATTACAAGAAAGTCAGCCAAAGATTTCCCGTCACCTAGCGCAGTTGCGCTCAAATGGTATTTTGACGGATGTTCGCCAAGGGCAGTGGGTGTTTTATCGTCTGTCACAAGATTTACCCGGTTGGATGCTCAAGTTAATTGATGACCTTATCGCATCGAGCTGTTTGAAAACGGAATACCAGCAAGATATTGAGCGTTTAGAAGCAATAACTTCACGCCCTCAATGTTGCGTTTAATTGAATATTTTTAGATTCACCACTGACTGAGAGAACACACAATGACAGTTAAAGTAGGTATTAATGGTTTTGGTCGTATCGGCCGTCTAGCACTTCGTGCAGCATTCGATTGGGCTGAGCTAGAGTTTGTTCAGATTAACGATGTTGCTGGCGATACAGCGACACTGGCTCACTTGCTTGAGTTCGATTCTGTTCAAGGTCGCTGGAATCACGCTGTGAATGTAGAAGGTGATGAGATGATCGTCAACGGACAGCGTATCAAGACGACTCAAGAACGCGATATTGATGCTGTTGATTGGTCTGGTTGTGATGTTGTTCTTGAAGCGACCGGTGTTCACCGTAAAACCTCTTTCCTTAATAAATACCTAGAGCAAGGCGTGAAGCGTGTTGTGGTATCGGCTCCAGTGAAAGAAGACGGTGTCGCCAACATCGTAGTTGGTGTGAATGACGCTATCTTCGATCCCGCGGTACATAAGATTGTGACTGCGGCATCTTGTACTACTAACTGTCTTGCGCCTGTTGTGAAGGTGATTAACGAGAAGTTAGGCATCGAGAACGCAGCCTTTACCACTATTCACGATCTAACCAATACACAAACTATATTAGATGCGCCGCACAAAGATCTACGTCGTGCTCGTGCATGTGGTATGAGTCTTATCCCGACAACGACAGGCAGCGCTAAAGCGATTGTTGAGATCTTCCCAGAGCTTGAAAACCGCATCAACGGCCACGCGGTTCGTGTACCACTAGCGAATGCTTCTCTGACAGACATCATCTTTGAAGTGAAGCAAGACACCACAGCCGAAGAAGTTAACGCGATGCTGAAAGAAGCGTCTGAGAATGAACTTAAAGGCATTCTTGGTTTTGAAGAGCGTCCATTGGTTTCTATTGATTACAAAGGTGACCAACGCTCAACCATCGTGGATGCACTATCAACCATGTTAGTGGGTAAGCGCATGGTTAAGATTTACGCTTGGTACGACAACGAGATGGGCTACGCAACACGTACTGCTGAGCTAGTTCGTACTGTTGGTCTTGCATAATACTCTTCATATTTGAAGCTGCAGCGTTGTTAACTGCGTAAGTTCACCCTAATCACATGGAGCCCCTATGCTCATAGGGCTGAACTTCATTCCTTTTTAGGGAAAAGGTTGCCTAGCTGCAACTCCAATTATTTTGAGTATTGGTTCTATAAGAATTTAAGAGAATACACAATGACACATCCAACATGGCAACTAGATTTAGAAACTGGTGCATTAGTACTTACTCCGTGCCCAGGCACCAAAGATGCTGACTTAGGTGCATCTCTAGCACAACTTAAAGCGCAAGGTGTAGAAGCGATTGTGACGGCTCTAGACAGTGAAGAACTGGCGAGCAAGAACGTATCTGAGCTAGGCGAGAAAGCGCAAGCACTAGGCATGCAATGGTTCCAAATCGAGATTGAAGACGACTGTGCCCCGGGTGCTGATTTTGCTGCGAAATGGCAGGCGGCTAGCCCTGCACTACACCAAGTAGTGGATAACGGCGGCAAGGTTGCGATGCATTGCATGGGCGGTTCTGGGCGTACTGGCTTGCTGGCTGCACACCTGCTATTAGAGAAGAGCTGGGAGCTGAGCAAGATTGTTCAAGAAGTACAATCACTTCGCCCGGGCGCATTTACTAAGCCTATTCAGGTTGAATACATTAGTGGCGTAGCGAACAGCTAATAAGCCATTGTTGTTATACAAGGAGCTTTTGGTATCTGGAGTGTTGAACTTATCATGATCCAAAAGCTCTTTTTGTTTAGATTGCAGAGATAGCTGTTATGTTTTCAAATCTAAGTAAGAGTGTTCGCCAATACATGTTGGTGACATTTAACTACTGGAACTTCACCATTACTGATGGTGCACTTCGTATGCTGGTGGTCTTGTATTTCTATGACCTTGGCTACAGTTCGTTAGAGATCGCCTCACTGTTCCTTTTCTATGAATTCTTTGGTGTGGTGACCAACCTAATCGGTGGCTGGTTAGGGGCGCGTCTTGGTCTCAATAAGACCATGAACATCGGATTGGGTATGCAAGTCGTCGCCTTGGGTATGCTCGCCGTGCCAAGCGCAATGTTGACAATTCCTTGGGTGATGGCCGCTCAGGCGTTGTCTGGTATCGCCAAAGATCTTAATAAGATGAGTGCCAAGAGCTCAATCAAAACCTTAGTCCCTGATGAACAGCAAGGTGCGCTTTATAAATGGATTGCGATTCTAACCGGCTCTAAGAATGCATTGAAAGGTGCAGGATTTTTTATTGGTGGTTTGCTGCTTTCGACGATTGGTTTCCAATACGCAGTGCTTGCGATGGCTGCTGTGCTGACATTGGTGTTCATCGGAAGTTTGATGAGCTTGGAAGCGGACATGGGTAAAGCGAAAACCAAGCCCAAGTTTAAGCAGATTTTCTCTAAATCTGAATCCATCAACATCTTGTCTGCGGCTCGTATGTTCCTATTCGGTGCCCGTGACGTGTGGTTTGTGATTGCTCTGCCGATCTATCTAGGTAGCGTGTTTGGCTGGGACCACTCATGGGTAGGTGGCTTCTTAGCGGCTTGGACCATCGCTTATGGCTTTGTACAGGGCATCGCACCTAAGATTACTGGTAAAGCTCAAGGCAAGGTGCCAGATGGGCATGCGGCGCTATTATGGGCGGGTGCGTTGGCTATCGTGACTGCCGGTATTGCTTACGCGGTACAGATCGGTTGGCAACCAGAGTTAGTCATCATCGGTGGTTTGATGGTGTTTGGTGCCATCTTCGCGGTGAATTCATCATTGCACTCATACTTAATTGTGAGTTATGCGAAAGGTGATGGTGTGTCTCTTGATGTCGGTTTCTATTACATGGCGAATGCAATGGGCCGTTTGATTGGTACAATTCTATCAGGGTTAGTATTTCAAATGGCCGGTTTGTCTGCGTGTTTGTGGGTATCCTTCGCGTTTTTAGCGATAACGACGGTGATCTCTCTTCGCTTGCCTAAGGTGACACAAGTTTCTTCTGCATAGGCTAAATTCGCGATAAGCCTCTCCTTTAACAGTAAGCTGACTTGGTATTTATTCCGGTCAGCTTTTTTATTGCTATAGTAGAATGATTGAATATTAATCAGGCGTTTACATGAAGCAGCGAATTCTCTTTTTTGATTTAGCACGATGTGTCGCGGCCGTAGCAGTTATCGCGATTCATGTTCTGGCCCCATATCGTAATGAGCTGGGTACCATTCCTTTCGGAGAATGGCTGACGGCTATCACGGTCAATGGCTTTAGTCGCTGGGCGGTACCCGTGTTTATTTTGATTACTGGCGCATTGATGCTGAGCGATCAACGCCCATTTGATGCCAAGTATTACCTTAAGCGTCGACTGGGTAAGGTGTTAATACCTTTTATTGTCTGGTCGCTTTTCTACACCTACCTTTCTGGTTGGTCTGTGATGGGCTTTGATGCTGATGTTAGTTGGGATGTGCTGCTCAATAGCTATCACCACTATACCTATTACCACTTGGGCTTCTTCTATTACTTCATTCCACTCTATTTTGTGATTCCTTTCTTACAGATCATGGTCAGAAAGTATGGAGATAAAGCGGTCTACGGTTTCACCACGGTGTGGCTATTTACCACCTTGTTGTTCTTACTCAAAATAGATGGGCCATGGAGCCACGAATTGTGGTTGTACACCGGGTATCTACCTTTAGGGTATCTGTTGTATAAAATCGTTCCACTTAACAAGATGACTGTCGGTGTGAGTGTTTTACTTGGCGGGCTCGCGTTGCTAACGACTGTTTATATGGTGGTTGATGCGAGTTTGATTGCTGAAGAGTATACGGTCGGGCGTTGGTTATCTTATAAAACGCTGAATACCGTATTGGCAGCGAGCATGGTGTTCATGGTGTGCCGTTACTATGGTGAAGGTTTGTCTGAGAAAAGTAATCAAGTGGTTGGCTTTATCAGTAAGCACAGTTTAGGTATTTACCTCCTGCACCCTATCTTCTTGTGGCCAATGAAAGAGTTCGGTTGGTACCAAGGTCATCCTGCTTGGGTTATTCCGTTATGGATCATAATCAGTGGTGCTGGCGCTTTATGGATGAGTTGGCTGGTCGCTAAGTCAGAGAAAACAAGTTGGTTATTGCCTTAGCGATTAGTGCTAAGGCTATTAGGTACTGACGGTGGGTACTAGATTATTGGTGTGGAGTTAAGGTGACTGATGATTAGCGCTTCAATGCAAAGTGCAAAAATTTGTCGCCCTGATAGGTTAAGGCTCCTTTGTCTCCAGGGTTAAGCGCGTGGAAGTAGTGGATACCGACCTGAAATTCTCGTTTCGGACCAACCACACCTCGCTGAACGTAAATCCAGTACTCTTGATCTTCCTGGCCTGGCTCTGCGTCAGGAAGGTCTATAGATTGTTTATCTAATATTGTAACGTTCACTTTTTTTTCTGGTGCGTTCTCGCCTTGCATATGCTTTCGGTAGAAACCAAGAAATACCCAAACCGCTAGAGCGACGAGTGCAAATATGGCAAAAAAGAGTGAATTAGGCATATAACCTCCATGTAGTCGTGATGGTTATTCTAGTCTTTCGGGCTATAGGGATATGTGTTTAAAGCCGTTATTCGTGAACTGTTGTAAGGCAAGCTGATTATTTTTCGGCTGATATCACATTTAATGGCTTGTTTGGGATAAAGCATTGTTATTTATTGTCTCTTTCTAAAGTAAATAGTAGTAGTTTTGTATAAATATAAGGAAATGCTCGACTAGAATTATAGTGTGGAGTGGGAGGGCCAAGATGACCGATATTGAAAAAGTAGTGACAAGAACTCGCAATATAGAAAAATTATTGAGACTTCAATATCACGCTGAAGGCGAAGGATTGCACGAGCTTGTGACAAGCTGTGAAGAAAGGCTACCGCACGATATGGTAATCAAGTTGCGTTATATCGCAACGTGTCGTAACAAAGTAGTGAATGAACATGATGCTCAGTTGGAAGATCAGCATCAATTTATCATGATGTGTAACGACTGTGAGAAAGAACTGACGCCACGTAGCGGCCGTTTTATCTGGCGAGTCGCGATCTTGCTCATGATGGTGATGACTTTGGCTGCAGCTGGCTTCTATTATGCGAATTGGGATGTATTAACACTGCATCTGTTTTCGAAGTGAAAAAATTAAACAAAAAAAGGGACGCTCATGGCGTCCCTTTTTTTATCTGTAACTTGCTTAGTACATCATCGGTAGTGTCATAAGACCTACAACTACCGCGATCATTACAAGTCCTTGTCTTTGCGAAGATGAAATCATAACACTACTCCTAAATTTGGTTGTCTCTCGCTATGTTTCAAAGAATAGCACTACTTATGGCTTTAGGTCAATAATTACTTTCGAAAGCCTTAAAAGTAACAGAAAACTACTTGATTTTTGCTTGTATGGCTGTGTTTAACTGCATTTTATGATGTGTTTCTATTTTGTTCGTTGTGGTTTATGTTTGTTCTTATTTTTCTTAAGTTGTTGTTTTTAATGAGTTGATTTGCTTAATTGATATTGTTAAAAGTTGTTAAACTGTATTAATAGGGGTTGAGTGTCTTCAGGTTGTTTTTGGTTGTGTTTTTGATTTTTTACCAAGTTTTTGGTGATAATTTTTACATAGATATGGGGTGAAACTGACAAATAGGCGAAAAATCAAAACAAATTACTTACTTTAAAGGGCTAGCATTGTCTGGCCTTTTTGTTATTCGTTTTACCTTTGTGTTTTGGTTTTAAGTTTTTGTTTTTATTGGTTTAAATTATTTGTAATTTATATTTCCCACTTTGTTTTTTTCCATTTATTGGTCGTTTTCGATAGTTTAGATAGACTAGAATTGTTGGAATGGCAAGCTGAAGCATTGGAGTGGTACTTTCAAGAGGTTTTGCTTGGGAGTGTTCTAGTTTTAAACAAATAACAATGAGAGCTAAGGGAATTCCTATCGCTTGAGTGTAAAGAGGTGCTTTTTTAGTGGAAGCGTAATCAAGATCCAACTTTGAAGGGCTTAGGCTTTACATCAACACTCGTGTGCCTAGACTGGCGACGTTTTAAAGCAATAGGGCAAATGGTATGTGGAGTTGGTTAGCGGTTTCCTTGTCTGGTATCGGAGTAATAATAGGCAAGAAGCATGGACATATCGGTCAGGCCTTATCGTATAAGGTATTTACCTTTGTATTATTGGCAACAATTGCATTAACTCAGTCTGTCGTTGCTGATTTTACCTATTGGGTAGTCGCTGGGTTGGCTATTTCTGCGATCGCAGATGTTCTTCATACCCTTACTCAAAAACGCTCTCTGCATTTTGTTTGCTTTTTGGTTGCTCAACTCTGTTACAGCAAAGCCTTTTGGTTACAGTTGTCAGGAGATATGGTCTGGTGGCTGTTCGCGCTGTTGTTAGCGGCATGCATCGTAGCTTTCTTCTTATTACTGCCTCGTTTAGACAAACTCGTCTTTCCTGTTGTTATCATGGGGATGGTGCTTATTCAGCTTGCATGGGCTTCTGGTGAGGTTTGGTTGCTTGACCCTCAACTGTCACATGCAGTGGGCTTTGCTGGCTGTAGTGTGCTGCTGCTTTCTGCGTTGGCCTATGCTCTGAATTGTTACCGTAGCCCAATCAAAGGCGCTTATTTTTGGGTGACGGGTAGTTACTTGTTTGCACATGCACTTATCGTGGCGTCTCTTACCATTTAGGGTAGAGCTCTCTCAATTCTGAGCTACATCAAAGCAGCGTTGTGGAAAATCGGTACTCTACGCTTAATTCATTAAACATGAGATTGAGTTATGACGACCGAAATTCACGCACACAATGTTTTAAACCTGCTTAGTGAAAAGCCACTGACTCGCGAAGAACTGACACAAGAGCTTGCTCAAACATATGGCACAGAAGCTCGCTTTCATACTTGTAAGCTAGATGATCTTGATTTGGATGCCCTGTTGAAGTTTTTCCTGAAGATGGAAAAGGTCGTAATTGTTGATGGTAAGTTTTGCACCAATCGCGAGCGTGTATGTAATCATTGATCTTTAGTGATTAGTGATTAGTGATTAGTGATTAGTGATTAGTGATTAGTGATTAGTGATTAGTGATTAGTCACTTTTGATTTTCAAAGCCTTTTTACTTTTAGATGCTTTCGACTCCACTCCTATATTTATTCCCGTGCCACTTATCTCCGTAAACCCTCTCTTAACGGTGCAAACTGACCCGTTTGTTACTGTGTTCGAAAATCAATGTTGAGGCTGCTATACTCCGCGCAACTTCGCTTTTCGAGACCAATTTATGGAAATCTTATCTGCAGCGACCATGCTGTTTCTCATTATGGATCCGCTTGGCAACCTGCCAATCGTGCTTTCTATCCTTAAGCACATCGATCCGAAGCGTCGTCGTATTGTTCTCGTTCGTGAACTGATGTTTGCGCTGATTATCCTGCTGTTGTTCTTGTTTGCTGGTCAGAGCATCATGAACTTCTTGCACGTACAGCCTGAAACTCTGAGTATTTCTGGCGGTATCATTTTATTTATTATTGCTATTAAGATGATCTTCCCAAGTGCAGGCAGCATCACAGGCCTAGCCGCGGGTGAAGAGCCGTTTATCGTGCCTATGGCTATTCCAATGATTGCTGGCCCATCAGTTATCGCTGCCCTTATTCTTCTGGCGACTCAAAACCCTGACAATATGTTTGAATTATCTCTGTCAGTGTTACTTGCGTGGGGCGTGACGTTTTTCATTCTTATGTTTAATGGATTCTTCCTGCGTATTTTGGGAGAGCGAGGTCTGAAGGCGATAGAGCGTCTAATGGGCTTATTGTTGGTTATGCTGTCGACTCAAATGTTCTTAGATGGTGTGAAAAGCTACATGTCTTAGCATTTTCTTATCATTCAATTTCTTCTCGAACAATAAAAAACGCCACTCAAATGAGCGGCGTTTTTGTATTTATTTTTCTCGTAACTAGGCTTTCTGCATCGAGTACTGTGTACTGAAGCTTGTATATCTAGGCTCTAGCTCGACTACATCATGTGTTTGCGTCGGATATCGAGGAGGGCAAAGACTCCGAAAATCAATATTGACCACTTCTCCCAGCGTGACATTTCGATCTTATCGCCGAAAGCACCGATAAAGATTAGCATCTGTAGGCCGTGCATGAAGAACAAGAATGCTGTCATGATATAAAGCGCAATCGCAGCATTACCCGGGAATGGGTAGAAAATATTTACGATTAAGATAAACCAAACAAAGGCGATGGCTATTTTTGCTAGTGGAAGTAAGAACTTCATTCAATAACTCCTATTCTTCAGTGGTTCGATTAAACAGTCGGTAGCTAGACTGGCCAGTGGTCTTATCGCGATGTAATTCCCAGTTTTCTGGCATAGCCTCGAGCTTCAGTTCTTTCTCTGTTTCAACGTAAATAATGGCATTGTCTGTAAGCCAACCATTACTCTCAAGTAGTTGTACAGTTTCTGCTAATAAGCCTTTGCGAAACGGAGGATCAAGAAAGACCATATCGTAGGGGGTACCTGGCTTTTTGAGAAAAGAGATCGCATCGGTGTTTACCACGTTGATGTTGTCTGCTTTGAGCTCTTTAGCGTTATCAGCAAGCTGCTTTGCGGCCTTTTGATTCATTTCCAACAGCGTTACCATTTTTGCTTGGCGAGAAGCTGCTTCAAAACCTAGACCACCAGAACCGGCAAATACATCCAAACAGGTCGAGTGTGGGATATCTTGTGCTACCCAGTTAAAGAGTGTTTCTTTTACTCGATCAATGGTTGGGCGTAAGCCTTCTAAATCATGAACAGGCAGTTTTCTGCCTCTCCATGAGCCACTAATAATTCGAACAAAGCCTCCGGATGGCTTTTTTTGTGATGTGTTTTGCTGGCGACGTCTTACCATAGATTTTTTGACCGCTAATAAAGTGATACTATACCGAGCCCAATTTAAGTGGGTTCGAATATTAAATAAATTTGCAATGACAAAGTGTATCAAGCTAAAAGCAAACTTATCACTGCTTTGTCATTTTTCTTTACTATTCGTTTGTACAAGCTTGTATTGTATAACAATAGCAAAGAGTCGACGTGCATTAAGTCAATGCAGTTAATTAGTAGATCTAGGAAACTCCTCTGATGACGGAAAAAAAGAAGCGCGGATTATTATCGTGGCTTGGTTTTGGTGAAGAAGAACAAAGCCCAAAAACTCAGAATGAAGCGAACGTAGAAAGCGTTGAAGAGCAGACTGAAGTTGAATCACAAGTCGAGGTTGAACAAGCCGAGCCTGAACTAGAGGCAACTACGGCAGTTGAATCTAAGCCTACTGAAACAGAGCAAGAGCTTGAACAAAACCAAGAAGAGCAACAGCCTGTCTTAGCAGAAGCAGAAGCAGAAGCAGAAGCAGAACAGGTTATTATTCCTGCAGCTAAGATTGAAGAAGTACAAGAAAAGCCGACAGAAAGCTTTTTTGCACGTCTTAAGCGCAGTCTTAGTCGCACCAAAGCAAATATTGGTGCTGGCTTCTTTGGTTTATTCAAAGGTAAGCAAATCGATGAAGATCTGTTTGAAGAGTTAGAAGAGCAACTTTTGATTGCCGATGTGGGCATGAATACCACTGTTAAGATCATTGAAAACCTGACAGAAAAAGCATCTCGCAATGACTTAAAAGATGGCGAAGCTCTATATGGTCTGCTCAAAGAAGAGATGGCCGATATTCTAAGCCAAGTAGAACAGCCATTAGTTGTAGATACCACCAAAACACCTTACGTTATCTTAATGGTCGGTGTGAACGGTGTAGGTAAAACAACCACTATCGGTAAACTGGCTAAACAGTTCCAAGGTGAAGGCAAGAAAGTGATGCTTGCTGCAGGTGATACCTTCCGTGCAGCAGCCGTTGAGCAACTTCAAGTTTGGGGTCAGCGCAATGATGTTCCCGTTATCGCTCAACATACCGGTGCTGACAGTGCGTCTGTTATTTACGATGCGATTGAAGCGGCGAAAGCTCGTGGTGTCGATGTTGTGATTGCAGATACTGCGGGTCGTTTGCAGAACAAGAGCAACTTGATGGAAGAGCTACGCAAGATTGTTCGTGTAATGAAGAAGATTGATGATTCTGCTCCCCATGAAATCATGCTAACACTAGATGCCGGTACTGGTCAGAACGCGATAAGCCAAGCGAAGCTGTTCAGTGAAGTTGCACCAGTAACGGGTATTACACTAACTAAGCTAGATGGCACTGCAAAAGGTGGTGTGATTTTCTCAATCGCGGACCAGTTCCAGATTCCAATCCGCTACATCGGTGTGGGTGAAGGCATTGATGACCTGCGTCCGTTTGAGTCAAAAGACTTTATTGAAGCACTATTTAGTCGCGAAGAGTAACGCGCGTAGCAAAGTGGTTTATCCTTAACCTGCTACCGTTTTTAAATTTGATATGAGTGATCGTAAGAGGAATTTTCGGTGATCAAATTTCAGCAAGTGAGTAAAGCCTACCGAGGTGGGCGACAAGCGCTCCAAAAAGTGGATTTTCATCTTAAACGTGGAGAGATGGCTTTTTTGGGTGGTCACTCTGGAGCTGGTAAAAGTACCTTGCTGAAGTTGATCTGTGCTATTGAGCGTCCGACCGATGGTCGTGTTTGGTTCAACGATCACGATATCACTCGTATTCCAGCTAAAGACATCCCTTTTTTACGCCGCAATATCGGAATTGTTTTTCAAGATCATCGCCTGCTGATGGATCGCTCGATCTTCGATAACGTCGCTCTGCCTATGCGCATTGAGTCTATTTCTGAAAATGAAATAAAACGTCGAGTGAGTGCTGCGTTGGATAAAACCGGTTTACTCGATAAAGCGCGTTGCCTGCCAAATCAGTTGTCTGGTGGTGAACAGCAGCGAGTAGGTATTGCGCGCGCTGTGGTGAACCGTCCCACTTTGCTGTTAGCGGATGAACCAACTGGTAACCTCGATCCTGAATTATCTAACCGCGTGTTGCGACTTTTTGAAGAGTTTAACCGCGCGGGCGTCACTATTATCCTAGCAACACACGATATCGGGTTAGTGAACACTCGCCCTCAATATCGTCATCTTGAATTAAACCAAGGCTTTTTGAGTGAGGTCGAAGACTATGGCCGCGAATAAGCGTATCAAAAAACCTCAATCCAACCGAGCTGCAAACCGCGCTTCAAGTGACGTTTTTTTTGTTGTTCATTGGAAACAAGCCAAATCCTCTTTCTCGCAAATGTGGCAACGCCCATTGGGTAATTTGCTAACGCTTGCGGTTATCTCAATGGCTCTGGCAATGCCGGCTTGTTTGTATTTACTGGGTAAAAACGTTGGCGAGGTGGCTCAAGATGTCACAAGCCCGTCACAGATTAGTGCTTATGTAGAAGATGGCATTCCTGAACCACGAGTAATGGTGCTTAAAGATGAAATAGAAAGCTGGGATCAAGTTGAGCTGGTGGAATACATTTCACCGCAACAAGGGCTTGCCGATCTAAGCCAATATTCTGGTTTTGAGGATGCCCTGACTATCTTAGACGATTATTCATTGCCAGGTGTTTTGGTTATTACACCAAGTGTACACAGCGATATCTTAATCAAAGAGCTAGCGAGTACAGTTAAAAAACAAGAGTTAGTGACCGATGTTCGTTTAGATGAAGATTGGTTAGCCAGATTAGATGCTATCAAAGCATTAGCGGCGGTCATCGTTATTACCTTAACGGTGTTGATGTTGGGTGCGGTGTTTTTGATTATCGGCAATACATTAAGATTTAATGTGTTGGCGCACAAAGAAGAAATTCAAACCATGAAGCTGATTGGTGCAACCGACAGTTTCATTCTTCGACCATACCTTTATGCTGGGATGTGGTTTGGTGTGTTAGGTTCGATTAGTGCTTGGGTGATGACGGCTTTGATTACCGTATTGCTTAACAGTGCGGTAGATGACTTGGCTCAGCTTTATGATAGTCACTTCAGATTAATTGGCCTGAGTTGGGATGAATCTTTACTGCTTTTGATCGTTGGAACCTTGCTTGGCAGTGTGGCTGCGAAGCTTTCTGCACAGCGTCACCTAAAAGAAATTGAACCAGTTTAGGTGAATAGAGTCATATTTAGACGAAAAATAGGCACTTCTTAACCAGTTTTTGCCTTGTATAGATGAATTGATTATGCATAATTACTTCCCCCTCCTTGAAACCTGTTCATTTTAGGTTCAAGATTGTTGGGTTTTAATAGATGTATTACTCCAGATCAGAGATTGATGAGGAACCGAATGGCAAACAAAGCGTATCAAATGGCTTTAGTCACACAAGATAGTTTAGATAGCTATATCCGCTCAGCGAACAGTTACCCAATGCTGACGCCTGAAGAGGAACGTGGACTGGCAGAGCGATTACATTACAAAGGTGAGATCGATGCTGCAAAAGGCTTGATCCTTTCCCACCTACGTTTCGTGGTGCACGTTGCAAGAGGCTACTCTGGCTACGGGTTACCAATGGCTGACCTTGTCCAAGAAGGTAACATCGGCTTAATGAAGGCTGTTAAGCGCTTCAATCCAGAAGTTGGTGTTCGTCTAGTCTCTTTTGCTGTTCACTGGATTAAAGCTGAGATCCATGAGTACGTGCTACGTAACTGGCGTATCGTTAAGATCGCAACGACGAAAGCACAACGCAAATTGTTCTTTAATCTGCGCAAATCTAAAAAGCGTTTAGGTTGGTTCAATAATGGTGAAGTAGAAACTGTTGCTCGTGAACTAGGTGTTGAGCCTTCAGAGGTTCGTGAAATGGAATCTCGCTTAGCGGCTCAAGATGCAACGTTTGAAGCGCCTATGGACGACGATGACGGTGGTTCTGCTTATACTGCTCCGGTTTACTATCTTGAAGATAAAGCATCAGACGTCGCTGAGACGGTTGAAGCAGCAAACTGGGAATCACATACCAACAATCGTCTAGGGTTAGCGCTTGCAAGCTTAGACGAACGCAGTCAGCACATTGTGCGCTCACGTTGGTTGGATGATAACAAATCGACACTTCAAGATTTAGCCGATACTTACAGTATTTCTGCTGAACGTGTTCGTCAGTTAGAAAAGAATGCGATGAAGAAGTTGAAACAAGCTGTTGGTGACTTCTAAAAGCAAGTAAGCCAGAAGCGATAAAATAAGCTGAATTTTAAAAAGGCCGAGATCGAGAGATCTCGGCCTTTTTGTTTTGGATCGATTTCGCAATTTTTGCGATCGAAATTTGCAAAATGATTTTGTGGATAACTCTGTGAGAAGTTTATTCGTCAGCTGTCTAAAAGCAGGGTGTAGTAAGGCTTTGTGAGGGTTTTTGATGTGGGGATATTTTTCATAACACCCACAGTTAGATCAGGATCATCACTACATGTTGTGGATCTATTTTTAAAAAAGCACTTTATTCACGCAATCCACAGATTTATCCACAAACGGTGTAAAAGTGATCGCTGGTGGATAACCTTATTAAGTGGATGTGATTGTTAGCCTTGGGATAGGTTACAATGGCAGCAAAGTAAATCAGCATAAAAGAGAAAGTCATGGACCAGTTTAAACATATCGATGTTAAAAGCGCTCAAGCCCTCATAGAACAAGGTGAAGCCAGACTTGTCGATATACGTGACCCGCAATCTTTCGCGGTTGCTCACTCAAAAACAGCTTATCACCTCACCAATGATACGATGGTGACGTTTATGGATGAGGTAGAGTTCGAACAGCCTGTCTTGGTGATGTGTTACCACGGCATTAGTAGCCAAGGAGCAGCACAATATTTAGTGAATCAAGGCTTTGAAGAGGTATATAGTGTTGATGGTGGTTTCGAAGCTTGGCATCGTGCTGAACTTCCGGTAATCGCCGGTTAACAACCTTTAACATTGGAACCGCTTTAAGCATCTCTCATAGCATGAATAGGAAGTAATAATGATTAGACTGATGGTGTTAGATAATCCTCGTCTTGCTCAAGCATTTATTGATTATATGGCTTCTCGTCAGATCCCTATTCAAATGTCTCCAGAGGGAGAAGGGCGCTTTGCTCTTTGGCTGATCGACGATCAATATCAGGTTGAAACTGAGGCAGAGCTGAATCGTTTTCTTGCTGAACCCAATCATAAACGTTATCAAGCTGCGTCTTGGGATATGGCTGAGACCAGAAAGAGCAACTTTCATTATCACACACCGAGCTTCATGGGCATGATAAAAGCTAAAGCGGGCCCTGTGACGCTTAGCCTGATGTTAGTGTGTGTGGTTATTTTTGCGCTGCAGCAAATTGGTTTTGGTCAGGCTATTTTCAATGCCTTACATTTTCCGGCAGTTGATGGACAACAATGGCAACTGTGGCGTTGGTTGAGCCATGCTGTATTGCATTTCTCGGTCATGCACATCGCATTTAATATCTTGTGGTGGTGGCAGTTAGGTGGAGATATCGAGAAAAAGCTAGGCAGTCTCAAGTTACTTCAAATTTTTGCTGTATCTTCAGCGCTTTCAGGTGCTGGGCAGTATTGGGTTGAAGGTGCAAACTTTGGTGGTTTGTCTGGTGTAGTGTATGCGTTGGTAGGTTATTTATGGGTGATTAGTGTGAAAGCTCCTCAACTTGGTTTGGGTATCCCAAGACAAATTGTTGGCTTTATGTTGGTGTGGTTAGTACTTGGGTATATGCAGCCGTTCATGGCTATCGCAAACACCGCGCATTTAGCTGGTTTGGTAGCGGGTTTAATTATTGGTTTAATTGATTCAATGAAAGCACCTCGCTCTGCAACAAGTTAACTCATGCCTCATAGTAAGTAGATAAATTATAGATATAAAAAAGCGGCTATCAGCCGCTTTTTTATTGGGAATCGTGTTGGACTGATATCACTGATAAAGGTACTTAGTAAACAACAAGTCAGCAATAAGGGTTTTTCCTGTTTCAGGAAGTAAAACCTTGTTGAGATGTTCAACTAAGGTTTTTCTCAAATCTTCACGACCGGACAAAGATTTAATGGTTTCTTCGTTTTGTTTGCCAAGTAATTCAATCACCGCATCTCGAATCAGCGGTTGGTGGTGTTCAATAGCTGCCAAGTCATTACTATTCGCGACCATGATATCGAGGCGTACCTGAATGTAGCCCAGTTTTTTACCTTTAGTGTAAAAATTGGTGGTCAGGTCAGGCTCTAGCGTGAAGTAGGCTAATTTGGGTGTCGACTCTTCTTCAGCAAAACTTGATGCTGAAAAGAGTAGGGTAATCGCAAGAAATATTTGGGCTACATAACGTTTGTGCATATTTGTGACTTTTCTTTAGTTTATTCGCGATATTCGAAACGCATTAGTCTTGTTACAATGAGCGGTCTAAATCTAAATACGTTTACAATTCGAAGAACGCTTTAATTTTGTTCGAAAGTTGAAGCTTTATTGTACGTGTAAAGTCACCTATTGAATACTAGTATGAATCAGCCAATATCGCTGTATCTTAATTCGTTAATGAATGTAGATTGGCAAAGTACAGAAACATTTGATTTTCCTAATAAAACCACCCAAGAGTGGCTTATGGAGCAAGGTTCTCTTTCCCGCAAGTTGGGGGAGTGTTGTCAGCACCTGTCTGTTGAGCTGCTTCACAATCAAGTTGTAGAACGCTCAATGCTGCAACAAGACGAGGAACATCTTTTATCATCGTATGATTGCTTACTCCGTAAAGTAATCTTAAAGGGTGATGATGAACCGTGGGTGTTAGGTCGAACCTTAATTCCTCGAGTCACATTAGAGGATCATCAGCACTCCGACCTTTCTCAACAAGGTAACGTCCCGCTGGGGTTAACCGTTTTTAGTGCTGAGAATGTAGAACGAGATGCGTTGCAAGTCGGTTGGGTTATCGCAGGTGATGAGCGATTACTCGCGCGTCGCTCTCGATTATGGATGAATCATAAACCGATGCTTGTAGCCGAACTATTTTTACCAACATCACCCATTTACTCTAAGGAGAGTGTGTAAATGCTTGCCACCAAAGCGAAAGCGTACTGGCAATTAACGCGAATGAATCGCCCGATTGGTACCTTATTACTCCTTTGGCCAACTTTGTGGTCGCTGATTATCGCCGCGCAAGGTATGCCGGACTTTGATGTCTTGGTTGTTTTCGTTCTAGGCGTGGTGTTAATGCGTTCGGCTGGCTGTGTGATCAATGATTTTGCGGATCGCAAAGTCGATGGTCATGTAAAGCGCACTAAGCAACGTCCATTACCGTCAGGTTTGGTTTCCAGTAAGGAAGCGATACTGCTCTTTTTAGTGTTGGCAGTGGTTTCATTCTTACTAGTACTTACCATGAACTCATTGACGATTAAGCTCTCTTTTATCGGAGTTGGTTTAGCGTTCATTTATCCTTTTATGAAGCGTTTTACACACCTTCCACAATTGTTCCTCGGCTTAGCTTTTAGTTGGGCAATCCCAATGGCGTGGGCGGCGCAAACTAACGAATTACCAGGTGTTGTTTGGTTCATTTTTGCAATTAACGCATTGTGGACGATCGCTTACGACACTCAATACGCGATGGTCGATCGAGATGACGATCTGAAGATCGGCATTAAATCGACGGCTATTTTATTCGGGCGCTTTGATAAGCTTATTGTGGGTTTCTTGCAGCTAGTGACACTAGCGATGTTGATTGTATTGGGCATGCAGTATCAATTGGGCGATACCTTCTACTGGGCGTTATTGGCGGCAGGAAGCTTGTTCGTGTACCAACAACATTTGATGCGCCACCGTGATCGAGATTTATGCTTTCAAGCTTTCCTAAATAATAACTATGTTGGAATGGCAGTCACGGTCGGTTTGTTCATTACCTTCTGGTAAGTATCAGTTTTCGCTAAAGAAAAAGCCAAATAAAAAGGCACCCATTGGGTGCCTTTTCTGATCGTGCTCAATCTAGCTATTACAACTAAGTATTGAAGCTAAGTATTGAAAAGAGACTACTCTGCTTGGTGAATGCTCTCTTGAATCGTCAGGCGAACTTCAGGGTAAAGCATCGAGTGAAGAAGCTTAGCAAATTGCTGAGTTTTCTCTAAATCACAGTTACCGTCGTTATCTAGATATTGTTGCTGCTTCAACGTTGCGAACATCGAGGCAAATACGCCTTTGTCGAAGAACTCTGGAGCATTGATACCATGCAGTCGACCAAGGCGCTGTGCGATGTCTTGGCTCTTCTGCTCAAGATCAGACTTATCCAGTTCAGGATTCTCTGCCAACAAATTTAGAGCAATAGAGTAGCGCTGTAGCGTCTCTGAAATCGTACGGCCTAACAGCATAAGAGCTTGGCTGTTCGATTGGTTGATCGTCACTTCATTGTCAGACACAACAATCATGCCTTGGCTTACTAGTTCATCAATAATGTTTGCGACTACGCCTTCAAGCTGTGATTCGTCGTAGCTTAAGAACAGCTCTTTCTTCAAGAACGGGTAAATGGCTGCAACATTCTTTTGAATAGCTTCAATTGATAAACCGCGCTGACGAATGGTCATTTGAGCGATTAACGATGGTAGAGCAAACAAATGAATGATGTTATTACGGTAGTAAGTCATCAGAATCGACTGGTGACGGTCTAGCGAGATGATGTCACCCATTGAGTCTGATTCAATTAGGAACTTGTTCAGCGATTCAGCGTGTTTTACCAGATCTTCAGCGCTGTCTTTTGGTACCGTAAATGTATCAGAGTAAGGTACGTTCTTAAGCAGAGACAGGTAACAGTTGATCTGAGAAACCAAAGAGTCACGGGACAATGCACGCTGTCTTGAAGCCAATAGTGCCGTTGCACAAAGAGTCAGTGCGTTAGTCGCCGCGGCATCGTTAATGTGCGTCATCATTTTGGTTGCCAGGTCATTAACCACTGGATTCATCCATTGTGGCTTGCTGGTTCCCATTGGGTCGATGTCTTTGGTCCACTCTGGTGCGTGCTCGTTCAGGTATTGGTTCAGCTGAATAGGCTCACCGAAGTTCACATAACCTTTGCCAAAGTTACGCAGTTTACGCAGAGTACGAATTACAAGGCTCGCGTTCTCTTTCTCTTTGCGTTTACCACGAAGTTCTTTCGCGTAAGTTGCCACTTCCATCACATGCTCGTAGCCGATGTAAACCGGAACCAAAGTAACCGGGCGGTTCATACCGCGTAGCATCGCTTGAATGGTCATCGCTAGCATGCCGGTTTTGGCTTGCAGCAGACGACCGGTACGAGAGCGACCCCCTTCACTGAAGTATTCTACTGAGTAACCTTTAGCGAACAGTTCTGCTAGGTATTCACGGAAAATAGTCGAGTACAGCTTGTTGCCTTTGAAACTACGACGAATAAAGAACGCACCGCCATGACGGAAAATCGGACCGGCAGGGAAGAAGTTCAGGTTGATACCCGCAGCGATATGTGGAGGAACCATACCTTCGTGATAAAGCACATAAGAAAGCAGTAAGTAATCCATGTGGCTGCGGTGACAAGGCACATAAACAATTTCATGACCATCTTGAGCCAGCTTACGAACTGTTGAAGCGTTGCTTATATGCAGGCCTTGATACAATTTATTCCATAGCCAACCAAGAATCTTTTCACCACGCTTGATTAGCGAGTAAGAGAAGTTCGCAGCAATCTCGTCCATGATGTCTTGAGCTTCTTTGCTCGCTTTCTCGATAGAGATGTTCTTTGCTTGAGCTTCGTCTTCAATCGCTTTCTTAATCGCTTCAGATTTTAGTAGGCGGTCAAAAAGAGCTTGGCGACTTGGTAGGTTAGGCCCTGATGCAGCTAGCTTTTGGCGTGAGAAGTGAATACGTGCCACGCGTGCCAGTTTGTGTGCGATGGTGCTGTCGGTACCGTGTGAGTTGGCCATGTAACGTAAAGAAACCACAGGGCTAAAGCGAACTAAACAGTCACGACCTGCTAGTAATACTGCTTTTGACTTTTCTAAGCCGTTCATTGCTTGTAGGTAAGGTTTTTGGTTATTCTCTTTACCAGGTTTACGTCCCCACAACACAGTAGCAGGGATAACTTGAACATCGAGCTCAGAGTCTTCAGCATGCAATGAAAGCAGCTCCGAGAAAACCTCAATAGAAGAGCTGGGTACATAATCATCGTCTTGAAGCAGTGTTTTGCGAGAAGAGATAAAAACGTAGCGTTGCAGTGATTTGCCACTTATTTCAAGTTTGCTTAAAGGATCGGGTAAACCTAATTCCAACGCATGCTTTTGTAGTGTCAGAAGGTCGACACTTGAGCGAAACGGTAAGGCGTATACAATCGGTTTGCCTAAATCAATGTTCAAATCCTCAACAGGGTTCGAAGGGATTGATGTGCCTTTTACCAAAATGGATAAAGGTAGCTTCATTAATGAACGTGAAAAAGATTGTCCAGAAGACATATAGGTTCACTGCCTCAATAGTTATTTCAATGTGCTTAAGCGTATCTCTATTTCTATGATGAAAAGGATAAAACCTATGAGTGAAATAGGGATAAGCCTAGGCGTAAATTTAATCGATGCAAGAATACCAGAAACTGGTCTAACCTTTTAATGGAAATAGTCATATTGCCGTTAAGTTTGTGGAAAATCATTCATCAACTGATTGAGTATAGGGTTAAAAATGGCTAAAAAATCAAACACCGGATTCAAACGTATCGTGAAAGCGGCAGGCTTTTCATGGCAAGGCATTACGAGTTCGTTTAAAAACGAGGCCGCATTTCGACAAGAAGTGTTTATGGCAGCAGTGCTTATCCCATTAGCGTTTTACCTAGACGTAAGCCAGGTTGAGCGGATCTTAATGATCTCAGCTGTTGTATTAGTGCTCGTTGTCGAGTTGATAAATACCGCGATTGAAGCGGTCATTGACCGAATTGGTAGTGAACATCATGAGCTATCAGGGATGGCGAAAGATGTTGGTTCGGCAGCGGTTTTCATCTGTTTAGCGCTAGCGGGTTATGTGTGGTTAGAGATCTTATTTTTGTAATTAGTTAAAAATGAACTAAAAACAACCAATTGCTTTGCTTTTGTCCAGTTACTGGATATACTCACAGTCAACTGTATAAAAAGACAGGTGAATCATGAAGCCGTTAACGCCCCGCCAACAACAAGTTTTTGACCTTATCAAAGGTAAGATCGAAGATTTCGGTATGCCACCGACACGTGCAGAAATTGCGCGTGAATTAGGCTTCCGTTCTGCTAACGCTGCAGAAGAACATTTAAAAGCTCTTGCTCGTAAAGAAGCGATTGAGATTATCCCGGGTGCGTCTCGTGGTATTCGTATTTTGCTTGAAGATGCAGCGAATGAAGAGCAAGGTTTACCATTAATCGGTCAGGTTGCCGCTGGTGAGCCTATTTTGGCTCAAGAGCATGTAGAAATGCATTACCAAGTTGACCCAGGTATGTTTAAACCGCAAGCTGACTTCTTACTTCGTGTAAATGGCGAAAGTATGAAAGATATCGGTATTATGGATGGTGATTTACTGGCTGTTCATAAAACACAAGATGTACGTGATGGTCAGGTTGTCGTAGCTCGTGTCGACGATGATGTAACAGTAAAACGTCTAGAACGAAAAAGTTCAACGGTTCTGTTACATGCTGAAAATAAAGACTTTTCTCCTATTCATGTTGATCTAGAATCTCAACACTTGTCTATCGAAGGACTTGCGGTTGGTATTATTCGAAATACCGATTGGATGTAGTCAGTACAAACCGCTTATTGATATTTATTCTCAATAACTTGTTATTGTAATTGATATTCATTATCATCTTCTTTGTCGAGATACAAGGAAGATGATGATGCCAAACCCAACCAAACCTCAAATGAAGCCGCTTGTTAGTAAGCCGCGCTCCTCTGATCAAAAGGCTTCTTCTTATCTAGGGTCTGCACATCAAGAATTTCAAGTTCCGACCAATCTCGTTCAACACCTTTGGTTTCGCAGTCGTGAAAGCCTTGCCGATGACGGTCTAGTTTATGACCCTATTGCAGCACAAGCCTGTAAGCGTTGCCAATTGGCACCAGAATGTCTTACTGGCGAACTCGACCAACAACAACTTCTCTATGCCACATTGACTCAACTTTGTGACTCTCAAGTTCAACAGTTTCTATCTCATAACCCAGACGCGTGGATTATCAATGTTGGGGCCGGTCTCGATACCCGTTTCTACCGCTTAGATAATGGTCGCTGTCATTGGGTTGAACTGGATGTAACCGAGAACCTAGTTTGGCGACAACGCCTGTTCCACAAAAATGAACGCTATCGTTTAGAGTGTGGTTCCGTTGATGATCTTACTTGGTTGGATGAACTTAACATTCCAGAGCAAGCCTCGGTGATGGTGGTGTGTGAACATGCTTTGCTTGACTGCAATGAACAACAGACGGCACACTTTATTCAGTCGCTTAGTCGTTACTTTACCCACGCACATGCGTGTTTAGTGTTAGCTGGAGATAAAAGCTCTAGCGCTCTGGGACAAAAGCTCGGTTCTGGAAAATATGCACATGGCTTATCTTCTCCGATAGACAGTGTTCTTAATTGGCTACCTTGGGCGCAATGGGTTAAGTCATTTTCACCATTAGAACAGCAATGCAATCGTTGGAAATTGTGGCAGCGATTACTGTGTAAGATTTCTCAGTTAAAAAAACGTCTAACTCCACAATTGGTGCTCGTGAAATGGTAATGCAAGATTACTTACTCTATCAAATAGGTAGTTCAGCAAACGCGCGACATAAGTAAAAGCGAGCAGCATAGTGTAAGCATACTCACTAGGTTAAACTATCGCCTCTAATCGAAGAGGTGCTCGTGAAGTTATTCAACCCCCAAACTATTTTTCAAACCTTATCTAATCAGGCGATGCACAAAAAAGTGCTATTACTTGCGATCCCTATGGTTCTTTCCAATATTACGGTTCCTCTACTCGGCTTAGTCGATGCTGCGGTTATCGGTCATCTTCAGCATTCTTGGTATTTAGGTGGTGTGGCGTTAGGTGGCACGATGATCAGTGTGACTTTTTGGTTACTTGGTTTCCTACGAATGTCGACGACGGGATTAGCCGCGCAATCTTACGGTGCGAATGATAGCAAGCAGCTCGGCTTGGTCTTCGTGCAAGGCGTGACTATGGCTTTAGGATTTGCTGGTGTCTTCTTACTTTTACACAGTTTTGTTGCGGATACGGTTTTCTCTCTGAGTAGTGCTAGTGATCAAGTTAAACATTATGGTCAACAGTATTTCTCAATTCGAGCATGGAGTGCGCCTGCTGCGCTGACTAATTTTGTCATTTTAGGTTGGTTGCTCGGAACCCAAAATGCTAAAGCGCCAATGTGGATGGTGATTATTACCAATATCACCAATATCGTTTTGGATATCGTGTTTGTTCTTGGCCTAGGTTGGCAAGTTGAAGGCGCGGCGCTGGCGTCGGTGATCGCTGATTATGCCGGCCTAACGTTTGGCTTGGTTTGTGTTTGCCGAATCTGGGCAAAGAAGCAGTTACCATCGCCATGGGATCTGCTTAAGAAAACCAGTCAAGGTTTGAGTCGTTTCGTAAAACTGAATCGCGATATCTTTCTGCGTTCGCTGTGTCTGCAAGCGACTTTCACTTTTATGACCTTCCAAGGGGCAAGTTTTGGTGATGATGTGGTAGCAGCCAATGCGGTGTTGATGAGTTTTCTGATGATTATCTCTTATGGGATGGATGGCTTTGCCTACGCAATGGAAGCTATGGTGGGTAAGGCTATTGGTGCGAAAGATAAAGATGAGTTAAATCAGTCTTTGATAGGTACTTTCTTTTGGAGTTTCAATATTTGTTTGGTACTGACCATAGTGTTCGCGATTGCTGGGTCTAGTTTGATTAATATGATCACCACAATCCCAGAAGTTAAGAGTCAGGCTGAGGTTTATCTGCCATGGTTGATTGCAATGCCGTTGGTTTCGATGTGGTGCTTCTTATTGGATGGTATTTTTGTGGGAGCGACGAAAGGTAAGGATATGCGCAATAGTATGTTTGTTGCGACCTGTAGTTTTTTTGCGATTTTTTACTTAGCATCAGGTTTAGAGAACCACGCGCTGTGGCTAGCGATGCTGAGCTTTATGGCGATGCGTGGCATTGGTCTTGGTGTTTTATTTGTTTCTCAGTGGAAGAAAGGAGAGTTTCTCGCTTAGCTTAGATAGCCTTAGATAGATTAGTTCAGGGAGCGATAAATAGAAGCTGTGCAGGTAAGATGGCATTTAGAACATCATGATCTAAATACTAACATGACTATATAATTCAGTGGTTTAAATGAAAACAGCAAGCTCATGGCTTGCTGTTTATGTATTTGGCCTACAGGTGGTCAAATAGTCCTTTTGGTTCTTTGTTTAGAATAAACGGTTAAGTCCGTTAAGCGCTGCGACGCGATAAGCTTCGGCCATTGTTGGATAGTTGAAGGTCGTATTCACAAAGTACTCGATGGTATTTGCTTCACCTTTCTGTTCCATGATCGCCTGACCGATGTGGATGATCTCAGCAGCACGCTCACCAAACACGTGGATACCTAAAATCTCTTTAGTTTCACGATGGAAAAGTATCTTCAAGCTACCAATATCTTTACCTGCGATTTGAGCACGAGCTAAGTGCTTGAATGAAGATCGTCCCACTTCATAAGGTACTTTAGCCGCGGTAAGCTCTTGTTCTGTTTTTCCGACAGAGCTGATCTCAGGAATGGTGTAGATACCTGTTGGGATATCTTCGATAAGGTGTCGTTCTGCTTCACCTTTCACCACGGCTTGGGCCACGAATCGACCTTGGTCATAAGCAGCACTTGCTAGGCTAGGATAACCAATCACATCACCGACAGCGTAAACATGTTCAACACTGGTTTGGTAGTTGCTGTTGACTGAGACTTGTCCTCGAGAGTCCGCTTCTAAGCCAACGGCACCAAGATTCAGCTTGTCAGTATTACCCGTTCGGCCATTGGCATACAGTAGACAGTCAGCACGCATTTTCTTACCTGACTCTAGGTGAATGATTACACCGTCATCAGTGCCTTCAATTTTCTCAAAGGTCTCATCGTTACGAATAACAACGCCGCTGTTCCAGAAGTGATAAGACAGAGCATCCGAGGTTTCATTGTCTAAGAATGACAGCAGGCGATCTCGAGTATTAATAAGATCGGTTTTCACGCCTAAACCCCGGAAGATTGAAGCGTATTCACAACCAATAACGCCAGCACCATAGATGATGATGTGTTGAGGATCGTGTTTAAGAGAAAGAATCGAGTCGCTGTCGTAGATACGTTCATGCAGAAAGTCGACGTTGTCTGGTTGATAAGGGCGAGAACCTGTTGCGATAACAAATTTGTCTGCGCTGTAATGTTCTTCAGTACCATCGCTCTGCATGACTGAGATAGTGTTAGTATCGATAAAACGCGCCGTACCAAATACCAATGTGCACTGGTTACGGTCGTAGAAGCCTTGACGCAATCGAGTCTGTTTGTCGATGACTGATTTAGCATGCCCCAAAATATTGGAGAAGGTCGAGTGAATGCTTTTGTTGTTCTGACAAAACAGCGGATTACTGTTGAATTCAATGATACGACTTACGGCATGGCGAAGTGCTTTTGAAGGAATGGTTCCCCAGTGTGTACAACCACCACCAACACTGCTCTCTTTTTCAATGATTGCAACGTTCAACCCGGCTTTGGTTAATCCCATCGCTGCCCCTTCTCCTCCGGGGCCACTACCAATTACGATTACATCAAAGTGGTTGGAGTGCGGCATAGATATCTTCCTTGTTATATTTGATTAACATTGCTTTAGCGAGATTTTAACTGATTCTGTTCTTGGGTACATGAAAAGGGCATCAGAGAGTCGGTGGGATCACGCAGTGTTATCGAAAAAATAATATTTGGTATGTTGTATGTCTCCAAATGACAGTGTGGATATTGAAATTTTTTCTTCGAACGTATTTACTTCGGTACGTGAACAAAGAGGCGTGTTTAGTGTCTTATATAACCAGATTGCCTTATATAAATAAGTGATTCGCGTTATATTAAACCGAGGTTTAGACATGCCTGTTTAGGCTGTAAAAGAAGAAATTGATAAAGTATGAAACCAATGGGCATTCGCGCACAGCAAAAAGAAAAAACTCGTCGCAGCTTAATTGATGCAGCATTTAGCCAACTTAGCGCCGATCGTAGTTTTTCCAACCTAAGCTTGAGAGAAGTCGCTCGTGAGGCTGGAATAGCACCGACTTCCTTTTATCGTCACTTCAAAGATATGGATGAGCTTGGCTTAACCATGGTTGATGAAGGAGGCTTATTACTACGCCAACTAATGCGTCAAGCTCGGCAGCGTATAGCAAAAGAAGGCAGTGTGATTCGCACATCGGTTGAAACCTTTATGGAGTTCATTGAAAGCAGTCCAAACGTATTCAGACTGTTATTACGAGAGCGTTCAGGAACTTCATTTGAGTTTCGTGCAGCGGTAGCTCGTGAGATACAGCACTTCTCTGCTGAGTTAACCGAATATCTGATAACGACTGGCATGACACGAGATGAAGCTTTTACTCAAGCTGAAGCTTCCGTCATATTGGTCTTTAACTCAGGGGCAGAAGCATTAGATTTAGATCGACGTCAGCGAGATGAATTGGCTGATCGCTTGATCATGCAATTGCGAATGATGGCCAAAGGGGCTTTTTGGTATCGTAAAGAACGTGAACGTAACCGATTAAAAGGCGGGATTGAATAATGTCGAATGAAAATAATACTGTAAACCGTGGTTCTGAAAGAAAGACACTCGTACTTGCTGTTGTTGCAGGTGTGTGTGGTGATGCATTGTTATCTTGGGTAACAATGAGCGAAGTGGGCTTCTCTATTTTCCCTCTTATTGCTTTAGTTTTGGCTGTACAAGCGCTTTACCAAGAATACCTAACGAATCCAGTATCTGAAGATATTCCGCTGGTAGGTTTAGCTTGTTTCTTTGTTGGTGCATTTGGTCACTCGGCTTTTGTTAAAGCTCAACACCCTGATGCAGGTTCAAACTTCTTTGCGATTATTGTCGCGATGCTGCTTCTCGGTTGGGTCGGTAAGAAGCTAGGCTTTATCGGTAAAACCGCTTAAACCTACTTATAATTATAAATAAAAAAACGAGCCAATTGGCTCGTTTTTTTGTATCCGTTGTTTGGCTTTGGCTTCGACCTAGAGAGCGATATTTACGCTTTACGCTCTAGGAATACACCGGCTTCCATGTGGTGCGTATAAGGGAACTGGTCAAATAGAGCAAAACGAGTGATGTCGTGTGTTTCGCTTAGAATGTCTAGGTTCTCTTTCAATGTCTCAGGGTTACAAGAGATGTACATGATACGCTCATAGCCTTGCACCATCTTACAAGTATCAACATCCATACCTGAACGCGGTGGATCAACAAAGATAGTGTTGCAGTTGTAGCTCTTCAGATCGATGTTTGCTTGTTGCAGGCGGCGGAATTCACGCTTACCTTCCATTGCTACAGTAAAATCTTCTGCAGACATACGAATGATCTGAACATTATCAATCTTGTTGGCCGCAATGTTGTATTGCGCAGACTCTACGGATGGCTTCGCTAGCTCTGTTGCAAGTACACGCTCAAAGTTTTGTGCCAGTGCTAATGAGAAGTTACCGTTACCACAGTAAAGCTCTAGTAAGTCACCTTTGCTGTCTTGAGTACAGTCGACAGCCCACTCCAGCATTTTTTCTGCTACTTTGCCGTTTGGCTGAGTAAAGCTATTTTCTACTTGTTGGTAGATGTAGCTATCACCATTCACGTCTAGCTTTTCAATGACGTAGTCGCGATCCAGTACGATTTTCATCTTACGTGCACGACCAATAAGGTTTAGGTTAAAACCTTCATCGTTTAGTTTCTGTTTAAGTGCTTTGGCATCTTGAATCCATTGCTCACCTAATTGACGGTGGTAAAGGAGTGATACTAAGATTTCACCACTTAATGTAGATAGAAAATCGACTTGGAATAGCTTGTGACGTAGAGAATGGTTCTCTTTCATTGCATCTGTTAATAGAGGCATTAAGTCGTTGATAAGACGGCTAGCTGCAGGGAACTGGTCTACACGATATTTTTCTTTGGTTTCTTGATTGAACATGACGTAATACATATCGTCACCTTCATGCCACACGCGGAACTCAGCACGCATGCGGTAGTGTTGTTCTGGTGATTCATACACTTCCAGCTCAGGCACATTGTATTGTGAGAACATTTCAGTAAGACGTTCGGTCTTTTCTGTCAGTTGTTCTTGGTAGCGTTGCGGGTTTACATCTAAATTCGCCATTGTTATGCCTTTTTGCTGTCGTGCTTTTAAATCAAGAGCGCAGATTTTATTCAATCACAGACGCTTGTCCAGTGTTGAGAGCTATTCAGTGTAAATCGACCATGAAAACTATAGCTTATAACTATCTTAGACTAGACAAATGATTCATAGATTAATACTATCTCCCGCAAGCTGGTGCCATTTGGATGTATAGATGGCTGAAGAGGGAATCTGGTGTGAATCCAGAACTGACGCGCAGCGGTAAAAGAGAACGAATATTCATAGACACTGCAAATAGCGTTTTGTGGGAAGTCGAATATGAGGTAAACCAAAAGGTTGTGCTCTTGAGTCCGAATACCTGCCAGCGGCTAAGCCATACAATGTGGTTTGGTAGGACTTTACGCGATTTAGGATCACAACATGAACAAATCCCTTTTAGCGGTTGCTGTAGCATCGCTACTTTCACCTATCTCCAATTTACACGCCCAAGAAGCATCTGCTGACGAAACCATGGTGGTTACGGCTAACCGTTTTGAGCAGTCTGCCACGGCGACATTAACTGATGTTGAAGTTGTCACTCGCCAAGATTTTCAAAGAACACAAGCTAAAACAATCCCAGATGTGTTGAGAAGATTAACAGGGATCCAGATTACTCAAAATGGTGGTAGAGGACAGCTCGCTTCTATATTTGTTCGCGGAACAAGTTCTGATCAAGTCCTCGTTTTAGTTGATGGTGTTCGTTTTGCTCGTGCAGCAAAAGGTGCAGTCGATTTCAACCAAATCCCATTGAGTTATGTTCAGAGGATCGAGTATGTAAGAGGAGCTCGAGCTTCTTTATATGGTTCTGAAGCAATTGGTGGTGTAATCAACATTATTACGATTGCTCGTGCGACGGATGAATCAACAACATTGAGTGCTGGTTTGGGTAGCTTAGATTATCAAGAACTTAGTCTAGCATCCGGCGTTGCGACTTCTGAAAATGGTCAGTTAAACCTTGCTATTAGTCATGAAAGCGATGAAGGCTACAATGTTAAGCCCGTACCTGGCTTAAATGATGGCGACCGCCATGGCTTCGAAACGTTGAATGGTTTGATTGGTTATACCCACAAGTTGAATGAAGAATTCAGTGTATTTGGTAATGTTCGTGCCTATGAGAATATTTCCCTGTATGACAATACATATAGTACACGCAGTTATATGGAGTCTGAAAAAGACGATTTATCAGTGTCGATTGGTGGTACTTATCAAGGCAGCCAATTACGCTCTGAGATGCAAGCTACAGTACAAAGCCAAGATTCTTGGAACTATCAATTTGGTGAAAGCAAAACATCTGGAACTCAAGACGAATTAGAACAAAGCAATGTTCAGTGGATTAATAGCTATAAATTAAACAAGAATGTTGTGTTAGCTGGTGGCGTTGATTGGCGCGATGAGTCATATGTAGATAAGAATGCGAATAAAACATTCGACCGTTCTAACTTGGCAGTATTCGGCCTATCTTCAGTCACTGTTGATTCTGCAACTTTAGAAGCAAGTGCAAGAGTCGATGACAATGAAGAATTTGGTACAGAAACGACATATAACGTCGGGGCTGGTTATCAATTTATTCCAGAATTTGGTATGAAAGCTTCATACGGTACAGCTTTTAAAGCTCCAAACCTTTACCAACAGTATGATCCGTCTTACGGAACTCAAGATCTTAAGCCAGAAGAGTCTGATGCGATTGAGGTGGGCTTCTATGGTCTAGTGAAAGACGTATATTGGACATTAACTGGATACGATTACAAGATCACCAATCTAATCGATTACCACCCAACAACATATAAGTACATCAACGTTGATGGTGAGACGCATATTCAAGGTATAGAGCTGACTGCCGAGTTTGATACGGGTATTGTGCAACACCAGTTGAGTGCTGATTATAAAGATGCAGAAGGTGATGATGGTAAACAGCTGCAGCGACGAGCAAAAGAACTGTATAAGTGGAATGCATTGGTGGCATTTGACGTTGTCGATTGGTCTATAAGCTATCAATATGTAGGTAAGCGACCTGATGTTGATTACGGGACATGGCCATATAGTGATGTAACTCTCCCATCTTATTCATTGGTTGACACTGCTGTTAGCTATTATGCTAATGAGAACACTACGATCAGTGCTCGTGTTGATAACTTACTTGATGAAGACTACGAAACGGCTCTAGGGTACCCAGCCGCAGAGCGTGCTTACTACTTGAACGTAGCTTACCAATTCTAATTTACACCTAAACCGCCCCCGGGCGGTTTTTCTTATTGGGTATATCAATGAAAAAGAAAGTCGTCATAAGTTGGTCGTCAGGTAAAGACTCGACATTAACGTTGGAGCGTCTACTTGAAAGCTCCGAATATGAAGTTGTTGCTCTCTATACTACTTACGTTGGTGATGAGGTCCCTTTCCAAGTGACTTCGATTGATGTGGTTGCCATGCAGGCTAAACTGGTAGGTTTACCATTAGTAACGATTGAACTTCCTGAAGTGTTTCCAAGTAACGAGATTTATCAAAGTACCATTGTCTCCGCACTTAAAGGTTCTGGCTTATCAATCGACGCAGTCGCGTTTGGAGATATGTTCTGTAATGGCATTGCCGATTATCGAAGAAGCTATATAGAACCCGCTGGTTGGGAGTGTGTGTTCCCTCTCATGGGAGAGAGCAGTCAGGCACTTGCGAGTGAAATAATAGACAGAGGAATCGAAACCTTTCTCGTCACGGTCGATAGCGAAGCATTAGACATGAGCTATTGCGGGAAGGAATACACACTTGAGCTAATAGGCAGCTTACCGAGTCATGTCGATCCATGTGGCGAAGATGGTGAGTTCCACACCTTAGTGACGTCAGCGCCATGCTTTAAAGGTAAGCTCAAGATAGAGCTAGGAAATGTAGAGCAAGGTGAGCGCTTTGTTCATCAACGTTATCAAGCTTGCATTATATAGAGTGAGGATTGGCGAAAACTAAGCGAAGGAGTATCATTGCAGCGAAACTTATTACAGGTAATCGTTGTGTCGAATAGTCTACAGAAAAATATATTAGTCTTTGATTCTGGAGTGGGTGGTCTATCTGTATATAGAGAGATAAGTCAGTTACTACCGAATCATAACTATACCTATGTATTCGATAATGAAGCCTACCCATATGGTGAGCTTGACCAGCAAGTGCTCATTCGTCGAGTTCAAAGTATCGTAACCAGTTTTGTGGATAGCCACGCGATTGATATCGTAGTGATAGCCTGTAATACCGCAAGTACGATTGTCTTACCTACACTCCGTTCTAATAACCTTATTCCTATTGTCGGCGTTGTTCCAGCAATTAAGCCTGCATCCTTACTTGCCAATAAAGCGGTGGGTCTTATTGCTACTCCCGCAACGATTACTCGTGAATACACACACGAGCTCATCAAAAACTTCTCAAGTAATAAAAGGGTTGAACTTTTAGGTTCGACTCGGCTGGTGGACATGGCTGAAGAGAAACTCCGAGGAGAAGCGATTAACCTTCAAGAGCTACAGCAAATCCTTCAACCGATGATCAACACAATTGATGTGGCTGTTTTAGGATGTACACATTTCCCATTGATAAAGTCTGAGATTCAACAAGTCTTAGGTAAGAATGTTTTATTGGTTGATTCTGGTAAAGCTATTGCTAAGCGAGTTCAAGATCTATTGGATTTGGAGAGTGGTAGTAAAGAGTGGGGAGTACGTGAAGTTTTTTGTAGTGCACTTCCTAAAAAAGAAAGTGCACTAAATAGCATGTTAAAGCAGTTAGGGTTTAGCTCAGTTCAGCTTCGTCCGTTTCTGGATGTTTAGGATCATTTGCAACTCGCACTTTTAAAGTTCGTTGCATGTAATCTTTATCGTTAAGTTCTGAAATAGCATGATTCACATCATTGCTAGCCATTACGACAAATCCAAAGCCTCTTCTTTTACCAGTACGTTTGTCTTTCATTAAGCGTACTGCAAATACTTCACCATACTCTGAGAATAATTCACGTACGTGTGACTCATTCGCTTTGTATGGAAGGTTACCTACATAAAGTGTTTTTGTTGATGCCTTAGGTTCTGAATCTGATTTTGAGTCGGTGCTTGAAAAGTTAACAACAAAAGCGGAAGCCAAGACACCAAGGATAAAGGTAATTGCAGGCGATATATCTACCTGAGAGAAAACAATGCCACCTAGAACAGCTAGTGCGACAATTAACAACATCGATTTTTTTGAGTTCATATCGGAATACTACATATTAATAAACGAAATAGACGCATCTACTCTTAACAAAATAGATACATGAATCTTACGTTCATGGTTTCCATTTTGCCAATCTATTGCTGTGATACGTCTCAAATGTTTAGTTTTTATTCGAAAAATGCGGATCTGGTGGCTTTTTAGGCGAACAAAACTTTTATTTTAAAAAGCCCTTGTGCTCTATGTCGATCTCTCTATAATGCCGCCTCACCGACACGGAGTGAGACGAAAGTCACACAGCGAAATCGGTAGAGAAAAAGGGTTCGAAAATAACTCTTGACTCTCAAAGTGGTGCAGGTATAGTACGCACCCCTAGCGACTGAGATGTGAATCACAAAACGCTAGCGCTCTTTAACAATTTAAACCTATCAATCTGTGTGGGCACTCGTTGATGAATATCAAAACGTTATTACTTAGGTAGTAACAGTTACTTCGGTAACAAACTTGATTTCAATGAACTGAGTGACCAATACAAAGTTAAGTTTACTTAATTTTGGCACAGTCAATTCATTACCATTCTGTTGGAATGGTAATAGCTTTAGAATTACATGTTCATTTTCGAATGAATATTAGTTTTGAAGTCAGTATTCGTTGAGTCACAAAATCTTAAATTGAAGAGTTTGATCATGGCTCAGATTGAACGCTGGCGGCAGGCCTAACACATGCAAGTCGAGCGGAAACGACACTAACAATCCTTCGGGTGCGTTAATGGGCGTCGAGCGGCGGACGGGTGAGTAATGCCTAGGAAATTGCCTTGATGTGGGGGATAACCATTGGAAACGATGGCTAATACCGCATAATGCCTACGGGCCAAAGAGGGGGACCTTCGGGCCTCTCGCGTCAAGATATGCCTAGGTGGGATTAGCTAGTTGGTGAGGTAATGGCTCACCAAGGCGACGATCCCTAGCTGGTCTGAGAGGATGATCAGCCACACTGGAACTGAGACACGGTCCAGACTCCTACGGGAGGCAGCAGTGGGGAATATTGCACAATGGGCGAAAGCCTGATGCAGCCATGCCGCGTGTATGAAGAAGGCCTTCGGGTTGTAAAGTACTTTCAGTTGTGAGGAAGGGTGTGTAGTTAATAGCTGCGCATCTTGACGTTAGCAACAGAAGAAGCACCGGCTAACTCCGTGCCAGCAGCCGCGGTAATACGGAGGGTGCGAGCGTTAATCGGAATTACTGGGCGTAAAGCGCATGCAGGTGGTTCATTAAGTCAGATGTGAAAGCCCGGGGCTCAACCTCGGAACTGCATTTGAAACTGGTGAACTAGAGTGCTGTAGAGGGGGGTAGAATTTCAGGTGTAGCGGTGAAATGCGTAGAGATCTGAAGGAATACCAGTGGCGAAGGCGGCCCCCTGGACAGACACTGACACTCAGATGCGAAAGCGTGGGGAGCAAACAGGATTAGATACCCTGGTAGTCCACGCCGTAAACGATGTCTACTTGGAGGTTGTGGCCTTGAGCCGTGGCTTTCGGAGCTAACGCGTTAAGTAGACCGCCTGGGGAGTACGGTCGCAAGATTAAAACTCAAATGAATTGACGGGGGCCCGCACAAGCGGTGGAGCATGTGGTTTAATTCGATGCAACGCGAAGAACCTTACCTACTCTTGACATCCAGAGAAGCCAGCGGAGACGCAGGTGTGCCTTCGGGAGCTCTGAGACAGGTGCTGCATGGCTGTCGTCAGCTCGTGTTGTGAAATGTTGGGTTAAGTCCCGCAACGAGCGCAACCCTTATCCTTGTTTGCCAGCGAGTAATGTCGGGAACTCCAGGGAGACTGCCGGTGATAAACCGGAGGAAGGTGGGGACGACGTCAAGTCATCATGGCCCTTACGAGTAGGGCTACACACGTGCTACAATGGCGCATACAGAGGGCAGCAAGCTAGCGATAGTGAGCGAATCCCAAAAAGTGCGTCGTAGTCCGGATTGGAGTCTGCAACTCGACTCCATGAAGTCGGAATCGCTAGTAATCGTGAATCAGAATGTCACGGTGAATACGTTCCCGGGCCTTGTACACACCGCCCGTCACACCATGGGAGTGGGCTGCAAAAGAAGTGGGTAGTTTAACCTTTCGGGGAGGACGCTCACCACTTTGTGGTTCATGACTGGGGTGAAGTCGTAACAAGGTAGCCCTAGGGGAACCTGGGGCTGGATCACCTCCTTATACGAAGATAGTCACGATGAGTGTCCACACAGATTGATGGTTTAGATTTAGTTAAAGCCAGAGCTTTAATTAATAACGTAAGTTATTGATTAAAGCTTTTTGCTTTATGCTCTTTAACAATTTGGAAAGCTGACTGATTGATTTACTTACGAGTAATTCAATCAAATTTAAAAGTTCTCAATGTTTATCTTTCATTAGATAAACACAACAAACACATTCAAGTGTCTTGTATTCGAATCAAACTTAGTTTGATTCACAATTGAGTCCGGCAAACAGTTATCAGGAATTAACCCTTCTTGATGACAACCAAAAACCTTGGTTAGTTGCCATACACTAAGACCCTTTCGGGTTGTATGGTTAAGTGACTAAGCGTACACGGTGGATGCCTTGGCAGTCAGAGGCGATGAAGGACGTAATAACTTGCGATAAGCCCAGATTAGGTAGTAATAACCTTTTGAGTCTGGGATTTCCGAATGGGGAAACCCACGTGCATAAGCACGTATCCTGTTGTGAATACATAGCAACAGGAGGCAAACCGGGGGAACTGAAACATCTAAGTACCCCGAGGAAGAGAAATCAACCGAGATTCCGAAAGTAGCGGCGAGCGAAATTGGATTAGCCCTTAAACTTTTAATGATGCAGGTGAAGAGTCTGGAAAGTCTCGCAGTAAAGGGTGATAGCCCCGTAACCGACACATCATAATCAGTGAAAACGAGTAGGGCGGGACACGTGATATCCTGTCTGAATATGGGGGGACCATCCTCCAAGGCTAAATACTACTGACTGACCGATAGTGAACCAGTACCGTGAGGGAAAGGCGAAAAGAACCCCTGTGAGGGGAGTGAAATAGAACCTGAAACCGTGTACGTACAAGCAGTAGGAGCACCTTCGTGGTGTGACTGCGTACCTTTTGTATAATGGGTCAGCGACTTAATTTTAGTAGCAAGGTTAACCGTTTAGGGGAGCCGTAGGGAAACCGAGTCTTAACTGGGCGTACAGTTGCTAGGATTAGACCCGAAACCAGGTGATCTAGCCATGGGCAGGTTGAAGGTTGAGTAACATCAACTGGAGGACCGAACCGACTAATGTTGAAAAATTAGCGGATGACTTGTGGCTAGGGGTGAAAGGCCAATCAAACCTGGAGATAGCTGGTTCTCCCCGAAAGCTATTTAGGTAGCGCCTCGGACGAATACTACTGGGGGTAGAGCACTGTTAAGGCTAGGGGGTCATCCCGACTTACCAACCCTTTGCAAACTCCGAATACCAGTAAGTACTATCCGGGAGACACACGGCGGGTGCTAACGTCCGTCGTGGAGAGGGAAACAACCCAGACCGCCAGCTAAGGTCCCAAAGTATAGCTAAGTGGGAAACGATGTGGGAAGGCTCAGACAGCCAGGATGTTGGCTTAGAAGCAGCCATCATTTAAAGAAAGCGTAATAGCTCACTGGTCGAGTCGGCCTGCGCGGAAGATGTAACGGGGCTAAGCTATACACCGAAGCTGCGGCTACGTACCTTAGGGTATGTGGGGTAGGGGAGCGTTCTGTAAGCCGTTGAAGGTGGTCTGTAAGGGCTGCTGGAGGTATCAGAAGTGCGAATGCTGACATGAGTAACGATAAAGGGAGTGAAAAACTCCCTCGCCGGAAGACCAAGGGTTCCTGTCCAACGTTAATCGGGGCAGGGTAAGTCGACTCCTAAGGCGAGGCCGAAAGGCGTAGTCGATGGGAAACGGGTTAATATTCCCGTACTTCTTACAATTGCGATGGGGGGACGGAGAAGGCTAGGTGGGCCTGGCGACGGTTGTCCAGGTTCAAGTATGTAGGCGGGTGGTTTAGGTAAATCCGGACCACTACTAACGCTGAGATACGATGTCGAGCTACTACGGTAGTGAAGTCATTGATGCCATGCTTCCAGGAAAAGCCTCTAAGCTTCAGATTGTAAGGAATCGTACCCCAAACCGACACAGGTGGTCGGGTAGAGAATACCAAGGCGCTTGAGAGAACTCGGGTGAAGGAACTAGGCAAAATGGTACCGTAACTTCGGGAGAAGGTACGCTCTTATCAGTGAAGTCCCTTGCGGATGGAGCAGACGAGAGTCGCAGATACCAGGTGGCTGCAACTGTTTATTAAAAACACAGCACTGTGCAAAATCGTAAGATGACGTATACGGTGTGACGCCTGCCCGGTGCCGGAAGGTTAATTGATGGGGTTAGTCTTCGGACGAAGCTCTTGATCGAAGCCCCGGTAAACGGCGGCCGTAACTATAACGGTCCTAAGGTAGCGAAATTCCTTGTCGGGTAAGTTCCGACCTGCACGAATGGCGTAATGATGGCCACGCTGTCTCCACCCGAGACTCAGTGAAATTGAAATCGCTGTGAAGATGCAGTGTACCCGCGGCTAGACGGAAAGACCCCGTGAACCTTTACTACAGCTTGGCACTGAACATTGAACCTACATGTGTAGGATAGGTGGGAGACTATGAAATTGCGTCGCTAGATGTGATGGAGTCGTCCTTGAAATACCACCCTTGTAGTTTTGATGTTCTAACGTTGGTCCCTGAATCGGGATTACGGACAGTGCCTGGTGGGTAGTTTGACTGGGGCGGTCTCCTCCCAAAGAGTAACGGAGGAGCACGAAGGTGGGCTAAACACGGTTGGACATCGTGTGGTTAGTGCAATGGCATAAGCCCGCTTGACTGCGAGAATGACAATTCGAGCAGGTGCGAAAGCAGGTCATAGTGATCCGGTGGTTCTGAATGGAAGGGCCATCGCTCAACGGATAAAAGGTACTCCGGGGATAACAGGCTGATACCGCCCAAGAGTTCATATCGACGGCGGTGTTTGGCACCTCGATGTCGGCTCATCACATCCTGGGGCTGAAGTCGGTCCCAAGGGTATGGCTGTTCGCCATTTAAAGTGGTACGCGAGCTGGGTTTAGAACGTCGTGAGACAGTTCGGTCCCTATCTGCCGTGGGCGTTGGAAAATTGAAAGGGGCTGCTCCTAGTACGAGAGGACCGGAGTGGACGAACCTCTGGTGTTCGGGTTGTCATGCCAATGGCATTGCCCGGTAGCTAAGTTCGGAATCGATAACCGCTGAAAGCATCTAAGCGGGAAGCGAGCCTTGAGATGAGTTTTCCCTGGCACTATAAGTGTCCTAAAGGGTTGTCGTAGACTACGACGTTGATAGGCAGGGTGTGTAAGTGCTGCGAGGCATTGAGCTAACCTGTACTAATTGCCCGTGAGGCTTAACCATACAACACCCAAGGGGTTTTGTGGACTCAGATGTACCAGACCTTGAATGCGTTTGAAGAGAAATAACTTTTAAATAAGCTTTCCAGATTATTTTGCCTTCAGTTTTTAAAAAACTGAAAGTAAAAGCAAAATTTGCTTGGCGACCATAGCATTGTGGACCCACCTGATTCCATGCCGAACTCAGAAGTGAAACACAATAGCGCCGATGGTAGTGTGGGGTTTCCCCATGTGAGAGTAGGACATCGCCAGGCTTTAATTTCGACTTTGTCTATTTAATAGACAAGTCACCATAGAGTTCTAAGTTTTCTTAGTGTTTTATGTTGACTTTCAAAGTGGAAAGCGTATTATACGCGTCCTGCTTAAGTGCTAAGGCACTGAAAGCGTTCTCTTTTTAGAGAACACGCTCTTTAACAATTTAAACCTATCAATCTGTGTGGGCACTCGTTGATGAATATCAAAACGTTATTACTTAGGTAGTAACAGTTACTTCGGTAACAAACTTGATTTCAATGAACTGAGTGACCAATACAAAGTTAAGTTTACTTAATTTTGGCACAGTCAATTCATTACCATTCTGTTGGAATGGTAATAGCTTTAGAATTACATGTTCATTTTCGAATGAATATTAGTTTTGAAGTCAGTATTCGTTGAGTCACAAAATCTTAAATTGAAGAGTTTGATCATGGCTCAGATTGAACGCTGGCGGCAGGCCTAACACATGCAAGTCGAGCGGAAACGACACTAACAATCCTTCGGGTGCGTTAATGGGCGTCGAGCGGCGGACGGGTGAGTAATGCCTAGGAAATTGCCTTGATGTGGGGGATAACCATTGGAAACGATGGCTAATACCGCATAATGCCTACGGGCCAAAGAGGGGGATCTTCGGACCTCTCGCGTCAAGATATGCCTAGGTGGGATTAGCTAGTTGGTGAGGTAATGGCTCACCAAGGCGACGATCCCTAGCTGGTCTGAGAGGATGATCAGCCACACTGGAACTGAGACACGGTCCAGACTCCTACGGGAGGCAGCAGTGGGGAATATTGCACAATGGGCGAAAGCCTGATGCAGCCATGCCGCGTGTATGAAGAAGGCCTTCGGGTTGTAAAGTACTTTCAGTTGTGAGGAAGGGTGTGTAGTTAATAGCTGCGCATCTTGACGTTAGCAACAGAAGAAGCACCGGCTAACTCCGTGCCAGCAGCCGCGGTAATACGGAGGGTGCGAGCGTTAATCGGAATTACTGGGCGTAAAGCGCATGCAGGTGGTTCATTAAGTCAGATGTGAAAGCCCGGGGCTCAACCTCGGAACTGCATTTGAAACTGGTGAACTAGAGTGCTGTAGAGGGGGGTAGAATTTCAGGTGTAGCGGTGAAATGCGTAGAGATCTGAAGGAATACCAGTGGCGAAGGCGGCCCCCTGGACAGACACTGACACTCAGATGCGAAAGCGTGGGGAGCAAACAGGATTAGATACCCTGGTAGTCCACGCCGTAAACGATGTCTACTTGGAGGTTGTGGCCTTGAGCCGTGGCTTTCGGAGCTAACGCGTTAAGTAGACCGCCTGGGGAGTACGGTCGCAAGATTAAAACTCAAATGAATTGACGGGGGCCCGCACAAGCGGTGGAGCATGTGGTTTAATTCGATGCAACGCGAAGAACCTTACCTACTCTTGACATCCAGAGAAGCCAGCGGAGACGCAGGTGTGCCTTCGGGAGCTCTGAGACAGGTGCTGCATGGCTGTCGTCAGCTCGTGTTGTGAAATGTTGGGTTAAGTCCCGCAACGAGCGCAACCCTTATCCTTGTTTGCCAGCGAGTAATGTCGGGAACTCCAGGGAGACTGCCGGTGATAAACCGGAGGAAGGTGGGGACGACGTCAAGTCATCATGGCCCTTACGAGTAGGGCTACACACGTGCTACAATGGCGCATACAGAGGGCAGCAAGCTAGCGATAGTGAGCGAATCCCAAAAAGTGCGTCGTAGTCCGGATTGGAGTCTGCAACTCGACTCCATGAAGTCGGAATCGCTAGTAATCGTGAATCAGAATGTCACGGTGAATACGTTCCCGGGCCTTGTACACACCGCCCGTCACACCATGGGAGTGGGCTGCAAAAGAAGTGGGTAGTTTAACCTTTCGGGGAGGACGCTCACCACTTTGTGGTTCATGACTGGGGTGAAGTCGTAACAAGGTAGCCCTAGGGGAACCTGGGGCTGGATCACCTCCTTATACGAAGATAGTCACGATGAGTGTCCACACAGATTGATTAGGTTTAGAAAGTAAAAGAGACGATATTGGGTCTGTAGCTCAGCTGGTTAGAGCGCTCGCCTGATAAGCGGGAGGTCGGTGGTTCGAGTCCACTCAGACCCACCAATATCGACTAGATACAAAGATGGGGCTATAGCTCAGCTGGGAGAGCGCCTGCCTTGCACGCAGGAGGTCTGCGGTTCGATCCCGCATAGCTCCACCATCTTTAAGTGTTTTTATTTGAAAATATTTAGAAATGGTTCATTAGTTTGAATCAAGCTCTTTAACAATTTGGAAAGCTGACTGATTTGATTACTTACGAGTAATTCAAATCAAATTTAAAAGTTCTCAATGTTTATCTTTCATTAGATAAACACAACAAACACATTCAAGTGTCTTGTATTCGAATCAATGTTTACATTGATTCACAATTGAGTCCGGCAAACAGTCATTGAGAATTAACCCTTCTTGATGACAACCAAAAACCTTGGTTAGTTGCCATACACTAAGACCCTTTCGGGTTGTATGGTTAAGTGACTAAGCGTACACGGTGGATGCCTTGGCAGTCAGAGGCGATGAAGGACGTAATAACTTGCGATAAGCCCAGATTAGGTAGTAATAACCTTTTGAGTCTGGGATTTCCGAATGGGGAAACCCACGTGCATAAGCACGTATCCTGTTGTGAATACATAGCAACAGGAGGCAAACCGGGGGAACTGAAACATCTAAGTACCCCGAGGAAGAGAAATCAACCGAGATTCCGAAAGTAGCGGCGAGCGAAATTGGATTAGCCCTTAAGCTTTTAATGATGCAGGTGAAGAGTCTGGAAAGTCTCGCAGTAAAGGGTGATAGCCCCGTAACCGACACATCATAATCAGTGAAAACGAGTAGGGCGGGACACGTGATATCCTGTCTGAATATGGGGGGACCATCCTCCAAGGCTAAATACTACTGACTGACCGATAGTGAACCAGTACCGTGAGGGAAAGGCGAAAAGAACCCCTGTGAGGGGAGTGAAATAGAACCTGAAACCGTGTACGTACAAGCAGTAGGAGCACCTTCGTGGTGTGACTGCGTACCTTTTGTATAATGGGTCAGCGACTTAATTTTAGTAGCAAGGTTAACCGTTTAGGGGAGCCGTAGGGAAACCGAGTCTTAACTGGGCGTACAGTTGCTAGGATTAGACCCGAAACCAGGTGATCTAGCCATGGGCAGGTTGAAGGTTGAGTAACATCAACTGGAGGACCGAACCGACTAATGTTGAAAAATTAGCGGATGACTTGTGGCTAGGGGTGAAAGGCCAATCAAACCTGGAGATAGCTGGTTCTCCCCGAAAGCTATTTAGGTAGCGCCTCGGACGAATACTACTGGGGGTAGAGCACTGTTAAGGCTAGGGGGTCATCCCGACTTACCAACCCTTTGCAAACTCCGAATACCAGTAAGTACTATCCGGGAGACACACGGCGGGTGCTAACGTCCGTCGTGGAGAGGGAAACAACCCAGACCGCCAGCTAAGGTCCCAAAGTATAGCTAAGTGGGAAACGATGTGGGAAGGCTCAGACAGCCAGGATGTTGGCTTAGAAGCAGCCATCATTTAAAGAAAGCGTAATAGCTCACTGGTCGAGTCGGCCTGCGCGGAAGATGTAACGGGGCTAAGCTATACACCGAAGCTGCGGCTACGTACCTTAGGGTATGTGGGGTAGGGGAGCGTTCTGTAAGCCGTTGAAGGTGGTCTGTAAGGGCTGCTGGAGGTATCAGAAGTGCGAATGCTGACATGAGTAACGATAAAGGGAGTGAAAAACTCCCTCGCCGGAAGACCAAGGGTTCCTGTCCAACGTTAATCGGGGCAGGGTAAGTCGACTCCTAAGGCGAGGCCGAAAGGCGTAGTCGATGGGAAACGGGTTAATATTCCCGTACTTCTTACAATTGCGATGGGGGGACGGAGAAGGCTAGGTGGGCCTGGCGACGGTTGTCCAGGTTCAAGTATGTAGGCGGGTGGTTTAGGTAAATCCGGACCACTACTAACGCTGAGATACGATGTCGAGCTACTACGGTAGTGAAGTCATTGATGCCATGCTTCCAGGAAAAGCCTCTAAGCTTCAGATTGTAAGGAATCGTACCCCAAACCGACACAGGTGGTCGGGTAGAGAATACCAAGGCGCTTGAGAGAACTCGGGTGAAGGAACTAGGCAAAATGGTACCGTAACTTCGGGAGAAGGTACGCTCTTATCAGTGAAGTCCCTTGCGGATGGAGCAGACGAGAGTCGCAGATACCAGGTGGCTGCAACTGTTTATTAAAAACACAGCACTGTGCAAAATCGTAAGATGACGTATACGGTGTGACGCCTGCCCGGTGCCGGAAGGTTAATTGATGGGGTTAGTCTTCGGACGAAGCTCTTGATCGAAGCCCCGGTAAACGGCGGCCGTAACTATAACGGTCCTAAGGTAGCGAAATTCCTTGTCGGGTAAGTTCCGACCTGCACGAATGGCGTAATGATGGCCACGCTGTCTCCACCCGAGACTCAGTGAAATTGAAATCGCTGTGAAGATGCAGTGTACCCGCGGCTAGACGGAAAGACCCCGTGAACCTTTACTACAGCTTGGCACTGAACATTGAACCTACATGTGTAGGATAGGTGGGAGACTATGAAATTGCGTCGCTAGATGTGATGGAGTCGTCCTTGAAATACCACCCTTGTAGTTTTGATGTTCTAACGTTGGTCCCTGAATCGGGATTACGGACAGTGCCTGGTGGGTAGTTTGACTGGGGCGGTCTCCTCCCAAAGAGTAACGGAGGAGCACGAAGGTGGGCTAAACACGGTTGGACATCGTGTGGTTAGTGCAATGGCATAAGCCCGCTTGACTGCGAGAATGACAATTCGAGCAGGTGCGAAAGCAGGTCATAGTGATCCGGTGGTTCTGAATGGAAGGGCCATCGCTCAACGGATAAAAGGTACTCCGGGGATAACAGGCTGATACCGCCCAAGAGTTCATATCGACGGCGGTGTTTGGCACCTCGATGTCGGCTCATCACATCCTGGGGCTGAAGTCGGTCCCAAGGGTATGGCTGTTCGCCATTTAAAGTGGTACGCGAGCTGGGTTTAGAACGTCGTGAGACAGTTCGGTCCCTATCTGCCGTGGGCGTTGGAAAATTGAAAGGGGCTGCTCCTAGTACGAGAGGACCGGAGTGGACGAACCTCTGGTGTTCGGGTTGTCATGCCAATGGCATTGCCCGGTAGCTAAGTTCGGAATCGATAACCGCTGAAAGCATCTAAGCGGGAAGCGAGCCTTGAGATGAGTTTTCCCTGGCACTATAAGTGTCCTAAAGGGTTGTCGTAGACTACGACGTTGATAGGCAGGGTGTGTAAGTGCTGCGAGGCATTGAGCTAACCTGTACTAATTGCCCGTGAGGCTTAACCATACAACACCCAAGGGGTTTTGTGGACTCAGATGTATCAGACCTTGAATGAGTTTGAAGAGAAATACTTTTAGATAAGCTTTCCGAATTTTAAAATTTGCTTGGCGACCATAGCATTGTGGACCCACCTGATTCCATGCCGAACTCAGAAGTGAAACACAATAGCGCCGATGGTAGTGTGGGGTTTCCCCATGTGAGAGTAGGACATCGCCAGGCTTTAATTTCGACTTTGTCTATTTAATAGACAAGTCACCATAGAGTTCTAAGTTTTCTTAGTGTTTTATGTTGACTTTCAAAGTGGAAAGCGTATTATACGCGTCCTGCTTAAGTGCTAAGGCACTGAAAGCGTTCTCTTTTTAGAGAACACGCTCTTTAACAATTTAAACCTATCAATCTGTGTGGGCACTCGTTGATGAATATCAAAACGTTATTACTTAGGTAGTAACAGTTACTTCGGTAACAAACTTGATTTCAATGAACTGAGTGACCAATACAAAGTTAAGTTTACTTAATTTTGGCACAGTCAATTCATTACCATTCTGTTGGAATGGTAATAGCTTTAAAATTACACTCTTTATTTATAAAGAATAGTTTTGAAGTCAGTATTCGTTGAGTCACAAAATCTTAAATTGAAGAGTTTGATCATGGCTCAGATTGAACGCTGGCGGCAGGCCTAACACATGCAAGTCGAGCGGAAACGACACTAACAATCCTTCGGGTGCGTTAATGGGCGTCGAGCGGCGGACGGGTGAGTAATGCCTAGGAAATTGCCTTGATGTGGGGGATAACCATTGGAAACGATGGCTAATACCGCATAATGCCTACGGGCCAAAGAGGGGGATCTTCGGACCTCTCGCGTCAAGATATGCCTAGGTGGGATTAGCTAGTTGGTGAGGTAATGGCTCACCAAGGCGACGATCCCTAGCTGGTCTGAGAGGATGATCAGCCACACTGGAACTGAGACACGGTCCAGACTCCTACGGGAGGCAGCAGTGGGGAATATTGCACAATGGGCGAAAGCCTGATGCAGCCATGCCGCGTGTATGAAGAAGGCCTTCGGGTTGTAAAGTACTTTCAGTTGTGAGGAAGGGTGTGTAGTTAATAGCTGCGCATCTTGACGTTAGCAACAGAAGAAGCACCGGCTAACTCCGTGCCAGCAGCCGCGGTAATACGGAGGGTGCGAGCGTTAATCGGAATTACTGGGCGTAAAGCGCATGCAGGTGGTTCATTAAGTCAGATGTGAAAGCCCGGGGCTCAACCTCGGAACTGCATTTGAAACTGGTGAACTAGAGTGCTGTAGAGGGGGGTAGAATTTCAGGTGTAGCGGTGAAATGCGTAGAGATCTGAAGGAATACCAGTGGCGAAGGCGGCCCCCTGGACAGACACTGACACTCAGATGCGAAAGCGTGGGGAGCAAACAGGATTAGATACCCTGGTAGTCCACGCCGTAAACGATGTCTACTTGGAGGTTGTGGCCTTGAGCCGTGGCTTTCGGAGCTAACGCGTTAAGTAGACCGCCTGGGGAGTACGGTCGCAAGATTAAAACTCAAATGAATTGACGGGGGCCCGCACAAGCGGTGGAGCATGTGGTTTAATTCGATGCAACGCGAAGAACCTTACCTACTCTTGACATCCAGAGAAGCCAGCGGAGACGCAGGTGTGCCTTCGGGAGCTCTGAGACAGGTGCTGCATGGCTGTCGTCAGCTCGTGTTGTGAAATGTTGGGTTAAGTCCCGCAACGAGCGCAACCCTTATCCTTGTTTGCCAGCGAGTAATGTCGGGAACTCCAGGGAGACTGCCGGTGATAAACCGGAGGAAGGTGGGGACGACGTCAAGTCATCATGGCCCTTACGAGTAGGGCTACACACGTGCTACAATGGCGCATACAGAGGGCAGCAAGCTAGCGATAGTGAGCGAATCCCAAAAAGTGCGTCGTAGTCCGGATTGGAGTCTGCAACTCGACTCCATGAAGTCGGAATCGCTAGTAATCGTGAATCAGAATGTCACGGTGAATACGTTCCCGGGCCTTGTACACACCGCCCGTCACACCATGGGAGTGGGCTGCAAAAGAAGTGGGTAGTTTAACCTTTCGGGGAGGACGCTCACCACTTTGTGGTTCATGACTGGGGTGAAGTCGTAACAAGGTAGCCCTAGGGGAACCTGGGGCTGGATCACCTCCTTATACGAAGATAGTCACGATGAGTGTCCACACAGATTGATTAGGTTTAGAAAAGTAAAGAGACGAAGAACTCCCAAGTTCTTCAATATCCAGTGTCCCGTTCGTCTAGAGGCCTAGGACACCGCCCTTTCACGGCGGTAACAGGGGTTCGACTCCCCTACGGGATACCATTGGGTCGTTAGCTCAGTTGGTAGAGCAGTTGACTTTTAATCAATTGGTCGCAGGTTCGAATCCTGCACGACCCACCATTCTTTCTCCGCGAAGGAATTAAAACTATCGTGGGCGATTAGCTCAGTTGGGAGAGCACCTGCCTTACAAGCAGGGGGTCACTGGTTCGAGCCCGGTATCGCCCACCATTCTCTAAATATTCTTGGTTATTAAAATGTTCAAACCACTTCTTTTGTCGCTGGTTGGTATGTTTGACCCTGAGAGTCTTTAGAAAATGTGAATTTTAGAACACTGGTTCTTAAAGTCTCATGCTCTTTAACAATTTGGAAAGCTGACTGATTGATTTACTTACGAGTAATTCAATCAAATTTAAAAGTTCTCAATGTTTATCTTTCATTAGATAAACACAACAAACACATTCAAGTGTCTTGTATTCGAATCAATGTTTACATTGATTCACAATTGAGTCCGGCAAACAGTCATTGAGAATTAACCCTTCTTAATGACAACCAAAAACCTTGGTTAGTTGCCATACACTAAGACCCTTTCGGGTTGTATGGTTAAGTGACTAAGCGTACACGGTGGATGCCTTGGCAGTCAGAGGCGATGAAGGACGTAATAACTTGCGATAAGCCCAGATTAGGTAGTAATAACCTTTTGAGTCTGGGATTTCCGAATGGGGAAACCCACGTGCATAAGCACGTATCCTGTTGTGAATACATAGCAACAGGAGGCAAACCGGGGGAACTGAAACATCTAAGTACCCCGAGGAAGAGAAATCAACCGAGATTCCGAAAGTAGCGGCGAGCGAAATTGGATTAGCCCTTAAGCTTTTAATGATGCAGGTGAAGAGTCTGGAAAGTCTCGCAGTAAAGGGTGATAGCCCCGTAACCGACACATCATAATCAGTGAAAACGAGTAGGGCGGGACACGTGATATCCTGTCTGAATATGGGGGGACCATCCTCCAAGGCTAAATACTACTGACTGACCGATAGTGAACCAGTACCGTGAGGGAAAGGCGAAAAGAACCCCTGTGAGGGGAGTGAAATAGAACCTGAAACCGTGTACGTACAAGCAGTAGGAGCACCTTCGTGGTGTGACTGCGTACCTTTTGTATAATGGGTCAGCGACTTAATTTTAGTAGCAAGGTTAACCGTTTAGGGGAGCCGTAGGGAAACCGAGTCTTAACTGGGCGTACAGTTGCTAGGATTAGACCCGAAACCAGGTGATCTAGCCATGGGCAGGTTGAAGGTTGAGTAACATCAACTGGAGGACCGAACCGACTAATGTTGAAAAATTAGCGGATGACTTGTGGCTAGGGGTGAAAGGCCAATCAAACCTGGAGATAGCTGGTTCTCCCCGAAAGCTATTTAGGTAGCGCCTCGGACGAATACTACTGGGGGTAGAGCACTGTTAAGGCTAGGGGGTCATCCCGACTTACCAACCCTTTGCAAACTCCGAATACCAGTAAGTACTATCCGGGAGACACACGGCGGGTGCTAACGTCCGTCGTGGAGAGGGAAACAACCCAGACCGCCAGCTAAGGTCCCAAAGTATAGCTAAGTGGGAAACGATGTGGGAAGGCTCAGACAGCCAGGATGTTGGCTTAGAAGCAGCCATCATTTAAAGAAAGCGTAATAGCTCACTGGTCGAGTCGGCCTGCGCGGAAGATGTAACGGGGCTAAGCTATACACCGAAGCTGCGGCTACGTACCTTAGGGTATGTGGGGTAGGGGAGCGTTCTGTAAGCCGTTGAAGGTGGTCTGTAAGGGCTGCTGGAGGTATCAGAAGTGCGAATGCTGACATGAGTAACGATAAAGGGAGTGAAAAACTCCCTCGCCGGAAGACCAAGGGTTCCTGTCCAACGTTAATCGGGGCAGGGTAAGTCGACTCCTAAGGCGAGGCCGAAAGGCGTAGTCGATGGGAAACGGGTTAATATTCCCGTACTTCTTACAATTGCGATGGGGGGACGGAGAAGGCTAGGTGGGCCTGGCGACGGTTGTCCAGGTTCAAGTATGTAGGCGGGTGGTTTAGGTAAATCCGGACCACTACTAACGCTGAGATACGATGTCGAGCTACTACGGTAGTGAAGTCATTGATGCCATGCTTCCAGGAAAAGCCTCTAAGCTTCAGATTGTAAGGAATCGTACCCCAAACCGACACAGGTGGTCGGGTAGAGAATACCAAGGCGCTTGAGAGAACTCGGGTGAAGGAACTAGGCAAAATGGTACCGTAACTTCGGGAGAAGGTACGCTCTTATCAGTGAAGTCCCTTGCGGATGGAGCAGACGAGAGTCGCAGATACCAGGTGGCTGCAACTGTTTATTAAAAACACAGCACTGTGCAAAATCGTAAGATGACGTATACGGTGTGACGCCTGCCCGGTGCCGGAAGGTTAATTGATGGGGTTAGTCTTCGGACGAAGCTCTTGATCGAAGCCCCGGTAAACGGCGGCCGTAACTATAACGGTCCTAAGGTAGCGAAATTCCTTGTCGGGTAAGTTCCGACCTGCACGAATGGCGTAATGATGGCCACGCTGTCTCCACCCGAGACTCAGTGAAATTGAAATCGCTGTGAAGATGCAGTGTACCCGCGGCTAGACGGAAAGACCCCGTGAACCTTTACTACAGCTTGGCACTGAACATTGAACCTACATGTGTAGGATAGGTGGGAGACTATGAAATTGCGTCGCTAGATGTGATGGAGTCGTCCTTGAAATACCACCCTTGTAGTTTTGATGTTCTAACGTTGGTCCCTGAATCGGGATTACGGACAGTGCCTGGTGGGTAGTTTGACTGGGGCGGTCTCCTCCCAAAGAGTAACGGAGGAGCACGAAGGTGGGCTAAACACGGTTGGACATCGTGTGGTTAGTGCAATGGCATAAGCCCGCTTGACTGCGAGAATGACAATTCGAGCAGGTGCGAAAGCAGGTCATAGTGATCCGGTGGTTCTGAATGGAAGGGCCATCGCTCAACGGATAAAAGGTACTCCGGGGATAACAGGCTGATACCGCCCAAGAGTTCATATCGACGGCGGTGTTTGGCACCTCGATGTCGGCTCATCACATCCTGGGGCTGAAGTCGGTCCCAAGGGTATGGCTGTTCGCCATTTAAAGTGGTACGCGAGCTGGGTTTAGAACGTCGTGAGACAGTTCGGTCCCTATCTGCCGTGGGCGTTGGAAAATTGAAAGGGGCTGCTCCTAGTACGAGAGGACCGGAGTGGACGAACCTCTGGTGTTCGGGTTGTCATGCCAATGGCATTGCCCGGTAGCTAAGTTCGGAATCGATAACCGCTGAAAGCATCTAAGCGGGAAGCGAGCCTTGAGATGAGTTTTCCCTGGCACTATAAGTGTCCTAAAGGGTTGTCGTAGACTACGACGTTGATAGGCAGGGTGTGTAAGTGCTGCGAGGCATTGAGCTAACCTGTACTAATTGCCCGTGAGGCTTAACCATACAACACCCAAGGGGTTTTGTGGACTCAGATATACCAGACCTTGAATGCGTTTGAAGAGAAATACTTTTAAATAAGCTTTCCGAATTTTAAAATTTGCTTGGCGACCATAGCATTGTGGACCCACCTGATTCCATGCCGAACTCAGAAGTGAAACACAATAGCGCCGATGGTAGTGTGGGGTTTCCCCATGTGAGAGTAGGACATCGCCAGGCTTTAAATTAAATCTTTAGGTTGACCGACCTGGGGATATGGACGCTCACTTAGTGAGTTGACCACTGCGGAGTGGTAGTTCAGTTGGTTAGAATACCGGCCTGTCACGCCGGGGGTCGCGGGTTCGAGTCCCGTCCACTCCGCCACTTATTAGAAAAGCCCTGCTAGAAATAGCAGGGCTTTTTTACATCTCAAGAAAAGTGTTTTGTTTTTGGGCTGAATGAGTTCCATAGAGATGTTGTCCTCATTTATCGGCCCTACAAGAAACGCTCCCGCTATACCGGAACATATTAGAAAGCCTAGTCTGACGACTAGGCTTTCGTCGTTTCTAGGCCGATATTTGACGGATTCCTAAAAGGTTTAGCATTATCTTTACGTGTAGGTATCAAAAAGAGCAAAGTCTGAAACGGCAAATAACACCATGCCATCATGTATCAGAAAAACTTGTAAGAATAACGGGGCCTGTTTGTTTAGCTCTGACTAGGTATTGGGTTTTTAACGCTTCCACTGTTTAATTGGCTATTGTTTTTATGTTCGTATTATTTGTGATACACAAAGACAAAGGTTTTAGAGCAAAAACATCTTACTATTCTCTTTCGCCCTAAGTGCTTTTGAAGGGTTTTGTTCAATTGCTTGTAAATCTACGTTTGGCAGATATAAAAACGCCTAGCGTTGCTAGGCGTTGATAAATCACGTTGTAAAATGATTTGCTACAGTATTTGTTTGAGCACTCTGTCTGCTTTTACACGAGTGATTTTTCGAAGCAGCTTTTGTACTTCTATTGGGTAGCTATCTATCTTATCTAACTGCTTGTAAGTACATATAAGCTGAGTATGTTGAAGAATATTATCGACCTCAACTTGGAATTTATCGGTTAGATGGTGGTAGTTATCTTGAATAAAAATACCATTCTCTAGATCCAGTTTCCAAGCTCGAGGATTTAGGTTATTTCCTGTTAGCAACATATAACGCTTATCGACCCATATACCCTTGAGATGGAAGCTATTAGAGTCGTGCTGCCAGAGTCGAATAGATAGATTGCGACTGGCAATATGGGCTTCATTTGCTTTAGCAAAACGACGTAAGTTCAACTCGTAAAGGTAAGGTAGTCCACCAATCGTTTTAAACTCTTCTTCAGGAGAGATAAAGAAATCGTTCGCTGTTTTATCCCCAACAACGATGCTGACCTTTACCCCACGCCTAAGCGCTTTTTTTACTTCTTTCGCTAAACTCGGTGGGAAGTTGAAGTAAGGCGTACAAATAAAGATTTCATCTTTAGCCTGAGCGACAAGTTGATTGATTCCCTGATTCAGGCGGTTACGCCTCTTACCTATACCGACTAATGGTGTCACGGCTACTTGGTCAGGTGAAACATCTTGATTATCGAATTGGTATTGAGATCTTGCCAATGATGCACGAAACTGGCGAATGGCTGGTTTTAGTTCTTTGGTAACAGGTTTGTTCTTATCCGCTAAATCATAAACAGCACTATCTACGACCATTTGTTCGTGCACATAAGCAAACATTGAATCTGCAAGCGCTGCATTGTTTAAAACATGGTAGCGATCAAAGCGATAGCGGTCATGGTAATTTAGATAGATATTGTTAAGGCTTGCGCCACTGTATATTACGCTATCATCGACAATAAAGCCTTTTAGATGCAATACACCGAAAACCTCTTTACCACGAACAGGGATGCCATAGACAGGAACTGAGTACTGATACTTTTCATCAAACTCTTTGTACATTGCTGCATTGCCTTCTGAAGACTCTGCACCAATTAGTCCGCGTTGTGCTCTATGCCAGTCGACACAAACACTCACGTCCAATTCTGGGTTCTTTTGCTTTGCTTCATATAAGGCAGTTAGGATCTCACGGCCAGCCTCGTCATCTTCAAGATACAAAGCGACTAAACTAATACGAGTCGTTGCGCGCGATATCTCATCAAGTAAGCGAGTTCGAAACTCTTGCGCTGATAGTAGTACTTCAAACTTGTCAGGATTCTGCGCTATGGTTGGCAACTGTATGAATGGATTCCTACTGGCAATCATATTGACTGTTTTACCTTAAAAATATGCAAAATTGCGAACCTTTAATTTTACCAAAGGCATAGCATCAAATACTAGATAATCGAGGCATTCTCTAACAATTTTGCTGATAATGCATAGGAATGAGATCTTTTCCGCTATTCGAATAGCGATCGTATAAAACTCTTAAACCATTAGGTAGTTGTTTTGGGTCTATTTGTATGAATTGGTGTCGTGTATAAAAGTTTATGAGATGAGCGTATGCAAAGCAGTAATCGTTTTCTGTCAGTGTATGTTGTGCGCAGTACTCCATAAGCTGGGAGCCTAATTGCTTGCCTCTATGCTGCTTTGAGATCGCCATGCCGGTAAGCAAGCGACTCTCTTCTATCGTTCGAAAGCGTACAACACCGCAAAGATCGTTATTCAGTAATAATGAATAGATCAGTTCACTCTTATTAGCTTTTCCTGTTGGGTAGTGTTCTTTATAGAAACGTTTAACGAGAGGAACCTTTACGGGGTCTAATTGGGTAATGATGACATTGTTCATTCAGTCACTGCGCCACTTGTTTATCTACGGTAGAATGGCTGCAGTGTAAGTTAATTGAATATCATCATGCAATTCCATCTCAATGCTAGTTTAAAAAATGTTCATACATTTTCCATCGATCAGACGTGTGATGCGTTGGTTGAAGTGACAACCATCGAAGAACTGATTTCTGTTTATAAAGACTCTAAATGGTCGGCCTTACCTAAGTTAATACTGGGAAAGGGCAGTAACATGCTTTTTACTGAGCATTTCGCGGGCCTGATAATTGTGAATCAGTTGACGGGGATTACTTTGACCGAGAGAGATAGCCATCACTTATTGCATGTTAACGGTGGTGAAGATTGGCCTAGCTTGGTTGAGTGGAGTGTCGATAAAGGACTTGGTGGTCTAGAAAACTTAGCAATGATACCGGGCTGTTCAGGTTCAGCGCCTATTCAAAATATTGGTGCGTATGGTGTTGAACTACAAGACGTGTGTGAATATGTCGATATTCTTTGCCTGGATACTTATACAGTTAAGCGATTAACCAAAGAGGAATGTCTCTTTGGTTATCGAGATTCTATTTTCAAACACGCTTTATATGGTAAAGCTATTGTTGTTGCGATCGGCTTAGCATTACCTAAAGAGTGGAAGCCATGTAATCACTATGGTCCGTTAAAAAGCCTTCCTGTCGAGACTCTTTCTCCTCGTATTATATTTGATGAAGTATGTGCCATTCGTTCAAGCAAGCTGCCAAACCCTGCTGTGCAAGGTAATGCGGGGAGCTTCTTCAAAAACCCTGTGATCACAAAAGATCATTTTGATCGCTTGCTGCTGCTATACCCGAGCATTGTTGGTTATGAGAGCAATGATATGATTAAAGTTGCTGCAGGATGGCTCATTGATCAATGTCAGTTCAAAGGTGTAATTGAAGGCGGTGCTCAAGTTCATCCAAACCAAGCGTTGGTTATTATCAACTATGACGAATCCTCTGCTGTTGATGTCATTAAGTTAGCCGAGCGAGTACGCCAGTCTGTTTTGGATAAATTTGATATTCGATTAGAACATGAAGTTCGCTTCATGGGGCGAGACAGCGAGACAAACTTAGATAGAGTCTTGGAGGCGTTGGTATGAGAGAGCACAACACTAAGCTTACGTTATTGAGATGCCTTGCCGATGGTGAGTTTCATTCTGGAGAAGCTCTCGGTGAACGGATCGGTGTATCGCGAGCGGCTATCAGCAAGCATATTAAAGGTATTCAAGAGTGGGGCTTGGACATTTATCGAGTGCAAGGTAAGGGTTATAAGCTAGCGAGTCGCTTAGACATGCTCGACCAAGAACGATTATCTGCTGTGAGTCATGATGCTTCTCTTGAGCTGGTTCCTATCATAGGTTCAACAAACCAATACCTGTTAGAGCGTACTAATACCCTTGAGTCGGGTTCAGTCTGCATTGCTGAATATCAAGCTGCGGGTCGTGGTCGTCGTGGACGAGAGTGGATATCGCCATTTGGAGCGAATCTGTATCTTTCAATGTATTGGAGACTTGACGCAGGTATGGCCGCCGCTATGGGGTTAAGCCTTGTAGTTGGTGTTGCTGTTGTTGAAGCTTTGGAAGAGATGGGCGTTGAAGGGGTCAAGCTGAAATGGCCGAATGACCTTTACCACAATGATAAGAAGCTTGCAGGTATCCTCGTGGAACTATCAGGCCAATCTGGTGGTGCTGCCCATATTGTAATTGGCTTGGGGCTTAACCTGTCTATGGACCCAGCAACATCAGGTATTGGCCAGCCATGGACCTCTCTCAAAGAAGTGTGTGATGGAAAAGTACCAGATCGTAATCAACTAGCACAGGCTCTGATTAATGCTTGGGACAAGTCTCTGGTCGACTATGAATTGAAAGGGATGTCGAACTTTGTTGAACGTTGGAATCGCCTAGATAATTTCTTAGGTCGCAACGTAAAGCTTATTATTGGACCTAGAGAAATTGAAGGAACCGTACAGGGCATTAATGAACAAGGGGCTGTACTGCTCAAGACTGAGAATGGTATTGAGAGCTATATCGGTGGAGAAATATCCCTAAGAAAAGGGGATTAAGCTGCTACTATTTTCTTAGTAACACTTCTTCAACCATGTGATCACCACCTTTACGAAGGATGAGGTGAGCCCTTTCTCGAGTTGGAAGGATATTTTGTTCTAAATTCAACCCATTGATTGAACTCCAGATTCCTTCAGCTTTGTCTAATGCAGCCTGGTTTGATAATTTAGTGTAATGGCTAAAGTAAGAGCCTGGTTTAGTAAACGCACCATCACGGAATTTCATAAAACGATTAATGTACCACTCTTTAATCTGTTGGCTGTTTGCATCAACATAGAGTGAAAAATCGAGGAAGTCGGAGATAAAGACTCTATGTGGCTCATGCGGATAGTTCATGCCACTTTGTAAGACATTAAGTCCTTCAATAATAAGCACATCTGGTAAATCTACACACTTCACATCATCGGTAATGTTATAAGTCAGGTGTGAATACACTGGTGCAGTGACATTTCTTTTGCAGGCTTTGACATCAGAGACAAAGTTGACCAAACGCTTGATGTCGTAAGATTCAGGAAACCCCTTCTTACTCATCAACCCTTTCTCTTCCAAAACTTCATTCGGATATAAGAATCCATCTGTGGTGACTAGTTCGACTTTGGGATGATTCTCCCAGCGAGAAAGCAGCGCTTTAAGTAGACGAGCGGTTGTACTTTTGCCAACCGCGACACTGCCGGCAATACCAATGACAAAAGGGGGCGCTTTCTCTTTCTTATCTAAAAACTCATGAAGCACTGAGTTTCTGTTCTGTCTCGCTGCCACATAGAGGTTTAATAGACGAGATAACGGTAGATAGATCTCTACAGCTTCCTCCATTGTGAGCTTTTCATTGATGCCTTGAAGCTCTTTTAAGTCGCTTTCAGAAAGTGTCATCGGAACTAAATTCCTTAGCTCAGACCAACGTGCACGGTCGAATGACATATATGGGCTCATACAAAACTCTATAGTGGATAACAAAACAAGTGCATGGAAAATACATCAAGCGATAGATAAATAAAATATCTTCCTGTATTAGATGCGGGTTAAAGGCAGAAACCTTGAGCTAAATAGCTGTATATAGGAACTTGATAAGATAATTTTTCATTTTTTTTCAATTTACTATTGCAAGGTGGAAAATCATTCAATAAAATGCGCCCCACTTGTGCCGACTTAGCTCAGTAGGTAGAGCAACTGACTTGTAATCAGTAGGTCACCAGTTCGATTCCGGTAGTCGGCACCACTTTCTCCCTTTCCACAAGGTAAGCGAGAGAAAGCTCAAAATTTGGAGGGGTTCCCGAGTGGCCAAAGGGAGCAGACTGTAAATCTGCCGGCACTGCCTTCGATGGTTCGAATCCGTCTCCCTCCACCATATTCTAAAGGTTAAATAGCTCAAGCAGAGTTACGTGTTGCGTGCATCGTATAATGGCTATTACCTCAGCCTTCCAAGCTGATGATGCGGGTTCGATTCCCGCTGCACGCTCCAACTCATTTTGTGTGCTGATATAACTCAGTCGTTAGAGCGCATCCTTGATAAGGGTGAAGCTCCTAGTTTGACTTTGGGTATTAGCACCAGTCTAAAGCTTCTTATCCTTTAATAAAGAAAACTATTTTTTTGGTTGCGTGGTCTAATTTTAAGCCACCTAATCCGTACCTAGAGGGACACCCCATGTCTAAAGAAAAATTTGAACGTACGAAACCGCACGTAAACGTTGGTACTATCGGCCACGTTGACCACGGTAAAACAACTCTAACTGCTGCTATCTGTACTACACTTGCAAAAGTGTACGGCGGTGTTGCTAAAGATTTCGCATCTATCGATAACGCTCCAGAAGAGCGCGAGCGTGGTATCACAATCGCAACTTCTCACGTTGAGTACGATACTCCTGCACGTCACTACGCACACGTAGACTGTCCTGGACACGCCGATTATGTTAAAAACATGATCACTGGTGCTGCTCAAATGGACGGCGGTATCCTAGTTGTTGCTGCTACAGATGGCCCTATGCCACAAACTCGTGAGCACATCCTACTTGGTCGTCAAGTTGGTATCCCTTACATCATCGTATTCATGAACAAATGTGACATGGTTGATGACGAAGAGCTACTTGAGCTAGTAGAAATGGAAGTTCGTGAGCTTCTTTCTGAGTACGAATACCCAGGAGACGACCTTCCAGTAATTCAAGGTTCTGCACTTGGCGCTCTAAACGGCGAAAAGCAGTGGGAAGACAAGATCGTTGAGCTTGCAGAAGCACTAGATTCTTACATTCCACTTCCAGAGCGTGCTGTTGACCTACCGTTCCTACTTCCTATTGAAGATGTATTCTCAATCCAAGGTCGTGGTACTGTAGTTACTGGTCGTATCGAACGCGGTATCCTACGTGTAGGTGACGAAGTAGAAATCGTTGGTATCAAAGAAACTACTCTTACTACTTGTACTGGTGTTGAAATGTTCCGTAAACTGCTTGACGAAGGTCGTGCAGGTGAGAACGTTGGTGCACTTCTACGTGGTACTAAGCGTGATGACGTTGAACGTGGCCAAGTACTTTCTGCTAAAGGTTCAATCAACCCACATACTAAGTTCGAGTCTGAAGTATACGTACTTTCTAAAGACGAAGGCGGCCGTCACACTCCTTTCTTCAAGGGTTACCGTCCACAGTTCTACTTCCGTACAACTGACGTAACAGGCGATATCACTCTACCTGAAGGCGTAGAAATGGTAATGCCAGGTGACAACGTTCAAATGACTGTTGAGCTAATCGCTCCAATCGCAATGGACGAAGGTCTACGTTTCGCAATCCGCGAAGGTGGCCGTACAGTTGGTGCTGGTGTTGTAGCTAAAATCTTTGCATAAGATTTGACGAACCACTAGTAAAAAGGGCATCATTTGATGCCCTTTTTCTTCGCTGAAAAAAGAGTTGGATGTTTTGGCATCAATTTTAGCTCTTAGCAAAGAATTAAACGGTCTTTTTGACTAAAATGACTGTTAGATGTGTTGTTTTGCAACGCAAAGGAATGTGCCCTGCAACAGCGGGGTTATTGTCGTCTATATTTAAGACTTATCACAGGTTGGTTTTATGAAAGCAAACGCTGAAACTCCTGATAGCTCAGGTGCAGCAGATACAATGAAGTGGGTAGTCGCTTTTGTACTGTTGGCTGCTGCTGTTGTGGGTAATTACCTGTATGGTGAATTGTCTGTTGTAATTCGCGCTGCAGGTGTAGTTGTGCTGATTGCTGCCGCACTAGGCGTTGCAGCAACAACAGTTAAAGGTAAAGCTGCGATCGATTTTGCAAAAGAATCTCGTATGGAGATTCGTAAAGTTGTTTGGCCTACTCGCCAAGAAACTATGCAAACTACATTGATCGTTTTAGCTGTATGTATTGTTATGTCTCTAGTGCTTTGGGGAATTGACGGCATTATGGTCCGTTTAGTTTCTCTAGCGACTGGGGTGTAGAGGGTTCTGATTCATGAGTGAAGCTCCAAAAAAACGTTGGTATGTAGTTCAAGCCTTTTCTGGCTATGAAGGTCGTGTATCTCAATCGCTACGCGAACATATTAAAATGCACGACATGGAAGAATTCTTTGGTGACGTTTTAGTACCTACTGAAGAAGTAGTGGAAATGCGTGCAGGTCAACGCCGTAAAAGCGAACGTAAGTTCTTCCCAGGTTACGTATTAGTGCAAATGATCATGAATGATGAATCATGGCACTTAGTACGCAGCATTCCTCGTGTTATGGGCTTCATTGGTGGTACCTCTGATCGTCCAGCACCAATCACTGATAAAGAAGCTGATGCTATCTTGAACCGTCTAGAGAAAGCGAGCGAGTCTCCACGTCCTAAGACAATGTTCGAAGCGGGTGAAGTGGTTCGTGTTAACGATGGTCCATTTGCTGACTTTAACGGTACTGTTGAAGAAGTGGATTACGAGAAGAGCCGTATTAAGGTCTCTGTATCGATCTTTGGTCGTGCAACACCTGTTGAGCTTGAATTTGGTCAGGTTGAAAAACTGGACTAAGACTCGATTGATTTGAGTAAGCTGTTGATAACTATTTAACAAGCTGTTCAAAATAAAAGAGTATAAAAAATCACCTTTTTAGGGTTGTTAAAGGCGCGAATTATGATTATAATTTCGCGCCTTTTTACTTCCTATGAAGTGAAAAGAAATTAATGCAATTAAGGGGAGCTTGCCTCGTGGCTAGCGCATGTACCCAAATATTTAGGAAATATCATGGCTAAGAAAGTTGAAGCTTATATCAAACTGCAAGTTGCAGCTGGTATGGCAAACCCAAGTCCACCGGTTGGTCCTGCTCTAGGTCAACACGGCGTGAACATCATGGAATTCTGTAAAGCGTTTAACGCAAAAACAGAATCTGTTGAGAAAGGTCTACCTACTCCAGTAGTTATTACTGTATACAACGACCGTTCTTTCACGTTCGTAACTAAGACTCCACCTGCTGCTGTTCTTCTTAAGAAAGCTGCTGGCGTTAAGTCTGGTTCTGGTCGTCCAAACACTGAAAAAGTGGGCACAGTAACTGACGCTCAAGTACAGGAAATCGCAGAAACTAAAGCTGCTGATATGACTGGTGCTGACATCGAAGCAATGAAGCGTTCTATTGCTGGTACTGCTCGTTCAATGGGCCTAGTGGTAGAGGGATAAGATCATGGCAAAACTTACTAAGCGTATGCGCGTTATTCGCGACAAAGTTGAAGCAACTAAAGAATACGAAATCAACGAAGCTATTGCTCTTCTTAAAGAACTAGCAACGGCTAAATTCGTTGAGTCTGTTGATGTAGCTGTTAACCTAGGCATCGATGCTCGTAAATCTGACCAAAACGTACGTGGCGCAACTGTGCTACCTCACGGTACTGGCCGTGAAATCCGCGTTGCTGTGTTCACTCAAGGTGCAAACGCAGAAGCAGCTAAAGCAGCTGGCGCAGATATCGTTGGTATGGAAGATCTTGCTGAGCAAGTGAAAAAAGGCGTAATGGACTTTGACGTTGTTGTTGCTTCTCCAGATGCAATGCGCGTTGTTGGTCAACTAGGTACAATCCTAGGTCCACGCGGTCTAATGCCAAACCCTAAAGTTGGTACTGTAACTCCTAACGTTGCTGAAGCAGTTAAAAATGCTAAAGCTGGTCAGGTTCGTTACCGTAACGACAAGAACGGCATCATCCACACTACTATCGGTAAAGCATCTTTCGAAGCTAACCAGCTTCAAGAGAACCTAGAATCACTTCTAGTAGCTCTTAAGAAAGCTAAACCTTCTTCAGCGAAAGGTACTTTCCTGAAGAAAGTAAGCATCTCTACTACGATGGGTGCTGGTGTTGCTGTTGATCAAGCTAGTCTTGATACTCAAGCAAACTAATTTGCTTAGGCGCAGATTTAGTGTATACTTCTGCGCCTAATATTTGTGGTTGGGTGGTTTTTGAAGCAATTCATAATCGTCTATCCCAAGACCGTAGGCGCCGAACCTTTTTAAGGTAAAGCTTAATAAAACCTACGTAGGCGATGTTGTGGTTTGAAATGAATTTATTCATTTTTAAATAACGTCGTAAACGCTCAGTGTATTTTATATTGAGTGCTGTAATCACAACCAGAGGTTAATCCAAATGGCTTTAAATCTTCAAGACAAAAAAGCAATTGTTGCTGAAGTCAACGAAGCAGCCAGTGGTGCACTTTCTGCAGTTGTAGCTGACTCTCGTGGCGTTACTGTTGGCGCGATGACTTCTCTACGTAAACAAGCTCGCGAAGCGGGTGTTTACATGAGAGTTGTTCGTAACACACTAGCACGCCGTGCAGTAGAAGGTACTGAGTATGAGTGTCTACAAGACACATTTACTGGTCCTAGCCTACTTGCATTCTCTAATGAGCACCCTGGTGCTGCTGCGCGTCTTTTCAAAGACTTCGCTAAAGAGAACAAAACATTCGAGATCAAAGCTGCTGCATTTGAAGGCGTAGTTACTGATGCTGATGTACTAGCGACACTACCAACTTACGACGAAGCTATCGCACGCCTAATGATGTGCATGAAAGAAGCTTCTGCTGGCAAGCTGGTTCGTACTATCGCTGCTGTTCGCGACCAAAAAGAAGAAGCTGCGGCATAAGCCTTGCTTTTCACTGGTTGCTATTTAAACTTATTGTTGACTTAAAAGAGAATTGTTATGTCTATTACTAACGAGCAAATCCTAGACGCAGTTGCAGAAATGTCTGTAATGCAAGTTGTTGAGCTTATCGAAGCTATGGAAGAAAAATTCGGTGTTACTGCTGCTGCTGCAGTTGTAGCTGGTGGTGCTTCTGCTGAAGCTGCTGCTGAGCAAACTGAATTCGACGTTATCCTTACTGGCGCTGGCGCAAACAAAGTACAAGTTATCAAAGCTGTACGTGGCGCAACTGGCCTAGGTCTTAAAGAAGCTAAAGGTCTTGTAGACTCAGCTCCTGCAGCGCTTAAAGAAGGCGTTGACAAAGCTGAAGCTGAAGCTCTTAAAGCACAGCTAGAAGAAGTTGGCGCTTCTGTTGAAATCAAGTAATTATTACTTAATTTCCTAGCCGCAAGGCTAATGGCTGGTGGTTTATTAACCACCGGCCTTTTTGCGCTGTAGGGCTATGACGAATTTTCCCGCTGTTTAAATGTCATAGGCTGAGCAAAAAAAATAGTCATTTTTTCGAAATGATTGTTCACTACAGTAAACAGCTGTTTGTCACCGCCCCCTCTTAAGAGTGTTTTGGGTGGTTTGGGTCACTTATCAGCGAGCTGAGGAACCCCATGGTTTACTCTTATACCGAGAAAAAGCGCATCCGTAAGGATTTTGGTACTCGTCCACAAGTTTTGGACATTCCATACCTGTTATCGATCCAGCTAGATTCTTTCGATAAATTCATCGAACAGGATCCTGAAGGTCAATACGGTCTTGAAGCTGCTTTCCGTTCTGTATTTCCAATTCAGAGCTACAACGGCAATTCTGAGCTGCAATACGTTAGCTACCGTCTTGGTGAGCCAGTTTTTGACGTTAAAGAATGTCAAATCCGCGGTGTTACTTACTCAAAGCCACTACGCGTAAAACTACGTCTAGTTATCTTTGACCGAGATGCACCAGCAGGTACTGTAAAAGACATTAAAGAACAAGAAGTCTACATGGGCGAAATTCCGCTTATGACAGACAATGGTACTTTCGTAATTAATGGTACCGAGAGGGTTATCGTATCCCAGCTGCACCGAAGCCCAGGCGTGTTCTTCGACAGTGATAAGGGTAAGACTCACTCATCAGGTAAAGTTCTTTATAACGCACGTGTAATTCCTTACCGTGGCTCATGGTTAGACTTTGAGTTCGATCCTAAGGATAACTTATTCGTACGTATCGACCGTCGTCGTAAGCTACCAGCATCGATTATCCTTCGCGCACTTGGTAAATCGACAGAAGAGATCCTAGATCTGTTCTTCGACAAAGTGAACTTCGAAGTGAAAGACCAAACTCTACTTATGGAGTTGGTTCCTGATCGTCTACGTGGTGAAACTGCGTCATTCGACATCGAATCAAATGGTAAGACTTACGTTGAGACTGGTCGCCGTGTTACTGCTCGCCATATCCGTCAACTTGAAAAAGATGGCGTTGAGCTCATCGAAGTACCAGTAGAGTACATCGTTGAAAAGATTGCTGCGAAAGATTACATCAACGAAGCAACTGGCGAGATCATTGTTGGCGCAAACCAAGAGATCAGCCTAGAGGCACTTGCTAATTTATCTCAAGCAGGTCACAAGACTCTAGAAGTACTGTTCACGAATGACCTAGACCATGGTCCATTCATGTCAGACACTCTACGTGCAGATAGCACAGTAGATCGCATCTCTGCATTGGTAGAAATCTACCGTATGATGCGTCCTGGCGAGCCACCAACAAAAGAAGCTGCAGAATCATTGTTCGAAAGCCTATTCTTCTCTGAAGATCGTTACGACCTATCAACTGTAGGCCGTATGAAATTCAACAGCTCTATCGAGCGTGAAGAAGAAGAAGAGCGCGGTACTCTGGATGAATCAGACATCATTGAAGTGATGAAGAAACTGATTGGCATCCGTAACGGTAAAGGCGAAGTGGACGATATCGACCACCTTGGTAACCGTCGTATCCGTTCTGTAGGTGAAATGGCAGAAAACCAATTCCGTGTTGGTTTAGTTCGTGTAGAACGTGCCGTTAAAGAACGTCTAAGCCTTGGTGACCTTGATGCAATTATGCCTCAAGACCTAATCAACGCTAAGCCGATCTCTGCTGCAGTTAAAGAATTCTTTGGCTCTTCACAGCTTTCACAGTTTATGGACCAGAACAACCCATTGTCAGAAGTTACGCACAAGCGTCGTATTTCTGCTTTAGGTCCAGGCGGTCTAACTCGTGAACGCGCAGGCTTTGAAGTACGTGATGTTCACGTAACTCACTACGGTCGTCTATGTCCGATCGAAACGCCTGAAGGTCCAAACATCGGTCTGATTAACTCGCTATCTGCTTTTGCGCGTTGTAACGATTACGGTTTCCTAGAAACTCCGTACCGTCGCGTTGTAGATGGTGTAGTAACAGAAGAAGTTGATTACCTGTCTGCAATCCAGGAAGGTCAATTCGTTATCGCGCAGGCAAACACGGTTCTTACTGAAGAAGCGACGTTTGCTGATGAGCTAATCACTGCTCGTCAAAAAGGTGAATCTGGTCTTCACCCACGCGATCACGTTGACTACATGGACGTTGCGACAAACCAAGTAGTATCTATCGCTGCTTCGCTTATCCCGTTCCTAGAACACGATGATGCGAACCGTGCATTGATGGGTGCGAACATGCAACGTCAAGCGGTACCAACATTGAGAGCTGATAAGCCTCTAGTCGGTACTGGTATTGAACGTAACATCGCAGTTGACTCTGGTGTTACAGCGGTTGCTAAACGTGGTGGTCAAGTTCAGTCTGTTGACGCTTCTCGTATCGTAGTTAAGGTTAATGAAGATGAATTGGTACCTGGCGAAGCTGGTATCGATATCTACAACCTAACTAAGTACACGCGTTCGAACCAAAACACATGTATTAACCAACGTCCAACTGTACTTCCTGGTGAACCAGTTGCACGCGGCGATGTTCTTGCTGATGGTCCTTCAACTGACCTTGGTGAACTTGCTCTTGGCCAAAACATGCGTATCGCGTTCATGCCTTGGAATGGTTACAACTTCGAAGACTCGATCTTAGTATCTGAGCGCGTAGTTCAAGAAGACCGTTTCACGACAATCCACATCCAAGAACTGTCTTGTGTGGCTCGTGATACTAAGCTGGGCTCTGAAGAGATCACAGCTGATATTCCAAACGTAGGTGAGTCTGCTCTGTCTAAACTAGATGAGTCAGGTATCGTTTACATTGGTGCTGAAGTTAAGGGTGGCGACATCCTAGTTGGTAAAGTAACCCCTAAAGGTGAAACTCAACTGACTCCTGAAGAGAAGCTACTACGTGCAATCTTCGGTGAAAAAGCATCTGATGTTAAAGATACGTCACTACGTGTACCAAACTCTGTTTCGGGTACTATCATCGATGTACAAGTCTTCACTCGCGATGGCGTAGAGAAAGACAAACGTGCACTTGAAATCGAACAGATGCAGCTTAAAGAAGCTAAGAAAGACCTAACTGAAGAGTTCCAAATTCTTGAGGGTGGCCTTCTTAACCGCGTTAGAGCTGTACTTCTGTCTGGTGGTTACTCTGAAGCTAAGCTTGATACTATCGGTCGTAAGCAATGGCTAGAGCAAGTTCTAGAAGACGATGCGCTACAAACACAGCTTGAGCAACTTGCTGAGCAGTGGGATGAGCTAAAAGCAGACTTCGATAAGAAGTTTGAAACTAAGCGTCGTAAAATCACTCAAGGTGATGATCTAGCGCCTGGCGTTCTTAAGATTGTTAAAGTTTACCTAGCGGTTAAACGTCGTATCCAGCCTGGTGATAAAATGGCCGGTCGTCATGGTAACAAAGGTGTAATCTCTAAGATTAACCCTGTTGAAGACATGCCATACGATGAGAAAGGTCAGCCTGTAGACATCGTACTTAACCCACTGGGTGTACCATCGCGTATGAACATTGGTCAGATCCTAGAAGTTCACCTAGGTTTGGCTGCGAAAGGTATCGGTGACAAGATCAACGAAATGCTTAAGGAACAACAAGAACTGCATAAGTTCCGTGAGTTCCTACAGAAGGTTTATGATCTTGGTGATACTCGTCAGAAAGTTGATATTGCTGAACTGTCTGATGATCAAGTTCGTACACTGATCAAGAACCTACGTGGCGGTCTACCGATTGCTACCCCTGTGTTCGACGGTGCTTCTGAGTCTTTAATCAAAGATCTATTAAAACTGGGTGATCTGCCAGAATCTGGTCAGCTTAAACTGTTTGATGGTCGTACTGGTGATTCGTTTGAGCGTCCTGTAACTGTTGGTTACATGTACATGCTGAAACTGAACCACTTGGTTGATGACAAGATGCATGCTCGTTCAACTGGTTCTTACAGCCTAGTAACTCAGCAACCACTTGGTGGTAAAGCTCAGTTCGGTGGTCAGCGTTTCGGTGAGATGGAAGTATGGGCACTAGAAGCATACGGTGCTGCATATACTCTACAAGAAATGCTAACAGTTAAGTCAGATGACGTTAACGGCCGTACTAAGATGTATAAGAACATCGTAGACGGTAACCATAGCATGGAACCTGGCATGCCAGAGTCGTTCAACGTACTGTTGAAAGAGATTCGCTCGCTAGGTATCAACATCGAGCTAGAAGACGAAGAGTAATCCCTCTTTTTTATAAAGAAGATTGGATTACTTGGTAAAGGGGGCTCACTTTAGTCGGTGAGCTCCTTTAACTCCTTACAGGAGCTGAATGTGAAAGACTTATTAAACTTTCTAAAAGCACAGCATAAGACCGAAGAATTTGATGCAATCAAAATCGGTCTCTCTTCACCAGACACGATCCGTTCGTGGTCTTTTGGTGAAGTTAAAAAGCCGGAAACAATTAACTATCGTACGTTCAAGCCTGAACGTGATGGTCTGTTCTGTGCACGTATTTTTGGTCCAGTTAAAGACTACGAATGTCTTTGTGGCAAATACAAGCGCCTGAAGCACCGTGGTGTTATCTGTGAGAAGTGTGGCGTTGAAGTTACACAAACTAAAGTTCGTCGTGACCGTATGGGCCACATCGAGCTAGCTTCACCAGTTGCTCACATCTGGTTCCTTAAATCACTACCGTCTCGTATCGGTCTACTAATGGATATCCCTCTACGTGATATCGAACGTGTTCTTTACTTCGAAATGTACGTAGTAACTGAACCGGGTATGACTGATCTAGAAAAATCTCAGATGCTTACTGAAGAAGAGTATCTGGATCGCCTAGAAGAGTGGGGTGACGAATTCACTGCTAAGATGGGTGCTGAAGCGATCAAAGATCTGCTTTCAACAATGGACCTTCATCAAGAAGTGGAAGAAATGCGCGAAGAGTTGGAAACAACTAACTCTGAAACTAAGCGTAAGAAAGTTACTAAGCGTTTGAAGCTAGTTGAATCATTTATCTCATCAGGCAACAAGCCTGAGTGGATGATCTTAACTGTACTTCCAGTGCTACCGCCAGATCTACGTCCTCTAGTACCTCTAGATGGCGGTCGTTTTGCGACTTCAGATCTGAACGACCTTTACCGTCGTGTGATTAACCGTAACAACCGTTTGAAGCGTCTTCTAGAGCTAGCGGCTCCAGACATCATCGTACGTAACGAAAAGCGTATGTTGCAAGAGTCTGTTGATGCCCTTCTAGATAACGGTCGTCGCGGTCGTGCAATCACGGGTTCTAACAAGCGTCCTCTGAAATCTCTTGCTGATATGATCAAGGGTAAACAAGGTCGTTTCCGTCAGAACCTTCTTGGTAAGCGTGTAGACTACTCTGGCCGTTCTGTAATCACAGTAGGTCCATACCTTCGTCTGCATCAGTGTGGTCTTCCTAAGAAGATGGCACTTGAGCTATTTAAACCATTCATCTACAGCAAGTTAGAGACTCGTGGCATGGCTACGACAATCAAAGCTGCTAAGAAAATGGTAGAGCGCGAAGAAGCGATCGTTTGGGATATCCTAGACGAAGTTATCCGCGAACACCCAGTACTGCTTAACCGTGCACCTACACTTCACCGTCTAGGTATCCAAGCGTTTGAACCAGTACTAATCGAAGGTAAAGCGATTCAGCTTCACCCACTAGTATGTGCGGCATACAACGCCGATTTCGATGGTGACCAAATGGCTGTACACGTGCCTCTAACTTTAGAAGCACAACTAGAAGCTCGTACCCTAATGATGTCGACGAATAACATTCTGTCGCCAGCATCAGGTGATCCGATCATCGTTCCTTCTCAGGATGTTGTATTGGGTCTTTACTACATGACACGTGACAAGATCAACGTGAAAGGTGAAGGTATGTACCTTGCTGGCCCTGAAGAGGCTGAAAAGGCATACCGTACTAAGACTGCTGAGCTACATGCTCGCGTTAAAGTACGTATCACTGAAACTGTAGTAGACGAAGACGGTAATAGCACAACGAATACTGGCTTAGTTGATACGACTGTTGGTCGTGCAATGCTATGGCAGATCGTTCCATCTGGCCTACCGTACAGCATCGTTAACCAGAAGTTAGGTAAGAAGCAAATTTCTAACCTACTAAACGAGTGTTACCGTAAGCTTGGTCTTAAAGATACAGTAGTATTCGCTGACCAAATCATGTACGCAGGTTTTGCATATGCTGCACTTTCAGGTGTTTCTGTAGGTATCGACGACATGGTCGTACCTCAAGCGAAATACGATGAAATTGAATCTGCTGAAGAAGAAGTTCGTGAAATCCAAGAGCAATTCCAATCTGGTCTTGTTACTGCGGGTGAGCGTTACAACAAAGTTATCGATATCTGGGCATCTACGAATGACCGTGTTGCGAAAGCAATGATGGATAACCTATCTTCTGAAACAGTTATTAACCGTGACGGCGAAGAAGAACAGCAAGAATCGTTCAACAGCATCTACATGATGGCCGATTCAGGCGCACGTGGTTCTGCAGCTCAGATTCGTCAGCTAGCAGGTATGCGTGGTCTGATGGCACGTCCAGATGGTTCTATCATCGAAACGCCGATCACAGCGAACTTTAAAGAAGGTCTAAACGTCCTTCAGTACTTTATCTCAACGCACGGTGCTCGTAAGGGTCTTGCGGATACAGCACTGAAAACAGCTAACTCGGGTTACCTAACTCGTCGTCTAGTAGACGTAGCACAAGACGTTGTAGTTCACGAACATGACTGTGGCACGCATGAAGGTATCGACATGATGCCTCATATCGAAGGTGGTGACGTTAAAGTTGCACTTTCTGAGCTTGCTCTTGGTCGTGTAGTTGCTGAAGATGTTCTTAAGCCTGGTACTGAAGATGTACTGATTCCACGTAATACTCTGATTGATGAGAAGTGGTGTCAAATCATGGAAGACAACTCTGTAGATAGCATGAAAGTGCGCTCAGTTGTTACCTGTGATGCAGACTTCGGTTGTTGTGCACAGTGTTACGGTCGTGACCTAGCACGTGGCCACTTAGTAAACCAAGGTGAAGCAGTTGGTGTTATCGCTGCACAATCTATCGGTGAACCGGGTACACAGCTAACGATGCGTACGTTCCACATCGGTGGTGCGGCATCTACTGCAGCAGCAGAGAACAGCATCCAAGCTAAGACAACTGGTACTGTGAAACTTCACAATGCTAAGTTCGTAATCAACAAAGACAAGAAACTGGTTATCACTTCTCGTGCATCTGAGATGACGATTATTGATGAATTCGGCCGTACTAAAGAGAAGCACAAACTTCCTTACGGTTCGATGCTAACCAAAGGCGACAACGCAGCAGTAACTGCTGGTGAAGTTGTAGCTAACTGGGAAGCGCATACCATGCCAATCATCACTGAAGTGGCAGGTCGTATCCAATTCGTAGATATGATCGATGGTATTACAGTTTCTCGTAACACTGACGATTTAACAGGTCTTTCTTCAAGTGAAGTAACAGACCCAGCAGCTCGCCCAGCAGCAGGTAAAGATATGCGTCCAGCTATCAAACTTGTTGATGAGCAAGGTAACGACGTAATGATCCCTGGTACTGATATGCCAGCTCACTACTTCCTACCTGGCAAAGCGATTGTAAACATCGAAGATGGCGCTGAAGTTGGCATTGGTGACACACTATCTCGTATCCCTCAAAAATCGAGCGGAAACAAAGATATCACCGGTGGTCTGCCTCGCGTAGCTGACCTATTCGAAGCTCGTAAGCCTAAAGAGCCTGCGATCCTTGCTGAGCACACAGGTACTGTGTCGTTTGGTAAAGAAACGAAAGGTAAGCGTCGTCTAGTAATCACTCGTGAAGGCGGTGACGCTTACGAAGAGATGATTCCTAAGCACCGTCAATTGAACGTGTTCGAAGGTGAGAAGATTGAACGTGGTGATGTAATCGCCGACGGTCCTGAAACTCCACACGATATCCTGCGTCTACGTGGTATCCACGCTGTGACTCAGTACATCGCGAACGAAGTTCAAGAAGTTTACCGCTTACAAGGCGTAAAGATTAACGATAAGCACATCGAGACTATCGTTCGTCAAATGCTACGTAAGTGTACAATCACTCATTCTGGTGACTCTCCGTTCCTACCTGGCGAACAAGTTGAGTACCACAATGTTAAGATTGCTAACCGTAAGCTAGAAGCTGAAGGTAAAGAACTAGTTCGTTTCGAACGTGATCTACTAGGTATTACTAAAGCATCTCTTGCAACTGAGTCATTCATCTCAGCTGCATCGTTCCAAGAAACGACTCGCGTACTAACAGAAGCTGCGGTTTCTGGTAAGCGTGATGACCTTCGCGGTCTGAAAGAGAACGTAATTGTTGGTCGTCTGATCCCAGCTGGTACTGGTTTCGCATACCACCAAGAGCGTCAGAAGCAACGTGAAGAAGAGTTAGAAGGTCCTTCAGCTGAACAAGCTACTGACAATCTAGCAGCACTTCTAAATGCTGGCTTCTCTTCAGAAGAGTAAGCTCTACGAGTAGTATCTAAGAGATAAGAAAAAAGGCACCTTCGGGTGCCTTTTTTGTTTCTGACAGATTAGTGCATTAGTGACGTATAGAGATGCAATTATTGCTTTTGGTCGGACTTGATCATGACGATCTTCTTGAGGATGATTTTATGGAGTCTTTGGGTCTTTAGAAGACTAGTTGGTAGAGTTTAAATTGACTTAGAAATGGCGGGTATTACCAAGCAATGAGTCGTAGTGGCGAGTTAATAGCCCATTACTGCAGTACAATTTAGGTAATCTATAGATAAAACAAAAAGCTTGCACAGAGGCAAGCTTAGAAGATATTAAGCCAATTAAGCTCCTGGTGGAACTGCTAGGCTATCGGCAATTTGTTGTATCAGTTGATCTTCTACCTCAAACCTCGCCTCAATAATCTCACCAATCAGAGACAAATCACTATCAAAGCTTTCTAGTGCATCACTAGCTTCAATGGCGGCATACTTATCGGTAAAGTTGAGTAGTGGCTCAGTGGTGAGAACGATATGACCATAAGATTGGTTAATTTCGTCTGTTGCTTTGAAACCAGTAGAATGCCATTTGTCCATCACCATGTCATAGATTTTAAAATGACCTTCGGAGATATAGTCAACAAGGTGTTGGCTGAATTTTTGGAGCGCTTCTGGAGAGGGAAGCTCAGTGATAGCGGGTGTTTTTGATGATGAAGGCTTTAGAGCGGCAAGCTTACAATACTCGACGATTAGAGACTGTCGAGTTTCTAGCCAATGATCGATGACCTCATTAGAGCCACCCCATTGTTCTTGTACTTGTTTGAATTTATTTAGCATGACCATGTCCTCATGATCTGATCACAACCTTGTGATCAAGTAATTGCCTAAGCAAGGTCCGTTTATTGGTATCTACTAAAAGTAATAGTTTGAATTATTCTCTGCTACAACTCTAGTATGAAATTAGATTGCCAGTAAAATGAACGAACTGCAAGCAATGAGGCATAGGGATGTTAAAAAAAAGTGATAACAAAATGACAGATCAAGCTTATTGGTGCGTTGTTTCAGGTAGTGATATTTGGGTGAATAATGATCAGTTTCCTTATGGCTCTGCCGAGGAATTAGGTCTTAGTGTTGAACATGCGATCTGCATCGGTCAGCATCAAGGTCATACTGTGTATTGGCTCAACGACTGTGATGTTGAGAGTGAACTGACCATGGTAAATCTGAGAGAGTTACTTCATTGGCCTGAATCTGTTTTCCTTATTGCAAGCAAAGCAATCCAATATGGGCATATGACGCAAAGTATGCGGTTCTGTCCTCAATGTGGTGGGCGTAATCATCTTAATCACAATCAAGTTGCAATGCAGTGTGGAGACTGTCGAACTCTTCATTATCCTCGTATCTTCCCATGCATCATTGTCGCTGTACGAAACGACAACAAGATATTGTTAGCTCAGCACCCAAGACATAAAACAGGGATGTATACCGTGATAGCGGGCTTCTTAGAAGTCGGAGAAACCTTAGAGCAGTGTGTTGCTAGAGAAGTCAAAGAAGAAACGGGCGTTGATGTGGATAATATTCGTTACTTTGGCAGTCAGCCATGGGCTTTTCCATCCAGCATGATGATGGGTTTTCTCGCAGACTACGCTGGTGGTACGCTCAAACCGGATTACAGTGAACTGTCGGATGCTCAATGGTTTGATGTGACAAGGTTGCCTGATGTTGCCCCTGTGGGAACCATTGCGAGACAATTGATTGAACAAACAGTTAATGATGTGATGACGAAAGGTTTAGAGAATCAAGTTATTGAACATTAATCTGAGCATTAAATAGATCCCAATAGTATTTGGCCTATGGATGGTCAAAAGCTAAAAAAAACCCTCCACAAGTGGAGGGGGTAAGTAAGATGTCGTTATGAGATGCTGAGTAGTGACTACTCAGATGTTATAATTGTAATTTTCGCTAGCGAACAAATTTTTAACATGCTCCCGTAATTGGGTGCAAATTAAGCATTGATTTAAAAGTTAATAACTTGATCTAGGTTGCAAAGCACACAGCTTTTACCCCTAAATCAGTGTTAGAATACTCGCCATCAAAACTAGACAAGATTGAATTGGAATTTAACGGAATGACCGAATTAAAAAACGATCGCTATTTACGCGCACTTTTAAAACAGCCTGTTGATTACACACCGGTATGGATGATGCGCCAAGCTGGCCGATACCTTCCAGAGTACAAAGCAACGCGTGCAGAAGCAGGCGACTTCATGTCTTTGTGCAAAAACGCGGAGCTTGCATCTGAAGTAACACTTCAACCTTTGCGCCGTTTCCCGCTTGATGCGGCAATCTTGTTCTCTGACATCCTAACTATCCCTGATGCAATGGGCTTAGGCTTGTACTTTGAAACAGGTGAAGGTCCTAAGTTTGAACGTCCTATCACATGTAAAGCTGACGTAGAGAAGATTGGCCTACCTGATCCAGAAGGTGAGCTTCAATACGTAATGAATGCCGTTCGTCAGATCCGTAAAGACCTGAAAGGCGAAGTGCCATTGATTGGTTTCTCTGGTAGCCCTTGGACGCTGGCAACTTACATGGTTGAAGGCAGCAGTTCGAAGGCATTTACTAAGATCAAGAAGATGATGTATGCAGAGCCACAAACGCTGCACTTACTTCTAGATAAGCTTGCTGACACTGTTATTGAATACTTGAACGCGCAAATTAAAGCGGGTGCACAATCGGTAATGGTATTCGACACATGGGGTGGTGTACTTACTCCGCGTGACTACAACTTGTTCTCACTGCAGTACATGCACAAAATTGTAGATGGCCTAATCCGTGAAAACGAAGGTCGCCGTGTACCGGTTACTCTGTTCACTAAGAACGGTGGCATGTGGCTAGAATCTATCGCAGCAACTGGCTGTGATGCAGTTGGCCTAGACTGGACAATCAATATTGCTGATGCAAAAGCACGTATTGGCGATAAAGTGGCTCTACAGGGCAACATGGACCCATCAGTACTTTACGCACAGCCTGAGCGTATCCGTGAAGAAGTCGGTACTATCCTTGAAGGTTTTGGTGACGGCGGTACTGGCCACGTATTTAACCTTGGCCATGGTATTCACCTAGATGTGCCACCAGAGAATGCTGGTGTATTTGTGGACGCCGTTCACGACCTATCTAAGCCATATCATAAGTAATTAAGTATGTGTTTTTAGAAGAAGCGCTGTCGAGAAATCGGTAGCGCTTTTTTATTGCCTTCTGATCTGCATCTAAGATCTGCTTATTCTCGCTGGCGTGCAGCTAATTAGGTATTTGGATCATGGTAGGCCAAATGCTCAGAGATGTGTTTTCTGATATACGGAATGACATCATTCTCAAACCAAGGGTTCTTCTTAAGCCAGATGTTATTGCGTGGTGAAGGGTGGGGAAGTGGTAAAAATTCTGGAGCCCAAACCTGCCAGTTGCGTACTGTTTCAGTGAGCGTGCTGGTGGTTTTATTTGTTAGGTAATAGTTTTGTGCGTATTGGCCAATCAGTAGTGTCATTTGGATGTTGGGTAGCGATTGCAGCACTTTTTTATGCCAAAGCTCCGCACACTCTTTGCGTGGTGGGAGATCGCCACTCTTGCCCTTTCCTGGATAACAAAACCCCATAGGTACAATGGCAACCTTCTGTTCGTCATAAAAGGTATCTCTATCTATTCCCAACCAATCCCTTAATCGTTCACCACTGGCGTCGTTCCAAGGTATAGACGATTCATGAACCTTGATGCCCGGAGCTTGTCCTATGATCAATAAGCGGGCGTTTGAATGCGCTTGAATCACAGGATTAGCCCCATGTGAGAGGTGAGGCTCGCAGGCTCGGCATTGTCGTATTTCGGTGAGTAACGATGAGGACATCAGTAACCTTTGTCGAAGTCGATGGTGTGACTCAGTTTAAAGCCATCTCTCCACTGTTTGTAATTCTCAGCGAAGATCTCCACGACCTGTCTTGGCTCACTTAGAGCTGCAATGTGTGGGGTGATGGTTACTTGCGGTAACTTCCAAAACGGGTGTTCTTGCGTGAGGGGTTCGCATTCAAAGACATCCAAGAAAGCGTGTTCAACCCGTTTATTCTTAATCGCAAGCAATAACGCTTTATTGTCTACGCTTTCCCCGCGACCGACATTAAACAACAATACGTTAGAGCAGTAGCTTAAGGTGGTTTGATTCAGTAGTTGGTATGTCTCATCCGTTGATGGCAGTGTGTTCACCACAATATCCGCTTGTTTGAGGGCGGCTTCTAATTCATTAATGTGGAAAGTGTCTTTGAAGGTTTCTTGCTTTGATGGGATACCTGTCCGGTTGACCCCAATCGTATGGATACCAAACGCAGAAGCGGCTTTCGCCAAATGGCTGCCAATTGAACCTGTTCCCAAAATCACCATGGTTTTGTCGGTTAGGCTGGTATAAAGCTGTGGTTGCCAGTTTCGCTGTTGTTGTTGCTGGTGGTAATGAGTGAAATGTCTAAAGTGGCTGATTGTGTAACCCAATACGTATTCGGCAATGGCAGGGCCGAAGATGCCTTTGACGTTAGTCAACGTGTAGTCCTGACGTAAATTCGGTTGGGTTAATTTGTTGATCCCTGCATAGGTACTTTGCACCCAATCCAGATGCTTAAACTCATCAAGACGCTCTGCGATCAGCGGAGGAGAGGCCAAGACGATCTCCGCTAACTCGGGGTTTGAGGTGATTTCTAGGTCAGGTAAATCTCGGTTTACAATCAGTTGCGTGTAAGTATCGTCATGCTCGGTAAGAATATAGAGCTTATTCGTAAAATTGTTCATCGGCCTACCTTTTCCATCCTAGGTTTATCAAGTACACTTTCGCTGTCTTTTTCTGCAATTATTGAGTGACTATGCTTCAGAATCCACTGCAGGTTCGTCTAGAAAAGTTAGAACCTTGGCAACAAATTACCTTTATGGCGTGTCTATGTGAGCGTATGTACCCTAACTATGCCATGTTTTGTGAGAATACAGAATTTGCGGAAGCTCGAATCTATCGTGATGTGTTGGATAGCATTTGGGAAATCCTAACCGTTAAAACGGCAAAGGTGAATTTTGAGCGTCAACTTGAGAAAGTTGAAGAGCTATTCCCTAGTGGTGATGATTTTGATTTTTATGGTGTTTACCCAGCAATGGATGCATGCCAAGGTTTAGCTACACTTATTCATGGATTACTTGATCGTGAGCATATGCTTGAAGCTGTGATTAAAGTGAGTCAACAATCTGTGAAGACGGTTGCTGAGCTTGAGTTTGCTCAAGGCGCTGAAGAAGTAACGAACGAAAACCAGAAAGAAAACGAAGCCGTGTGTGAAGAGTGGGACGTTCAATGGGCGATCTTCCGACCACTACGTGAAACGGATGAGCGTGACCTAGAGCTGATCAAAGACCTACGTCACGAATTGCGTGAAGACCCAGTAAGTAACATTGGTGTCGCTTTATAATTGGTTTCTGTGCCATCGCTACATGCATCTACATAAAGTGATAGCATTATGCGTAGTCGCTACGCTCACGCTGTAGTGAACCAGTATTAAGAAAAACAAAGGCTCCCTAGGGAGCCTTTGTTTTATCTGGTGGTGTGAAGCCTGGATTAAGAATCTTTTTTCTCTTCTTTCAGTGTTTTGTCATCATTCTCTGATTTTGAGTCTGAAGCATCGTTGTCTGTTAGAGCTTCTTTTGGCTTGTCTTCTTCATCGCGGTTCTCGATAACGCCGTGTGTCTCTTTCCATGTTTCCCAGCGTTGGAATGCAAGTTCTTGCATGTCTGTGGTTTTGTCCGCTTCGTCGACAATCTCTTCACCAACCAAATGTTCGAAGATATCTTCTAGGGTAATGATGCCCTGAATCGTACCGTATTCATCAACTACCAAAGAGAGTTGAAGGCGATTTGCCATCATTTGATCAAATGCTTTTGCTAAGCCCATGTTGTTCAGTAATACGTGGATAGGGCGCATTACTTCACCCAGAGCTTTCTCGCCACAACCCGCTTGTTGTAATCTAAACAGCTCCAGACGGTGTACAAAACCAATGATGTTGTCAGTTTGCTCGCTGTAGACCAATGGACGAGAGAACGGTGTATCTTTGTGTTGTTCAAGGAACACATTGATGCTCATTTCTGCATCGACACGGAACACAACCGGACGCGGTGTCATGATTTGAGTCACTGGCACATCTTGAATGCCTAATAGGTTGCTCAAGATCTTTGATTCGCCTTCTGCGAACTCACCGCTTTCTTTTGCCAAGATAGCCATCGCCGATAGTTCATCACGCATTTTTGGTGCTTGGTGACCACGAGCAAGGCGCTTTGTGATCTGCTCTGAGAACCATACGAATGGTGTTAGGAAGAACACCATCCAGCGAAGCACTGTTGATGATGCTGGAGCAAGTTGACGCCAGTAGGTCGCTCCAATCGTTTTTGGAACAATTTCAGACAGAACCAAAATACCCAAAGTTAGTACGGCAGAGAATACACCTAACCATTGGCTACCAAAAACCACAGCCGCTTGTGCACCTGCTGTCGCCGCACCAATAGTATGTGCGATGGTGTTGAGCGTTAAAATTGACGCGAGCGGGCGGTCAATATCTGTTTTCAGTTTGTCTAAAGACGCGGCTGCAGGGTGCCCATTTTGTTTTAGTTGAGCAATGTAACTTGGACTGATACTCAAGAGTACAGCTTCCAAAACAGAACAAATGAAAGAAACTCCAATAGCAATGGAGACGTAAATAGTTAGCAGCAGCATGTTTGCCCTTAAATTAAATTGTACGCTTTGTCAGCGATTCAGCGTGGATTATAGAGAATAAGTAGTGGTTAGGTCATCATTAATTTCACACTCAACCCCTTTTAAACAAGGGCTTGCCATAGAAAATCAGTAACAAATTGTGAGTTGTTACTCATATTATGGCTAAAACTACGGCATTAGAGCTAAAGATCGACGACAAACCTTTGCCAGATGGGGCATTTATGTTTTAGAGTGAATTGAATTCAAAAATACAAAGAAGGGAAACCTAAAATGAACAAGACTCAATTAATCGACTTTATTGCTGAAAAAGCGGACCTTTCGAAAGCACAAGCTAAAGCGGCTCTAGAAGCAACTCTTGGCGGCGTGACTGATGCTCTTAAAGATGGCGATCAAGTTCAGCTAATTGGTTTTGGTACTTTTAAAGTAAACCACCGTGCAGCTCGCACTGGTCGTAACCCAAAAACTGGTGATGAGATCCAAATCGCTGCTGCAAATGTTCCAGCATTTGTTGCAGGTAAAGCGCTGAAAGATTCAGTGAAATAATCTAAACTGTACCGAGGTAGTCGTATTCCACCTCGGTACAGGTTTTATGAAAAAAACATTTCTTCTCGTTTCACTCTTATCTACATTTCTTATTGGCTGTTCTTCAACAAGCCCTCGTACTAACCTAGAGCAATTTGAAACCTACACCGGCGGCCAAGTCATGGGCGACGCGACAAGTTTCTACTGGGTCACCAACAAGCTAACACAACCTCATACTTCTGCTGACTATGTCACCATGGGCGATTACGGCTGGTACAAAACTGACTATGTTTGGTCGGAAGATGTGCTTCGTGAATTTGTGCGTGAAGGTGAGTTACGCGATGATTCACTTGCGTTGGTTCCATATCGTGTACATGTGCGCTTTAATCAGTCTGGTGAGGCTGTGTATCAACAGTATCGTATTGGTAAAAAAGTATTACCGTTACAGTCGGTTCAGCTCGACAGGTATAAACAGGAAGCGATATCCGTTCTCGATGTTACCGAGAAGCAAAATGATGAAGGGTTAAAGCTTTTGCAGGGCTATTGGAATGGCAAAACGTTTCAGACTTGTTCTGGTAAGCAGTTTGATGACTTTGAGTTCAACCAAACATTGCCTAATTTTGTGATTAACCGTTTATCGTCTGTAGAGAGCTATGGTGCTTTTGTCGGTAAAGCGTCTTTGAGAAAATTGTCGGTTGCTGAGTTTTTGATATTGGCAGATGAAAATCATGAGTGTGTATCAAGGCCCTCATTGCTGAAAGAATAGAGATCGCTTAAATAGTATCAGAGCATTTGGCCTACTGTAGGCTAAGTGCTTATTTGTCTGTACAGGTACGAATAATCAATAAAAAGGCGCCTATCGAGGCGCCTTTTCTTTTTATTCAGTTGCAGTCATTCAGTTACTGCCATTTGAATCTAGCGAATGATACTGATTACTGCTCTTGCTCGCGCGCAATCGCACGGTAACCAATGTCATTGCGGTGGAACATACCATTCCAGCTAACTTGCTTAGTTAACGCGTAAGCGCGCTCCTGAGCTTCAGAAACCGTGTTACCAAGTGCTGTTGCACAAAGTACTCGGCCGCCATTAGTCACAACATCGCCAGCTTCGTTATTTGTAGTGCCTGCGTGGAAAACTTTTTGGCCTTCAACTTCGCTTGTTGGTAATGAAATTACATCACCTTTTGCGTAGTCAGCAGGGTAGCCGCCGGCTGCAAGAACAACACCGATAGAAGCACGTGGATCCCACTTCGATTCCGCTTCGTCTAGTTTCTCGTCGATAGCCATTAGGCAAAGCTCAACAAGATCCGATTCCATACGCATCATAATAGGTTGCGTTTCTGGGTCGCCAAAGCGGCAGTTGTATTCGATAACCTTAGGTGTACCGTCTGCATCGATCATTAGGCCAGCATAAAGGAAACCCGTGTAAGGAGCGCCTTCCGCGTCCATGCCACGTACCGTTGGGTAGATAACTTCTTCAAGGATACGGTTATGGATTTCTGGAGTCACAACCGGCGCAGGAGAGTAAGCTCCCATGCCGCCCGTGTTAGGGCCTGTATCTTTGTCGCCAACACGTTTGTGATCTTGGCTGGTGGCCATAGGAAGTACGCTAGAACCATCAACCATCACGATGAAGCTTGCTTCTTCGCCTTCAAGGAATTCTTCGATAACTACTCGGCTGCCCGCTTCGCCGAATGCGTTGCCTGCTAGCATATCTTTGATTGCGTCTTCAGCTTCTTCAAGGGTCATCGCAACGATAACACCTTTACCAGCGGCAAGGCCGTCAGCTTTCACTACAATTGGAGCGCCTTGCTCACGAACGTAAGCGATAGCGGGTTCAATCTCAGTGAAGTTTGAGTAGTAACCTGTCGGGATATCATGACGAGCTAGGAAGTCTTTTGTGAATGCTTTAGAACCTTCAAGCTGCGCTGCGGCTTGGGTTGGGCCAAAGATTGGCAAACCCACTTCGCGGAATGCATCAACCACACCAATAACTAACGGAGCTTCAGGGCCCACGATAGTCAGTTCGATTTTCTTCTCTTGAGCAAACGCGACTAAACCAGCGATGTCTTCAACGCCAATCTTTACGTTCTCAAGTTTAGGCTCTAGCGCAGTACCTGCGTTGCCTGGAGCAATGAATACTGTTTCAACATTTGGGTTTTGTGCCGCTTTCCAACCCAAAGCATGTTCTCTACCGCCAGCACCGATGATTAATACGTTCATGTTTCAATCCTTAAGTCTTTAATTCTTAAAAGCCCCTCAAAATTGAGAGGCTCGATAGCTACTAATTGTTTAGGTGAACTAAATATTAGTGGCGGAAGTGACGCATGCCCGTAAAGATCATCGCCATGCCGTGTTCGTCTGCTGCTGCGATAACTTCGTCATCACGCATAGAGCCACCCGGTTGGATAACACACTTGATACCCGCTTCAGCTGCCGCGTCGATACCGTCACGGAATGGGAAGAATGCATCTGATGCCATTGCACACCCTTCAACAACCAAACCTTCGTCAGCAGCTTTGATGCCTGCGATTTTCGCAGAGTAAACGCGGCTCATTTGGCCAGCGCCGACACCAATCGTCATGTCGCCTTTCGAGTAAACGATAGCGTTAGATTTAACGTACTTCGCTACTTTCCAGCAGAATAACGCATCTTTCAGCTCTTCAGCGGTTGGTTGACGCTTAGAAACTACTTTCAGGTCGTCTTCTGACACCATGCCTTGGTCGCGATCTTGAACTAATAGGCCGCCGTTAACGCGTTTCACGTCAAAGCCAGTTGTCTTCGTTGTCCACTCGCCACACTCAAGTAGGCGAAGGTTTTTCTTAGCCGCTACGATTGCTACTGCTTCAGCAGAAACAGATGGTGCAATGATAACTTCAACGAATTGACGCTCAGTGATAGCCGTTGCTGTTGCAGCGTCTAGTTCACGGTTGAATGCGATGATGCCGCCAAATGCAGACGTTGGGTCTGTTTTGAATGCGCGGTCGTAAGCTTCGAGGATGTCTTCACCTAGTGCTACACCACATGGGTTAGCGTGCTTAACGATGACACATGCTGGTTGGTCGAACTCTTTTACGCACTCAAGCGCTGCGTCAGTGTCAGCGATATTGTTGTAAGAAAGTGCTTTGCCTTGGATTTGGCGAGCTGTAGAAACTGATGCTTCTTCAGGATTAGCTTCAACATAGAATGCCGCTGCTTGGTGGCTGTTCTCACCGTAGCGCATGTCTTGTTTCTTCTCGAACTGTTGGTTGAACGTGCGAGGAAATTTAGACTCTTCGTCACCTTCTTTGTTCTCGCCGTAGCTAGGAACCATAGTGCCGAAGTAGTTAGCGATCATGCCGTCGTAAGAAGCGGTGTGCTCGAATGCTGCGATAGCGAGGTCGAAGCGAGTCTCTAGCGTCAGAGATTTCTCGTTAGCGTCCATTTCAGTCACAACGCGCTCGTAGTCGTGTGCGTTTACAACGATCGCTACGTCTTTGTGGTTTTTCGCTGCAGAGCGAACCATTGTTGGACCGCCGATGTCGATGTTCTCAACGGCGTCAGCAAGGGTACAACCTTCTTTAGCAACGGTTTCTGCGAATGGGTATAGGTTTACAACAACCATATCGATAGGGTTGATGCCGTGAGTTTCCATCACGTCATCATCTTGGCCACGACGGCCTAGAACACCACCATGAACTTTTGGGTGCAGAGTCTTAACACGGCCATCCATCATTTCTGGGAAACCAGTGTAATCAGATACTTCTGTAACAGAGATGCCTTTTTCAGCAAGCAGGCGAGCAGTGCCACCGGTAGATAAGATATCTACACCACGGTTAGCAAGAGCTTGTGCAAATTCAACGATACCAGTTTTGTCTGATACGCTGATTAGAGCGCGGCGAATTGGACGAGCGTTATTCATGCTTCCATCTTCCTCAAATTCATGGGGTTAAAATAAAGATATTTGCCAAAAAAGAACTTGTTTCTATCTTCTTAGCGTGGATTATCTAAGATACCAGTAAGAGATAAAATATTGGCCAGTTTTGGTAAAGACCTTTTGGGTCAGTCTTATGATTAAGCTATAAGATAACCAACTCCAAATTTGATGGCGCAGATTCTAACTAATTTATTACAAAAAAGCTCGCGCAATCGTTTGGCATCTCAAGATTAATTATGAAAAGTGCCATTTCAGCCTAAAAAGTAACGATAAGGTTAATTGTGGAATGGACGAAACAGTAGGAAAAAACATGTTTCAGATCGGTGAATTAGCGAAACGATGCGGTGTGACAGCCGATACCTTACGATTTTATGAAAAGAATAACCTGATCGCGCCAGCCAGTCGCAGTGAGTCGGGTTACCGCCTATATGATGAAAATAACCAGAAACAGGTGACGTTTATTCTCAAATCTAAAGAGTTAGGGCTGAGTTTGGATGAAATCAAAGAATTGCTCGAGATTCGCTTGGAAGCGACGCAACACAGTTGTGCGGAAGTGAAGTCGATTACCTCAGCAAAATTAGAGATGATTGATGAAAAAATGTCTGAGTTAACCAAGATTCGCACGGCGCTTAAAAAGATTAATGATGCGTGCTGTGGTCACATAGACGACGATGCTAGCCATTGTTCGATTTTGGCGGCCTTGGACTCAGCAAATGTTGATAAAGGGCGCTGTGGCCGTACTGGAGAGTAATTAGCCACCTATCAAGAGCCTGCAGGTAAAAAAAAAGCCAAACTCAATAAATGAGCTTGGCTTTCAATTCAATAAATTACGAAAGAACGATTAGTTCATGCCGTATTTTTTAAGTTTCTTGCGAAGAGTACCGCGGTTAATACCCATCATGGTTGCTGCGCGAGTCTGGTTACCGCGAGTGTACTGCATGATAGTGTCTAGTAGTGGCTGTTCAACTTCAGCTAATACTAATTCGTATAACTCGCTGACTTCTTGACCGTTTAATTGAGCAAGGTAATTTTTCAATGATGCTTTAACTGAGTCACGTAGTGGTTTCTGCGTGATTTGGTCTTGTGATGTAACTGTAGTTACTGTCAATGCTTCTGAAGTCAGATTTTGTTCGAACATATTCGGTCTAGCTCTTCTCGTAATTATGGTGCAACGTTATCAAAAAAACCTTCTAGCGCCTCAAGCTGCAGATCACCTGCTTCGAATGCGTTGAAGGTACGGCGAAACTCACTCGCTTGTTCATGTTCCTTTAGATACCAACCCACATGCTTACGAGCAATTCGGGGGCCTAAAAACTCGCCATAAAATTCATGTAGAGCGTTCACATGGCCAAGCATGATGTCCTTTACTTCCGAAATCGGGAGCGGGTCCATCGTGGTGCCGTTTTCCAAATAGTGTAGGATTTCGTTAAAAATCCAAGGACGTCCTTGGGCAGGTCGACCTATCATCAAAGCATCAGCGCCGGTGTACTCCAGCACAAACTTAGCTTTTTCCGGACTATCGATATCACCGTTAGCGATAACCGGAATAGATACTGCTTGTTTCGCTGCTTTAATGTGTTTGTATTCTGCCTCACCTTTGTACATACAAGCGCGAGTTCTCCCGTGAAGGGCAAGTGCTTGTATGCCGCAGTCTTCGGCTATTTTAGCGATTTGGACACAGTTTCTGTTATCTGTATCCCAGCCTGTACGAGTCTTTAACGTTACTGGAACGTCGACAGCGTTTACTACGGCCTTCAAGATCTCTTCTATGAGTTCTGGATGCTGCAGTAGGGCAGAGCCCGCAAGCTTCTTATTCACTTTTTTTGCTGGACAACCCATATTGATATCGATGATTTGCGCACCGTTATTAACATTAAATTGAGCAGCTTCGGCCATAAGCTGTGGATCTGCACCAGCGATTTGTACTGAACGAATGCCCGATTCGCCTTCATGTACCATACGCTGCTGAGACTTCGACGTTTTCCAAACCTTAGGGTTGGAGGACATCATTTCACTGACTGCCATCCCCGCACCATAGCGAAGACACAACTCACGGAATGGTCTATCCGTTACGCCAGCCATTGGAGCGACGATTAGATTGTTCTTAAGTTGATAATTTCCGATTTTCAAAACGTCATCACAGTTCTGTACCAGCAAGGGCGCGCATTTTACGCATTTTTTCGCTGCGTGAAAAGACTAATATTTGAGCATTTACAAATTGTTTTTGTAATTTGTATGAAATTCAATCAATTAGCACCCAAAGTCTTGTCTAGCCTTGCTTGCGACCTGAGATTCGACACCACTCTTGTTGTTCGATAATCGGATCGATGTGAAGCTCATCACGATAATAAGTCGCAACATCTTCCGCTTGTGTATCTAAAACACCCGACATCGCTAGCATGCCATTTGGCTTAATTAGGCCTTTGATGATGCTAGAAAGGTCGCGTAGTGGGCCTGCAAGAATATTGGCAACGACAACGTCAGCAAGCAAACCTTCAGGTTGATCTTGTGGTAAGAACACGTCCAGTTGATCAGCAACGCCATTGCGTTGTGCGTTGTCTTTTGAAGCGAGTAAAGCTTGAGGATCAATGTCGATCCCGATAACTTTCTCAGCGCCAAGTTTGATTGCAGCGATCGCTAGGATGCCTGAACCACAACCGAAGTCGATCACGGTTTTGCCGGTAAGGTCTAAGCCTTCTAGCCACTCAAGACACAGTGCTGTAGTTGGGTGAGTACCCGTACCAAATGCAAGGCCTGGATCTAACATGACGTTTACTGCGTCAGGTTCTGGGATATCACGCCAGCTTGGGCAGATCCAAAGACGCTCACCAAACTTCATTGGGTGGAAATTGTCCATCCATTCACGTTCCCAATCTTTGTCTTCGATTTGCTCTACTTTATGAGCAAAGTCAGCAGGGAACATGTTGCTTGCTTTAATCTGTGCTAGGACGACACCAGTATCAGTCTCAGCGTCGTATAGCGCGAGAATGTCAGTATCACCCCAAAGGCGAGTTTCACCCGGCAGAGGCTCAAATACAGGGGTATCTTGTGCATCCAGGAAAGTTACGGAAAGAGCGCCAGTCTCTTCCATTAACATGTCGCCGATTTGTTCGGCATTTTCATTGGTCGCATTAAGCTTGATTTGAATCCAAGGCATGGCTGCATCTTCTATATGAGAAAAATTGGATGGCGAGTCTAGCAGAAAATATGAGCAAATTCACCAAAACACCACGGATTATAATAGGGATTATAGATTGATCTTTTCGGGTGCTTTAAAAACAAAAATGCCCACCGAAGTGAGCATTTTGAATGTTCTTAAAAGAACGAGGTACTGAAGGCTAGCTTCTATTGTAGACCGAGTTTCTTCTCAAGGTAGTGGATGTTTGCACCACCGTGTTGGAAGTTTTCGTCGTTCATAATAGCCAACTGAAGTTCAGTATTAACGTTAATACCTTCAACAATCATCTCACCCAATGCGTTCTTCATTCGAGCGATAGCGACATCACGGTTCTCACCGTAAGTGATCAGCTTACCAATCATTGAATCGTAGTGTGGTGGTACTGTGTAACCAGTATAGATGTGAGATTCCCAACGAACACCCATGCCGCCTGGAGCGTGGAAGCGCGTGATCTTACCTGGAGATGGTAGGAAACGAACAGGATCTTCCGCGTTGATACGACATTCGATTGAGTGGCCACGCAGCTTAATATCATCCTGTGTGAATGATAGAGGTTGACCAGCAGCAATGCGAAGTTGCTCTTTCACTAGGTCGATACCCGTTACCATTTCAGTAATCGTGTGCTCTACCTGGATACGAGTGTTCATTTCGATGAAGTAGAACTCACCGTTCTCGTATAGGAATTCAAATGTACCTGCGCCGCGGTAACCAATCTCAAGACATGCACGAGTACAGCGGTCACCGATGTACTTACGCATTTCTTCAGTGATACCTGGTGCTGGCGCTTCTTCCACAACTTTCTGGTGACGACGCTGCATAGAACAATCACGTTCACCTAGGTGGATAGCATTACCTTGGCCATCAGCCAGTACTTGTACTTCAATGTGACGCGGGTTTTCTAGGAATTTTTCCATGTAAACCACGTCGTTATTGAAACACGCTTTTGCTTCCGCACGAGTCATTGCGATAGCTTCTGTTAGTTCTTTTTCAGAACGAACAACACGCATACCACGACCGCCGCCGCCGCCAGATGCTTTGATGATAACTGGGAAACCAATGCGCTTAGCGTGCGCTTTGTTTTTTATTTCGTCATTATCAAGAGGACCGTCTGAACCTGGTACACAAGGTACGCCAGCTTTCTTCATTGACGTGATAGCTGACACTTTGTCACCCATCATGCGAATGGTTTCAGCTTTAGGGCCAACGAAGATAAAGCCACTGCGCTCTACCTGTTCTGCGAAGTCTGCATTTTCAGATAGGAAGCCATAGCCCGGGTGGATAGCCACTGCGCCTGTCACTTCAGCTGCACTGATGATGCGAGGAATATTCAGGTAGCTATCGATACCGCGAGCTGGACCGATACAAATAGTTTCGTCTGCAAGAAGTACGTGTTTAAGGTCGCGGTCAGCGGTTGAGTGAACCGCTACCGTTTTAATACCAAGTTCTTTACATGCACGCAGAATACGCAGTGCAATTTCACCACGGTTCGCGATTACTAATTTATCTAACATAATGAGTGCTCTCTATTATTCGATAATTACTAGAGCTTGGTCGAATTCTACTGGTTGACCGTCTTCAAGTAGAATAGCGGTTACAACACCAGATTTATCAGCTTCGATTTGGTTCATCATTTTCATTGCTTCAACGATACATAGCGTTTCGCCAGCAGTTACAGATTGACCAACCTTAACGAATGGTTTTGCATCTGGGCTTGGAGCGCCGTAGAAAGTACCAACCATTGGAGAAAGAACTTGGTGACCAGCTGGAACCGCAGGAGCTGCTGCTTCTGCTGCTACAGGTGCCGCCGCAGGAGCAGGAGCTGCTACAGGAGCAGGAGCTGCTGCATATTGAATAGGTGCTGCAGATACAGGGCTGTTACGACTGATTCGTACTGACTCTTCACCTTCAGAGATTTCTAGCTCAGAAATGCCAGACTCTTCAACCAATTCGATTAGCTTTTTGATTTTGCGAATATCCATTGTTTCTTTCTCTTTATCTGTTAATTGAACTTACTCTATGACTGAGTAGGTTAGTAATAGTTCGTTGTTTATGTTTACTTTGAGTTGAGCTTGCTGAGCGCAGCTGTCAAAGCAAATTGATAACCTTGAGCACCTAAGCCACAAATCACACCTTCTGCTTTATCAGATAGGTAAGAGTGGTGACGGAATGGTTCACGTGCGTGAATATTCGATAGATGAACTTCAATAAATGGGATTGCAACACCAAGTAGTGCATCACGCAGTGCCACACTGGTATGTGTAAAGGCCGCTGGGTTGATAATAATGAAATCAACATTTTGATAAGCACTATGGATAGCTTCAATCAGTTCATACTCGCGATTTGACTGCAAGTGAGATAGCTCAACATCGTGTGCTTTCGCTTGCTCGGTCAAGGAGCTAATAATCTGGTCAAGTGTTTGAGAACCGTAGTGTGCGGGCTCTCTAAGGCCTAACAGGTTAAGGTTTGGGCCATTTAAAACTAGAATGCGAAACTTTGTAGACATCGTGGGGCTATCTTCCTTTATCGTGATTACGAACGTGAATGTTGCCATTTTATTGAAAATTTGGGGTTAATTTCCAGTGAGAAAAACCCAAAATTAAAAATTAGAACCAGATTATAGCTAATTCAGCGCAAATCGCAGCAATTTACTGGTCTAATCTCCTATTGAGACAGCATGGAGTTGTTACCAACTTAACAAAAAATCGCCGTAGCCTTAATTTTGTAGAGGATATTTGAGATCAAGATCAGCCATAAAAAAACCGCCACATAGGTGACGGTTTAGAAAGGGGCTGTTTTAAACAGTAATGAGTTAATGTAATAGGTTGCTTATGCCAGTTCTGCTTTCTCTGCAATAAGCTTATCTACTACACTTGGGTCTGCTAGTGTCGAAGTATCACCTAGGTTACCTGTATCGCCTGTGGCAATCTTACGCAGGATACGACGCATAATTTTACCCGAACGCGTTTTCGGTAATGAATCTGTCCAGTGCAGTACATCTGGTGTTGCGATTGGGCCGATCTCTTTGCGTACCCAGTCTTTCACTTCTTTATGAAGTTCTGCGGTTGGGAACTCGCCATCATTCAGTGTTATGTAAGCGTAAATTGCTTGGCCTTTAATATCATGAGGGATACCCACAATCGCTGCCTCTGCAATCTTATTGAATGCGACTAGAGCTGATTCAATCTCTGCGGTACCCATACGGTGACCAGATACGTTAAGCACGTCATCCACACGACCAGTAATCCAATAATATCCGTCTTCATCACGACGAGCGCCATCACTGGTGAAGTACATACCCTTAAAGGTAGAGAAGTAAGTCTGTTCAAAACGGTCATGATCACCATGAACGGTACGCATTTGGCCAGGCCAAGAATCAAGAATCACGAGATTGCCGTCGGTTGCTCCCTCAATGATGTTGCCCATGTTATCAACAAGCGCTGGTTGCACGCCGAAGAATGGACGAGTCGCTGAACCTGGTTTTAAGTCCGTTGCGCCTGGCAATGGTGCGATTAAGATACCGCCTGTTTCTGTTTGCCACCATGTATCAACAATCGGAGACTGCTCGTTACCAATGGTTTTGTAGTACCACTCCCAAGCTTCAGGGTTAATAGGTTCACCTACTGACCCCATGACTCTTAGGCTGTCACGAGAAGTGCCTTCAACGGCTTCATTGCCTTTGGCCATTAATGCTCGAATCGCGGTTGGCGCTGTATAAAGAATATTTACTTGGTGCTTATCGACCACTTCGCTCATACGGCTTGTGTTCGGGTAATTAGGCACGCCTTCAAACAGAATGGTTTTTGCACCATTGGCAAGCGGCCCGTAAACAAGATAAGTGTGTCCTGTGATCCAACCCACATCTGCTGTACACCAGAAAGTTTCGCCTTCTTGGTAATCGAATACGTATTTGAAGGTCATTGCGGCATAAACCAGGTAGCCACCTGTGGTGTGCATTACACCTTTAGGCTTACCTGTGGAACCAGACGTATAAAGAATGAAGAGAGGATCTTCCGCATTCATCTCTTCTGGTGGGCAATCTGCCGATACATTTGCGATAGCATCATGCCACCACACATCACGGTGTTCGTGCCACGCCACATCGCCGCCAGTGCGTTTGAATACGAAAACCTTCTCGATGTTTTTTACTTCAGGGTTGGTGAGTGCTTCGTCGACATTTTTCTTCAGTGGAACCGCACGGCCACCACGCACGCCTTCATCGGCAGTGATAACAACTTTAGAGTTGGAATCGATAATACGACCAGACAGTGCTTCTGGAGAGAAACCACCAAATACCACAGTGTGGACAGCACCGATACGTGTACACGCCAGCATAGCCACTGCCGCTTCAGGAACCATTGGCATATATAAACAAACCACATCGCCTTTGCGTACGCCTTGCTCTTTTAGAGCATTTGAAAACAGGCATACATCTTTGTGCAGTTCATTAAAAGTTAGAGTTTTGTCATCAGCCGGATCATCGCCTTCCCAGATGATGGCGACTTCATCACCGCGCTCAGCAAGGTGACGGTCGATACAGTTAGCCGAAACATTAAGCGTGCCATCTTCAAACCAGCGGATATCGATGTGGCCAGGGTCAAAAGAGGTGTTCTTTACCTGTGTGAAAGGTTTAATCCAATCAACGATTTTTCCGTGTTCACCCCAAAAGCCTTCAGGGTCAGATACAGATTGTTGGTACATGGCTAGGTAAGTGTCATTATCCGCGTGCGTCGTTGATTTAATATTTTCTTTTACCGGATAAACGTGGGCTTCACTCATTGCATCTCTCCTTGTGCCTACATTCTTAATGAACTGGCAACTTCCTTTGTGTTCAGTTTCTAAGTCTATTACAGGACTGTCGTTGTGCTATCACTCTCGGCTAGGATGGCGATTTCCACAATTAGACTTTAGGATGAGACGCTGCTTTTCACTTAGAAAATAGCGAGTTAAGTTCATTTTTGCGATATTGCTCTCTATGCAGAGAGGCAATGGTTGAATTAAGAATAAGAAGAGTTGAAACGAGGTAAATCACCGTATTTAAGGCGAACAAAGATCAGGGCTGCGGAGATAGCATCTTGTAATGCATCATGTTTATTGACCGGGATAGGCAAATCCAGCTGGCGGCAGATGGCGTCCATACTGAGATCGAAGTAGGCATTGGGCAGCTGCCTTTCGAGTTTTTCTTGATAGAGCAGGCTCACTTCGACTAACCGGTTAGGCAATGGAAATCCGAGTTGTTTTAAACAGGCGCGATCGAGAATTTTTTTATCGTAGCGGATGTGATATCCGACTAAAGGGCGATTACCGATGAAATCCAGCAGCTCAATTAGAGCTTGTTTCTCTTCTATGCCGTGCTTTAGATCTTGATGGCGAATGCGATGGATTTTGATGGAATTGGAATCGAGTGACTGCGGTGCTCGTAGTCGAACTTCAAAAGGTTGGCTGGTAATGATTCGGTTACCGATGATCTTTGTCGCGGCAATAGTGACTAATTCCGCCTGATTAGGGTCGAGGCTGGTGGTTTCACAATCGAGCGATACATATTCATTATGGGTAGGCGCGGCAAAAAAAGGCTGATAGGGGGAGCCTTTAAGTTTGTGATGCCAGTAATAACGAACCAATCTATTCATCGTTCAGCCGCCTAGTCTCTTATTTGATAGTGGTAGCCTAGCCATTGCTTGAATTTCTTCACCACATGCAAGCTATGACGAAGCAGATCCCTGTCTGCTCGCTCCATCAACTTCACGTTAATTTTATTGCTGCTGTGTTGTTGGGATAACCGCTGAGATAAGCGCCACTTAAAGAATTGCTTGAGCGCTTCGTTAAGGTTATCGGCGGTACTTTGCTCCAATACATTTTTACCGACTAGGTGCTCAATCCGCTCAAAGGTGTTGTTGACCGTGACACCATGCTCAAGGCTGAGTGCCCGAATGCCATGCACGATAGGGAAAATACCGCCTTGTTTGATATCGAGCCCTGACTTGGACTGTTTAACATTGCCAAACAGGGTGAGGGGAACGGAAAAGTTCAGGGCAGGGCGACAAAATTCGGTGAGGATTAACTCCTGTCCCAACATTAAATCACTGAGGTGTTGTTTCACTGGTTTTAAGAGTTCTCTATTACCTGCTACAGCATGGGCATCCGCCATGATCGCGATGTCCATTACGGTTTCTGGTGTGGCTTTTCTTACCCAACTCGTGAGGGTTTGTTTCCATTCTTGCTGAGAGTGCACCCACTTAGGGTTGTTGACCATTACGTTGCCCGGGCAAAGAGGGTAGCCCAATTGCTGCAGGGTGTGGGTCAGGTCGTTCATAGCGCTTTGGCATTGGTGCCACTCTAAACCATCTTGAATGATGAGTGCATTATCTTGATCGGTTTTGAGAATTTGCTCTCCGCGGCCTTCAGAACCCAGAACGATTAAGCAGCAGTGATTGTGCAGCGCGGGTGGAATGATGAGCTCAAAGGCTTTCTCAATGATCTGCTCGTTGACCGCAGAAATTAGCTCCATGATAAAGCGCGTACGAATCCCGTTACTGAGCAAACTCTCGACCAGTTGACGCTGTTTGTTGGATGCCATTGCCAACTCTTCAACGCTGGTGGCTCGCGCAATACGTAAAGTGAGAACGTGTGAATGAGTGGAAAACGCACTGAGAATTTGCGTCATGTCCACCATACCTACCGCATTAAGACCATCACAAACCATCAGTCTTTTTACACGATTTCTGGTCATGGTAATCATGGCATTAAACAAAAAATCGCCTTGATTGACATACATTACCGGAAAGGTCGCAATATCACCGACAGGGGTATCTAGTGGGAAATTATCCAGCATTACAGTATGTAATAAATTGGTCCGTGTGACGATTCCATACGGTAAGGTACATGATGTTCCAAAAGCTTTTAGAACATCATGATCCAAATGAACCAAAGCTGAGTCTAAACCTTGTTCTTTAAGGGTTTGAGTGACTTGGTTGATAGGTTGATTCGGCTTTAGTATCAGTGGTGGGTGATAAATAGATTCATCCACTTTGGTCAAGATAAATTCGGCCAAGTTTTGTTGTTGCTGTGCTGCTTCAATCAATGCTTTTCGTGTCGATAAGTTACTATCAAAGTAAGCCGCGAATTGCCCGTTGGCGTGGTAAAGATTGAGAAAAACATCGGTTGGAAGTAGATAGCTTAAGGTATCTTCGAGTGCAATATATTGGTGTTTGGTATAAGCCTCGAATTGGCTGCGGACGTCAAAAATATCGTCATTGGCATAGTGTGCATATATTTCACCATCACTACTTGCCCGCTCTTCTACGGCGCCTTTAATCAGAATATGCAGATGACGACTTGGTCGGTCAGCTTCCAATATCACCTCGAGCGCTCGGTAGTAAACCACATCCAATGAAGAGCGCAGGGTTAACTGTTCGGCATCGGACAAACTATCGAAGGGTGGGTGCTGCATATTAAATTTATCAGGCATAAGCATCGAAACAAGTGGGAGTCTTTACTCAGTCTGACAAATTACCAGAGAAGCTCCAGACGACTTTAGTCTAAATGCGAATGTGGTTCTTGGCTGAAGCATGATCTTGATTGAAGTGTGAAATGACGATTGGGTTCAATATGGGAATGTTATCTTAGTAATTATTCCCTTTTTCATCTTATGCGAGATAGGCATAATTGACGCTGCCTTTTTTCTGCACATTTTATAGGTCACCTATGTTTAACCCTTCCCCCTATGGTTGGATTTCCCAGTATTTCCTTGGTTTCTTTTTTGCATATGGCGTCTATTTGCCATTTTGGGCGTTGTGGTTTGAAGACCAAGGTGTCTCGGCTGGTGATATTGGTGTTTTAATTGGTATCGGTTTTGCGACTCGCTGTGTTGCAAATCTAGTGATCACTCCTCGTATCCATAAAGTGGAACACTTAATGCCAGCTCTGCGTTGTTTGAGTTTCGCAGCACTGTTGTTTGTCGGCTTCCACTTCTTTACTGGCGGCAACTTTTTATTGATGCTGTTAGCCACAGTATTATTCAATTTATGTTGTGGACCGATAATTCCCCTTTCTGATGCGATGGCGAATCATTACAGCCGACTAAAAATGCTCGACTACGGCCGCACTCGTCTTTGGGGTTCGGTTGCATTTATCGTGGGTTCAACCGTCGTCGGTTTCCTCGTCGCTGAGTTTGGCACCGATATGATTTTGTATACGGCTCTTGCTGGCGTGCTGTTGTCACTAGTCTTAGCAATGAGAAGCCCTAACGTGATGCCAGTGACGTTATCTGAACAACAAACTGAGCGTCCTAAATTAGCTGAGCTGCTGCGTGAATCATCTGTAGTTAAGTTCTTGGCTTTGATGGCATTGCTTCAAGGAAGCCACGCCGCTTATTACAGCTTCAGTGCTATTTACTGGAAAGAAGCCGGACACTCGGAAGCGATTATTGGTTATTTGTGGAGTTTAGGTGTTGTCGCGGAAGTTGCGGTGTTCGCTTTAAGTAAACGACTGTTCTCTGGTCTCACTCTGCGTACTTTGTTTGTCATCGCCGCATTTGGTGTCATGGCTCGTTGGGGTATCACAGCCTCGACGACAGCTATTGCTGCTTTGGTTATGGTTCAGCTTTTGCACGGTGTGACATTCGCAATGGCTCATATTGCTGCGATTCAATACATTCAATCTGAAGAGCAAAACAAGATGGTGGCGCTGCAAGCTCTTTATAATGCGATCCCTCTTGGTGCTTTTATCGCACTGATGACGACCTTGAGTGGTTGGGGGTATGAACTGTGGGGTGCGAATATTTTCTGGGGCATGGCTGCAATGGGCGGATTAGCCTTATTCATTAAACTGGATGAAAGAAGTTCAGTGGTTGAGGTTAATCAAACAGCCTCAGCTCAATCTGATGCTCAGAATTAAAGCCCAAAGCACAGAATTTGAGCGATGCGATTGAGTTAATGACGTATCCTTAGTTAAATGAAACCTCTCCCTTATGGAGAGGTTTTTTTATGGATGAAGAAAGGGTTTTCAATGCAAGGATGGGTAGTAGTTCCAGTCTCTTTAGCCTACTTGGGCGTGTTATTTCTGATCGCTTGGTATGGAGACAGGCAGGTTCGTTGGCTATCACGTTGGCGCCCGTGGATTTATAGCCTTTCTATCGCGGTGTATTGTACCTCGTGGACCTTCTATGGCACGGTCGGGCAGGCCAGTAATAACCCTTGGTCCTTTTTACCCATTTATCTCGCGCCTATTTTGGTGTTTACGCTAGGGTGGCGGATCTTAGCTCGGCTGATCCTCATTGCGAAGCGTGAACATATCACTTCAATTGCTGACTTTATCGCGGCTCGTTACGGAAAATCACAAGGATTGGCGGTTGCCGTAACCATTATTGCCGTCGTCGGTATTCTTCCTTATATCGCACTACAACTTCGTGGTATTACCATGGGCTTGGATATTGTCGCCCCTAACCTCGCGGCTGATTTTGGTTATCAGGATTATCATGTTTCTTGGTTTGTTGTTGGTGCTTTAGCTATTTTTACGATGCTGTTTGGTACTCGACACATCGACAACACAGAACATCACCGTGGCATGATGATGGCAGTGGCATTTGAATCTATTGTTAAGCTCGTGGCATTTTTAATTGTTGGTTTGTTTATCATTTATCTGGCGATGAGTAGCGATAAAATTGACCTGCTTGATGTTGCAGCTTCTACCTATGAATCACCCAACATTCCGACCTTAATCATCCATACCGTTTTAACCATGTTGGCTATTGTTTGTTTACCTCGCCAGTTCCATACCATGGTGGTTGAGAACGAACGCCCGCAAGATTTGCATACGGCACGTTGGTTATTCCCCGTTTACCTTATCTTGATGGGGCTGTTCGTTCTGCCTATTGCTTGGGCAGGTCAGGGGTTACTCACTAACATGCCTGCCGATACCTATGTCATCAGTGTGCCAATGGCCGAAGGGGCTAATCATATTGCCTTGCTCGCTTTTCTGGGTGGTACTTCCGCTGCCAGTGGCATGGTGATTGTGTCGACCATCGCATTAGCGATCATGGTATCGAACGATTTGGTGATGCCGTTACTGTTGCGTCGTATGCGTCTAACCCAAAGAACCCATAAGCATTTTTCTGGTTTGTTATTGGTGATTCGTCGCGGATTAATACTCCTACTTTTACTCGGCGCTTGGGTGTTTTATCAGGCACTTGATACGATTCATTCCTTATCGGCGATTGGGTTTCTTTCGTTTGCTGCCATCGCGCAGTTTGCACCGGCGTTGCTTGGTGGCTTGTATTGGCGGCCAGGGAATCGAAAGGGGGTTTATGTAGGTTTATTGGTAGGTTCAGTGATTTGGCTTATTACCTTGATGAGCCAAACCAGCATGTTGGCAGGTGATAGCGAGAGCAACCTATTGTTGTGGATCATCACGCCGCCAGAATTACTAAGTAGTTGGGATATCAGTAGCTCAAACTGGGGCATCGTATTGAGTATTGTGCTCAATACCCTGTGTTATGTCGTGGTTTCGATGACGACCAGACCAAGCCTAAGTGAGCGCTTACAATCAGCGGCATTTGTTGGTACACCGTTACCTGAGAATGAAAATATAAGCCTCTATCAGAGCCGTGTAACAGTGGCTGAATTGGAGATGCTCGCGTCTCGTTTTGTCGGTCGAAAGCGAGCAAAAAGTGCCTTACACAGTTATTGGCAACAACACGGTCAACCGCTGCTTCCTAATCAACAAGCGCCTGCAAGCCTGATTCGACATGCAGAACGCGTGCTTGCGGGTGTGTTTGGTGCCTCTTCTGCTAAGTTAGTACTCACTTCTGCTTTGCAAGGCAGAAACATGCAACTTGAAGAGGTTGCAACTATCGTTGATGAAGCCTCTGAGCTATATGATTTCAGCCGTGGCTTACTGCAAGGTGCAATCGAGCATATTGGCCAAGGTATTGCGGTGGTGGATAAACAGATGCGCTTGGTAGCGTGGAATCAGCGTTATTTAGAACTGTTTGAATTCCCGGCTGGGTTGATTCAAGTAGGCCGACCGATTGCTGACGTTATTCGTCATAATGCTGAACAAGGTTTGTGTGGTCCGGGTGACCCAGAAGATCACGTTCGACGTCGTGTTTATCACCTTGAACAAGGCACCCGACATACTTCTTCTCGTATTCGTCCTGATGGTCGAGTGATTGAAGTGCAAGGGAACCCGATGCCAAGTGGTGGCTTCGTAATGAGCTTTACTGACATCACGGTGTTCAGACAAGCAGAGCAAGCGCTGAAAGATGCCAATGAAAGCTTGGAATCGAGGGTTCATGAACGAACCCAAGAATTGGAAAAACTTAACCATCGTTTGGTAAAGGCGACCCAAATCTCTGACCAAGAATCACAATCTAAGAGTCGTTTTTTAGCAGCGGTTAGCCATGATTTAATGCAACCTCTGAATGCTGCTCGCTTGTTTGCTTCTTCGCTATCTGAGGTCGCAAAAGAACAAGAGGTGAAGCAACTTTCATCCCATATCGAAAGTGCACTTGGTGCTGCTGAAGACTTGATTGGTGATTTATTAGATATCTCTCGATTGGAGTCGGGAAAATTAGAAACCAATGTTCATGCTATTGCCGTGCATGATGTTCTTATCCATTTGAATGCTGAATTTAGTGCTTTGGCGACACAACAAAAAATCCAGTTCAAGATGATCCCTTCATCTCTGTTTATTCACTCTGACCCTAAGTTATTAAGACGTGTTATTCAGAACTTTTTGACTAATGCCTTTCGTTATAACCCTGAAGGGAAAGTAGTGCTTGGAGCGAGGCGAGTTAACGGCCAGGTGCGAATCGATGTATGGGATAACGGAACCGGTATCGATGAAGATAAGCAGCAGGAAATCTTCGAAGAGTTTACCCGTGGTAGTCAAGTTCGTGCCGATCAAGGCTTGGGGTTAGGGCTCGCGATTTCTAAAGGCATCGCTCATGTCTTGGGTCACCAAATATCAATGCGATCATGGCCAGGGCAAGGCAGTGTTTTTTCCATCACGTTAGCGAGAGCCGAACAGGTTGCTCCGGTTGTGCAAGTTTCGACACCAATGGCGACCAGTGATATCGAACACTTGAAAATATTGTGTGTCGATAATGAACGAGAAATATTAGTCGGTATGGAAAACCTGATTGGTCGTTGGGGCTGTGAGGTTAAGACGGCTGTTGATTTGGTTGAAAGCTTAAAGTGTTTAGACGATGAATGGCATCCAGATGTGATTTTCTCTGATTATCGTTTAGATAATGGCAGAACTGGACTTGAAGTCTTACAGCAGTGTCGTCTACGTCTTGGGGATTCTTTTGAGGGCGTCATTATTAGTGCGGACAGAACTGATGACATGTTGGCAGCGATAAAGGCCAATAGCTTTAGCTTTATTGCTAAGCCCGTGAAACCGCTAAAATTAAGAGCGGTTCTAAATCGGGTGAGTTAGTTAAGAATAATCAGCTCGAATTCCTAATTAATGAACGGATGTAAAAAAGGCCTCGTATGAGGCCTTTTTGTTTCAGTAAGGATCGTTAGTTCTTATTTTCTAGCTAATTAGCTAGCCTGCGATTCCACCCTGCGTCAGTGTGGTTGGATCAAGAAGCTTGCTGAGCTCTTCTCGGCTAAGGTCGGTTTCTCTTTCCGCAACATCAAGAATCGGTAAGCCTTCTTTGTAAGCCTTCTTGGCAATATCCGCCGCTTTGAGGTAACCAATTACAGGGTTTAGGGCTGTCACGAGAATTGGATTCTTTGACAGCGCCAAGTCGAGATTGTCTTGGCGTACCGTGAAGGTGGCAATCGCTTTGTCAGCTAATGCGACAGAGCTGTTTGCCAACAATTCAATACTTTCTAACGCGTTATGAGCAATCACCGGCAACATCACATTCAGTTGGAAGTTACCCGATTGTCCAGCCACCGTAATGGTGGTGTCATTGCCAATCACTTGTGCTGCCGCCATTGCAGCTGCCTCTGGAATCACAGGGTTTACTTTTCCGGGCATGATCGATGAACCTGGCTGTAGAGCCTGCAATTCAATTTCACCTAAGCCAGCCAGCGGTCCGGAGTTCATCCAACGAAGATCGTTTGAGATCTTCATGATCGCAACTGCTGCAGTTTTAAGCTGACCAGACAATGCAACGATCGCGTCTTGGCTGCTGAGGTTAAAAAAGAAGTTTTCACTCGAGGTAAAACTGATCTTTGTTGTTTGAGACAGGTTACTCGCAAATTTATCGGCAAAACGTGGGTCAGCATTTATCCCTGTACCGACTGCGGTTCCGCCTTGAGCTAAAGCCTTAATAGCTGGCAAGCTGCTTTCTATCGATTGCTTGGCGTGTTCAATTTGAAATTTCCAACCACCAAGTTCCTGTGCAAAGGTAATTGGCATTGCATCCATTAGGTGGGTACGACCGTTTTTTACTATTTCAGCAAGCTCTTGTTGCTTAACGGCAAGCGATTCAGAAAGGTGAGTTAATGCAGGTAACAGCTTATTTTCGACCATCAAAGCCACACTGACTTGAATGGCGGTTGGCACTACATCGTTACTGCTTTGACCCATGTTGACGTGATCATTAGGGTTCACGTCGCCTTGCAAGCTTCTTGAAGCGAGCGTGGCAATGACTTCATTGGCATTCATGTTAGAGCTGGTGCCCGAGCCGGTTTGGTAAACATCAATAGGGAATTGCTCGAGGTGTTTACCCTCAATGATCTCTTGGCTGGCTTCGGCAATCGCGTTGGCAATATCACCTTCTAACAAGCCTAACTGAGCATTGGTATCGGCAGCGGCCTGCTTAATTAATGCCAGTGCTTGAATGAAATTGGTTGGCATCTTATGGGAGCTAAAAGCGAAGTTATCCGCAGCACGTTGAGTTTGTGCCTGGTATAGCGCATCAGCAGGGACTTTAACTTCGCCCATGCTGTCTTTTTCAATTCGAAATTGTAGGGTCATGTTCTATCCTTGTTAGCCAAGTGGAGCTTGGACTTGTTGTAGTGTTTGGCTGAGATTCAAAAAACGCGCTTGGCCTTGAGGTTGCTGGCAGTAGTGGCGTTTCAGATAAAATAGTGGTGAGTGAATAGAGTCTAGGCAGATATGACGAAAGGCGAAACTGCGGTCAGGGGACTCGATAGCTTCAATTAAGTGGAAGAAAGTTTGGCGTAGGTACAGTTCACACAACAAGATATTTTCTTGGGCGGCGTGCTTTTCATAATAAGCCGAAAGCGTCAGTGCGCATTCGATATAGTCTCGAATTACCGTGGGTTCGTTGCCTTGAAGTTGCTTTGGTGAAGTAAAGCGATCCTGTGCCTTGTAAAACCTCGAATAGAGTACCTGTTGCTCTTTCATCATCATCTGCATCTCTTTATTGGATGTTAATGATAATTATTATCAAATGATATTTTAAAAACAACCCTTTCTTTTGTCTTTTTATAAAATTAAAGGACAAAAGAAAAAGCCGATACATAAATAATGTATCGGCTTTCTGGAATCAGTACCTAATCCCTACAATGTAAGTACAGACTCATTTTATTTTCTAGCTGCTTACTGTCTTAGTTATTAAGTAGTGAGCGGCTTAGTGGTCGTGAGCTTCACCAGCACCTTTAGGGTAACGGATAGACTCAACCATCTCTTGTACATCTTCTGGTACTTCAGCTGTCACTTTATTCACTGCAATTGATACGATGAAGTTTAGACACATACCTAGCGTACCAATGCCTTCTGGGCTGATACCAAACCACCAGTTTTCAGGTGTGCTTGCTGCTGGGTTAATGAACTTGAAGTAGATGATGTAGCTTGCTGTGAAGGCAATGCCTGACAACATACCTGCAATTGCGCCTTCCTTGTTCATCTTCTTGTAGAAGATACCTAGGATAATGGCAGGGAAGAAGGATGCTGCGGCTAGGCCGAAGGCAAACGCGACTACCTGTGCTACGAAACCTGGTGGATTAATACCTAAGTAACCCGCACCAACAATCGCGACCATGGCTGCCAAACGAGCGGCTAATAGCTCCTGCTTGTCGGTCATATTTGGTTTAAAGCCTTTCTTCAACAAGTCATGTGAAATCGACGTTGAGATGACCAATAGTAGACCTGCGGCTGTTGATAGTGCAGCGGCTAAGCCACCGGCAGCAAGTAGTGCGACAACCCAGTTTGGTAGTTTAGCTAGCTCTGGCGAAGCCAGTACGATGATGTCACGGTTAATTTTCATCTCGTTGCGTTCATCGCCCGAGTAGAACATTTTGCCATCGCCGTTCTTATCTTCCCAGCCTACTAGACCCGTGCTTTCCCAGTTTTTATACCAGCTTGGTGCGTCTGCTGCGGCGACACCTTGCATATCTGGGCCGTTAATTGTTTCGATCATGTTTACACGAGCGAATGCTGCAACGCCTGGTGCTGTTGTGTATAGCAATGAGATGAACAGTAGTGCCCAACCCGCTGAGATACGAGCATCACGTACTCTTGGTACTGTGAAGAAACGAATGATTACATGTGGAAGACCCGCAGTACCAACCATTAGAGCCGCACAGATGAAGAATACATCCACCATGCTCTTGTTACCTTCGGTATAGGCGGTAAATCCGAGCTCTTCAGTTAGGCCATCCAGTTTATCAAGTAAGTAAACATCGGTGCCGGATAGTGTTGAACCCATACCAACTTGTGGAAGCGGGTTACCTGTCATCATGATCGAAGTAAAGATTGCTGGAACAAGGAAGGCGAAAATGAGGACACAGAATTGAGCTACCTGCGTATAAGTGATGCCTTTCATGCCACCGAGTACTGCGTAGAAGAACACAATACCCATACCAATAACGATACCTAGGTTAATATCAACTTCTAGGAAACGAGAGAATACAACGCCCACACCACGCATCTGGCCTGCAACGTACGTAAACGATACGAAGATTGCACAGAATACCGCTACCATACGTGCTGTTTTCGAGTAGTAACGTTCACCGATGAAATCAGGAACTGTAAACTGACCGAACTTACGTAGGTAAGGTGCTAAACATAGTGCAAGTAGTACATAACCACCTGTCCAACCCATAAGGTAAACCGCACCGTCGTAACCAACGAATGAGATGATACCTGCCATTGAGATAAACGATGCTGCCGACATCCAGTCAGCGGCTGTGGCCATGCCATTTGCTACTGGGTGAACACCACCACCAGCTACGTAGAACTCACTGGTTGTTCCAGCGCGAGCCCAGATTGCGATGCCGATATATACTGCAAAAGTAATACCGACGAGAATAAACGTCCAAGTTTGAATATCCATGTTCTAGCCTCTAGTCTTCCTGTACGTTGTATTTTTTGTCCAGCTTATTCATGCGAACAACGTAAATAAATATCAACGCCACGAAGGTATAAATTGAACCTTGTTGAGCGAACCAAAAACCTAGCTTAAATCCGCCAAATTGAATGGTATTTAAAACATCTACAAATAAGATGCCAGCGCCATAAGACACTACAAACCACACTGCGAGTAGTGTGCCCATTATTCCCAAGTTTTCCTTCCAGTAGGCTTGAGCATGTTCTGTTGATTCGAACGCCATTGCCTTCTCCTTTATTCCGTTTTCGTAGAAACCGTTTTTGTGAAACCGTTTTGTAAAATAGCGTGTTAACGTAATGTTACGATTTAGAATGTAGCAAGGATAAGTCAAGGGATCTGTGCAACTTTAGTCGGGATGGTATTAGCGCTAATGTACTGAAATATGGGAGCTAGGAGACATAACCATAGAAAAATGTGATGTTACAATGTTGTTAAATTAGCCAAAGGTCTAACAAAAAGGGATGAATTAGACTGCGAGTCATAAAATTTAACAACTAAATGACCGAGAAACGGTATTTAGCCCTGCTTATGACACGAAGCGAAACATAAGTTTGTTATAGTAACTACGGCACTTTCACCGACCGTGCCTTGCTAAACGGCAGAAGATCAACAAGCTAGTGGCAAAAGATCAACAGGCTTAAAGCTCGGATTTTATTCTTTGGGGGAACGAATTGGACGCAATAACCATTAACCACTTATTTTTGACTGGTGCTGTATTAATCGCCATCAGTGTGCTTTTCTCGCAAGTGTCCTCTCGATTGGGCGTTCCGATTCTTTTGATCTTTTTGTTCGTTGGTATGTTGGCGGGCGAAGATGGCCCTGGTGGCATTAATTTCGATGATTACTCATTAACCTACTTGGTGAGTAACCTTGCGCTTGCCGTGATTCTGTTGGATGGCGGTATGCGAACCAAGGTGGCGAGCTTCAAGGTTGCTTTCTGGCCTTCGCTCTCGCTGGCGACGATAGGCGTCGCATGTACCGCAACTCTAACGGGCTTAATGGCTGCTTGGCTGTTTGACCTATCACTGATGCAGGGCATTTTGGTTGGGGCGATTGTTGGTTCAACCGATGCGGCAGCGGTATTTTCTTTGCTGAAAGGGCAGAGCCTCAATGAACGTGTTGGTTCAACGCTAGAGATCGAATCCGGTACCAACGACCCTATGGCTGTCTTCCTGACCGTCACTTTAATCGCGCTGCTGGGCAACCCTGATGCTGAGATGGGAATGAATTTCCTACTGCAAAGCTTTGCTATGCAGTTTGGTATCGGCACGCTTGTCGGAATCGGTGGCGGTTGGGTTTTGTGGAGCTTAATCAATCGAGTGCAACTGGCTGATGGCCTTTACTCCATTCTGGTACTTAGCGGTGGCGTCGCTCTGTTTGCGTTCTCTAACATGCTGGGCGGTAGCGGCATCTTATCGATCTATCTAGTGGGTCTGTTCATTGGTAATCGCCCAACGCGCTCTCGACACTCTATTCTTAATGTCCTTGACGGTATGACGTGGTTAAGTCAAATCGTGATGTTCTTGGTGTTGGGTTTATTGGTTACGCCATCGACGTTGATGGACATTGCACTTCCTGCGTTAGCACTGGCCTTCGGTATGATTTTGTTTGCTCGTCCATTGTCTGTTTGGTTGGGTTTACTGCCGTTTAGAAGCTTTACCACCAAGGAGCGTTGGTTTGTTTCTTGGGTGGGTTTGCGTGGCGCTGTGCCGATCATTTTGGCGGTTTTTCCGATGATGGCAGGCCTGCCTAATGCTCAGTTGTACTTCAATATCGCCTTCTTCGTGGTTATGGTTTCGCTGATTGTTCAGGGCGGCAGTTTAATGAAAGTCGCGAGACTCGCTAAAGTGACCTTACCACCAACGCCGACACCGATTTCTCGTACCGGCATTGAGATTTACCCTACCAGTGAGTGGGAGATGTTTGTCTATAAGTTGAAAGAGGACAAGTGGTGTATTGGCGAACCGCTTAAGCGCTTGTCTATGCCAGAAGGGACGCGAATTACCGCACTATTTAGAAAAGATGCCTTGCTCCACCCATCGGGTAGTACCGTGTTAGAGGCGAACGATATTCTCTGTGTACTTGGTCAAGATAAAGACCTAGACAGTTTAAGTGAGCTATTCAGTGAGGCACCTTTAGCCGAAGACGCCGCACGATTCTTTGGTGATTTCTTCCTTGATGTTGGGCTATCAATTTCTGCAGTCAGTGATTGTTATGGCATTGAACTGGGCTCGGAAGAAGAACGAAAAATGACGCTAAAACAATTGGTTGACCAAGAGCTTGGAGCGCATCCTGTATTAGGTGATAGCTTCGAATGGTATGACATCAATTGGGTGGTGGCAGAGATAGATGATCATAAAGTCGTCAAGCTGGGTTTATGTTTACCCAAGACGACTTTAGAAGAGGATGTGAGTGAAGCTTAATTGTGGACTTCTTGTAGCAAGATAACCGCTTGAGTTCTGTTTTTCACATCCAGTTTACGGAAGATGGCCGTCATATGCGCTTTGATGGTCGCTTCCGAAACGTTCAATTCATACGCAATTTGCTTGTTAAGTAGGCCGTCAGAAAGCATTCCCAAGACCTTATATTGCTGAGGCGTCAGTGAGGAAAGTTTTTCTGCAAGGTCGTTGCAGGCGGCATTATTGGTGATCAATCCTTCAGGAAAGAACGGGTCGCCATTCAGCACTTGATTGAGCGCGCTCACCAATTCACGCATATCACTCGACTTAGGAATAAAGCCAAAAGCACCATGACTTTTAACTTGGCTGACAACGCTAGCATCCTCGCTGGCTGATATAACCACAATCGGTAAATCTGGATATTCAGCGCGTAGCTGAATCAAGCCTGACATACCATTCGCGCCCGGCATTTTTAGGTCGAGAAGCAATAGGTCGGGTTCGTCTTCTTTTTTCAGTAGGGTAAGTAAGGCATCGAGAGAATCGGCCTCAAGCAGATTCGCACCGCTGATCGCCATGTGTACTGACTGAAACAGGGCGTTACGAAAGAGAGGGTGGTCATCGGCAATGATGATGGTATAGGTCGAGTCCATGACGTTCATACTTTTAACAATTTAGTTAATATTTATTATCATCCTGATTGAGTATGTGGACAATATTTATGCATTAAAAGTCTGAACCATATCGACTTTTATTCCCAGAATAAGAAACCGTTGCTTTCAATAACACAAAAGCCGCGTAATCATCTCACTTAGGGAGAAGATTACGCGGCTTTCAGATTTACTCTATATAACTGAATAGCTTAGAAACTGTCAGTTACTGTTGTCGCTGCTGTTATAACAAGCTTATAGCTGGTGGTCTTGCATGTGTTTTAAGAATAAATCAGCTGGCATAAAACCGGTTACACGAGCATTTGGAACATGGTTACCCTCACCGTCCCAGAACTCAATGGTAGGTAAACCTAACACTTGTAATTGTTTAAGCAGTTCAATGTCTTGAGGCATGTTCTTGGTTACGTCTGCTTGAAGAAGCACAAAATCTGAAAGTTTATTCTCGACATCGGCTTGATGGAAGGTGTACTTCTCGAACTCTTTACATGCCACACACCAATCTGCGTAGAAATCGAGCATCACAGGTTTCCCCAATTTTCTTGCTTCGATCAGCTGTATCTCTAGCTCTTCAACGGTGTTGATGCGTGCAAATTGGATCGGTTGCTCAACCACGATGTTATTTTCTGCAAACCAGTAATTCAATGCAGGTTGTGCTGAGGCAAACAACCCAAGCATCGCGATGATGCCAACAGCGCTCTGTTTCCAGCCGCCAAATGGCAGTGCATTCTTGCTGTGGTAAAGCCAGCCAAACGCAATGAAGCCCAATCCAGACCAAAGCACCGTTGCCCACAACTCAGGGATGATGCGTTCCAGCAGGAAGATAGGAGCAGCGAGCAAGATAAAGCCGAATACGATTTTCACTTTATCCATCCAGTTACCCGCTTTCGGTAGTAACTTATTACCGAATACTGCGACCAAAATTAACGGTATTCCCATTCCCATCGCGAGGGCGTATAAGGCAATCGCACCTGTAAACAAGTCACCACTTTGAGCGACATACAGTAGCGCGCCTGACAGCGGTGCTGTCGTACAAGGTGAGCATACTAAACCAGAGATAGCACCCATAGCGAACACACCTAAGGTATTGCCACCTTGTTGTTTGTTGCTTTGGTTGTTGAGCCAGGTTTGGATACTGCTTGGTAGTTGCAGGTTATAAACACCGAACATCGACATGGCCAGAGCCACGAACAGAACGCTCAGCGCAATTAGCACGTAAGGATGTTGCATGGCTGCTTGGAACTGCATGCCCGCAGAGGCAACCACTAAACCCAATAAGGTGTAAGTTAACGCCATGCCTTGCACATAGATGAAAGACAGCATCAGCGCACGACCTTGGCTGAGCTTGCCACCACCCAATACGATACCCGTTAGAATCGGATACATCGGCAGAACACACGGAGTAAAGGCTAAGCCAACACCGAGTGCTAAGAATAATAATGGAGTCCACCAACTGTCACCGAGCTTATCGGCTAAGCCTGCTTCTTTTGAAACGGGAGCATTGGTTTGTTGAGCGGTATTGCTTGCTGTGTCAGCTGTAGGAGAAGAGGGTTGTACTGAATTGTCAGCTTGAACCGCGACATCAGAAGAGCCTTGCGAGGCACCGCTTTTTTGCACATCACCACTGTTTTGTACATCACTGCTTTTTATCTCCCCAGGAATCGTCGCAGTAAACGGTTCAATGTCGATTACTCGAGTTTCTGGTGGGTAGCAGAATCCAGCGTCAGCACACCCCTGATATTTCACGATCAGCTGTGAACCATTTTGATAGTTCTGTAGAGGAACTTGCACGAATAACGGCTGAGTATAAATACTCACCTCACCAAAAAATTCATCTTGGTGTGGTTGGCCATCTTCCATTTCAACATCACCGATAGCGAGATTTTGGCCAGTGAACGAGAGGCTATGTTGATAGAGGTAGTAGCCTTCTTTTACTTGCCAGTCGAGAAGAACTTTGCCGTCTTGCTGGTAGTAATTGAAAGGGAAAGCTTGGTCTACAGGAACAAAGCCATTGTTATTGGCTCCGAAGCTTGGCTCGGCGTTGTTGTTTCCAAAAGCCGCGAAGGCTGGCTGAGTGAATAAGGAAACACAAACAAAAAGTAATGTGGCAAGTCGTCGCATACTGTCAGTCATCAAAATGGAGTTAAAGGTATCTTAACTCAATCAGACCGTAATAGTTGGCTATTAGTTTCATCGACAAATAAATATCCCCTAAGGTGGGTGAGCCAATTTATTGAATAACAAACAGGTGGTGAGCTGCGCCACTGAAGTTATCAGCCCTTGTCGTTGAAACATTTAGGCAACGCCCAAGCGTGCTCTTACTACTTGTTCGCAAGCATCAATATTACTCGTGTCTTTTGGAATAATTAAAACCGTATCGTTACCACCAACGGTTCCGATAATTTCTGTATGTGGATCGATATCAACTAACCTTGCCACCAGTTGTGCGCAGCCTGGGTTTGTTTTTACGATGACCATTGCTTGGTTGTGAGTAATCAATTCGATTTGTGATGAGATTGACGCATCGACACGCACAGGTGCGCTTTCAACGGTTATACAGTAGACTTTTTTACCACAAGCATTCTGAATTTTTACGACGCCAAGCTGTGACAAAATGCGTGATACGGTCGATTGGCTAATACCTGTGTAGCCAATATCGACGAGTTTCTCTCGCAGTTGATTTTGGGTTGAGAAGCTCTGTTGTTGTAGTAAGCGTTTGCACGCTGCAGTCAGTGTTTTATCTTCAGCTGAATACAAGCAACCGTGCTCAGTAATTTCGTTCATGAACAACTCCTTAGAGTCAACGTGTGGGTATCGCTTGTCCATAGCGCCGAGCGCACTCCCAAAGCCGTAGAGTACGATTTTAAAACAGGGCTTACCGGTGAATCCCTAAGTCTAAGGGGAAGGTATGCGTGATGTATGATCTTCTATGCAGGCAGTCTACCACTAAAGGATAGTTATCTTTTTGAGGGGGATCACCAAATAAAACTCTAGTTAACTGCTTTTAATTTGGAGTTTTATTCTATTGTGAAATGGATATTTATTCCGGGTTTGGCATAAATATCCATTAAGGTTAATGTGCTTTTGAGTCCGTGATAATGGCGCTAAGGGTTAGCGAATTTCACTCATGATCTCGCGAGAGAATACTTTTTCACAATAGTGACACTTGAGTTGTACTTTTTCGTGTTTTAGCTGCACTTTAAAGCTACTTTCAACCGGTTCGCCGTGCGAAATGCAGTTGCTATTTGGGCAAGCGAAGACACTATTGATTTTATCTGGTAACACGAGCGTTAGTTTGTTGACTACTTTGTACTCTTCAATCTGATTCACAGTCGCTTGCGGAGCATACAGAGCCAATTGGTTTCCTTGCTCCTTGGTCAGGAAGATATTTTCAATTTTAATGAGGTCTTTATGACCAAGTGCTGACGATGGTAGATTTAACCCCATCGTGATGCGTTGCTCTGTTTTATGCAGCTTAAACAGTTTGAGGATTTTGATACCAAGGTGAGCAGGGATGTGGTCAATGACGCTGCCGTTACGGATCGCTTCTACTTGTAGCTGAGTTTGTTTAACCATGACTGTTTCTCCTGCTTATAAAGTGTCGTTAAGAACTAGGGCTAATAGGGCTTCGCGAGCGTATACACCGTTTTCAGCTTGTTCGAAGTAGTAAGCATGTGGCGTTTTATCGACGTCGGTTGTGATTTCGTCGACACGTGGCAGTGGGTGAAGTACCTTCATGTTTTGGCGTGCGTCTTTCAATGTATCGGCGGTTAGGATGTAAGCCGATTTCATGTGCGCGTATTCAGATGCATCAAAGCGTTCTTTCTGTACGCGAGTCATGTAAAGAACATCCAGTTCAGGCACGACTTCTTCAATGCTGGTGTGTGTGCTGTATTGGATTCCCATCTCTTCCAATTCTTCACAGATATAATCTGGCATCTCTAAGACTTCTGGCGCGATAAAGAAAAAACGCACGTTATTGAATTTGGATAGCGCTTGTGTCAATGAGTGCACAGTGCGGCCATACTTTAGGTCGCCGACAAACGCCACATTGAGGTTGTCGAGCGTGCCTTGAGTTTCATAAATCGAGAACAGATCCAACAAGGTTTGAGTTGGATGTTGGTTTGCACCGTCGCCACCATTCACGACCGGAACACCGTTAGAAAATTCAGAGGCTAAACGTGCCGCGCCTTCTTGTGGGTGACGCATGACAAAGGCGTCGACGTAAGAAGAAATGACCTGCACTGAATCTGCAAGTGTTTCACCTTTCTTAGCCAGTGATGTGTTGCCGCCATTATCGAAGCCAATGACCGTGCCGCCAAGGCGTTGAACTGCGGTTTCAAATGAAAGGCGAGTTCGAGTTGAAGGCTCAAAGAAGCAACTCGCGACAACCTTGTTTTTCAGTAATTCCGGATTTGGCTCAGCCTTGAGCCTTGCTGCGGTATCGACGATAAGCTCCAGTTCATTACGAGTGAGCTCTGGAATAGAGATGATGTGCTTGTTAAATAACGAATGCGCCATAACGGGTCTTCCTTCTATGCATACAGTCAAATTGCAGACAAAAAAAAGCCCCCTAAAAATAGGAGGCTTCGAAACGATCAATAGAGCAAAATAAAAATGATACCAACGCCATTCTAAGGCGTATTGGTTGACAATCATGTGCGACAAAATTGCGGTTCATTTTTTGCTCTCTTAAGACAAATTGCGGAGGATTATACTCAGATAAAAAGGCCATGCAATACTTTCTGTAAAGTATTCATTTTATGGATTTTTATGCGAAATAACGTCCGTTTTTAACTTCCATTTAAGCCTTTGTTGAAACTGAGAAACTTGTGTTTTTTTTGCGATAATCTCTTCAATCGAATGAAAAAAAATGCGAGCTTTATCCAAGGGCTAAATCCCAAGTACGCCACCCGCATTTCCCTGTTATTGCACTTAACTTATTAACGTCTTGCGAACAAGTGAGTGCTTAACTGCTTAACTGCTTAACTGCTTAACTACTTAACTACTTAACTTATTAGCTGCCTAGTGTCGCGACCATTACTGCTTTGATGGTGTGCATGCGGTTTTCAGCTTCATCGAACACGATAGAGTATTCAGACTCAACCACTTCATCTGTCACTTCAACGCCGTCTTTTAGCTGAGGGTACTCAGCCGCAAGTTGTTTACCGATCGTGGTGTCTTCGCCGTGGAAAGCGGGTAGGCAGTGCATGAACTTCACATGTGGATTACCTGTTGCTTTGATCATTTCCATGTTGACTTGGTAAGGCATCATTAGGTTGATACGCTCAGCCCACGCTTCTTTTGCTTCGCCCATAGATACCCAAACGTCGGTGTATAGGAAGTCACAACCTTGCACGCCTTCTTGAACATCTTCAGTTAGCGTGATTTTTCCGCCGGTGTGTTCTGCAATTTCACGACACTCAGCTAATAGCTCTTCTTGTGGCCAGAATTGTTTTGGAGCAACAAGGCGAATGTCCATGCCCATTTTCGCAGCGCCAACCATCAGAGAGTTACCCATGTTATTGCGAGCATCACCTAGGTAAGCAAACTTAATTTCATGCAGTTGCTTGCCACGGCCGTATTCCGTCATGGTTAGGAAATCAGCCAGGATTTGTGTTGGGTGGAATTCGTCAGTCAGACCATTCCATACCGGAACACCAGCGTAAGCGCCTAGCTCTTCAACGATCTCTTGACCGAAACCTCGGTATTCGATGCCATCGTACATACGGCCTAGCACGCGAGCCGTATCTTTCATTGATTCTTTGTGGCCGATTTGAGAGCCAGATGGGCCTAAGTAAGAAACTCGAGCACCTTGGTCGAATGCGGCAACTTCAAATGCACAGCGAGTACGAGTGGACGTTTTCTCAAAGATAAGCGCAATGTTTTTGCCAGTCAGTGTTGGCTGTTCGTAACCGTTGTACTTCGCTTTTTTTAGCTCCATAGAAAGATCTAACAAGTGTTGAATTTCGCGTGGAGTGAAATCTAGTAGTTTTAGGAAGTTACGATTGCGTAGGTTAAAAGCCATGATGTATTCCTTCTTAGATTTAGGCGCTTTCTTGTTACAGGGAAAGAAAATTCAAGAAAGCGCGATTCAATTTTTAGTTAAATTTGTTCGGTTCTGTTTGTTTCGTTTAATCTGTTTTCGCAAGCTTTAAGAGCTCTCAAGGTTTAAGCTTCTTAAGCTTTAAGGTTCTCAAGCTTTAAGTATTTCAAGGTAATAAAGCTCGCTAATGCGTTAACCTTTAGTGATATTGGTGCCCGCTTGGCCTTGCAGTATTTGCAAGCCATCTTCGAGTGCGCCGATACCAACCACTTTGCCGCCTTGTTGAATGAATTCGCATGATGCTTCAATTTTTGGCCCCATTGAGCCTTCATCAAATTCAAACTTCGCTAATTCACCTGGTGTGGTACTGCGCAGCGCGTGTTGAGTTGGTTTGCCCCAATCAAGGTATACAGCGTCAGCGTCGGTCAAAATAAGCAGGGCATCCGCATCCAATTGTTTAGCTAAGAAAGCGGCCGACATGTCTTTATCGATAACAGCTTCAACACCGACTAATTTGCCATTCTCTTTTTTCACTGGGATACCACCGCCACCAGTACAAATGACTAGGTGACCAGCATCAATAAGCTGTGTGATCGCTTCGTGTTCAACAATGCCTGTCGGTCTTGGGCTTGGTACTACACGACGGAAATGTTTGCCATCTGGTTTTACTATCCAGTGGTATTTTTCCGCCAATTCACGTGCTTCTGCTTCTTCGTAGATCGGGCCAATTGGCTTCGTTGGATCAGCAAATGCAGGGTCGTTCGGATCGACGGTCATTTGCGTTAGCATGCATGAGATGTTGCGGTCAGGCAGGTAGTTCTTGAACTCTTGCATCAACATGTAGCCGATCATGCCTTGAGTTTCACTGCCCAAAACATCTAGCGGGTACGGGTTTACTTTTTTGTATTCCAAACCTTGCAAGGCAAGTAAGCCAACTTGTGGGCCATTACCATGCACTAAAACGACGTTGTACACTTTCGCGATTTCAGAGATGGTTTTAACCGCTGTTTCAATATTACGGCGTTGAACGTCGGCTTCTAACGGCTCACCGCGACGAAGTAGGGCGTTACCGCCGAGTGCAACAACAACAGTTTGCTTAGTCATAATTGTGTTCTCTCATTTTGGCCAAGTTGAGATTATTTAAGATTGTTCAACTTGGCCGTTTTCGTCTTAGTGATTAGATACCATCACGCTCAATTGGGCAGCTCATGCAGCGTGCGCCACCACGACCGCGGCCAAGTTCGTCTCCTGGAATCGGAAGAACCGTGATGCCTGCTTTGTCGTATTTTTCGTTGGTGTATGTGTTGCCTTCGTAGCCAATAACGACGCCTGGTTTAACTGTCAGTACGTTGTTCGCATCGTTCCACTGTTCACGTTCCGCATGGAAGTTGTCACCACCAGTTGTGATTAGGTTTAGCTTGTCTACGCCAAGTGCTTTTTCGATAGCGGTAACGAAGTAGCCTTCTTCTTTCACTTTTACAGCGCCAGATTCATCGCCAGTTAGGTTCCAACACTGCACATCTTTACTCACCACTTCAGGGTAAACAGAGAACGTATCTTCACGCATGTGAGTCATAACGGTGTCTAAGTGCATGCAAGAGCGGTGTTTTGGTAGCTGCATTGCGATAACTTGTTTCGCTTGGCCGTGTTTGAATAGGCTAGATGCTAAGTGCTCAACACCTTGTGCTGTTGTACGCTCAGACATGCCGATAAGCACCGCGCCACGACCGAGCACAAGAACGTCACCACCTTCAATTGTTGAGTTGTCGTAGTTGATTTTTTCTTCATCGCCGAAGTATTTAATGAAGTCTTGGCCTGCGAATGTTGGGTGCCAGCGGTAAATAGCGCGAACGTGGTTTGTTTCACGTTGACGAGCAGGTTTAGCCATTGGGTTGATAGAGACACCGCCGTATACCCAGCAAGATGTGTCGCGAGTAAATAGGTGGTTTGGTAGAGGCTCGACAATGAAGTCGGTTGGTGCGTGCATGCCTTGCATCATTGAAGATGATTTCATTGGCATCTCAGCGTAAGACAGTCCGCCCGTTAGGATTTTTGCCAGCTCTAGGTTTGGTAAGTCGCCCAAGTAGCAGCGCACATCATTTGCGAATGTTTTACCCAAACGGTAATCAGATACTTGGCAGCTTAGTAGCCAATCTTTCGCTTCTGACACGGCTAGTGTGTCTGCTAGCAGGTCAGTAAGAAGAAGAACTTCAACACCTTGATCACGTAGCGTTTTAGTAAATGCGTCATGCTCTTTACCTGCACGCTCAACAGCCAGTACGTCATCAAATAACAAATCGTGACAGTTAGAGGGTGTTAGGTGAGTCAGTGCGCGTCTTGGGCGGTGAACTAGAACGCGGCGTAATTGACCTATTTCAGAACCAACATAGAACTTACTCATGATCGTCTCTCTCTTATATATTTGAATTACTTTTATCGCTAAGAGTAATTATTTATTTTCAGTTGAGAAGAATGAATTATTTATTCATATCTCTTGTCTGGAATTAATATTACGCCTGCTAGTCAGGTATTCTTAGAGATCTATCACAAATTGTTTTTTATCCCTCAGCCCTTTAAATATAAGGGTTTTAACAAACTTTATGCATTTTTGGGCATGACAGGACGATTCTAAATAGTTAGCTGTTAGGGAACTTTATGCATGATTTTTAAACTAAACTTCCTAAAACCTAATTTGCGAGAGATTATATGCAGAATAGTTTTATTGATAGGAGTGTACTTAGCTTAGAAGTATGCATTGTTTTTATTTAGATATTTAATTTTGGATGTGAAATTAATTATTTATTAACAAAGTAAATGCGAATAAAGCTATTGTGATCACATTTTAAAATCGACTGTTTAAGCGTTGCTTTTGATGAAAAAGGGCATTAACTCCCGCCTGTTTATTAGACTGTGAATTCCTTTAAATATAATTAACTCTAATAAGTGACTAACTATTTCTCTAAACATCATGGTGACCAATTGATGGCCATTTTATTCAATATTTTTTTATAATTAAAAGGGTTTTCACTCTTTATCGTTAGTGCTTTTGGCTCATTTAATGTTTACTTTTGAGAAGAGAAGAGAAGAGAAGAGAAGAGAAGAGAAGAAGCCCCCGAATGTTACGTGTAAAGCTTGAGAGGACGTTTTGATGACAGAGTGCTTACGTTGAAATCGATAGCGACAAAAAAGCCGCTAAGAAAGCGGCTTTGGACGAGAAGGTTTAAGTGAATCGTATATAGATAAGGTTTGTTTAGATCAGTGCACCAATACTTAGCGCAATAACGCAGAACACCATTAAGATACCGATCAATGGCATTACCCATTTAACCCAACGCACATAAGGGACACGAGCAATAGCCAAGCCACCCATTACAACTGCAGAGGTTGGAGTGATTAAATTAACCAAGCCTGAGGCTGATTGGTAAGCGGTAATAACAAGATCTCGACCTACGCCAGCAAAGTCAGCAAGTGGTGCCATGATTGGCATAGTGAGCACGGCTAAACCAGAGGTAGACGGCACTAAGAATGATAATAAAATCTCTAATAAGAACATCACGTTAATAAAGATAACCGAAGAAAGCCCGGTGACCATTTGTTCTGCTGAGAAAAGGATTGTATCAGTAATCATACCGCGGTCCATTACAACCACGATACCACGCGCAATACCAATGATTAGCGCAACGCCAAGTAGGTCACGGGCGCCATCAATGAAGCTAGTCGTAAACTCTTCCTCACTCATGCGAGCCACAATACCAACAATGATTGTCGCGGCTAAGAACATAGCTGAGATCTCTGCCATCCACCAGCCAGCAACCGATACACCGTAAATCATCACAGCGAAAGAGCCACCGAAAATAGTGAGGATTAATTTACGCGTTGTGGTGAAATCAAGTTTTTCGTCGCTCGCGTTGCCAAGGAAATGCGCTTTGTTCTCTTCGTATTTGTCGAACACAATTGATTTTGATGGATCTGCTTGAACCATTCTTGCGTATCGCATGACGTATGCGACACAGATGATCCAACCAATGACGAGCATGGCAATACGTAACACGATACCGTCAGTAAATGGAATACCAGAGGCGTTGGCGGCGATAACTGTTGCGAATGGGTTAATGGTAGAACCTAGCACTCCAATCCCCGCGCCAAGCAATACGGTTGCAGCTGCAACAAGAGGGTCAAAGCGAGCAGCCATCATGACAGGTACTAGTAGCGTGTAGAATGGCAGTGATTCTTCTGCCATGCCGTAGACAGTACCGCCAGCGGCAAACAATGCCATCAATATCGGTATCATCAACTCTTCTCTCCCCTCTAACCGGGCGGTTACGCGTTCGATACCCGCGTCAATTGCGCCGGTTTTGGTCACTAAGCCTAAGAAGCCACCAATGATTAAGATGAACAACGAAACGTCGATTGCTGCTGCTTCGTAGCTATTGTGGTCGTAGAAGCCGTCAATAGGCGCTAGCAGTACGTCAATCACACCTTGAGGATTACCTTCTACCGCTTGATAGGTTCCGGTAACAGGTACTTCTCGGCCCAGTTCTTCATTCATCGCTCGGTCGTATTGGCCCGCTGGAACAATCCATGTAAGTAGGGCGACTAGCGCGATAAGAATGAATAAAATGGTGTAGGCAGAAGGGAACTTAAAATTGGCAAAGAAGCCACCTTTTTTGTTCTCGTTTGGTATAGTCTGAGTCGTCATGGCTATCTCCTTGCTTCTATCTTAAATAGAATTGATGTTAATCAGCGACTAATAATTTTTAGATTGTGAATACAATTAAAGTTATAAAAGGTTGATTTGATAAATTTATCGTCCCTATAAAACTCTCATCTTTAATTAAAAGTTTTCACCTTAAATTAAATCTGTTTGTTATTTATATTTACAAACTCGAATGGAATTTAATTTAGCTGCGGTTATTTTATTCTTTACGCAGTTATTTAAGTTTGGTGTTGTTCACAAAAATAGTGGACAGTGCGTAAGGCGAAAATTGGCATAAAAAAGGAAAGGTTTTTTGGTTAGTTAGCTTGGATTAATATTCGATGTGGGTTCGAGAACAAGGAGGGGAGGTCACGTTAATAGGCGTTCTATATTGCTAATGGGAATAGTTCGGGAATTTTATTCAAATTTTATTTTTGTCCGTTTTTATAACTTTCTAATGTTAATTTGATTAGTGTCAAAAAACACATTGTTCAGAATATAAAAAAGGAAGCCGAAGCTTCCTTTTAGGGGTTTAGTTATCAGCGAATGTTAGATAAACAGTCCGCCAAATGCGAAGCCGAGTGCTACTGCGGTACTGATTGTTGCCACTCCTGGGATGAAGAATGGGTGGTTAAATACGTATTTACCAATACGAGTAGAGCCTGTGTCATCCATCTCAACTGCTGCCAGTAGCGTAGGGTAAGTTGGAAGAACAAACAGTGCACTTACCGCTGCGAATGAAGCAACAGCCGTTAATGGTGCTACGCCAATTGCTAGTGCTGCAGGCATTAGTGCGACCGTTGTTGCGCCTTGAGAATAAAGCAGCATTGAAGCGAAGAATAATACTAGAGCTAGCATCCATGGGTAGTCAGCCAGTAAAGCGCCCGCTACGTCTTTGATTTCTGCTACGTGTGCATTTACAAACGTAGAACCCAACCAAGCCACACCAAGTACACACACACATGCTGTCATACCAGAGCGGAATGTTGGAGCCGAAGAAATCTTCGCTGCATCAATCTTAGTGAACATCACGATTGCCGCTGCTGCTGCCAGCATCACAGACATGATCGCTTCGTTACGGCCCAGTGCTGGGTTTTCAATTAGGCCTACAGAGCTAGAGATAGCGGCTGCGTAGCAAACAACAAAACCAATCGCCGCGAGGAAGATGTAAGTCGCTTTTTTCGCTGTTGGTAGAATTTCGCGTTTCTCTTCTGTTGCCAGCTTGATTAAACCTTTCTCTAGACGCTCTTGGTAAATTGGATCGTCTTTTAGTTCACTGCCCATGTAGTTCGCTACAACCGCACCAACCATACAAGCGATGAAGGTTGTTGGAATACAAACCATCAATAGCGTTAGGTAATCGACACCAAATGGTGCAAGCATCGCTGCGAAAGCCACAACAGCTGCCGAAATAGGCGAAGCTGTGATCGCAATTTGAGAGGCAACAACCGCAATAGAAAGAGGACGAGAAGGGCGAACACCTTGGCCTTTAGCCACTTCAGCAATCACTGGTAGTGTTGAGAAAGCGGTGTGACCTGTACCTGCCATTAATGTCATGACGAAGGTAACGATAGGTGCATAAAAGGTAATGCGCTCAGGGTGTTTACGTAAAAAGTTTTCCGCAATTTGTACCAACCAATCCATACCGCCAGCAACTTGCATTGCAGCAATCGCAGTGATTACCGACATGATGATCAAGATTACATCAACTGGGATAAAAGATTGGCTCGTTGGAACACCAAGAATAAGTGAAAGGGCAATCACGCCAGCGCCGCCGGCAAAGCCGATACCGATACCGCCAATTCTGGCCCCCAAAAAGATAAAGAGCAGGACGACAAATAGTTCTACTGCAATCATAAGTAACACCTCATTTTAGATTTTATTATGTGAACATTCGTCGATGGAATATTCACATAATAGTTCTATTGTTTAGATTCAATTGAGCAAAAAGGCAATTAACGGGAAATCCACAAATTAAGCATGGTTAACCGTATTGGAGCCTAAAAAAGGGCTCCGTTTGGAGCCCTGTTTGCTAGATTTACTCGTAGCGTTTTGCTTTATACTGAGGATGCATCAAATTTTCAACAGAGAAAATGTCATCAAGTTCTTCTTCGGTTAATAAACCGCGCTCTAGAACCACATCGCGAACGCTCTTACCTGTTTCTGCACAGATCTTACCTACAATGTCACCCTCGTGGTGGCCAATGTATGGGTTTAGGTAAGTAACGATACCGATAGAGTTGAATACGTGAGACTCACACACTTCTTTGTTTACCGTAATGCCGTCTACACACTTGTCGCGTAGGTTCACACATGCGTTTGTTAGAATGTCTAGAGACTCAAACATGCTTTGTGCAATAACGGGTTCCATTACGTTCAGTTGAAGTTGACCGCCTTCTGCAGCGAAAGAAACCGTGTTGTCGTTACCTAGAACTTTAAAGCAAACTTGGTTTACTACTTCAGGTACAACTGGGTTTACTTTAGCAGGCATGATTGAAGAACCCGCTTGCAGTTCAGGTAGGTTTAATTCATTGAAGCCAGTACGTGGACCTGAAGACAGTAGGCGTAAATCGTTACAAATCTTAGACAGTTTAACGGCTAGACGTTTAAGCGCGCCGTGCGTCATTACGTATGCGCCACAGTCAGATGTTGCTTCGATCAAATCTTCAGCAGCAACACACTCTAGGCCAGTTACTTCTGCTAGGTGTTTAACCGCTAGACCTTGGTAACCCGGTGCTGCATTTAGACCCGTACCGATAGCTGTTGCGCCTAAGTTTACTTCAAGCAGTAGTTTTGAAGTGTATTCTAGGTTTTTGATTTCTTCATTGATGGTTACAGCCCAAGCGTGGAACTCTTGGCCAACTGTCATTGGAACTGCGTCTTGAAGTTGAGTACGACCCATTTTCAAGATTGTGTTGAATTCTTGGCTTTTAAGCTCGAATGCCCCTTTTAGGTACTCGATAGCATCAATCAGTTTGCGAACGCTGTTGTAAACAGAGATACGGAAGCCAGTTGGGTAAGCACAGTTTGTAGATTGGCTGCGGTTTACGTGGTCATTTGGGTTGATGAACTCATATTGGCCTTTTTCTTTGCCCATCAGTTCAAGTGCAACGTTAGCAACCACTTCGTTCGCGTTCATGTTTACAGAAGTACCAGCGCCACCTTGGAAAACGTCCGATGGGAACTGATCCATACACTTGCCAGTGTCTAGAATTAGGTCACAAGCTTCAATAATGTATTTAGCCACTTCGCTTGGAATTACACCTAACTCTTTGTTTGCTAAAGCCGCTGCTTTTTTTGTCATCACCATACCGCGAACGAATTCAGGTACATCTGAGATCGTTACATTTGAGATATTGAAGTTTTCAATTGCGCGTAGAGTGTGGATGCCGTAGTAAGCATCAGCTGGAACATGACGTTGACCTAAAAGATCTTCTTCGAGACGAGTAGCTTGGGGAGCTTCAACTTGAGCTTCTGATTGAGTAGCCATAACAGGATCCTTAGAGAATTATTCTGATTATATAGTTAGTTATTAGCCTATTCTGTGTGCAAATACTCCGTTCGCTAGAATATTGGGCTGATAAATCCGTCCTGACTTATGTGGCACATGATACTGTACTTAGCGCATAAAAATATTAACTTGATCACCTTTTTCGTTTTTGTTGCGTCAATATTTAGTAAACTTATTCGGGGTCAATAAACACGCTTATTTACAGGATAAATTTGAGATTGGTAGGGCTTTCAGCGTAAACTGGATGTAACAAAGGAGGGCGTGTGTTTCCTATCTTATTATTACTATTTATCTTCGTACCGATCATTGAGATTGGCTTATTTATTCAAGTTGGTGGCTTCTTAGGATTGTGGCCAACTATTGCGTTGGTTTTGATTACCGCATTTGTTGGTGCATCTCTTGTTCGTAGCCAAGGTATTCAGACACTAATGTCTGTTCAAGGTCGATTACAACAAGGTGAAATGCCAGCTCAACAGATTATTGAAGGCGTGATGCTTGCAGTGGCCGGTGTATTGCTGCTAACTCCGGGCTTTATGACGGACGCTCTGGGTATGTTGGTATTGCTTCCAGCACCACGTGCCATCATCGCGAAAAAGATGATGGAGAAAATGGTGGTGACCAATATGTCTGGCGGCTTCCATGCGGGTGGACAAAGTGGTTTTGGCCAGAGTCCATTTGGACAAGACCCATTCAGTTCAGGTTCGTTTAAGCAAGATCCATCTGACCAATCAAAAGACGGCAACACCTTTGAGGGTGAATTTGAGAAGAAAGACGACGATAATGATCGTAACCGCTTAAACTAATCCAGTTTCCCTCTTTATATAGAGGGGAGACAAAAACAAAAGGCTCTTACCTTTATCCTTCACATAAAAGCGATAATGGTAAGAGCCTTTTTTATTGCGTGTCGCCTGCTGTTTACTATTGATAGCAGATAGCAGATAGCAGATAGCAGATAGCAGATAGCAGATAGCAGGAGCCGGTAACAGGCCGTGTCAGCGGTTATTTACTGAGATTGGGATTACACCGCGCCTTCGAAACCCATTTGACGCCACGCTTCAAAAGCAATAATCGCGACCGCGTTTGATAGGTTCAAGCTACGCGCGTCTGGCATCATTGGAATACGAATGCGCTGCTCCATCGGCATGCTTTCAATAAATTCAGCGGGTAGGCCGCGTGTCTCTGGGCCAAACATCAGTACATCACCGTGCTGGAATTTAGCATCAACGTGGTGGCCTGTGGTTTTGGTGGTGCAAGCAAAGATACGGTAGTCACCTTCACGTTCATTCTCTAAGTACTCAAGAAATGCTTCTAGATTCTTGTGGCGTTTTACTCGCGCTAGGTCGTGGTAGTCCAAACCGGCACGGCGCACTTTCTTCTCTTCAAAATCAAAACCAAGCGGCTCAATTAGGTGTAGGTTCGCACCACAGTTAGCAGATAGGCGGATGATGTTACCCGTATTGGGTGCAATTTCTGGTTCGTATAGAGCGATATCAAACATGTTGGTTCACAAGAATAATCAAAGATAGCCAGAGTATACGGTGGCAAGCTGAGTGAGTACAGTTCACCACCTGTTGGCTATGCGAGTGATGCAAGTCAGATTCACTAAGATAGTTATGCTTGTTTGGCTAGTACCTGAGCATAGTTTTCAGAGACAGCTTTCCAGTTCACAACATTCCACCATGCATTGATATAGTCAGGGCGGCGGTTTTGGTAGCTGATGTAGTAAGCGTGCTCCCAAACATCCAAAGCGAGAATCGGTTCTCCGTTGCTGGCGATAGTGTCCATCCACGGATTATCTTGGTTTGATGTTGAGATGATTTTAAGTTTGCCGGCTTCTACGACTAACCAAGCAAAGCCAGAGCCAAAAGTATTGATTGCAGCTTGAGCAAACTGGTCTTGGAAAGTTTCGAAGTCTCCGAATGTACTATTGATCGCTTCACCTAGCTCGTCAGCTGGTTCACCACCACCATCTTGTGACATACAATTCCAATACAGAATATGGTTGTAGTAACCACCGCCATTATTGCGAACGGCGGGACTGTGCTGAGAGATGTTAGCGAAAATTTCGGTGAGTGACTGGTGCTCAAGCTCGCTACCTGAGACCGCAGCAACAAACTTATCGTAATAGGTTCTATGGTGCTTGCTGTAATGCACTTCCATCGTTTTAGCATCAATGTAAGGTTCTAGGGCATCGTAAGCGTAGGGTAGATCCGGGAAAGTGTGTGACATGGTAAATCCTCCTTAATTAGAGGATTTACCATAATGATAATAACTCTCATTATCAACTGTGATCTTTGTAAGGGTATTACGCTGGTATGATAGGAAGCGTGATTTCTAGTTGTAATCCACCTAGTTTACTGCGGCTTGCAGTGATAGTTCCACTGTGTTGGCGAATCGCACTTTCAGTAATGGTTAGCCCCAATCCGGTTCCTCCTGAGTTTCGATCTCTCGCCGTTGAAACACGATAGAAAGGTCGGAAAATCGAATCCAATTCGTCATCAGGAACGCCTTCGCCGTTGTCATTCACGCAAATCGTCAGTTGGTCTTGTTGAACGCTAAATTCCACATCAACCTGATCTTTACCGTAGTAGATGGCATTGCGAGTGATATTGTCTAGCGCGCTCATTAACAGCTTTGGGTTGCCTGAAATAGAGCGATCTGGGATCTCTGAGAATTTCATCTGCTTACCCATTTGCTCTGCTTCAAACTCTGCATCTTTTAGGATCTCTTCCCATAAGCTCGATAAGGGTTGCACTTCACGAGTGATGTGACTGTCGACTTGCATGCGAGATAAAGTTAAAAGCTCACTGATCATCTGCTCTAGACGCTGTGCTTCGGTATCGATACGTTCAAGTTCTTGGCTGTCGCCTTGCTTACGAATCGCAAGTGCATTCGCCATGCGTAATCGAGTGAGCGGAGAGCGCAATTCATGAGATATATCAGACAGTAAACGTTGTTGTCCCGAAATCATCTGATTTACCGCTTCGACCATCTGGTTAAAGCTCTCACCGGCTTGTCTGAATTCTGACGTGCCTTTTTCCAGTTGAGGATCGACCTCAAACTGACCTTTAGCAACGCGTTGCGCTGCAAGTTCCAGCCTTCGTGCTGGTTGGCTTAGTGCCCAAGCTAACCAAAGTAGCAGTGGGGTACTCGCCAGCATAACGGCAAGTAATAACTGTAACGGTTTATCAAACAGTCGTAGTAAAAATGGCGGTGGTTGATCCCATTTCACTCCGATATACATCATTAGATCTTCACCTGCGAGTGCGACTGGTATTGGGCCTGCCACCATGTAGTGCCCATACAGCTTTTGCTTTGGCACTTCAGGGTTATCAATCGTAGTCACGAAATTACGAATCGCTTTTACTTTGTAATCGGAATGCTTTTTAGTCGTTAACACCGAGCCTTCAAGATCGGTCAGGTACATGCGGGGACGCGTGTCTTTTCGGCTTCGTGTCGGGCCTTCCAGTTGGAAGACAATCTTGCCTAAGTTGTCTTCTTTGGCGAATCGCTTCTCTGTGCTCTTCGCAATACGTTCTAATTTCTTGAGGTGGTCGACTGGTACATCGCGAGCAACTCGTGGATCTAAGTGTGGCAGTGATAGCACCGACAAAAGCACCAGTAACATGGTGAACCAAAAGATAGCAAAGATACGTCCATATAAGCTGGTGATTTTAGGTATACGCATTAATCCTCCTCTACTAATAAATAGCCACGACCTCGCAAGGTTTTGATTCGAGGTTTCCCGCCACTGCGTTCTGGAATTTTCTTACGTAGGTTTGATATATGCATATCAATTGCGCGGTCAAACGCCGCCAACCGTTTACCTAACACATCTAGGCTTAATGCTTCTTTAGTGATCACCTGTCCCGGATTCTGGATCAAGTGGCTCAATAGGGCGAACTCTGTGGTGGTGAGGTCGAGCACTTGCCCATTACAGTAAGCTTCTTGTTTACCGGGAAAAATCTCTATGTCTTGGTATTGAATGGTGTCACTGGCGGTCTTTGGTGAAGTGTTGGTTTGCGTGCGACGCAAGATGGCACGAATACGAGCAAGTAACTCGCGGTCACTAAACGGTTTTGGTAAGTAATCATCCGCGCCAAGCTCAAGGCCGATAACACGGTCGATCTCTTCACCTTTTGCCGTCAGCATCAATACTGGCGTTTCCCAATTTTCTCTCAGTTTCTTTAGTGTTTCCATGCCATTAAGACGCGGCATCATTACATCTAATAGGATCAGGTCAATCTCATCATTAATGGCATCGAGCCCGGCATAGCCATCATTGGCTTCGAAAACAGTAAAGCCCTCAAAGCTAAGAATGTCTTTAAGTAAGCTGGTTAATTCGGTGTCGTCATCAATAAGAAGAATGTTCGCCATTGGGAAGCCTTAATCGGTTATTTACACGTTAATAATACTGCTAATTATTTGTTCGCTTGCACTCTTTACGATTCTTTACGCTTTCTAAACGTCACTTTACGAGAGAAAGACTAATCTATATTCAAGCGCTGAGAAACAGACGCAACACATGACTTATTATACCGAATTGAGGCAACAATTATGAAAATGACTAAGAAACTTGTACTAGCAGCTGCGGCACTTCCATTAATGTTAGGTACAGCAAGCGCGTTCGCATATGGCGGCGGCGATAAAGGCGACCACAAAGGCATGCACGGTAAATGTGGCGGATTCGATAAAAAAGTGATGCGTCAACTAGACTTAACTGACGCTCAAAAAACAGAATTAAAAGAAATGCGCGAAGCGAATCGTGCAGAGATGAAAGCAAAACACTCAGGTAACAAAGCCGACAAAATGGCGCAAATGAAGGCGCATCATGAGAAAGTTCAAGATTTAGTACTAGCAGACAACTTTGATGAAGCGGCAGCTAACGACCTAGCAAGCCAAATGGTAGAGAAGCAAACTGAGCGTCGCGTAGCAATGATGAAAAAGCAGCATCAAATGATGAGCGTACTGACAGCAGAGCAAAAAACTCAGCTGAAAGAAATCCAACAAGAGCGCATGACTAAGTGTGCTGACAAAATGGAAAAGCACATGAACAAAGACAAATAGTCTTTAGTTTAATCTGGTGCTAAGCCACTAGAATGATGTGAAAAAGCGGCCGTGTGCCGCTTTTTTTGATCCCTTTAAATGAATGTTTTACATCATGGCTGTCATATTCAATTGATTGTTTGCAGGTTATACTTTGTCCTATCAGCCATTTTGTAGCCAATTTATGAAACAAGAATACGCACGTCTAGTTACGCTCGCCGCTTGGGCAGCCACAACCATCGCCACTATTTTATTGATCGTGAAGGTCGCAGCATGGTGGGTGACCGGTTCTGTGAGCCTATTGGCTTCAGTAGTGGATTCTCTGTTAGATATTGCGGCATCAGTCGTTAACCTTATCGTCGTTCGTTATTCACTGCAGCCCGCCGATAAAGAACATACTTTTGGTCATGGTAAAGCGGAGTCATTGGCGGCATTGGCTCAGGCGATGTTCATTTCAGGCTCAGCCTGCTTCCTTATTCTCAATGGTATTGAGCGCTTCTTTAGGCCTCATGAACTGAACTCCCCAGAAATTGGTATCTACGTCAGCTTATTCGCGATGGTAATGACCTTCGGTTTGGTTCGATTCCAAAAACATGTTGTGAACAAAACCGGTAGCCAAGCGATTGCCGCTGATTCATTGCATTACCAGACGGATCTCTACATGAATGCGGCGATTATGCTAGCACTGGCGTTGAGTTGGTTTGGCATTGGACAAGCGGATTCGGTATTCGCAATTGGTATTGGTATTTATATTCTTTACAGCGCTTATCAAATGGCCAATGAAGCTATCCAATCATTGCTTGATAGAAAGCTACCGGATGAAGAGCTTAAACAGATTAAAGAGACGTCGTTGAGTATCGAAGGTGTGTTGGGTGTGCATCAATTACGAACTCGTCGCTCTGGACCAATTCGCTTCATTCAATTGCACTTAGAACTTGAAGATAATATCCCACTTATTGAAGCGCACCGCATTTCTGACGAAGTAGAAGACAAGCTTATCTCCGTTTTCCCTGATGCTGATGTATTAATTCATCAAGACCCGTATTCGGTGGTATTTGGCCCAGAAAAACAACAGAAATTTCATTCTTGGTAATGAGAGTGAAAGCCGTACGCAAATGGCAAGTGGCTAGCTTTTGGACTAGAGTGAGTAAAAATCACTAATTGTTTGGTGATACAAAAACCACCGTATAACAATTAATGTTGATTCTGATGTGAATCAACAAAATTATTGAGTAAAACTGTAATACTCTTACAGAAGTAGAAATGTTACATAAATTTAAGCGATTTAAGTGCTATTCCTATTGAGGAAATGTAACATAAAGCACAAATATAGATTTAAAATCTTGTTGATATACAATCAGCAAGCAAAAGAATTGAATAATAGATTCCCAAAAATCGAGGGTGAGCATGATTAAGAAGATCGGTGTTTTGACCAGTGGTGGTGACGCTCCGGGCATGAACGCAGCAGTTCGCGGCGTAGTTCGTACCGCGTTATCAGTTGGCATTGAAGTTTACGGCATTTACGATGGCTACCAAGGCCTTGTTGAAGACCGTATTGAAAAGCTTGACCGTTCAAGCGTCTCTGACGTCATCAACCGCGGCGGTACTTTTTTAGGTTCTGCACGTTTCCCTGAATTCAAAGATGTTAAAGTTCGCGAGAAAGGCATCGAGAACCTTAAGAAGCACGGTATCGAAGCACTTGTTGTTATCGGTGGCGACGGCTCTTACATGGGTGCTAAGAAACTGACAGAGATGGGCTACCCATGTATCGGTCTTCCAGGCACTATTGATAACGATATCGCAGGTACTGACTACACAATCGGTTACCTAACTGCGCTTAACACAGTTATCGATTCAATCGACCGTCTACGTGACACGTCTTCTTCTCACCAACGTATTTCTATTGTTGAAATCATGGGCCGTCACTGTGGTGACCTTACGCTTATGTCAGCAATCGCAGGCGGTTGTGAGTACATCATTACTCCTGAAACTGGTCTAGATAAAGAGCAGCTGATCAACAATATCCAAGATGGTATTGCGAAAGGTAAGAAGCACGCAATCATCGCTCTAACTGAGCTAATGATGGACGCGAACGAACTAGCGAAAGAGATCGAATCTTCAACTGGTCGTGAAACTCGCGCAACGGTTCTTGGTCACATCCAACGTGGTGGTCGTCCTACTGCATTTGACCGTGTACTGGCTTCTCGCATGGGTAACTACGCTGTTCACCTTCTTCAAGAAGGCCACGGTGGTCGTTGTGTTGGTATCGAGAAAGAAGCGCTTGTGCACCACGACATCATCGATTGTATCGAGAACATGCAGAACCCAGACCGTTCTGAGTTGTTCCGCGTTGCTGAAGAGTTATTCTAAGCCACACTTAGTGTTTGCTTAAAGAATTTAAAAACCGCTGATTTATCAGCGGTTTTTTGTACCTGTCGGTTTAGCTTTGAAACTAAATTACAGGTAATAGAAAACAATAGGCAATAAAAAAGGCCAACCTAAGTTGACCTTTCATTTAACCTAAACGGTGAAGTTTAAATTAAGCTTTTGCTTCAGCTGCTGCTTTAGCGATAGCTGCGAAGCTTTTCGCGTCAAGCGCTGCGCCGCCAACTAGAGCACCGTCGATGTCTGGTTGTGCGAAGTAAGCTGCTGCGTTCTCTGGTTTAACAGAACCGCCGTATTGAATAACAACTTTCTTAGCAACATCTTCAGATTTCTCTGCGATGTGTGCACGGATTTGAGCGTGGATGCGTTGTGCATCTTCAGCTGTAGCTGCTTTACCAGTACCGATAGCCCAGATTGGTTCGTAAGCGATGATAGCGCCTTCAAGAGCTTCAACACCTTGAGTGTTGATAACTGCGTCAAGTTGACGTGCACATACTGCAACAGTTTCGCCTGCTTCGTTTTGTGCGTCAGATTCACCGATACAAAGAACTGGAGTTAAGCCGTTCTCTTTTAAGAATGCGAATTTCTTAGCAACGAATTCGTCAGACTCAGCGTGGTATTCACGACGCTCAGAGTGACCGATGATGATGTGAGATGCGCCGAACTCTTTAAGCATTGCTGGAGACATGTCGCCAGTGAATGCACCGCTGTTGTTTAGGTCAGAGTTTTGAGCACCTAGGATGATCGCGCTGCCCGCTTCAGTAAGCGTACGCTCAGCAAGATCAACGAAAAGTGCTGGTGGAGCAACTGCTACGTCTACGCCTGTAACGCCTTCAAGTTCAGCGTTAAGACCGTTTAGTAGATCAACAACCATTTCTTTGCTGCCGTTTAGTTTCCAGTTACCCATAACTACAGGATGACGCATAGGAATATCTCCAAAGTATTTAAATAAATCGAATGTAAAAAAGTAAACTTTATTACGAAATAATATAACAGATTAATATCAACAGATCATGACTGTGGTCATTACTTTCTTGGATCTTACTCAATGGTCAGAGTAGATTTTGAGCATATATCAGTGATCCGGCAGACAGAATAATAGCTAACTTCTCGGATTTTTCACCGTTAGTTGCTATTAAGGGACAAACGATTGCGTTAACAATAGGAAGTAATAATGCCGAATCTAGTTCTAGAGTACTCAAATTCAGTGGATGAGCGAGTGAATATCCAAGGTTTACTAGAAGATCTTCATCAAGTTACATTAAACTGTGGCTTGTTTGATGTTCCTTCTGTGAAGTCTCGTTCACTGCGTTGTCATAACTGGCTGGTCGGTGATGAAGAGGATAATGTGGATTTCGTTCATATTAGCTTTGAGTTACTTTCAGGACGTACGGAAGAGCAAAAAAGAGAATTGTCTCGTTTGTTAATGCAAACCTTACAAGAACAGGCAAGCCATATCCGTAGCCTAACGGTCAACATACGAGATATGGATAAAAGTTGCTTTCAGAAAGTGATTAACTAGCTAAAACTAACTAACTAACTAACTAACTAACTAACTAACTAACTAACTAACTAACAGTGATTAACTGGCCATTTGCTGCTAACTTTTTGGTAGCGTATTAATTTTTGAGTATTTTAAGATGTCGATGAAAGATTTATTGCTCTCTTTCAAAGGGAGAATTGGTCGTAAGACTTACTGGATTTGGAATATTTTCTACTATGTCGCGATTACTGGTTTTGCTTCCGGTATTTCGGTTCTGTTCCCTGCATACTCCTATATCCTGCTACCAATCTTCTTACTGCTGCTGGTTATCCCAGATCTTGCGGTCACCGCCAAGCGTTGGCATGACCGTAATAAGTCGAATTACTGGCTATTGTTGAATGTGCCACTGGTACTTGGACGTTTGGCTTCGCCAATGGTAGCAACGACGACAGAATCGGTATCGCCAATTCACATGGCAGCAACGGTTGCAGCATTAGTGTGTGGCTTATGGATTTTGATTGAATGTGGATTGCTCAAGGGTACAGAAGGCCGTAATGATTACGGTGAAGACCCAGTGTAAACATTGAATGATGAGTATATAAAGGGAGCATTGTGCTCCCTTTTTGTTTTTGGTCTCTAATATTTTGGCTACTGATGTTTGGACGACTGAGTAAAGCTTGTCTAGTACATTTTAGGTTCTGTATTTGGCCTAAAGGGAACCACATTTTCAGCCGTAGGTTCTTCAAAACTACAGCGGCCTTGAAGTGCATCTTGGAATTTGCAGACTTGGCAACGCAACTCTTGCATGAGTACGACATTCGCATGGTGTGGATTTTTACAACGGCTGACGACTAAATCGAGGTGGCTTTGCTGGGCTCGAAGCCGGTCTTGCATTTCCTCTGAGGCAGAACAAATCATTTGTTCACACATCTCGTGTTTGAATTGATCGAATGCTTTCGGATCGCGTTTCGCGAGTTGGACGAGTTCGTCAAACGGGGGCAGTTTTTGATCCGGCTGTGGATGAGCCATGATTCCTTCCTTAGCATTAAGCATGTTTCATATGCTTTAAGCTTAAGAAAGAAATCAGTACAAATTTTAATCAATTCGTATTTTCTCAATTTTGAGACAAGATCAATGGCTTGGTGTTAGGCTGCTGGTATTGGTATTGATATTACGATAAAAGCACTGGCGTTAAAGTATAAGTACAACGTCGCTCGCCAGCGATAATGTGCTCAGTACGACTTACATGACATTCATCTTTGAGTAACTCAGTAAATACATTGAGCTCAGATTGGCAGAGGCTCGGACAGCGAGTGGCTGCTTTACAGATAGGACAGTGGTTTTCGATCAATATGTAGTTATCACCTTGTTCTTGAAGTTCAGCCATGTAGCCTTCTTCTTCGCGAAGTTGAGTGAGTTTTTCAAGCTTACTGATCAGATTATTACAGTCGGATAGAGCGGCTTGATATTGTTTAAGAGTGTGCTGTTCACGCTCAGCTGCAACTTTGGCTAAGCCTTCTTTGCCAAATAGGTTTTCGACAGCATCAATCACTTGAATGGTGAGTTCGCCGTGTCGATCTGAAAATTGGCTATGGCCTTGTTGAGTCAAAGACCAGTGGCGGGTAGGGCGTCCTACTTTTACTTTTACGTCATGAAACGCAAGAATACCGTTATCTTCCAAACTTTGTAGGTGCTGTCTTGCACCCATCGTCGTCATGCCAAATTCTTCTGACAATTGTTTCGCGGTTACCGCGCCTTGACGCTTAATGGTTTGTAAGATTTTGTCGCTTGTTTTCATACTATCCCTACCTCATGAACCTTACTATTATGGGGTAAGGTGTTTATAAAGCAAACCATTTACTATATTGATAGTGATTTACTATAACGACAGTCAATGATGTGATTGTCGCAGACCAATAAAAAAAGGCTGATACTTGGTATCAGCCTTCGAATGTTCTATTTAACCTAGTTTAGGTCTACAGGATATGGCCTATTACTTCTGGGTCTTTACGCTCTAGGTAGTGGATAGACTTGATGCGGCGAATCGTACGGCAGCGACCACGGATAAGCAGAGTTTCTGTGGTTGCGATATTACCTGTACGAGTAATTCCCTCTAGCAAGTCACCTTTGGTGATACCTGTTGCTGAGAACACAACGTTATCGCTGCGAGCCATGTCTTCCATCTTCAGAACGATGCCTGCCGTTACGCCCATTTCAGCACAACGCTCTAGTTCAATTTCACCGTGTTTACGGTTTTCTTCTGTATCGCCTTTTACTTCATGACGAGGAAGAAGACGACCATGCATGTCACCGTCAAGCGCACGAATAACAGCAGCTGACACCACACCTTCAGGTGCGCCGCCGATGCAATACATTACGTCTACTTCGCTATCAGGCATACACGTTAGGATAGAAGCAGCTACATCACCGTCTGGCACTGCGAATACACGAATGCCCATTGCCTGCATATCGGCGATAACTTGATCGTGACGAGGCTTAGCAAGTGTCGTTACAACGAGAGTATCGAGTGTTTTACCCAATGCTTTGGCAATGTTTTCTAGGTTTTCGGTTAGTGGTAGGTTTAGGTCAATAGCGCCTTTAGCACCAGGGCCTACAACTAACTTTTCCATGTACATGTCAGGTGCTTTAAGGAAGCTGCCTTTTTCGCCTGCTGCAAGTACAGCCAATGCATTCGATTGGCCCATTGCTGTCATGCGCGTCCCTTCAATTGGGTCAACGGCGATATCGACAGCATCGCCGCCCACGCCTACGTTTTCGCCGATGTATAACATAGGTGCATCATCGATTTCACCTTCGCCAATAACAATCTCACCGCTAATTTCGGTTTTGTTCAGTAGGCTACGCATTACTTCTACAGCAGCGCCATCTGCAGCGTTTTTATCGCCACGGCCAAGCCACTTGTAACCAGCTAGTGCTGCACCTTCTGTGACACGAGAGAATGACATTGCTAAATCGCGTTTCATGCGGACTCCAAAATTTTCAAAGGGGGAATAGAAATTTCGCGGCGAATTTTACCATATCCCGAAGGAAACGTTTGCCTTTTTGTTTTTTAGGGATTGCTCTTGATCAATTTGCGGTGGAAAATAGGTAATATTCATCAAAATAATCAGTCTGTTGTTGTGTTGGGAATAGTTCACGTCAATATTCGGTAAAAAGCGCTGTTTTTTTCATCGAATGGCGCAAAATAACGAATATATTGAGTGTTTATCCTTGCTCTGCTGAGTAGAATGGGGAAATAAGTGGAGTGAACCTTCACCATCAAACGGATAACTTAAAGGTAGGCCAGAATGTCTTTTGAAGTACTAGAGCAGCTAGAAGCAAAAATTCAAACAGCAGTAGATACAATTGCACTTCTTCAAATGGAAGTGGAAGAGCTTAAAGAAGAGAAACAAGCACTAGCAACAGAAGCTGGTGAGCTTAAAGCAAGCCGTCACGAGCTAGAGCAAAAAACTCAGGAAATGCAGGAAGAGCATTCAGCATGGCAAGATCGCATCCGTAACCTTCTTGGTAAAATGGATGACGTAGAGTAATCGACTCTTCGGATTTAAAAAACGCCCGCTACTGAGTAGCGGGCGTTTTTGTTTGTATTTTTATACTTCGTGTTCTTATGCTTTGTTTTATTATTTAAAGCTGAGTGAATTACTCTACCTCTTCTTCAACATCCAGGTCGAGCTCTACATCGAGAGGCTCTGCCGAAAGAATAATGCCCGTGTTGTCTGCATAGAGGTAATCTTCCGGTAAGAAGGTTACGCTACCAAAGTTGACCGGAACGTCAACCTCGCCAATATTTTCTTGGCCAGCACCAACAGGAATAGAGGCCAAAGCCTGAATTCCTAGGTTCATGTCTTCAAGCTCATCGACTTCACGTACACAGCCGTAAACCACAATACCTTCCCACTCATTGTCTTCGGCAAGCAGGGCAATCTCAGCATCGATCAGCGCTTTGCGTAGTGAGCCGCCACCGTCGATTAACAACACTCGTCCTAGACCATCTTGCTCTAATACGGAGCGAATTAAAGCGTTGTCTTCAAAACACTTTAATGTCGTGATCTGTCCTGCGAAGGATGCTCGTCCCCCGAAGTTGCTGAACATTGGCTCCACGACATCAACTTGATCCAAATATATGTCGCACAGTGCTGAAGTGTTGTATTCCATTTGCGTACCTTTTGAACAATGAGCTTAGTTTGAGTATATCGGTGCTTGATCCCTTTGCAATGATTAGTCTCAATTAACTCAATAGAGTTTGAGCTACGACAACCCCTGCAAACAATAGGTTAGTGACCAGTGAGCATTTAACAATAACAGGCATCATTGGCGCGATCTGTGCAGGTTTCTCTGTTTCCCAAACGGCCTTGCCATGCTTGTAGACAATAATAATACTGAGCAAAAACGGCAGGCTGATCCAGACCGGTTTCTCTTGAATGAGCAGGTATAGAGCGAAAGAGGCAAGGGCAAGGCCAAGCAGAGCAAAATGATAGTGCTTGGCTTTACGTTGGCCTAGGCGAACCGCCATGGTGCGCTTACCACATTCGCTGTCGTTTTCAATATCACGCATGTTGTTGATGTTGAGAACGGCAACCGCCATTAGTCCACAGCCTAGTGCTGGAAGGAATAAGCTTGGTTCAACATGGCCAGTGTGTAAAAAGTAAGTACCGGATACACCGAGTAGGCCAAAGAAGATAAAGACAGATAAGTCACCAAGGCCAATATAACCATAAGGTTTGTTGCCCACGGTGTATGCAATAGCCGCGACAATTGCTAATACGCCGAGTGCGATGAAAGATAGAATGCTTTCAATTGAGCTCAACGCATGGAAAATCAGAATCAGCCCAGCTAACACGGTAAATACGATGTTGAGGATGATCGCTTGCTTCATGGTTTTAGCTGTCACTACGCCAGACTGCATTGCGCGCGTTGGCCCTAGACGGTTTTCATTGTCTGTGCCTTTAACCGCATCGCCATAGTCATTCGCTAGGTTCGACAAAATCTGTAATAGGGTGGCCGTTAAAAACGCCAATAGTGCTATCGATAGAGAAAACTGATCGCTGGCGAACGCTAAACTACTTCCTGTAAGAATAGAGACGAGTGCGAGAGGCAGAGTTTTCGGTCGTGCGGCATCAAGCCAAATCAGTAGAGATTGTTTCATCGTAGGTCTATTTCTTTGTAAGTCTTCGTTTCAAACTGTGATTTGAGTATACGCCCATTTTTCGGGTAATAAAAAGCCCACTCGAAAGTGGGCCTTGAATTCGCTTATTAGCTGCTATTTCTTTGAGATAGAGCAATAAGTTGGAGTTTCCTGTGCTACAGGATGAAGCGACTTAGGTCTTCGTCTTCTACGAGCTCGCCAAGCTTAGATATTACATAAGCTTCATCAATCACCAATTTGCTGCCTGCTCTGTCTGTTGCGTCGAATGAAATCTCATCCATTAGGCGCTCCATTACTGTGTGTAGACGACGCGCACCGATGTTCTCAGTGGTTTCGTTAACACGCCATGCAGCGTCAGCGATTTGGTTGATGCCATCTTCAGTGAACTCAATGTTCACATCTTCTGTTTTCATCAGGGCAATGTATTGCTCTGTTAGAGATGCTTTTGGCTCAGTTAGGATACGTTTAAAGTCATGTGCTGAAAGCGCTTCAAGTTCTACGCGGATAGGCAGACGGCCCTGTAGTTCAGGGATTAAGTCTGATGGCCTAGCCACTTGGAATGCACCTGATGTGATAAACAAGATGTGATCAGTTTTTACCATACCGTGCTTAGTCGATACTGTGCTGCCTTCAATTAGAGGCAGTAAGTCACGTTGAACACCTTCACGAGATACATCTGGACCTGAACTGTCGCCACGCTTACAGATTTTGTCGATCTCATCGATGAATACAATGCCGTTATTTTCAGCGTTGAAAATCGCGCTCTCTTTTAGCTCTTCTTGGTTCACAAGCTTCGAAGCTTCTTCTTCCGTCAGTGCTTTGAATGCGTCTTTGATTTTCATCTTGCGCTTTTTCTTGGTGTCGCCAGCTAGGTTTTGGAACATGCCTTGTAGCTGGTTGGTCATCTCTTCCATGCCTGGAGGTGACATGATTTCAACGCCCATTTGCGGTGCAGCGACATCGATTTCGATTTCTTTGTCGTCTAGCTTACCTTCACGTAGTTTCTTACGGAAAATTTGGCGAGTGTTTGAAGAGGTAGTCTCTTCAGTTGATTGCTCATTTTGACCCCAAGCATCACGTGCTGGCGGTAAAAGAGCATCAAGAATACGCTCTTCAGCTTGTTCTTCAGCGCGGTATTGTACTTTTTCCATCGCTTGTTGGTGTGTCATTTTGATCGCGACATCCGTAAGATCACGAATGATGGTCTCAACTTCTTTACCAACGTAGCCAACTTCGGTGAACTTAGTCGCTTCTACTTTAATGAACGGCGCATTAGCAAGCTTTGCTAAGCGGCGAGCAATTTCAGTTTTACCTACACCCGTTGGGCCGATCATTAGGATATTTTTTGGTGATACTTCAACACGCAAGCTTTCTTCAAGCTGCATACGGCGCCAACGGTTACGCAGTGCGATAGCAACTGAACGTTTTGCGTTGTCTTGGCCAATAATATGGCGATTCAGTTCGTGAACGATTTCGCGAGGAGTCATCTCAGACATGGTATTTCCTTAATTCTTTTATCACTGTTAGTAGCGCGCAATTGATCCGTTGAAGGTTACTCTGGTTTTGGTAATTCAACGGTGCTTTCTAGTTCTTCAACAGTGTGATGATGGTTGGTGAACACACAGATATCGCCAGCAATATTCAGCGACTTTTCTGCGATTTCACGAGCATCTAAATCTGTATTTTCTAATAGAGCCGTTGCAGCAGCTTGCGCAAAGTTACCGCCGGATCCGATCGCAATTAGGTCATTTTCAGGCTGAACAACATCGCCATTACCTGTGATGATCAGTGAAGCTGTTTCATCCGCAACAGCAAGTAGAGCTTCTAATTTTCGTAGAGCGCGATCACTACGCCATTCCTTCGCAAGCTCAACGGCAGCTTTGGTTAGGTGGCCTTGGTGCATTTGCAGCTTGCTTTCAAATTTTTCGAATAGCGTAAAAGCATCAGCAGTACCACCAGCAAAACCAGCCAGTACTTTGTTGTTGTATAGGCGACGTACTTTACGGGCATTGCCCTTCATTACAGTATTGCCTAGAGATACTTGTCCATCACCCGCGATGACGACTTTATTATTACGACGTACAGATACTATGGTAGTCACGAGTAGGGCCTCTTAAATATTCTTATCTTTGGGTATAAAAGCTATATGAGGATGACACACGGATAATTCAAGGAACCGCGAGTGATGTCGCGCAACTAATGGGGGGGAAGTTGTAAGTAATTTTGGCTAAAGGGGCAGGGGATAAAAGAAAACCTCCATAATGGGAGGCTTTCGATGTTTTACTGGGACTGGGACTGGGACTGGGATTGGAATTGCTATTGCAACTGTTATTCCAAGTACAGCGATTAGTCCGTGTCTTTCCAAATCGCGCAAGGCTCGATTTTGGCACGTTGCAGTTTATGGCGATCTCGCTCGGCATCGCGCTTCAGTTTGTATGGTCCAAGAACCACACGATACCAGCTGCTGCCATCTTTCTTGCGGATTTCGCTTGAGATACCTTGGAAGGCAATATCTAACTTACGAGCTTCTGCTTGTGAAGATGTTTTGTAAGCACCACACTGCATAACGTAAGGGATCTTTGATATCTGCTGCTCTTTCGCTTTAACTTCAATCTCGCGGCTTGGCAGCGTTTCAACGTAATCCCACTTCTCTTCAGGAGGTGGTGGAATTACTTTGGTTGGTTTTGGCTTAGGTTTACTAACCACTGGTGCCGGTGTTGGTGGCTCAGGGTCATTACTCAGTAAGTAAAGTCCGTAGCCAAACCCGCCGGCAAGCAGGATCGCCAAAAGACCACTGCGCCAAGGTTTACGGCGAGGGGCTTGTTTCTTAGTCGTTTTTTTTGTGCCACGACCGCGCTTTACATAATCTCTATTAGCCACAAGACAATTCAATAGTTGATGATTCTGCTCTCATGGTAATCCAGATTGAGTGAGGATAATAGTGCAGAAATGGAAGCGGCACATCAAAATGTGCCGCGGCTTGATATCGGTATTTTGTGCTATTAAATTCGTGGTGGTGCAGTACTGCCTCGAACCACCAATTTAGCTTCAAGCAGACGTGAACCCGCTTGAACATCGTTACCTTTAAGGAGATCAAGCATCATTAACATGGCTTGACGTCCAATCTCGTAACGAGGCTGAGAAATCGTCGTTAGCGGTGGATCGCAGTATTGAGCGAATTGGATGTCATCGAAGCCAACAATTGATAGATCTTGAGGAACACGTAAGCCTAACTTCTTCGCTTCTTGAATTGCACCAATCGCCATCGCATCGTTATGACAGAAAATCGCGGTTGGTTGCTCTGGAAGTGCCAATAATTGACGAACCGCTTTCGCACCAGCTTCAAAGGTAAAATCACCCACTGTGCTGTAAGCAGGGTTCATTGATACTCCAGCGCGGCGTAGGGCTTGTTGGTAACCTTGTTGACGGAACTTACACAGGGTTGCAGTCGCGGGCCCAGATATTTGAGCAATACGCTTATGACCTAATTGAGCTAGGTAGTTAACCGCCTCAAATGCAGAGGTTAGGTTATCGATGTGTACTGTAGGTAATTCAAGCTCAGGAGCAAATTCACAGGCCATAACCATTGGCGGTAAATTTTTTTGTTCAGGTTTGCTGACATCAAATGGATGATCAGTTCCAAGCAGCAACATGCCATCAGCTTGTTTGGTGAAGACTAAGTTTACAAATGATGATTCACGTTTCTTTTGTTGACCACTGTCGCCAAGTAGAACGAGGTAATCATTTTCTACTGCGGCGTCTTCGATGCCACGAATGATCTCGGCGAAATAAGGGTCACAGATATCAGGAACGATAGTGATGATGGTTTTTGATTCGTTGCGACGTAAATTTCTAGCTAATGTATTGGGTGAGTATCCAGCTTCAAGTACTGCTGCTTCCACTCGTTTACGAGTAGAAACCGAGACTTTTTCAGGGTTCATCAATGCACGTGATACCGTTGCAGTTGAGACGCCTGCTAGCTGGGCAACATCCTTCATTGTCGCCATAAATTAAACCCTCTTTTAAGTTCCTTTGCTGCCTAAGTATCTAAGGCGTGAATAATTAATACAATCGGATAGATATTATGAAAGTGTTGCTAACACTTTTTTTATTGCAATATTTTATTCGTTTCATCCGTGTAAAGTTACGGCTAGATTAACAAAAATCACATGACTAGTGTGAGGTTGCTCACGAGAAATATGAAATAATTGTGAACAAACTTATCATTAGTTTTAACCCCGTAAGGTTTAGCTTAAATCTTGAGGCTCTATATCGAGCGACCAACGCACTTTTTTCGCGGCGGGTAACAGATTAATTGCTGGCTTCGCACTCATTAAGAGCTTCTGCATTAATGAACGAGTCTGTGTTTGTAATATCAGTTGCCAGCGAGATTTACCTGCACGTTTTGCGAGTGGGGCAGGCGTTGGACCTAGCACCATGCAATATTGGTCAAACAATGGATGTGATTCTAATGTATGACGAACTTGACGCAAAAATTCTTCAACCAAGCGCGTATCGTTGGCTTCCGCTCTGAACAACGTCATAAACGTATAAGGTGGCAACATCGTTTGTTTGCGTTCGGCCAGAGCTGTCTGAGCAAAGTGGTTATAGTCTTTGTGCAGTAGCGCTTGCAGCAATCCATGTTCTGGATGGTGAGTTTGTAAGATAACCTCACCTGGTTTACTGGCACGCCCTGCACGCCCTGCAACCTGAGTGAATAACTGCGCCAGTCTTTCAGAGGCGCGAAAGTCACTGCTATATAAAGAGGCATCAACATCCAATAACGCCACAAGTGTCACGTCAGGAAAGTGGTGACCTTTCGCAAGCATCTGCGTACCAATTAGAATTTTAAATTCACCCTTACGAATCGATTCTAGGGCACTTTCTAAGCTACCTTTTCGGCGAGTACTGTCGCGGTCAATACGAATCGTTTTGTATTCTGGAAATAGCTGACCAAGCTGAGCTTCTAATTGTTCAGTGCCGACACCAACCGTTACTAAGTTGGATGAGCCACAGCCTTGGCAGTTATGTACGATATGTTGTTGAGATCCACAATGGTGGCAGCGCATCTCGTTACTGTATTGGTGATAGGTGTAGTAAGCGTCACAGCGTTTACATTCAGCCGTCCAACCACAATCGTGACACATCAATGCTGGGGAAAATCCACGGCGATTGAGAAACAACATTACCTGATTGCCTGCTTTGAGGTGTCTTTGCATTTCAGCAATCAAAGAGGCCGACAAACCGCTTTCTAGATATTCGCCCTTCACATCCAATACTTTATTGGTAGTTGGCAGTGCGACACCCGCACGAGAGGTGAGGGTAAGGTGACTATATTTACCTATCTGCGCGTTGTGTAGCGTTTCAAAAGCGGGAGTAGCGGATCCAAGGACGACGGGAATCTGAGCTTTATGAGCTCGCATGATCGCGACATCACGAGCGTGGTAACGCAGGCTATCTTGTTGTTTATATGAAGCGTCATGTTCTTCATCGACAATAATAATGCCCAAATCGGCAAAGGGTGTGAACAGCGCCGAGCGTGTACCGATGACAATACCTGCTATTTTATCGCGAGCCGATAACCAAGCGTTCAGTCGTTCGGAATCGTTTAAACCAGAGTGGATGACCTCAATTGGCACATTGAAGCGTCGCTTAAAGCGATTAATCGTTTGAGGTGTTAAGCCTATTTCAGGCACTAAGACTAACGCTTGTTTACCTTGGTCGAGAATCGGCTTAATCATATTGAGGTAGACTTCGGTCTTACCTGAGCCGGTGACTCCTTCTAATAAAAAGCAGCTAAAATCGGTTTGGCTATTTACTGTCGCAATTGCGATAGCCTGCTCTTCATTGAGCTTTGGCTTATCTTGGTCGTTTTCGAGATCAACTGGCCATGCCTGGCGTTTCGGCTTTTTCTCTACCGATTCAATCCAACCTTTTTCTTCCAGCGTCTTGAGCACTGCGCTGCCTACTTCCTCGTCAATGAACTCTTGATGAGGAACAGGGCCGTGTTCAAGCATTTGCATGACTTTGGCTTGTTTGACTGCGCGACCAAAACCTTGCATGAGCTGGTCCCTGCCTGATGTCGTCAGTCGCCATTCAACAAGCGTCGCGAAGTCAGCGGCTTTGCCTTTTCTTAAGGCGCTCGGTAGTGCGTTAGCAAGGGTTTCACCAAGAGGATACTGATAAAATTGGCTACACCACACTAATAGTGAGTAGACCGATTCAGGCCAAACAGGCTGATTATCTAATAAGGCTTTAATGGGCTTGAGTTTATCTAACTCGAATTCCGATTCGTTAACCAGAGCCGTGACGATGCCAGTTAAGGTTTGTCGTCCAAATGGCACAGAGACTCGACCGCCAATAATTGGAAACAGGTGGTTGGGAATCTTGTAATCGAACTGCTTGTCTAGTGGAACAGGCAGTGCCACACGGGCAATCATTGGACGCATAAAGAGACGGCTTTATCTGAGTTGACGAGAGCGAACAGTCTAAAGGATAAGACAGTTAAATTCGAGGAGCAGTTTGGTTGAGTAGGCTTAGCGAGCTCGTGAAGGCGGTTAGCACGTTTAAATCCCAGCTGATAAAGGAAATAAAGACACTATTGGTGAAAAATGTATCAAATCAGTTGATCCTACCTCACAGATTCATTAATATACTGCGCCTTAAAGGTATGGCTTTATCTCTATTTAGTGATGCAGCGGTGTCTTTATTTATTTTTTTAACTACGTGTGGTGTGCGGCTTAGAATCGTATAGCGACACGGCCTACTTGAGGTTATCCCATGAAAACTGGTATCCACCCAGAATACAAAGCAGTTACTGCAACTTGTTCTTGCGGCAACACATTTGAGTTCAACTCAACGCTTGCAAAAGAATCTATTCACCTAGACGTATGTGACAAATGTCACCCATTCTACACTGGTAAGCAACGTATCGTAGATACGGGCGGCCGTGTTGATCGCTTCAACAAGCGTTTCGGTGCTCTTTCTAGCAAGAAGTAATTCTCGCTATTTAGACATAAAAAGGACACTTCGGTGTCCTTTTTTGTTGCCTGGCGTTTGAGGAAAAGATGAATATTATTCTGCTCTTAACCTTTTCCAATACTTTCTTACTGACTAAGCTTAATTCTCAACGTTCCTATCAAATCATACCGAATTGAAATCCGCTCGAAAGTTCAACAAGCGACAGTAATTTCAACTGCTCACTGGTCTTATTAGTAGTGAAATCTCGTTTTTTAATGAGACAGAGGCTTTAACCACCTAGGAACTTTGAAGTACATCTATTAACATGAACAAGATCCCCCAAATAATAATATCCTAGGAACCTACACCTATGTCTGAAGACAGCCGCCAAGATCAATCCTCTCAAGAATTATCGCCTCAAGAACAATTCCGTCAGCAAGCTCTTGATTACCATGAGTTCCCAATTCCAGGCAAAATTGCCGTAGCACTGACGAAGCCTGCAAATTCTGCAGAAGACCTAGCACTCGCATACAGCCCTGGCGTGGCTGAGCCAGTTCGAGAGATCGCACAGAACGTAGAGAACGTTTACAAGTACACAGGTAAAGGCAACATGGTTGCTGTTATCTCTAATGGTACGGCGATTCTTGGCTTAGGTAACCTTGGCCCAATTGCTTCTAAACCTGTAATGGAAGGTAAAGCGCTACTGTTTAAGCGTTTTGCTGGTTTAGATTCTATCGATATTGAAGTAAAACACCGCACAATCGATGAGTTCGTTGATACGGTTGCGAATATCGCGGATACATTCGGCGGTATTAACCTAGAAGACATCAAGGCACCAGACTGTTTTGAGATTGAACGTCGCTTGATTGAGCGTTGTGATGTACCTGTATTCCACGATGACCAACACGGTACTGCGATTGTAACGGCAGCGGGTATGCTGAACGCAATTGAGCTTCAAGGTAAAAAACTTGAAGAGTGTAAGATCGTTTGTTTAGGTGCTGGCGCGGCAGCCGTTGCTTGTATGGAGCTGTTGATTAAGTGTGGCGCTCAGCGTGAGAAAATTTACATGCTGGACCGTAAAGGTGTGATTCATACTCGTCGTGAAGACTTGAATGAGTACAAAGCGCTGTTCGCAAACAATACGGATAAACGTACGCTTGAAGATGTTATCGAAGGTGCTGACCTTTTCTTGGGTGTATCTGGCCCTAACCTATTACCAGCTAAAGCACTAACGCTGATGGCTGATAAGCCGGTAGTGTTTGCATGTTCAAACCCAGATCCAGAGATCAAGCCTGAGCTTGCTCACGAAGTTCGTACCGACCTTATTATGGGTACAGGCCGCAGTGATTACCCTAACCAAGTAAACAACGTACTTTGTTTCCCATTCATTTTCCGTGGTGCACTCGATGTGCGTGCGAGCGAAATCAATGATGAGATGAAGTTGGCGGCGGTTAAAGCGATTCGTGAACTAGCGAAAGAAGAAGTTCCGGCTGAAGTACTCGCCGCTGCGGGTGAGACTGCACTGGAGTTTGGCAAAGGTTACATTATTCCTAAGCCTATGGACCCACGTCTGCTTCCTTGCGTAGCAAAAGCGGTAGCGGTAGCAGCCGTTGAATCTGGCGTAGCTCGTATTGAGATGCCTGCTAACTATATGGTTTAATAGCTCAATAGCTCAATAGCTCAATAGCTCAATAGCTTAATAGCTTAATAGCTTGTTATCGCTGTTGCTCTATTGAAGCAAAAAAGAATAATAAAAAACCGACTCACTAGGAGTCGGTTTTTTTATATCTATTACTCACCGCGCAATTACAGGCAGCTTCTACAGAAAGCTTAGCGAGTGACGCTAAAAATAGGGTTCAGCTATAGCGAATCAATATTGAAGGCAGTGACTGAGTTATTGTTATTCTTCGTCAAACGCTTCGAATTCGATACCCATTGCTGTCATCAGTTCTTTTACTTCTGCAGGGATATCATCTGGGCGATCTTTACGAAGGTCTTCATCCGTTGGCAGTGGTTGGCCTGTGTACGCATGTAGAAAGGCTTCGCACAGTAGCTCACTGTTTGTTGCATGGCGTAGGTTATTAATCTGGCGGCGAGTGCGCTCGTCAGTGAGAACCTTTAACACTTTTAGAGGGATAGAAACTGTAATTTTTTTTACCTGTTCGCTTTTCTTTCCATGCTCAGCATATGGGCTTATGTATTCACCATTCCAGTCGGCCATTGCGTACCTTCATCACTTTAGTTGTTAGAATAAATTAATAGTGGTGATTTTAGCGGGATTTACTGCCATAAGCAAAGACATATAGACGTCTAGAAGTGTTGACGTCTCACGTTTATGAAAGTAAAGTGAATAACATATATCTAACACAGCCGCAAAAACCCCACAAGCGGCTGTGATACCCAGACGCCAAACTTGTAAGGAAGCACCTATGAGCAGCCGGAAGCCAGCAACCATCGCCGTACGTACTGGCATCGAGTCAGACACTCAACATCATGCCGTAGTTCCACCTATTTATCTGTCGACTAACTACGGTTTTCCCGCTTTTGGTGAAGTACCAAAGTACGATTACACCCGTTCTGGTAATCCAAACCGTGGTTTATTAGAAACTGCGCTGTTTGAACTAGAATCTGGTAAAGGTGCAGTTGTCACTAACTGTGGTACGTCGGCGCTTAACTTATGGGTGTCTGCTTTCTTGGGTGGCGATGATCTTATTATCGCACCACACGATTGTTATGGTGGTACTTACCGTCTGTTTAACACGCGTTCGATCAAAGGCGACTTTAAGGTGCTGTTTGTTGATCAATCGGATCAAGTTGCGTTGGATGCGGCGATCGCACTTAAGCCAAAATTGATCTTATTAGAAACGCCATCGAATCCATTGGTTCGTGTTGTCGATATTGCAGAAACTTGCCGTAAAGCGAAAAAAGTCGGTGCATTGGTTGCTGTCGATAACACATTTTTGACGCCTGTATTCCAAAAGCCTTTAGAGCTAGGTGCCGATTTTGTTATCCATTCGACAACGAAATTCATTAACGGTCACTCAGATGTGATTGGTGGCGTAGTCGTTACTAAAACAGAAGAGCATGCTGAAGAGTTAGCTTGGTGGGGCAACTGCATTGGTGCGACTGGCACACCATTTGATAGCTACATGACGCTACGCGGTATTCGTACGCTTGGTGCTCGTATGCGTGTTCATGAAGAGAGTTCTCGTGAAATCCTAACTTCGCTACAACAACAAGATCTGGTTGGCACTATTTATCACCCAAGCTTACCTGATCATCCTGGTCATGATATCGCGAAGAAACAGCAGTCTGGCTTTGGTTCAATGTTGAGTTTTGAATTTTCGGGTTCATTCGACGCGCTTAAATATTTTGTTGGCGAGTTAGAGTTGTTCTCTTTGGCTGAATCTCTGGGTGGCGTTGAAAGCCTGATTTGTCACCCCGCGTCGATGACTCACCGTGCTATGGGTGAAGAAGCATTGGCAGAAGCTGGTATTTCTCAGCAACTATTGCGCCTCTCGGTTGGCCTTGAAGATGCCGAAGATCTGATTGACGATCTCAAACAAGCCTTTGAAAAAACACAACGCTTTATCGCTGAAGGGGAGGGTTAATAATGGCAACCTTTCGCCAGCTACATAAATTTGGTGGCAGCAGTTTAGCGAACCCTGAATGTTACCTACGAGTAGTGAACATTCTTAGAGAGTATTCATCAGCAACAGATTTGGTCGTGGTATCCGCTGCGGGTAAAACAACCAACCGCTTAATCGAGTTTGTCGAAGCGCTCGACAAAGATGGTCGTATTGCTCATGAATGTCTGCAAACCCTTCGTCAGTTTCAACTTGAATTGATTGAAACGTTACTTGAAGGTGAATCTGCTGCGCAACTAACGGCAACCATCCAACAAGAATTTACCGCCTTAGGCGAGTTAACGGCTCCCTTGAGTGAAGCGCAAAAAGCGCAAGTGCTTGGGCACGGTGAGGTTTGGTCTTCACGCTTATTGGCGGCTTTGTTGTGCCAAAATGATTTACAAGCCGTCGCTCAAGATGCGCGTGCTTTTTTACGTGCAGAAGTAGGCGCTCAACCTGAAGTTGATCGCGCACGTTCTTACTCTCTGATTAAAGAAGTTCTGGCTCAGCATACGCATTGCCGTGTGGTGATTACTGGTTTTATGGCTCAGAACTGCGAGGGCGAAACAGTGCTGCTCGGCCGCAACGGTTCGGATTACTCGGCAACTGTGATTGGTGCTCTGGCAGAAGTTGAACGCGTAACGATTTGGAGTGATGTGGCTGGTGTATACAGCGCTGATCCTCGTTTAGTTTCGGATGCGTGTTTGTTGCCTCTGCTTCGCCTTGATGAAGCGAGTGAACTGGCTCGCCTAGCGGCTCCTGTGCTTCATAGCCGAACGCTACAGCCTGTGGCTCAAAGTGCTATGGATCTGAGCTTACGTTGCAGTTATCAGCCAGAGGCGGGTTCTACACAGATAGAGCGTGTATTGGCATCCGGTCGTGGTGCAAAAATCATTACCTCTTTAGATGAAGTTCTTATCGTGCAACTGACGTTTGGTCATGGACATGATTTCGACCGTCTAGAAAGCGAAGTGTTGGAAGGTCTTAAGCGTGCTCAACTAGAGCCGCTTGCTTATGAACTTGAACCAGATCAACACTGCCTGCGTCTTGCTTATACCGAGGAGATCGCTGGTGGTGCATTGGAATATCTACAAGACCACGCGATTGAAGCTGAAATCAAACTTAAAGAAGGTTTCTCTCTGATTGCAGCAGTGGGTGCGGGCGTGACCAAAAACCCGAACCATTGCTACGGCTTCTACCAGCAACTAAAGAGCTCACCGGTTGAGTTTATCTCAGAAGCGAACTCAGGCTTAAGCTTGGTTGCTGTGATTCGTAAAAGTGAAACATCAAGCCTAGTGAAAGGCATTCATTCTCAATTGTTCCAAGCGCAGAAACGTGTTGCGATTGCCTTATGTGGTAAGGGCAACATTGGTTCAAGTTGGTTAAGTCTGTTTGCTGAACAAAAGGCTGAGCTTGAAAAGCGTCGTGGAATGAACTTTGAATTGGTCGCAGTGGTTGATAGCCAGACCTATTGGTTCGACGATCAAGGCATTGATGCGACGTCTGTTGGTAAGCGTTTTGATGATGAAGCGATTGCTAATAATGGTAACGATTGGTTAGAGCGCTTAGGTTCGATTCAGGGTTACGATGAAGCGGTGGTTCTTGATGTTACTGCGAGCCCAGTGCTTGCAGCAAAATATCTGCAAATCGCACAACAAGGCATCCATTTGATCTCGGCGAACAAGGTTGCAGGCTCTGCATCAAGCGAGTATTACCATCAAGTGCAAGATGCTTTCGCTAAGATCAGCCGTCATTGGTTGTACAACGCGACCGTTGGTGCTGGCTTGCCGATTAACCACACGGTACGTGACCTGCGTGAAAGCGGTGATGATATTCTTGCACTGTCTGGTATTTTTTCGGGCACGCTGTCTTGGTTGTTCCAACAGTTTGATGGCACGGTACCGTTCAGCGAGTTGGTTGATCTAGCTTGGCAGCAAGGCCTAACAGAACCGGATCCTCGTGCTGATCTCGATGGCTCAGACGTGATGCGTAAGCTGGTAATTCTGGCGCGTGAATCGGGTTTAGATATTGAACCTGAAAACGTAAAAGTAGAATCACTAGTACCTGAAGAGCTGAAAGGTTTATCGGTGGATGATTTCTTTGATAAGGCCTCTGTGCTGAGTGAAGAGTTGGCCGAGCGTTTGGAAAAAGCACATTCTCAGCAGAAAGTTCTACGTTACGTCGCGCGTCTAGAGAAGAATGGTAAGGCTACGGTAGGTGTTGAGGCATTATCGAAAGAGCATGCACTGGCGAACTTATTGCCTTGCGACAACATCTTTGCGATTGAGAGTAAATGGTATAAAGATAATCCATTAGTTATTCGAGGCCCTGGTGCTGGTCGTGAAGTGACAGCAGGCGCAATCCAATCTGACTTAAACAGAATGTCGAGCTTGTTTTAATACGCAAATCGGTTGGTTTAATACTCAGATCAATTAGTTTAATACGTAAATAGCATACTATTCACTAAGATAAATAAGGCTGAAAGCACGATGTGTTTTTCAGCCTTTTTTCTATCTTATTTTTGCTTTGCGGCTCATTTACTGACTTGAGTTTTACTCACGATCTACTTGAAAAAAATTCATAATCGATCTGTTGACATTAAATCGTATTCAATACATTCTGGAGACATATAGACGTCTAAACGTCGCTAAGGATTTGAGATTATTTAGTGGTTGCTTTTGCCACAGGGAGAGTAAGATGGGATACACACACGCAGGCCATATCGACGCTTTAAATCAGAATATTGCTGAGCTTTCTGACAACATTAATGTGTCATTTGAATTTTTTCCACCAAGCAGCGAAAAGATGGAAGAAACGCTGTGGAACTCAGTTCACCGTCTTAAGACACTTCAACCAAAATTTGTCTCGGTAACCTATGGTGCAAACTCCGGTGAGCGTGATCGTACCCACTCAATCATTAAAGAAATCAAAAACCAAACAGGCTTAGTTGCTGCGCCACATTTAACGTGTATTGACGCTAGTCGCGAAGAATTGATTCAAATTGCTGACGATTATTGGGCAAATGGTATTGAAAGTATTGTTGCGCTACGTGGTGATATTCCAGCAGGCGGTGGCGCTCCAGACATGTACGCATCTGACCTCGTAAAGCTGCTTAAATCACGCCACGACTTTGATATTTCAGTTGCAGCTTTCCCTGAGGTTCACCCTGAAGCAAAAAGCGCTCAGTCTGATCTTATTAATCTAAAGCGTAAAGTGGATGCCGGAGCTAACCGTGCAATCACGCAGTTCTTTTTCGATGTTGAAAGCTACTTACGTTTTCGTGACCGTTGTGTTGCTGCTGGTATCGACGTTGAAATCGTACCAGGCATCTTGCCAGTCTCTAACTTTAAGCAAGCTTCTCGCTTTGCAGCAATGAACAACGTAAAAGTTCCAGGCTGGATGGCGAAGCAGTTTGAAGGTCTGGATGATGATCCAACGACTCGTCAATTGGTAGGTGCTAGTCAAGCGATCGATATGGTTCGTACGTTGAGTCGTGAAGGTGTGAAAGATTTTCATTTTTATACACTAAACCGTGCAGAAATGACTTACGCACTTTGCCATACGCTAGGCGTTCGCCCACAAGTCGCTGCGCTGTAGTTGACTTAGGCTCCCGAGCAAAAGCTGTCGGCGATAAAATCTCAAATCCTACAGATACAAAAAAAGCTTGAACTCTAAGAGTTCAAGCCTTTTGCTTTTCTAGCTTCTAGCTTCTAGCTTCTAGCTTCTAGCTTCTAGCTTCTAGCTTCTAGCTTCTAGCTTCTAGCTTCTAGCTTCTAGCTTCTAGCTTCTAGCTTCTAGCTTCTAGCTTCGCTTAAGCAAGAGCACCAAGTTCAAGCAGTACTTCTTCAGCCCATACAATCCATGCTTCACGGATCAGTAGGTTACGACGAAGCGTTAGACGCTCAAGGCGTGCTTGTTTGTCTAGTGTTGATGGCGTTGCGTAGTACGCTGCTTCAATTTCTTTGTAGTGAGAAACCAGTTTGCGAGACTCTTCTACTAGTTCAGCAAGTTGTACACGGTACGGGTCAGAGGCTTGAACAGCACAAGCCATTAGCTTAGCTGAGAACTCATCACGAACTGTCGGGTGTGCTGTCGGTTGTTCAAACCATGCACCTAAAGCGCCACGACCAGCGTCAGTGATAGAGTAAACTTTACGATCCGGTTTGCCTTCTTGAGGTTCAAGCACGCAAGTTACCTGGTCGTTTTGAGCCATTTTATTTAGCTCGCGGTAAACTTGTTGATGGCTAGCTTTCCAGAAGTAACCAATGCTTGCTGAGAATTCTTTTGTGATATCGTAACCAGTAGCATCGCGTGTACTTAAAACGGTTAGAATTACGTGTGGTAATGACATGTCTGAAATCCAAATGGTAAACAGTAAACAAATACTTAAACATCAAGTGTGCTTCTTGTGGCACGTTATATTGGTTATGTTTAAGTAGCACCAACATCGTTGTTGGTTATGTCACCTTAATAAAGCCGTTTATCACCTAGGTCGACCAGTTTATTGGTCAAACTGCTGCAGATTATTTTTTTTGAGTGTTTCCGCAGCGGAGCAGTAGTATATCTAAATAATAAGCATAAAGTAGAATACATGGACAAAATAACCCGAAAAACTGACAAAAAACTCAATAGAGGTTATTCTGCAAAATAAAAAGGTCGCACATGGCGACCTTTTGTTCTTTTTTTAGATGTAAATGCTAACTAGATTATAGTAGGGTTTACTAATTAACCTGTATTTCGCATACCTGCTGCAATACCTGCAATCGTCACCATTAGCGCTTCTTCTAGCTCCGCTGGTGGTGTTTCACACTTCCGAGTACGGTAAAGCAGTTCAGCTTGAAGCATATTTAGTGGCTCAACGTAGATGTTACGTAAACGGATTGATTCAAGTCCCCACGGGTCGCTTTGCATCAAGTTTTCGTTGTTCTCGACATTCAGTACAGCTTTGATGTCTTTCTGCAGTTGATCACGCAGTAGTTCACCCAGTGGTAATAGCTCTTTATCAACAAGACGCTGGTCGTAATACTCGGCAATTTCCATGTTGCACTTCGAGTACACCATTTCTAACATACCAAGACGAGTCGAGAAGAATGGCCATTCACGACACATTTCTTCCAGTAGCGCTTGATGGCCTTGATCTACTGAATATTGAATCGCTTCGCCCGCGCCTAACCATGCAGGAAGAACTAAGCGGTTCTGGCTCCAAGAGAAGATCCATGGAATAGCACGTAGGCTTTCTACACCACCGTTCGGGTTACGCTTTGCAGGACGAGAACCGAGTGGCAGCTTGCCGAGCTCTAGCTCCGGAGTTGCCTGACGGAAGTAAGGAACAAACTTTTCTTCGCCACGAACCACATTGCGGTAAGCCTCACAAGATACTTGAGACAACACTTCCATTAGGTCGCGCCATTCTTGTTTTGGTTCTGGTGGCGGAAGAAGATTCGCTTCTAGAATCGCACTTGCGTATAGGTTGAAGCTGTTTACTGCAACATCTGGCAAGCCAAGCTTAAAGCGGATCATTTCGCCTTGCTCAGTGACACGTAAGCCACCTTTCAAACTCTTTGGTGGCTGAGAAAGAAGGGCAGCATGCGCTGGAGCACCACCACGACCAACCGTACCACCACGACCGTGGAATAGGGTTAGTTCAATGCCTTCTTCATCACAAACCTTAACCAGCTTGTCCATCGCGTCATATTGCGCCCAACCTGCAGACATTACGCCGGCATCTTTCGCTGAGTCAGAATATCCGATCATCACCATTTGGTGGTTTTGGATAAAGCCACGGTACAAATCGATACTCATTAGCTGTTTCATTACGGCTTCTGAGTTGTTCAAGTCGTCCAACGTTTCGAACAATGGACATACGTCCATACGGTACGGGCAACCACATTCTTGTAGCAGTAAGTGAACAGCCAGCACATCCGATGCTGTACGAGCCATAGAGATTACGTAAGCACCAAAGGCTTCACGAGGTTGAGCAGCAACGACCTTACAGGTGTCTAAAACCTCTTTGACCTGTTCAGATGGTTCCCAATCGCGCGGTAGCAGTGGGCGTTTTGAGCTTAATTCATTGGTTAAGAAAGCAATCTTGTCTTGCTCGCTCCACTGGTCGTAATCGCCAATGCCTAGGTAGCGAGTCAGTTCAGATAGGACATCTGAGTGACGTGTACTTTCTTGACGAACATCGAGACGAACCAAGTGCACACCAAATGCTTTCAGGCGGCGCAGGGTATCAAGCAGTGAACCGTCAGCAATTACGCCCATGCCGCACTCGTGCAGCGATTGGTAACAGGCGTAAAGTGGTGTCCAAAGTTGGTCGATGTTCTGTAGTGTTTCTTTCTTCGGTACTTCAGCGTCGTGCAGTTTTGCATCAAGCACTTCTAGCGTATTGTTCAGCAGAGTGCGTAGACTCTTAAGGATTGCACGGTAAGCTTCGTGCTCATCGCCAGCCAATTCACGAACAGCATCATTACACTTTGTCATCGACAGTTCGGTAATCAGCTCGTTCACGTCACCTAGGTACAGGTCAGCGGCTTTCCAGCGAGATAGGCGCAGTACTTCTTTGGTGATGGTGTGCGTTACGAATGGGTTACCATCGCGGTCACCGCCCATCCAAGATGAGAAGTGCACTGGGCGCGCATCGATTGGCAAGCCTTCACCAAGGTAATCTTTGAGTCGTCCATCCATATCACGTAGGAAATCAGGCACGGCTTCCCATAGAGAATTTTCTACAACCGCAAAGCCCCATTTCGCTTCATCAAGTGGTGTCGGGCGTTGCTGACGAATCACATCAGAGTGCCAACCTTGAGCGATAAGCTGCTCTAGGCGACGTTCTGTTTTCACACGTTCTTTGTGTGATAGGTCGCTTAATTCTAATTTTGACAAACACTCGTTGATCTTAACCAGTTTGTTGATCATGGTGCGACGAGTAATTTCTGTTGGGTGAGCGGTCAAAACGAGTTCAATGTTCAGATCGCGAACAGCTTGAGCTGCGTCTAGCTTGCTGATGTCATTTTGATTTAATTTGGAAAATAGAGATTGCAGCACATCTGGTTCACAAACATGCTCCTCACAGTGGCGAGAGATCGTGTGGTATTGCTCTGCCATGTTAGTGAGGTTGAGAAATTGGTTAAATGCACGAGCAACAGGAGTGAGTTGTTCGTTCGGCAGGTTTTTAATTTCTTCAACTAGGCTGTCACGGTCAGCTTTGTTGCCTGCGCGGGCGGATTTGGAAAGTTTACGGATAGTCTCCACTTTCTCTAAGATAACGTCACCATGTGCATCTTGGATTGTGTTACCTAGCAAGCGTCCCAGCATGCTTACGTTACTCTTGAGAGCGGCGTATTTCTCGTTCATTGTCATCCTGCCTCGTAAAAAAATTACATCCATTGTTCCTTGTTAAGTACACAATCTAGCGAAAAGTGCTGTATCTAGTCAAATAAAGCATTCTAAGTTTGCAATTATTAGGTTTAAAAATGCGGGAGAAGTAAATTTTTCAAAACTTAGGGAAAAAGTGAAATTTAATTACAAGATCAGGCTGTGTCAGCGATAACAGAATAAAAGCCACTTTTTAGGGTGGCTTTTATCGGAATATATCGAATGGGTAGCGAATAACTAGAAGCAATATTTACGGATGGATTTACTCAAAACATCAATCGTTGGGTCAATAAAATCGAAACTTAAGAACTCATCGGGTTGGTGAGCTTGGTCAATTGAGCCTGGACCTAACACTAAGGTCGGGCATAATTCTTGAAGGAAAGGAGCCTCAGTACAGTAGTTCACGGTCTGCGATTCAATCTCACATACCGCTTCCATGCCACCAATAAATGGATGGTCGTGCTGGCACTCATACCCCGGAATCGGTTCATGCAATGGCGTGATTTCAATTCGACCTGGCCATTTTGCTTCGACTTCCTTGAGAGCACCACGCAGCATGTTATCTAAACCGTCTAAGCTGATTCCTGGTAAAGGACGAACATCGTAATGCAGCTCACAACAACCACAAATGCGGTTGGCACTGTCACCACCATGAATATGACCAAGGTTTAGCGTTGGACTTGGGATTGCGAATCCAGGGTGGTGGTATTCTTTAACCAACTTGTCACGCAGCTGCATCAAAGCAAATAGCACCTCATGCATGATTTCTATCGCATTCACGCCTAATGCCGGATCAGAAGAGTGACCTGATTTACCCGTCACTCGCACGGCATTTGCCACATGGCCTTTATGACCACGAATAGGAACAAGGCTAGTTGGCTCACCAATAATGCAGTAGTCCGGTTTGAATGGGGCGTTTTCAGTGAAATGGCGAGCACCCAGCATGGTCGTTTCTTCATCACAAGTCGCCAGTACATAAAGTGGCTTGGCTTGTTTGTTCCAATCCATTTTCTTAGCTGCTTCATAAACGAAAGCAAAAAAGCCCTTCATATCGGCTGTGCCTAATCCGTAGAAGCGATTGTTGTGTTCAGTCAGTGCATGAGGATCGAAGTTCCAACGTCCTTCATCGAATGGCACGGTGTCGCTGTGTCCTGCGAGTAGTAAGCCACCTTCTCCAGAACCCATTTTTGCGACCATATTATGTTTGCCGGGTTCGACTTCTACGACCTCTACACTAAAGCCCAAGTCTTTAAACCATTGAGCCATTTTCTCGATGACTTTTTCGTTGCCATGATCCCAGCTTGGATCGGTAGAGCTAATAGAGTCGGTTGAAATTAGGCCTTTATAGACCTCAAGGAAACTCGGTAATTGCATAATATCTTCACTTCTACTATTGACAGGAAAACCATAAGTCGGTAAAACACATATTAAATCATATTTAATGCATAAGAAATCAAATAAAGCTAAAAATTAAGTATGAATAGTCAAATTTGAAATGTTACTTACCTCAGGAATGGATGTGTTGAGATGTTGAAAACCACGATCATTGGCGCAAGCGGCTACACAGGAGCAGAACTGGCTCTAATGATAAACAGACACCCTGAGCTCACGCTATCAGGTTTATATGTCTCAGCCAATAGTGTAGACGCGGGTAAACCTATCGCTGCACTGCACGGTAAGTTAGCTGGCCTGATTGATATGCCAGTGCAACCTTTAACAAATCCGGAAGAAGTGGCAAAGCAATCAGACGTAATTTTCTTAGCAACTGCGCATGAAGTAAGCCACGACCTAGCCCCCATCTTTCTTGAGAATGATTGCCAAGTATTCGACCTATCGGGCGCGTTTAGAGTTAAAGGCGAAAACTTTTATCAAGAGTTCTACGGTTTTGAGCATCAACATGAACAGTGGCTCGATAAAGCAGCTTACGGCTTAGCTGAGTGGAACGAGCAAGAAATTAAAGAAGCTCAACTTGTCGCAGTAGCCGGTTGTTACCCAACAGCTTCTCAATTAGCGATTAAGCCTTTGGTTGAAGCAAAGCTACTTGATACAAACCAATGGCCAGTGATTAACGCAACCAGTGGTGTAACCGGAGCAGGTCGTAAGGCGAGCATGGTAAACAGCTTCTGTGAAGTGAGCTTACAAGCTTATGGGGTATTCAATCACCGTCATCAACCTGAAATGGCTGCACACTTAGGATGTGATGTGATTTTCACTCCGCATCTAGGGAATTTTAAACGCGGCATTTTAGCGACCATCACCATGAAATTGGCTGACGGTGTGACAGAACAACAGATACAAGATGCCTTCGAGCAAGCTTATCAAGGTAAGCCGGCTGTGAGATTACTCGAAGAGACATTGCCAAGAATTCAAGATGTAGAACAGACACCTTTCTGCGATTTAGGCTGGAAGGTTCAGGGTCAACATATCATCGTTGTTTCAGCGATTGATAACTTATTAAAGGGTGCATCTAGCCAAGCGATGCAGTGTTTGAATTTACGTTATGGTTTTGCGCCATTAACTGCGTTAGTGTAAGGAAATCTAGATATGAGCCTTAATAATCAACCATTAATCATAAAGTTAGGTGGCGCTGCGCTATCTTGTGGTGAAACACTTAGCAAGTTATTTGGTGCTATCTCTGCTTACCAACAACAAGCACAGCGACCAATCGTGATCGTTCACGGTGGTGGTTACCTTGTTGATGATTTGATGAGTAAGCTAAACCTCGAAACGGTTAAGAAAGAAGGGCTACGTGTTACCCCTTACGATCAAATTCCTTTGATCGCAGGCGCGCTAGCGGGCACCGCGAATAAATTACTTCAAGGTCAGGCAATTAAAGACGGTATCAACGCCGTTGGTTTGAGCCTCGCCGACGGTGGTCTATGTAAAGTCAGCGAGCTGAGCCCTGAATTGGGTGCAGTAGGTAAAGCTGAGCCGGGCGACTCAACCGTTCTGCAAGCCATCCTTAATGCTGGTGCATTGCCAATCATTAGTTCCATTGGTCTGACTGAGCAAGGACAACTGATGAACGTCAATGCAGACCAAGCGGCTGTGGCTGTGGCAGGTGCACTCGATGCTGAATTGGTACTACTTTCTGATGTGAGTGGTGTTTTGGATGGCAAAGGTCACCTCATTCCAAGCCTTAATCAACAACAAGCTGATGACCTTATTAAAGGTAAAGTCATTACTGACGGCATGATCGTTAAGGTCAAAGCCGCATTAGAAGCCGCTAACGACCTTGGACGACCAATCGAAGTTGCCACTTGGCGATACCCAGACAAACTGACACAACTTTTTTCAGGTAAAAGCATAGGAACACAGTTTTTACCTCAGTAGGCCTCACAACGAGTCACTACTTAAAGAATTTAGACAAATAAATTTAAATAATAACTATTAAAGTCATTTCCAACGCTGACCGCCATGTGCAGTATGGAAACTAGGAGAAAGAAAATGAGCAAAGTTAACGTAAAGAAAGTTGTAGTAGCCTACTCTGGCGGTCTAGACACATCAGTAATTATTCCATGGTTGAAAGAGAACTATGACTGCGAAGTTATCGCATTTGTTGCTGATGTAGGCCAAGGTGATGAAGAACTGATTGGTATCGAAGAAAAAGCGATCGCATCTGGTGCATCTGAGTGTTACATCGCTGACCTTAAAGAAGAGATGGTGGCTGATTACATCTACCCAACCCTCAAAACGGGTGCTTATTACGAAGGTAAATACCTACTAGGTACTTCTATGGCTCGTCCAATCATTGCGAAAGCACAAGTTGAAGTAGCCCGTAAAGTAGGTGCCGACGCACTATGTCACGGCTGTACGGGTAAGGGTAATGACCAAGTTCGTTTTGAAGGTGCATTTGCTGCACTGGCACCAGACCTACACGTAATTGCACCATGGCGTGAATGGGATCTAGTGAGCCGTGAAGAGTGTCTGGATTACCTAGCAGAGCGTAACATTCCTTGTACGGCTTCTCTTACTAAGATTTACTCGCGTGATGCAAACGCATGGCATATCTCTACAGAAGGTGGCGTGCTAGAAAATACATGGAACGCACCTGATGAAGATTGCTGGGCATGGACGGTAGATCCAGAACAAGCACCAAACGAATCTGAAACAGTGATGCTTAAAGTTGAAAAAGGTGAAGTGGTAGCGGTAGATGGCGAAACAATGACGCCATACAACGCACTGGTTTACCTAAACGAGAAGGGTGCGAAGCACGGTGTTGGTCGTATTGATATCGTAGAGAACCGTCTTGTTGGTATGAAGTCTCGTGGTTGTTACGAAACTCCGGGCGGCACAATCATGATGGAAGCACTACGTGCAGTAGAGCAACTGGTTCTTGATAAAGCGGCATTCGAATTCCGTGAAGAGCTAGGTGTTAAGGCTTCTCACCTTGTATACGATGGCCGTTGGTTCACTCCATTATGTAAATCAATTCTTGCCGCGACAGAAGAACTAGCACAAGACGTGAATGGCGAAGTGGTTATCAAACTTTACAAAGGCCATGCAACAGTGACTCAGAAACGTTCTGATAACAGCCTGTACTCTGAAGAGTTTGCAACCTTTGGTGAAGATGAAGTTTACGACCAAAGCCATGCTGAAGGCTTCATCCGTCTTTACTCTCTATCAAGCCGTATCCGTGCTCTGAATAGCCAAAAGTAATTCTAACAATGAGTTAGTGAGCTCGTCTTTAGCGAAAGATTAAAGGCCAGTAAACGAGACATCATTATTCAAAGCCCATTCACTACTGATTAGTGAATGGGCTTTTTGCTTCCGGTTAGCCGAATAAATCAGCTTCGGTTTTTACCAATGAATGGCATATAATTCGCTCTCCAATCTGAAAACAATCAATGCGCGAACTTATGGTGAATAGATATGTGAAAATAATGAATTAATACTTTATTTTCATTTTGAATTGCCGTAAGTTTAAACCATCAGAAAAATACTGAATCTTAATCAGAATTATCATTTGCAAAAAACAGTGAGCACTGTGCAATTAGGAGATACACAATGGCATTATGGGGCGGTAGATTTACCCAAGCAGCAGACACTCGGTTCAAAGATTTTAACGATTCTCTTCGTTTTGATTACCGATTGGCTGAGCAAGACATTGTTGGCTCTATTGCTTGGTCAAAAGCTCTACAGTCGGTCAATGTTCTAACAGAAGAAGAACAGCAAAGACTAGAGCTTGCACTGAATGAGCTAAAACTCGAAGTGATGGAAGACCCTGAACAGATCTTACGTTCTGATGCAGAAGATATTCACAGCTGGGTTGAGCAACAACTTATTGGCAAGGTCGGTGATTTGGGTAAAAAGCTTCACACTGGCCGTTCTCGTAATGACCAAGTAGCGACAGACCTTAAACTATGGTGTCGTCAACAAGGTAACCAATTACTGTTAGCGCTTGATCGCCTACAAAGCCAAATGGTGAACGTTGCTTCCCAGCATCAAGAAACCGTGCTTCCTGGCTATACTCACTTGCAACGTGCTCAGCCAGTAACTTTTGCTCACTGGTGCCTGGCTTACGTTGAAATGCTTGAGCGTGACTACTCTCGTTTGAATGATGCGATTAAGCGTCTAGATACATGTCCGCTGGGTTCTGGTGCCCTTGCAGGAACTGCTTACCCGATGGACCGTGAAGAGTTAGCTCACAACTTAGGTTTCCGTCGTGCAACACGCAACTCTCTAGATTCAGTATCTGACCGTGATCATGTGATGGAGCTGATGTCGATTGCATCTATCTCTATGCTTCACCTTTCACGTCTTGCAGAAGATATGATTTTCTACAACTCTGGTGAATCGAATTTCATCGAGTTAGCGGATACCGTGACTTCAGGTTCATCCCTGATGCCACAAAAGAAAAACCCGGATGCGCTCGAACTTATCCGTGGCAAAACTGGCCGTGTATATGGTTCATTAGCGGCAATGATGATGACAGTAAAAGCTCTGCCTTTGGCGTACAACAAAGACATGCAAGAAGATAAAGAAGGTCTGTTCGACGCTTTAGATACTTGGAATGATTGTATGGAAATGGCGGCACTTTGTTTTGACGGCATTAAAGTGAATGGCGAGCGTACACTTGAAGCGGCGAAGCAAGGTTATGCAAACTCAACCGAACTGGCTGATTACCTAGTTGCGAAAGGCATTCCTTTCCGTGAAGCTCACCACATTGTAGGTGTGACGGTAGTTGCGGCCATTGCTAAAGGCTGTGCACTAGAAGAATTGACCATCGCAGAGTTGAAAGAATTCTCCGATGTGATCGAAGAAGATGTGTATAGCATCTTGACCATTGAATCGTGTCTTGAAAAACGTAGTGCGCTAGGTGGTGTGTCACCGCAGCAAGTCGCTTACGCGGTTGATCAAGCCGAGAAGCGTTTATCACAGCGTGATACTTCAATTGTTAAGGTTCGTCCTGCTCGTTTGACGGATATCGAAGCGTTAGAAGGCATGGTGGCCTACTGGGCTAACATGGGTGAAAACCTGCCTCGTTCTCGTAATGAACTGGTGCGTGATATTGGCTCGTTCGCGGTGGCTGAACATCATGGTGAAGTGACAGGCTGTGCATCACTCTATGTCTATGATTCTGGCTTAGCTGAAATTCGCTCCCTCGGCGTCGAAGCGGGTTGGCAAGGCCAAGGTCAAGGTACTGCGATTGTTCAGAATTTGGTTGATAAAGCACGACAAATGGCAATCAAGAAGGTGTTTGTACTGACTCGTACTCCTGAGTTCTTTATGAAGCATGACTTCTTGCCAACATCAAAGTCTTTGCTGCCAGAGAAGGTGCTAAAAGATTGTGACCAGTGTCCTCGTCAACATGCATGTGATGAAGTGGCCTTGGAAGTGAACTTGGTAGAGCAGATTATCGCTAAGGTTAATGTTGCATAAATCATTGATTTTATAGCTCCTAAAAAAAAGATCAAAAATCTGATCTTTTTTGGGAACAAACTAAGAAAAGTCCGGTCTATTAAAGTACCACTGCTTTTTCTTAGAAATTTCTAAGAAAGCCCTAGAATCGATTGGTTCTGGGGCTTTTTTCTATCTGCTGTTTGGGAATTGGTTTGTAGGCTGTTTTTCAGGATGAATTCACTCACGGAGCCTTTAGGTAGGATCGCACATTGTTTGCTGACACTGTCATTCCCATAAACGATTCCAATTTCAATCTAGTGTTTGTTATTTCGTAAAGGCAGCACGACAAATTTCATTATCCAATGCAGCGACAACAAACCACTGAATGCACAAGCGGCCATCATTAAAGCGATAGAGTTTATGGCTTTCGGATCATCTTTGAAAAATATCCACCACGCTCCCCAACTGGCTATCGACAATACCGTTAGTTGATTCATGCAGCGCTGGCAGCGACCGAGTTTGTCACGGATTTTTTCACTTTTATTGCAATGAATACATGTCATCTTGGGCTAGATTCGCGTTATGCTTGTTGCCCTGATAATAACACGTCACAAGATATTGGATCACGGTGACACAGAGAGAGAAAGTCGATGATTGAGCGCCAAGAAACCAAACAACGCATGAGCCGTATTGTTAAACATAACGGCACTATCTACCTATGTGGCCAAGTTTGTGCTGATGCAACAAAAGACATCACAGAACAAACACAGACCATGCTAGATAAAGTTGAAACTCTACTTGAGCAAGCAGGCAGTGACAAAGAGCACATGCTATCAGCAACGATTTACTTGAAAGACATGAAAGACTTCCAAGAAATGAATGCAGTATGGGATGCATGGGTTCCAGAAGGTCATGCCCCAGCTCGTGCATGTGTGACGGGTGATATGGCTCGCGAAGCGCTACTTGTTGAGATCTCTGTGATTGCTGCTGAGAAGTAATAGCTAACCTTTAGCTACAGGTAATGGCTTCAAGAAAGATACCTCGATACTCGGTTCTGGAATTCTATTATTAGCTTGTTACCAAAAACAAAAAGGAAAGCCAATGGCTTTCCTTTTTAGTATCTAGTGTTTGCTAACTGCTAACTGCTAACTGCTAACTGCCAATTGATTAGCGATAGCCTGATATTAAAGACCTGATATTTGTCATTAACAACCAGGGCCACAATCTAGACAGTGTTTCACCGTCTCTGGACCAAGGTGCAGTTTTGCATTGAGGTCACGTAGCGCTGTTCGAACACCTTCTTCAATCACTGGGTGGTAGAAAGGCATATCTAGCATTTCAGAAACCGTCATCTTATTCTGGTGTGCCCAAGCTAATAAGTGAGCTAAATGCTCTGCGTTTGGTCCCATCATTTCAGCTCCAAGGAAGCGGCCTGTACCTTGTTCGCCGTAAACGTGCAGAATACCTTTGTTACGCAGCATCACTCGTGAACGGCCTTGGCTTTCGAAAGACACTTCACCTGTTGCAAAACAACCACATGTGCCTAGGCGTGTTGTGATCTCTTTATACGTTTCGCCAACCATCGCAATTTGCGGGTCTGAGAATACGGCTGAGATTTTTGAGCGGCGCAAGCCTGCTCGAATCTCAGGGAAGCGACCTGCGTTGTCACCCGCAATACGTGCTTGGTCTGCGGCTTCATGCAGTAGAGGCAGCTGGTTACTTGCATCACCTGCAATAAATACTGATGGTAGCGACGTTTGTAGCGTGTAGTGATCGGCAATTGGAATACCACGTTCATCAAGCTCTAAAGAGGTGTTTTCTAGGCCAAGTTTATCGGTATTTGGACGACGGCCTGTTGCTGCCAGCACATACTCAACGACGTTAGTTTCTAGCTCACCTTGCTTATTGATGAACTGGATTTCGACACGAGCTTCACCCGATTCAATGGTAATACGCTTCATGCTTTCGATTTTTACGTCAGCATCAAGATAGAACTCTTCATTGAAGGCTTTATCTGCATAAGCCATGATCTCTGGGTCTGTCACTGGGCCAACTTGACCACCTAAGCCGAATAGTTTTGTTTTCACACCTAAGCGGTGCAGTGACTGACCAAGCTCTAGGCCAATAACGCCAGGGCCGAATACGGCAACCGATTCTGGTAAATCATCCCAGCTGAACACGTCATCGTTAATGATTAAGCGATCACCCAGTTCATTCCAAGCTGCAGGGTATGCAGGGCGAGAACCTGTTGCGATAACAATGCGCTTAGCAGTCACTACTGTGTGGTTATCAATTTGTAGCGTGTTGTCATTTAAGAATTTAGCGTAGCCAGAGATTTTGTCTTGCTCTGGGATTTCATCAACACCTTCTAAAACAAAACCCACAAAACGGTCACGTTCAAACTTCACTCGGTCCATCACTTCACGGCCGTTAATCACGATATCACCTTGTGGGTGAACGCCAAAAGCCGGAGCTTTCTCGATGTGATGTACACTTTCTGCAGCTGCAATAAGCAGTTTAGATGGCATACAACCAACACGAGCACAGGTTGTACCGTAAGGGCCGCCTTCAATCATCACAACACTGTCAGTGTGTGCTTTTGCAGCGCGGTAAGAACCTAGACCTGCCGTACCGCCCCCGATAACTGCTACATCTACATTGACTTGTTTCATAATAATTTTCTCGCAATGGCTAAATTTAGTTTGAACAAACCCCTCCGACTCTGGTGATTTGTTGAGAGTCAGGATAGCGGGTCAGTTTTGTGATTCTGTTTTATTAGGTTTAGCTGGTGATTCAGCTTTTGTTACTAGCTGCTTCTTGTTACTTACTGCTTCTTGTTACTAACTATAGGTTAGTTAAAAGTTGGCGAGTCAGAAGCTGTATCTTTTCCAAAGTTCATATAAGAGTGATTTGGAATAGCTAACCCACAAGAGGGTGGGTTAGCTGGTATTACTAAGCTATTTAATTACTTAGGTCATTTAATTGCTAAACGTTTATTAGCGACTAAGTGATTAACCTAGGAAAGCTTCTAGTTCTTCGCTGCCACCGATGTGTTTGCCACCGATGAATACTTGAGGAACTGTAGTGCGACCAGAGATTGCACGTAGGCTTACTGTTGTTGCGTCTTTACCTAGAACCACTTCTTCGTAGTTTAGACCTTTGTCGATTAGGTTTTGTTTCGCTTTCATACAGAAAGGACAGCCTGGCTTAGTGAATACTGTGATTGACTCTTGCTCTTTGTGTTCAGGAGCAAGGTAGTTAAGCATAGTATCAGCATCAGAAACCTTGAACGGGTCGCCTGGTACGTCTTCTTCGATGAACATTTTTTCTACCACGCCGTTTTTAACCAGCATGCTGTAGCGCCATGAACGTTTGCCAAAACCAATGTCATTTTTCTCAACTAACATACCCATACCGTCTGTGAAGTCGCCGTTGCCATCTGGGATGAATGTGATTTTTTCAGCTTCTTGGTCTGCTTTCCATGCGTTCATAACGAACGTGTCGTTTACAGAAACACAAAGGATGTCATCAACGCCGTTTTCTTTGAAGACAGAGTGCAGCTCGTTGTAACGAGGTAGGTGGCTTGAAGAACATGTTGGTGTAAATGCACCTGGCAGGCTGAATACGATAACTGTCTTGTCTTTGAATAGCTCTTCCGTCGTTACGTTAACCCATGCATCACCTTGGCGAGTTGGGAATGTTACTTGAGGGATTGATTGACCTTCTTTAGATGCAAACATATTGATTTCCTTAAATAGTATTTTTAATTTTGTTCACTCAGAGCTTAACGTTTTTCTTTGCTCTGTTTCGTTTCGTTGAGCCCATTATTAGATAAATCCTTTGATAGCTCTAATCGTTTGATGTTATGGTTTTGATAGGTAAATTCTATCAAGAACATTTTTCTTTTAAATGTTTCTATTAAAACCCTTGTTCTTATTAAAACCTGAGGTAAGAGACTGAGCATGAACATTCGTGACTTTGAATATTTGGTGGCGCTCGCAGAGCATAAGCACTTTAGAAAAGCGGCAGAGGCGTGCTTCGTCAGTCAACCTACTTTGAGTGGGCAGATACGTAAACTCGAAGATGAAATTGGTCTTCAGTTAACCGAGCGTAGTCCAAGGAAGGTGATCTTTACAGAATCTGGCTTACAACTTGTGGAACAGGCAAAACGCATTCTCAATGAAGTGAAGACCTTTAAAGATATGGCAAGCGGACACGGTGAAGCGATGACAGGGCCAATGCACATCGGTTTTATTCCGACTGTGGGGCCTTACATATTGCCGAAAATTATTCCTCATCTTAAAGAGTGTTTCCCCGATCTTGAACTCTACTTGCATGAAGCTCAGACGAATCAATTAGTGAGTCAGCTAGAAGATGGCAAGTTGGATTGCTTGGTATTGGCTGCTGTAGATGAAACGGCTTCTTTCAAAGAACTTGATGTTTATGATGAACCATTAAGTGTTGCGGTTCCGTGTGACCATGAATGGGCTGAGCAAGACAGTGTGGACATGTTGCAACTCAATGGAAGAACGGTACTGTCTTTAGGTGATGGCCACTGTTTACGAGACCAAGCCTTAGGCTTCTGTTTTGCTGCGGGAGCAAAAGACGATGAGCGTTTTAAAGCGACCAGCTTAGAGACGCTGCGTAACATGGTAGCGGCAGGGGCGGGTATTACCTTGTTACCTCAGCTATCGGTTCCAAAGGAAAAGAAGAAAGATGGTGTGTGTTACGTACCGGCTGTTAATCCAACGCCTTCACGTCGCATTGTTGTCGCATACCGACCAGGCTCTCCATTGAAGGGGCGATTTGAGCAACTGGCTGACACTATTCGCACGCAATTAGAGAAAGTGGTTTAGCTGTTTGTTTTAAAATAATAGATATAAAGGTTCAAACAGTAGATACAAAAAAGGGTTGATATGAATTCATATCAACCCTTTTTAGTTGGTTCATCTTACTAGGTTCAACAAACCCTAGCTAGAACAGCTCTTCTACGGCTTCGCCTGATGACGTTGAGTAGATATCATCGTTGAAACGTTCAGTGATGTACTCGGTTGGCTCTGTGCCTTTTTCGAAGTACTCGAACATTGATGAGCTATCGAACTTGTTCGTCAGTAAGCCAGTTTCACGGTCGATACGAACACGGATGATGTTTTCCGGAAGTTCTTTACGCTGCGCAGGTACACCTGCTAATGCAGTGCCCATGAAATCAACCCATGCCGGTTCTGCTGTTTTAGCGCCAGCTTCTGCACCTGTAATCTGGTTTTTACCAAGGTTCGAGTTTGCTTTGGTTCTACCTAGGTTACGGTTGTGGTTATCAAAGCCAACCCACACCGTTGCAACCATGCCAGGGCCGTAGCCGCTGTACCAAGTATCTTTCGAGTCATTGGTGGTACCAGTTTTGCCGCCAATATCACGACGTTTTAACGGCTGAGCACGCCAGCCTGTACCATTCCAACCAGTGCCTGCACTCCAATCACCGCCGCCCCAGATGTTGCTGTACATCATTTCACGAACTAGGAATGCGTTCTGCTCAGAGATCACTTGAGGTGCGTATTGCACTTTGGCATCGACATCTTGCTCTGCAAATTCATCGGCCATTGGATCTGTGGCAGCTTTCTGATCGCAATTGTCCTTACAAACCACTTTTGGTGTCGCTTCAAATTCAGTTTCACCAAATGGGGTTTCAATATGGCTGATGTAGAACGGTTCTACGTAGTAGCCGCCATTAGCGAATACCGAGTAACCTTGCGCTACTTTCATTGGTGTTAAGCTGCCAGCACCCAGCGCAATAGTTTCTGAGCGAGGCACTTCATCAATATCAAAACCAAAACGTGTTAGATAATTACGAGTGTCATCCAAACCCACTTCACGAAGCACACGCACAGCCATTACGTTTTTAGATTGAGCTAAGCCAATGCGTAAACGCGTAGGACCCACGTATGTCGGTGGTGAGTTCTTTGGTCGCCATGCCGTACCTTGGCTCTTATCCCATTGGTTGATAGGTGCATCGTTGATCAGTGATGCCAGCGTTAAGCCTTTATCAATTGCCGCTGAGTAGATAAATGGTTTGATGCCAGAACCGACTTGACGAACAGATTGCGTCGCACGGTTAAATTTGTTGTGAACAAAGTTAAAGCCACCGACCATCGACAATATCGCGCCGTTGTTCGGGTTCATGGCAACAAAAGCAGTATTCGCATTGGGTACTTGGCTTAATCGCCATACAACCGGTGTTTCAGGTTCAGTTGTTGCTGATTCTTCTGTTGGCTCTTCAGAGACTTCGTCACCTGTAATCGCTTCATGGCGAACCCAAATTTGCTCACCAACCGCAACAATTTCTTTCGCTTGAGAAGGAGCAGGGCCTTGGCGGTTGTCTGTTAGGAACTTACGCGCCCAGTTCATGCCCTGCCATTCGATAGAGCCTTCACCTTGGTTTTTAACCCAGATTTGTGCGCTTTTCGAATCAACGGCCGTAACAACCGCTGGGACTAGGTCACCATAGGTTGGTTGAGACTTCAGATGCTTAACGATTTGTTCATGATCCCAAGCCGATTGCGCGGTTTGCCACAATACTTTTTCAGCACCGCGGTAACCGTGACGCTCATCGTAACCAAGTAGGTTTTTAATCGCGGCTTGGTTAGCAGCTTTTTGAAGTTTTGAATCAACAGTCGTGTAAACCTTCATACCTGACGTATAAGCGGCTTCACCGTAGCGTTCAACCATCCAAGCTCGTGCTACTTCAGCAACATAGGGTGCGCTCAGTTCAATCTCTGCACCGTGGTATTTCGATATCAATGTCTCGCTACGAGCTTCATCGAACTCTGATTGAGTGATGTATTTCTCGTCTAACATACGACGTAATACCACGTTACGACGGTGAGTCGCGCGCTCAATCGAATAGATAGGGTTCATCGTGGATGGTGCTTTTGGCATACCCGCCAGTGTAGCAATTTCACTCAGGGTAAGCTCAGGGAGATCCTTACCGAAATAAACACGCGCTGCCGCGCCAAAACCGTACGAGCGGTGACCAAGGAAGATCTTGTTTACATAAAGCTCCATGATCTCTTCTTTGCTAAGCAGTTGCTCGATATGGATCGCAATGAAGATCTCTTTGATCTTACGCATGATCTTTTTCTCATTAGATAAGAAGAAGTTACGCGCAAGTTGTTGAGTAATGGTACTCGCCCCTTGTTTGGCTGACCCCGACATCGCAACGACGAGCGCTGCACGGGTGATACCAATTGGATCAATACCTGGGTGTTCGTAGAAACGGCTATCTTCGGTGGCAATCAGGGCCTCAACTAAGTGGCGAGGGATCTCGTCATAAGTCACTGGGTTACGACGCTTCTCACCAAATTGAGAGATCAATTTACCGTCTTGACTGAAGACTTGCATTGGCGTTTGGAGTTTTACGTCACGCAGAGTAGCAACATCAGGCAGCTCGGGTTTTACGTAATAATAAAACCCAAAAATTGTACTGACTCCAAGAATCATGCAAATCAATGTAAATATGAATAATCGCTTTATGAACTTCACCGGATAATCCCTGATTAGTTAAGGCTGATAAGCAGCAAACCCTTGTACTCTAGGTTAAAAACTTAGCTTTCGTTTATTAACGCTTATTTAACTAATAATCACAACCCCTAGATAATCAACGAAATGCTTGGCACTTCAGGAGCTAGGTCACATGGGTTCATCATTAATTACAGGTATAGATATAAATCATCACAGCATCAAAGCTGTGGTCCTAAAACCCGTTGGGGAGTCGTATGCCCTAGTGGGATACAAAGAGCTGCCGATTTCGGACGACATTTTTACAGCTAACCATACTCTGGAGTATCAGAAAACTGTTAAGAAACTCAAAGAACTTAGGAAAGGGCTGCCTTTTGGAAGTCGCAACGTCTCTATTTCGGTACCGGAGAACACAGTGATCAGCAAAGTACTGCAAATAGAGAGTGATCTAGAAGACAGAGAAAAAGAGTTCTCGATCTATCAAACCTTTGCTCACCAATCTCCCTTTCCTATCGAGGAGCTGAGTTTAGATTTTGTAAAGCTGGAAGACAAACGATTTGGTAAAGGATCAACAAGCAGCTACCAAGTGTATGCGACTCGTAAAGAGGTGGTTGATAGCCGAGCCGATGCGTTAACGAAAGCAGGGTTTAAACCTATCTTGGTTGATACACAGGCACATGGCCTTCTCAATATTTGGCAACTGGCTTCGCGTTTGTATCCAGAAAAAAAGAATTGGTTGCTCGTGGATGTTGGCATCGACCAAACGTCGTTAGGGATTATCCCACAAGGTTCAGTACCTTTTTATAAAGACCTTGCCTTTGGTACCCAAGATCTTCGCGGTACGGATAAACCTAGTGATATCGAAGGTGGGTTCGTCACAGCCGAGGAGACGCACCGATTTATTGTCAATTTAATTGAAAAACTCAAGCGTCAGTTACAGCTCTATTCGTCGGTGAATACGCTTCAACCTATTGCAGGGATATGGCTGATGGGTGAGGGTGCAAGCACACCGATGCTCATTGATGAGCTAGAGCGACATTTTCAGTTGAGTTGTGAGTCATTGAATCCTTTGTCTTTGTTTGAAAATAAGGTTGCGAAGAAGCGTCGACTACCTATGGATTGGCAACATTTTGGTATTGCGGCGGGTATGGCAATGAGTGGGCTTAAATGGCAAGGAGAAAAGCATGTTGCATCAAATTAACCTGCTGCCTTGGCGTGACGAGATTCGAGGTCAGCATAAAAAGCGTTTTGTTCATTTGGTTATTCTCGGCACCATTATAGCGTTCTTGGGGCAATGGGCGATGGGAAACTATTTTCATGGCCAACACGCCAAGCAGCAATCTCGCCTCAGTTACCTCGATAAGTACATCGCAGAGCTCGACCAGAAGATCCAATCATTAAAAGTGGCGGAACAAGAACACAAAGCCATTCTTACCAGACTCGATGTTGTGGAGTCATTACAACTCGGTCGCAATAAAACTACCGACTTTATGAACCTGATGCCTGAGTTGATTCCCGAGGGTGTGTATGTCGACAAGATAAAGATGAATGGTCAGGAGATTGAAATGTCGGGCATTAGCGACAGTACTGCTCGTCTCGCTACGATGTTGGACAACCTCGAGCGTTCAGATTCTCTGAAAGGGGTCGAGATGCACTCTATCGTTCATAACCGCAAGCGCTTTAATAAAGAGTTTCAGACCTTCAAGGTCTCTTTTGTGTTTAGCCCTGTGTCTTTAGAAAGCACAACCGCGAGCAGAAAAGAGAAGGGGGCGCATCATGGCTAACCTTCAAAATAAGATTAGTTGGCAAAACAGGATGAGTTTGCGAGAGCTCGATGTTGATGAGATCACTGAATGGCCTTTGTTGCCTCAACTGCTAGTGATTATGGTGTTAATGGTGCTTATCCAAGGGGTAGGGACTTGGCTCTATATTCTGCCGTTGGACGATGAACTTCAACAGATGAAGCAACAAGAGCAGACGCTTAAAGCCACTTTGAGAATTAAAGCCAATAAGGTGGCGGCTTTGCCTAAGCTGCAGAGCCAACTAGATGAGTTGACCAGTCGCTACGACTACCTATTAGAGCAACTACCGGTTCAGAAAGAGCTAGCCAGCATGTTGGCCTCAGTGAATGAGCTTGGGTTGGATAATAAACTGACGTTTACGCGGATTGATTGGGGACAGAAGCAAAACAAGGCGTTCCTGTATCTATTGCCACTCAATATCGAACTGACTGGTGATTACCACGAGATTGGTGATTTCTCTGCGGCCATCGCTAAGCTGCCGCGCATTATTAGCTTTGATGATGTGAATTGGCAACGAGTCAGTCAAGAAAGCAGCACACTGCATTTTAGGGTTCGAGCTTATACCTACCAGTTCAAAGCGGAGGTCAATGATGAAACCCAGTAACGTGCTTTATTCCATATTGTTACTGCTTGTGTTGTCGGGCTGCAAAGCGAACGAGGATTCGTTAGATGACTTTGTTGTACACGTCGAAGCTAAGGCCAGGAAAGAGGTGGATCAGCTTGTCCCGGTCACTGAATTTTCAGCCGCTATTTATCAACGTCGAGCTTTTCGTCCCCCCTTTGAACTTCCTAAAGAAGCGATCGTGCAAAACCAACCTTTGGTTAAGAAAAACTGTTGGCAGCCTAGTGTTCGCTCTCGGAATGGCAAGTTAGAAAAGTACCCGCTGAGCAAGCTGCGTTTAAAAGGCGTAATGGGAAGTGGTTCAAATGTACTTGGATTAGTGCAAACGCCGAGAGGCAACGTTGTGAATGTAAAGAAAGGCCAATTCATCGGCTTAAATAACGGTCGGGTCACTAAAGTGACAAGCCAGTACGTTCTGATAAATGAAACTCTTCCAGATGGCCTAGGTTGTTGGCACAAACGCAACGTTAGGTTAGCTCTGAAGTAAACCAATGTCACATGATGTGGATATGAGATGTAACTATGATTAAAGGAATAAGTGGGATAGTGAACAAAGCGCTGCAAGGCATTGTGTTGTCTTTGATGTTGTTTTTTACGGTAACGATTCACGCCGAAACCTCCAACAAGTTGGAGAATATTGATTTCAGGGTAAATAAAGACAAAGACGCGATCATCATTATCGAATTGGCAACCACCACTGCGGTTGTCGATGTTCAGCGAGTGCAAGAGGGCTTAAGTATTGAGTTGATCAATACTCAGGTAGACGACGATAAACTGTATCTACTGGACGTCAGGGATTTTGCGACCTTAGTTGAGGGTATTGAAGTCTTTAGAGAATCGCCGAGCACTCGGCTGTTGGTAAACATCTCCAATGACTACCAATATGAGTACAACCTTAAAGGACGCTTTATTGAGGTTGTTGTGAGTCAGCCTAAGGTCGATAAAGCGGCGGTTGAGAAAAGCATCTTGGAAAAAGAAGGCAAGCTGATATCGATTAACTTCCAAGACATTCCTGTTCGTAATGTTCTTCAATTGATAGCCGATTACAATGATTTCAACTTAGTGGTGTCTGATTCGGTCTCAGGAAATTTAACTTTACGGTTAGATGGCGTCCCTTGGCAGCAAGTTCTCGACATTATCTTGCAAGTTAAAGGATTGGATAAACGCGTTGATGGTAACGTTATCTTAGTGGCACCAAAAGCTGAGCTCGATCTTCGCGAGCAACAAGCGTTAGAAAAATCTCGCTTAGAAGAGGAGTTGGGAGAGCTTAAGTCGGAAATTATCAAGATTAACTTTGCCAAAGCGACCGATATCGCAGACATGATTGGCGGTGATGGCTCGGTGAGTATGCTGTCTGATCGAGGTTCAATTACTATTGATGAGCGTACCAACTCGCTTTTGATTCGAGAGCTAGAAGAAAACATTACGGTGATAAGAGGCATTATTGAATCCTTGGATATCCCGGTAAAACAAGTACAGATAGAGGCACGCATTGTGACGGTTACTGAGGGTAACCTTGATGAACTTGGGGTACGTTGGGGCGTTTCTTCAACAAATGGTAGCTTCACTGTTGGCGGTTCGATAGAAGGTAACCATTTATCTTCAATTACTCCTTATGACGACAATAGTGGAAACAGCGTGATTGATGACTTTCTAAATGTAAACTTGGGTGCGACATCTCCGAATGCTTCAAGCATTGCTTTTCAGGTTGCTAAGCTCGGTTCTGATACTCTGCTCGACCTTGAGTTATCAGCACTACAACAAGAGTCGAAAGCCGAAATTATTTCTAGCCCACGATTAATCACCACCAATAAAAAACCGGCTTATATTGAGCAAGGCACGGAAATTCCCTATTTAGAGTCCTCTTCTAGTGGTGCAACATCGGTCGCATTTAAGAAAGCGGTATTGAGTCTGAAGGTGACACCGCAGATCACGCCAGATAATCGCTTGGTGTTGGATTTGAGTGTGACTCAAGATAGACCAGGGCAAGTTGTGAAAACGGGAACAGGTGAGGCTGTGGCCATTGATACCCAAAGGATTGGCACGCAAGTGCTTGTTAATAATGGTGAAACGGTCGTGCTCGGTGGGATTTTTCAACACAGTGTCAGCAGCACGGTCGATAAAGTTCCTCTGTTGGGAGACTTGCCAGTTTTAGGCGAATTGTTCCGTCGCAGCTATGAAAATGTGGGCAAAAGTGAACTACTTATTTTTGTTACACCTAAAGTTGTGATTCAGTAATGAACAATTAGATTAAAAATAAAGTTGCATTAGTGGCACCTAACCTTGATAATTTCGGGTCTTATCACGAATTATCTGTGAGGAATCGGTGCCACGGGCCTTTTAATTTCAGTACTTGTACTGACCTACCTTGTGGCGATGTCATTGAATTAACGTTGTAAATTACTGCTAAAAACATGGCTGAGAAACGCAATATTTTTCTTGTTGGTCCAATGGGCGCCGGCAAAAGTACAATTGGTAGACACCTAGCTTCCCAACTTCATATGGAGTTTTTAGACTCTGACACTGTGATCGAAGAGCGCACTGGCGCAGACATCGCATGGGTTTTTGATGTTGAGGGCGAAGATGGTTTCCGTAAACGCGAAGAATCTGTAATCAACGATCTGACAGAAGAACAAGGTATTGTTCTTGCGACAGGTGGTGGTTCAGTGCTGAGCAAAGAAAACCGTAACCGTCTATCTGCACGAGGCATTGTTGTATACCTAGAGACAACAATTGAAAAGCAACTTGCTCGCACTAACCGCGACAAGAAACGCCCTCTACTTCAAACAGACAACCCGCGTGACGTGCTAGAAGATCTAGCTGTATCCCGCAACACACTATACGAGGAAGTGTCGGACTACACAGTTCGTACTGACGACCAAAGTGCAAAAGTGGTAGCCAACCAGATCGTAAAAATGCTAGAAGAACGTTAAGTTCATTTTTCGGAGAGCAAACCCATGGAACGGATTACGGTCAATCTAGCTGAGCGTAGCTACCCAATCTCTATTGGCGCCGGGTTATTTGAAGACCCGGCGTACCTTTCTTTTTTATCAGGCAAACAGAAAGTTGTTGTTATCAGTAATGTGACAGTAGCGCCTCTTTATGCTGATAAAATTTTATCGCTATTGGATCAAGTAGGCTGTCAAACTTCTCTTTTAGAGTTGCCAGACGGTGAGCAGTACAAAACCCTCGAAACGTTCAACTCAGTGATGAGCTACATGCTTGAAGGGAATTACAGCCGCGATGTGGTTGTGATTGCTTTAGGTGGTGGTGTTATCGGTGATTTGGTCGGTTTTGCTGCATCTTGTTATCAACGCGGTATTGATTTCATTCAAATCCCGACGACACTTCTTTCTCAAGTGGATTCCTCTGTAGGTGGTAAAACCGCAGTGAACCATCCTCTTGGTAAGAATATGATCGGCGCTTTTTACCAACCAAAATCTGTCATCATTGATATTCACTGTTTATCAACGCTTCCTGAGCGTGAGTTCGCAGCGGGTATTGCTGAGGTAATCAAATACGGCATCATTTACGATGAAGCCTTCTTTGATTGGTTGGAACTGAATCTAGAGAAACTTTATCAACTTGATGAAGAAGCACTGATTACCGCAATTGCTCGTTGTTGTGCAATTAAGGCAGAAGTGGTTGCTCTAGATGAAAAAGAGTCAGGAATCAGAGCGTTATTGAACCTAGGTCATACATTTGGTCATGCGATCGAAGCTGAACTAGGCTATGGTAATTGGCTACATGGTGAAGCTGTGTCTTCAGGAACTGTAATGGCAGCGAAAACCGCTCAATTACAGGGACTGATCTCTCAGCAGCAGCTTGAGCGAATTATTTCTATACTCAAGGATGCGAAACTGCCAGTTCATACGCCAGAAAGCATGTCTTTTGAAGACTTTATGAAGCACATGATGCGTGATAAAAAAGTGCTGTCTGGTCAATTACGCCTGGTATTACCAACAAGTATTGGTACTGCTGAAGTGGTTGCTGATGTGCCTCAGGACATCATTAAACAAGCGATTGATTTCTGCCGTACTCTTTAAATTTGGTTGTGAGGTTGCCTAGCTAAACTCTAGGCAACTGAAGCGTTTTACTGATCGGTCTTATCAGTAGGGATCCCCAATGAGTTTGGCTCATGAATTAAGAGTATTAGAGTTAGAGTCTCAAGTTGAGCTGCTAGAACGCTTACAGCTTTTGACTAACTTTGGTTCAAACCTAGTGACGGTTGCGGGTAAAGCTGGTTCAGGCCGTTCTTGGTTAGCTCAGCGTTATCTTGAGGCGTGGTCGACAGAAAAAAATCAATGCTTACTGCTTTGTCACCCGAGCCAAGACGATCAACAACGTCGCGCGCTTATTCTTAGCCAAATTGTTTCTGACCCCCTATTTAATCAACATGATTCCTTATCAGATAGCCTAGCTAGGTTACTTGATGGAGAGGCGTGTAACGTGGTTATCGTTGTTGATGATGCCCACCGACTCTCCGAGCTATTGGTATCCGAATTATGGATGTTGGTACTGGAAGCTCAATCTAACCCCCAATGGACGATCAATATCGTTCTCTTTTCTGACACTGGCCACTTAGACACGCTATTAACACGTCTGAGTTATGGCCAACAACATAAGCCTATCGATCTAGAGATCGATAATCTTTCTCAGCCAGAAGCTGAACATTTCTTTGAATCTTTAGTGATTCGGTATGTTGATGATGAGTCTGAATCTCGCGTGCGACATGCGTATAAGAAAGCGCAACCTCTGCCCGGAGAGTTAATGGCTTTAGGAGAATTGAAAGTGGAAAAAAGGATTATTATTCGCTCAATTATTGGTTCACCAATCAACATTGCGATTGTGGTGGCCTTGTTGTTGGTTTTAATTGGTGGCGGTTATTGGTGGATGTTCAGTCAACCAACACCTGACGATAAAGTACAATCTCTTATCTCGCCAATTGAACAAACTGCTATCCCTACTTTTGAAGTGAAGACTGGTAGCGAGCAAGTTGGTGCTGAAGGAACGGTTGATTCAGAAATAACAACTGACATGAGTTACCAAGGTGCTGACGATGATAGTTCGTCTCTACCGCCAGTTGTGGTTGAAGATACTGCCAGTGTTGGTGAGGTAGATAAAAACCAGCAGCGCGTGGTGATTACTTCTGATGTCGTTGATGCTTTGCTTGATGATAAGCCAGAGAGTGCCGATACCAGTGCGATTGATGCTGCCGTTGAAGAAAGCACTGGATCACCAGTTAACTCGCAATCTGATGCAACAGGAAATGAATCACAATCTTCAGTCGATCAAGATGCGGACCTGACACAATCAACGCCGCCGACTAAAAAAATCACCTTTTCATTTTCTCGCGAGGAGCTACAAGCTATCTCCCCACGCGCTTATACCCTACAGTTGAGTGCGATGACCTCATTAGAAGATGTTCAGTCTTTTATTGAAGAGTATGAAGTCGAAAACAAGGTTCGTATTTATCCAACACTACGAAATGATACCAAGTGGTTTATTATCACTTACCAAGATTACCCGACGATTCAAGTCGCGCGAGATGCGGTGAGTTCGCTACCAAAAGCCCTTCAAGAGTTGGAACCTTGGGCAAAATCGATGAATCAGGTACATCGAGAGATAGAACGTGCGAAATAACCCTGAGCTTAGCCTTAAAATATGTTACATTCCGCAGCCTTATTTTTGAGTTGATAGATAGAGCAGTAAATGAAAAAGCAGCGTGCCTTTCTAAAATGGGCTGGTGGTAAATATGGCCTAGTTGAAGACATCCAACGTCACCTGCCACCTGCTCGGAAATTGGTTGAACCATTTGTCGGTGCAGGCTCAGTATTTCTAAATACTGATTTTGAACAATACCTGCTTGCGGATATCAATCCCGATCTTATCAACCTGTATAACCTTCTTAAAACTGATCCTGAAACCTACATATCTGAAGCGAAGCGTTGGTTCTGCCCCGAGAACAACCGTAAAGAAGTTTTTTTAGATGTTCGAGCTCAGTTCAATGCTACCGATAACATCATGTATCGCTCGCTTGCATTCTTGTATATGAATCGATTTGGCTTTAATGGTCTGTGTCGATACAACAAGAAAGGTGGTTTTAACGTTCCGTTTGGTTCTTATAAAAAGCCGTATTTCCCAGAAGCAGAGCTTGAATTTTTCTCAGAGAAATCGAAAAAAGCAACGTTCGTCTGTGAAGGGTATACTGAGACCTTCAGCCGCGCCCGTAAAGGGTGTGTCGTCTATTGTGATCCTCCTTATGCACCGTTGTCGAGTACCGCTAACTTTACCTCTTATGTCGGTAATGGCTTCAGCTTAGATGATCAAGCGGCCTTGGCTGATGTTGCAGAAAGAGCGGCGATGGAACGAGACATCCCTGTCTTGATTTCAAACCATGACACCACCTTAACGCGCCGTTTATACCATGGTGCGGAATTGAATGTGGTCAAGGTTAAGCGCACCATTAGCCGTAATGGCGCTGGGCGTAATAAAGTTGATGAGTTACTGGCACTTTTTCATAAAGAGAAAAACCAGCAACACGCTTCAGCAGAATTGTAGCGGTCAAAATAACCCTAAAACTCATTAAATTGAGTGACCAAAGGGTACTTTCATAAACTAATCTTTCGAACTGCTAGGATCTGCTTAGGTGCTTAGGTAGAATTGCACACCAAATAGTCTTGGGATTGAGTCTTGTATTTGTGTATGAGTTCTCACAAGGCGGTGATATTCGCAATTTACTCACTCTTAAGAGGTTTGGTATGAAAGATTTTCTAATTGCTCCATCGATTTTGTCTGCAGATTTTGCTCGTCTTGGTGAAGACGTAGAGAAAGTACTCGCAGCGGGTGCTGATGTTGTGCACTTCGATGTGATGGACAACCACTACGTACCTAACCTGACTTTTGGCGCACCTATCTGTAAAGCGCTGCGCGACTACGGTATTACTGCACCTATCGATGTTCACCTAATGGTTAAGCCTGTGGATAGCATCGTTCCTGAGTTTGCTAAAGCCGGCGCATCAATGATTACCTTCCATGTTGAAGCATCTGAGCACGTTGATCGTACTCTACAGCTAATCAAAGAACACGGCTGTAAAGCGGGTGTCGTTCTAAACCCGGCAACACCGTTGTCTTGCCTTGATTACATTCTAGATAAAGTAGACATGATTCTATTGATGTCTGTGAACCCTGGCTTTGGCGGTCAATCTTTCATTCCACACACGCTTGATAAGCTGCGTGCTGTTCGTAAGCTAATTGATGAGTCAGGCCGCGATATCCGCCTTGAGATTGATGGTGGCGTGAAAGTGGATAACATCCGTGAAATTGCAGAAGCGGGCGCTGATATGTTCGTTGCTGGTTCAGCTATCTTCAATCAACCGGATTACAAAGAAGTGATTGATGAGATGCGTGCAGAGCTTGCAAAAGTTAACGCATAAAAGTAGAACTAGGGTCTGTTGACCTAAAATCAAAAATTCAGATTAAGGGGCTAATTAGCCCCTTTTTTACGTCTTGTTACTCGACTGGTAAGACGAACATAATAAATAGGAAAGTAAGATGTCATTAAGCTCAATAAAACTGATCGCCTTTGATTTGGATGGAACCTTGTTAGATAGCGTACCTGATTTGGCTGTCGCTGCTGACCAAGCATGTCAGGAACTGGGTTTCGCTTCAGTTAGCGAAGAACAAGTTCGCGACTATGTTGGTAATGGTGCTGATGTTCTTATCGGACGTTCATTGAGCCGTAATCTTACGGTTGATCCAAGCCTTGAGCCTGAATTGCTAAAGAAAGCGCGCATCCTGTTTGATGATTTCTACGAACAGGGTGGCCATAAGCTGAGTCACCTTTATCCATCGGTTAAAGAGACGTTAGCTGAGTTAGATAAAGCGGGCTTCACCATGGCGCTTGTCACTAACAAGCCATCGAAGTTTGTGCCAGATGTTCTCGCGCAACACGGTATCGATAAGTACTTTGTTGATGTGTTGGGCGGTGACTCTTTCCCAAAGAAAAAACCGAACCCAGTGGCACTGAATTGGTTGCTGGAAAAGCACAATGTGAAGGCTGAAGAGATGCTGATGGTTGGCGATTCAAGCAACGACATCAAAGCCGCTAAAAATGCAGGTTGTCACTCGTTTGGTTTGACTTACGGTTACAACCACGGCGAGCCAATTTCAGTATCAAACCCTGACTATGTCGCAGACAACATTGCGCAATTACTAGATGTCGTTTTAGTTTCAGCATAAAGCGGACAAAAGTTAGTTAACCTACTAGCAAAATACTTATCAATGAGTACACTGGATGAGCCGTACAGAAAGAGCTGTGCGGCTTTTCTATATTTAAGTTAAGAAGCTAGGCTAAGACGCGAAGTTAAGAAACTAAGTTAAAAAGCTAAGCAACAAGCAAAGGAATTAAAACCATGAGCAAGCCCATCGTATTGAGTGGTGTTCAACCATCTGGTGAACTAAGTATCGGTAACTACTTGGGTGCTCTACGTCAATGGCAACAGATGCAAGATGACTACGATTGCCAATACTGTGTTGTAGACCTTCACGCAATTACGGTTCGTCAAGACCCGAAAGCACTGCATGAAGCGACTCTAGACGCATTAGCAATCTGTCTTGCTGTCGGTGTTGACCCAAAGAAGAGCACGCTATTTGTTCAGTCACACGTACCAGAGCATGCTCAACTTGGTTGGCTTCTTAACTGTTACACACAAATGGGTGAACTGAGCCGTATGACTCAGTTTAAAGATAAGTCTGCACGTCACTCAAATGACGTAAACGTAGGCCTATACGACTACCCAGTGTTGATGGCCGCAGACATCCTGCTTTACGGTGCTCACCAAGTGCCAGTAGGTAGCGACCAGAAACAACACCTAGAGCTAGCGCGTGATATCGCAAATCGCTTTAACAACATCTACGGCCCTGAAACGCCAATCTTCCAAGTGCCAGAACCTTATATTCCAACAGTGAATGCACGTGTAATGAGCCTGCAAGATGCGACTAAGAAGATGTCTAAGTCGGATGACAACCGTAAGAACGTAATTACTCTGCTAGAAGAGCCTAAGTCGATCATCAAGAAGATCAACAAAGCTCAGACAGATGCAGAAACGCCACCACGTATTGCTCACGATTGGGAAAACAAAGCGGGTATCTCTAACCTAATGGGTCTGTACTCTGCGGCGACGGGTAAAACGTTTGAAGAGATTGAAGCGCAATACCAAGGCGTTGAAATGTACGGTCCGTTTAAGAAAGATGTAGGCGCAGCATTGGTTGAGATGCTTGAACCAATTCAAGCTGAATACCACCGTATCCGTGCTGACCGTGCTTACATGGACGCAGTAATGAAAGCGGGAGCTGAAAAAGCCTCTGAGCGTGCTGCCGTAACACTGAAAAAAGCATACGAAGCGGTAGGTTTTGTTACTCGCCCGTAGAGTTTAACTAAAACAAGCTGTTTGAAAATTTAAGCCCAAAGTGGATTTTGTTTACTTTGGGCTTTTTAGTGCCCGTCCTATTTGAATTCCCTGTAACTCCCCTTGTTTGAATTGATGATTTACACATTGTCGGACTAACATATTCATATTGTTAATGCTGTGTTATTGATCTTATTCACTGATTTTAAGTTTTATAAAATAAAGCTCATTTCTATTTGTGTTGGAAATACATAACGTGCCAAACAATTGATAATCCCTAAGTGATAAGTTCCTCATTTTCTTGCCAACTGACTTATTCCTTTCATAAATAAACCTGATAGTTACCACAAAATACATGACTGCCTATAGATGGCAGTGACTATAAATCAATGTACTCAGGTGAAACGGATGGCTCTTTTACACAAACCTTCATTGCTAGCAGTGGCAATTGGTAGCTTGCTAACAGCAAGTGCACACGCTGATTTGTTTATTTCACAATATGTGGAAGGCGGCAGCTACAACAAAGCGGTTGAGATTGCCAATAACGGCGATAACAGCATTAACTTAGATGGTTATTCACTGGCTAAATCAGCGAACGGCGACGGCTCATGGGGCGCCACTTTACCTTTAGATGGCCACGTTTTAGCGCCCGGTGAAGTACTTGTGGTCGCTCATACGAGTGCGAGTGATGAGATTAAAGCAATCGCTGACATTCTAAATGCTTCGATTGCTAACCATAATGGTGATGATCCACTGGCTATCTTGAATTCAGATGGTTCGGTACACGATGTTGTCGGTTTGATGGGCGATGTGGACTGGGGTAAAGATGTTACTTTGGTTCGAGCTGATCAAACGCCTTCGGCGACATTCGATGCTTCACAGTGGGTATCGCTACCAAAAGACAGCATTGAAGGGCTAGGTTCATTAGACACTGTTGAACTGCCAGAAGCGTTCACTTGTACACAAGATGGCTCTGACCCAGTATTCACAACCATTCAAGAGATCCAAGGTGAGGGGGCAACATCACCGTTCATTGATGGCTACCCGTACATCACTGACGATGAGTACTTCGTAAAAGGTGTTGTGAGTGCCGTGACAACGGGCATAAGCAAAGGCTTCTACCTGCAAGCACTTGAGGATGACTTCAATTCAAGCACTTCTGAAGGTCTATTTATCCACACGAATCAATCGAGCTCAGAACTGGCTGCGGGCGATGTAGTGTGTGTGAAAGGTAAGGTTCAAGAATACTACAGCCATACTCAGCTTAAAGTTGAAAACAACCAATGGCTAAAACAGGGCGAACAACAAGCGCCTGAAGCAACGGCGATTGAAGCGCTAGGCAGTGATGAAAACTTCGCTGCAACGCTTGAACGCTACGAAGGCATGTTGGTGAAAACGACGGAAGCGCTTGATATGCGTGTAACTCGCACCTTTGGTTATGACTATTCAGGTCGTCGTAACAACATGGTACTGGCGCATGAGCGTATTAACATGCAACCGAACCAGCTTTTCGCAGCAGGTTCTGAAGACGCGAAACAACAAACGGAAGATAACGCAGACCGTCGTCTTTTCGTTGAAACCGATCAAAAAGCGGGTGATGGACAAGTTCCTTTTTACCCTGACTTTGGCCGCACCGATATCGACCAAGATGGTTCAACGGAAGACTACATACGTATTGATGACACCATTGTTGGTCTAGAAGGCGTACTGACTTACAGCTACGGCGAGTATCGATTAGTGGCAACTAACCAGATCTCGGCTGAAAACTTTGTTCGCAACGACCCTCGCACAGACAAGCCTGATATGGACGAAGGCGACCTGCGCATCGCGACTTTCAATGTGTTGAACTATTTTAACTCTCCATTTGGTGGTGACGCGAATCAGCACGGTAATAACCGTGGCGCGAACACCATGACTGAGTTTGAGATGCAGCAAGAGAAGATTGTGAATGCGATTCTCCGCTTAGACGCTGACATCATTGGTTTGATGGAAATTGAGAACAACGGCTTTGGTGAAGGCTCTGCCATTGGGCAGCTTGTTAACCAACTGAATGATCGCATTGAGCGTAAGAAAGACCGCTATACCTTTGTGGCTGTCGATTCGAACGAAGATGGCGTGACCGACGAGATGGACTCGATTGGTACTGACGTAATCACAACGGGTGTTATCTACCGTAAGAAAGTGGTTAAGCTTAAAGACAGTCGTGTTATTGCGATGCCAAGCCAACAAGCACCAGAAGTGTTAGACGATTCTGGCAAGGTGATTGAAGACGGTAAGAACTACCAACGCGACTCATTGGCGCCAACCTTTAAAGTTAAAGGCACCAAAGAGAAACTCACCGTAGCGATTAACCACTTTAAATCGAAAGGTTCTAAGTGTTGGGAAGATGCAGCACCGGTTGAACAGGGTGGCCAAGGTGGCGTTGACGCCGATAAGCAAGGTTCATGTGAGAACTTCCGTGTTGCTGCTGCGGTTGCGCTAGGTGAAGCGCTAGACGGTATCAAAGGCCATAAAGTGATTCTGGGTGATATGAACTCGTACGGCATGGAAGATCCAATGCTAGTGCTAACTGATTACTCTGAAGAGAAATACGGCAAGCAAATTAAAGCGGCTCGTAACACTTACATTGATGGCGCTGAGCAGTTTGGTGACAGTGGTGCTGTGATCACTAAGAATTACGGCTACATTAATGCTGTGGCTCAAAAGCATCCGGACAGCTGGAGTTATTCATACAACGATGAAGTTGGTGCTCTGGATCATCTGTTGATCAGTGACAGCTTGAAAGAGATGGTAGTAGATGCAACCGACTGGCACATCAATGGTGGTGAGTCGACGTTGTTTGACTACAACGAAGAGTTCAAAGGTGACCTACCTAAGTATCAAGATCACTTCCGTTCATCGGATCATGATCCTGCTGTTCTTGAACTACGAGTAGGCGGTTCATTTGGCTTTGGTGCACTGATGTCATTGTTTGGTTTAGCAATGTGGCGCCGTCGCAAGTAGGTTCGTTATAAGCTTTATAAGCGAGCCAATTCAGATAACTTCATACTATCTGTAAACAATTAAGGTCAACTTAGGTTGGCCTTAATTGTTGGCGAAATGCAGTTTCCACTTGCCTTTCGTCATGGGTATTGCACAATACCGCCCCTATATCTTCCAATCACTTAGTATTTAGCAAACGATTTCGACCCATGTTACTTATCATCGATAACTACGACTCTTTTACTTATAACTTGTATCAGTACTTCTGTGAGTTAGGGGTGACTGTGAAAGTTGTACGCAACGATGAGATTGATATCGAAGGTATTGAATCGCTAAATCCTAGCCATCTTGTTATCTCGCCGGGCCCTTGCACGCCTGATGATGCGGGAATCTCTCTACAGGTGATTGAACACTTCGTTGGTAAATTGCCTATTTTGGGTGTGTGTCTGGGTCATCAAGCCATTGCCCAAGTTTTTGGTGGTGAAGTGGTAAGAGCTAGACAAGTGATGCATGGTAAAACTTCTCCTATACGTCACAACGGCAAAAGCGTTTTTCAAGGGCTTAATAATCCTCTGACCGTAACGCGTTACCACTCTTTAGTCGTGAAAAATGGCACGCTACCGGATTGCTTTGAATTAACGTCTTGGACGGAATTTGAAGATGGCAGCATGGATGAAATCATGGGTTATCAACACAAAACCTTGCCGATTGATGCGGTGCAGTTTCACCCGGAATCGATTAAAACAGAGCAAGGACATCAGCTTCTCGCTAACTTCTTGGCACGTTGAGTGTTTTAATTCGACTCTTTATCCGTGTTAGTAAGCCAGTTAAACGTATCAACTTACTTGTTAAGCGTTTAAATTCGGGGCACTACGCCTCTCTATCCCTCTGACGCTGATCACCTTTTATAACATTTCTCCCTCTTCAGGCTAAGTTTTTAGTCTATGCAATATTATTCGCCTTATTTCCTCTCGAACCCAACATACCGCAGTGCCAGTAAGGCTTTGCTGTTGCCTGTCATGCGTTTAGGTAAAAAAAGCTTCATAAAACAGATTAATTGATGCATAAATAGTCATAGGTAGTGATGTTTAGCTGGTAGTGAGTGATGGCTAAAGAATAATCCACTATTGAAAAGGTTAATTAAATGTAAATATAATGCTGCAGCGGGATTATGGCGGGACAAAATATCTTTGTCTCACTTATGAACCATTACGCTTATTTGCGAAGCTTGCGGTATCGAGAAGGAATGTACGATGACAGTGGAAAATAATGTAGAACGTAGTCTTTTTAATGAGGTGATGGTGCCTTGTTATAACCCAATGGAAATGATCCCGGTAAAAGGGGAGGGCGCACGCGTTTGGGACCAACAAGGCCGAGAATATATCGACTTTGCTGGTGGTATCGCTGTGAGCTGTTTGGGTCACTGTCACCCAGCAATGGTGAATGCCGTTACTGAGCAAGCAAATAAGCTTTGGCACTTAAGTAACGTAATGACCAATGAACCTGCATTACGCTTAGCTAAAAAGCTAACAGACGTATGTTTTGCAGAGAAAGTATTCTTCGCTAACTCTGGCGCTGAAGCGAATGAAGCTGCGCTGAAGTTAGCTCGTCGTTGGGCTGCTGACGTTCACGGTCCTGAGAAATCTGAAATCATTGCATTCAAACAAGGTTTCCACGGTCGTACTTTCTTTACAGTAACCGTTGGTGGTCAAGAAGCTTACTCTGATGGTTTCGGTCCTAAACCAGGCGATGTTACGCACCTGCCTTACAACGATATTGCAGCGCTAGAAGCGCACATCTCTGATCGCACTTGTGCAATCATGATGGAACCTCTGCAAGGCGAGGGCGGTATCATCTCTCCAACATCTGAGTTCGTGAACACGGTTCGTGAGCTGTGTGACAAACATAATGCACTGCTTATTTTTGATGAAGTGCAAACAGGTAATGGCCGTACTGGTAACTTTTACGCATACCAAGGCTTAGGTGTTACACCAGACATCCTAAGCACTGCGAAATCACTAGGTGGTGGTTTCCCTATCGGCGCAATGTTAACGACTACAGAACTCGCTACGCACCTTAAAGTCGGTACGCACGGCTCTACTTACGGTGGTAACCCACTGGCGTGTGCTGTTGCTGAAGCGGTTGTTGATGTTGTTAGCCAACCTGAAACTTTGGCAGGCGTGAAAGCGCGTGAAGCAATGTTCCGTGAAGGGCTAGCTAAGATTAACGACAAATACCAAATATTCAGTGAAGTTCGCGGTAAAGGCCTATTGTTAGGCGCTGCGCTGAATGATGAGTGGCAAGGACGTGCACGTGACGTATTAGTAGCTGCAGGCGAACAAGGCCTGATGATATTGGTTGCGGGTGCAAACGTGGTTCGCTTTACGCCATCACTGGTTATCACCACACAAGAAATTGAAGAAGGCTTATCAAAACTAGACAAAGCAATCGCTACGCTAGTTTAGCCTGAGCGGCGTTATAGGAATGTTCGCCATTAGAGCGACTCCTATGACGTTCTGCTAAAGGCCCAAGCTTCTGGTTTTGGGCCTATTTTGCATCTGGAGGGAATATTGATGCTAGTTGTTCGCCCAATTAAACTATCTGATTACGATGCGCTGCATACCTGCGCCGTTGAGTCAGGACACGGATTTACATCTCTTCCGGTTAACGAAGAACTGTTAACCAACCGAATTACTCACTCTGAATATAGTTTCGCTAAACAAGACGTGACCGAACCTGGTGACGAAGGTTACTTGATGGTTGGCTGCGATAGCGAAACTGGAGATGTTGCAGGTACGACCGGCATCGAAGCTTCGATTGGTTGGGATGTACCGTTTTATTCTTATCACATCAGCAAAGTTGTCCATTCATCACAAAAGCTAGGCGTGAACAACGTTGTTAAGCTACTAACTTTCGGCAATAACTACACAGGATGCAGTGAGATCTGCACTCTATTCTTACGCCCTGATTTCCGTGGTGGTTTGAATGGTCGTTTGATGTCGAAGTGTCGATTTTTGATCATGGCAGAGCACCCAGAGCGTTTCTCAAAAACCATTTTTGCTGAGATGCGTGGCGTATCAGATGCAGAAGGTAACTCTCCTTTCTGGCAATGGTTGCAAGAGCACTTTTTCTCGATTGATTTCACGCTCGCCGATTACCTAACCGGTATTGGTAAGAAAGGCTTCATTGCTGACCTGATGCCGAAGTTACCTATCTACGTGAACCTACTAAGCAAAGAAGCTCAGGCGGTGATTGGAGAGGTACATGACAATACGCGCCCTGCACTCAAGCTGCTTGAACGTGAGGGTTTCACTAACCGCGGTTATGTCGACATCTTTGATGCAGGCCCAACGGTTGAGTGTGATTTAAGAAATATCGAATCGGTGCGTAATGCGATTCGTGCTCAAGTGAAAATTGCAGAGCACTCTAGCTCTAAAGACTTCCTAATTGGTAATACCTCGTTTGAGAACTTCCGCGCAGTAGCTGCGAAAGGTGCGTATGACCAAGCAAGCGACACAGTGATTTTATCATCTGAAGTAGCAAGCGCTCTTGAAGTAAAAGAAGGCGAATTTGTTCGCATGTTGGCTCAATAAGAGCGGCGATTATCTGTCGAAGATTTTAAGGGTAGAAGTATGACTCAGTGGATAGCAGGACAGTGGGTGGCAGGTCAAGGTGACGCCATGACATCGGTAAGCCCATACAATAATGAAGTAGTGTGGCAAGGTGATAGTGCAACTCCAGCACAGGTTGAATCTGCAGTATCAGCGGCACGTGAAGCTTTTCTAGTTTGGAAAAAGATGAGCTTTGCAGAGCGTGAAGCGATCGTGTTGAATTTTGCTGAGAAAGTAAAAGAGAACAGCGAAGAAATCGCACAAATCATCGCGAAAGAGACGGGTAAGCCGATTTGGGAAACTCGTACTGAAGCGGGTGCGATGGCAGGTAAAATCGCTATCTCTATTCGTGCTTATCATGAGCGTACTGGTGAGGCTTCACGTGAAGCGGCAGGCAACCAAATCGTACTGCGTCATCGTCCATTAGGCGTAATGGCGGTATTTGGTCCTTACAACTTCCCAGGTCACCTACCTAACGGTCATATTGTTCCAGCATTGCTATCGGGTAATACCGTGGTATTTAAGCCGTCAGAGCAAACACCTTGGACAGGTGAATTTGCGATGAAACTATGGCAAGACGCTGGCCTTCCTGCTGGCGTGATTAACCTAGTGCAAGGCGCTAAAGAGACCGGCATCGCATTGGCTGATGCTAAAGGTCTTGATGGTGTGCTATTTACAGGCAGTGCTAATACTGGTCATATTCTTCACCGTCAATTCGCGGGTCAACCGGGCAAAATGCTGGCGCTAGAGATGGGCGGTAACAATCCAATGGTGATCAGTGACCAATTTGGTGATGCTGACGCAACGGTTTATACCATTATTCAATCGGCTTTCATCAGTGCGGGTCAACGTTGCACCTGTGCACGTCGCTTGTATGTGCCTGTTGGAGAGAAGGGCGATCAACTGCTGGATAAGCTCGTTGCTGCGACCTTGAAGGTTCGCGTCGATCAGCCATTCGCTGAGCCAGCACCCTTCATGGGGCCACAAATTTCTGAAGCTGCGGCTAAATTCATTCTGGACGCACAAGCTAATCTGCAATCGTTAGGCGGTGTAAGCCTAGTAGAAGCAAAGGCGGGTGAAGCGGCGTTTGTTTCTCCGGGCATTATCGATGCAACCAACATTGCTGAACTGCCAGATGAAGAGTACTTCGGTCCATTGCTGCAAGTAGTTCGTTACCAATCGCTAGAGCAAGCGGTTGAATTGGCTAATGACACGCGCTTTGGTTTGTCTGCAGGCCTAGTTTCAACAGACGATTCTGAATGGGAATACTTCGTTGACCATATCCGTGCGGGTATTGTTAATCGTAACCGCCAGCTAACAGGCGCAAGTGGTGATGCTCCATTTGGTGGTCCGGGGGCTTCAGGCAACCTACGCCCAAGTGCGTACTATGCAGCTGACTACTGTGCTTATCCTATGGCTTCAATGGAAGGTGGTGAAACTCAACTGCCAGCGACATTTAGCCCAGGTATTGAGCTTTAGTTTAAGCTCTTAAGCTATAAGTTCATGAATCATAAGCTTATGAGCTCTAGGTTCATGAATAACAGATTCATTCGTTAATTGTGTAATGAGGAAGCGGTGTTATCGCTTCCTTTTTCCATCACGTCCGACACCTAGATTGGGCGGTAGATAATAATAGAACAAGTATGTCACAGGCTGATGGCTGCTGACTCTGTGTCCAGCCTCTCCCTCTCTAATCCAAATTACTAGCTTGCTAGAACCTCTGACAAGGAGTCACCATGACGCCCGATCTACTCTTTAAATCACTATGGGACGATTACATTCACAGGCTTTGCCCATCGGCTGAAAAAGTTCATCATCTGCTGAAAGAAGACGAAGCCCTGATTAATGATCATATTGCACTGCGTACTTTCAATGTTGCACCGCTGGGCATTGAAACACTGGCCAAGCCTTTTCTTGAGCTAGGTTATAAAGCGTGTGGCGATTACTTGTTTGAAAGCAAGAAACTAGTGGCTAAGCACTATGAGCACCCAGACCTAAACCAACCTAAAGTGTTCATTAGTGAGTTGAAGGTCGAAGAATGTTCAAGTGACTTACAACAGATCGTGGCTAAATTGGTTGAGCAAGTCGACGCAAGCAAGCTTCAAAGTCATGAATTCTTGTTTGGTGGTCGCCTTTGGGACTTGAGCTTCGCAGATTTCCAAGTGCTTGCAAAGGAGAGCGAATACGCTTCTTGGTTAGCGGCTCATGGATACGGTGCTAACCACTTTACAGTGAGCGTTAATCAACTCGATGCTTTTGATGAAGTTCAGGCTGTAAATGATTACCTGAGCGAATCAGGTTTCACTATCAATGCATCTGGAGGCCAGGTTAAGGGCTCTCCAGAGGTCTTATTAGAGCAATCATCGACAATGGCAGACAAAGTCCCAGTTTCATTTGTTGAAGGCAATGAGATGATTCCTGGAGGCTTCTATGAGTTTGCTAAGCGTTATGCGATGGCGAATGGTGAGCTTTATACAGGGTTTGTCGCGGCATCGGCTGACAAAATCTTTGAAAGTACCAACGGTTAAAGAAAGATACGAGCACGGGCTTTGCCCTAGAGGTGCGGGTACGCTTCGCTTCGAGAGTGTTTAGAAGAGCGAACTCCTATCTCTAATATCGATTTCCGAATCTGATCTTTAGAAAACAAAAAAGCCACCAAATTTGCATTTGGTGGCTTTCTAATTTTTGGCTCAGTTAATCGAGATTAACGAGTGCCGTATACCACGATAGTTTTACCGTGTGCAGAAATTAAGTTCTGCTCTTCAAGCATCTTCAAGATACGACCTACTGTTTCACGAGAACAACCAACAATTTGGCCAATCTCTTGACGAGTGATCTTGATTTGCATGCCGTCAGGGTGAGTCATTGCATCTGGCTGTTTCGCTAGGTTTAGTAGCGTTTGAGCGATACGACCTGTTACGTCAAGGAACGCTAAGTCACCAACCTTTTGGCTAGTCACTTGTAGACGGTTTGCCATTTGCGCTGAAAGACGCATAAGGATATCTGGGTTCACCTGGATAAGTTGACGGAATTTCTTGAAAGAAATTTCAGCTACTTCACAAGGAGATTTTGCACGAACCCATGCAGTACGCTCTTGGTCTTCTTCGAAGAGGCCAAGTTCACCAATGAAGTCACCTTGGTTTAGGTAAGAAAGAATCATTTCCTTACCTTCTTCGTCTTTGATAAGAACTGCCACAGAACCTTTAACGATGTAGTACAAGGTTTCTGCCTTTTCACCAGCATGAATCAAAGTACTTTTTGATGGGTACTTATGAATATGACAGTGTGAAAGGAACCACTCTAATGTTGGATCGGTTTGGGGTTTACCTAGAACCATAATATCTTACTTCCTCTGCAGGGTATGCTTGCCGCTTTCCGTATTGTAGCTAAGCCTGGATTGACTTGTAGGGTAAGTGCACTTGTTGAGTGCTGCAAGCTATCTTGTGTTTCGTTTAAGAATAGTATCCTTTTTCAGGTACTATTTCTTGATTTTAATCGTGACCAAGCTACGATTTTTTACGCAAAATTGTGCACATGATCACGGTATGAAAAGTAATCAACCAGAATGGCGGTCTGTTAACCTATTTTTCCGGTTTCGATGAGTTGTTGTAGGATTGGCCTTACAATGAGCTCCATAGCAAAACTCATCTTGCCACCTGGCACCACAAGCGTGTTATGGCGAGACATAAATGAGCCATCAATCATAGCCAAAAGATAAGGGAAGTCGACGTTTTTGATGCCGCGCAAACGTATAACTACGAAGCTTTCATCTAAACTTGGTATCCCTTTGGCGTTGAGCGGGTTTGATGTATCTACGGTTGGAACTCGCTGAAAGTTGATATGAGTGCGCGAAAATTGTGGGGTAATGTAGTTCAGATAATCATCCATTGAGCGAACAATTGAGTCCATTACCGCTTCGCGTGAGTGTCCACGATCGCGTGTGTCACGAACGAATTTTTGGATCCACTCAAGGTTTACGATTGGCACCATGCCGATCAGCAAATCGACGTGTTGGGACACATTGATATCCCCATCAACTACACCGCCGTGAAGGCCTTCGTAAAACATCACATCTGAATTTTCAGGGATTTCTTGCCATGGCGTAAAGGTGCCCGGCATTTGGTTGTAAGGAACGGCTTCATCGAAGGTATGTAGGTAGCTACGGACTTTTCCCGTGCCTTCGTTTCCGTATTGACGGAAGAACTCTTCTAATGCGCCAAAATCGTTAGCTTGTGGGCCAAAGTAGCTGATGTGCTTACCTTGCTCGCGCGCCTTACGGATCTCGACATCCATCTCTGGTCGAGTGAAGCGATGGAAACTATCCCCTTCAACCCAAGCGGCCTTCACGTCCATCATATTGAACATTTTGCGGAAGGCTTCTGAGGTAGTGGTGGTGCCGGCTCCAGATGAACCCGTCACCGCAATAATTGGATGTTTAGCGGACATGACAACCCTTGTCTTTTGAGTAACTTACTTGTTAGCAATCGTTTACCACTATAACACGGCTCCTTTATGAGCGCAGCTTAGAAGCGTTTTGTGACTTGGATATCAACGGTTTCATGTAACTCAGAAAACACGATGCTGACTTCCTTTGAGGCTAATTGATGTTTCACTTGGTCAATCTTGTTTTGCAGTGAAACCTCTACGTCACCGTAGTCTGTGCCTTCACGGAGCACGAATTCTTTAATGAGGTTTTCCAGCGTTTCTGGTGCGATGTCTTGCCATGGGATGATCATAAATACTTCTCTCTTTTATGTTCATGGATAGGTTTATTGATGTATTAATGAGTGTGCCTAGTGACGTTGACACTCAGTTTTTGAGCAAAGCTAAGTTATTTACCAAGGCTCGCTATTATGCCGAATCGTGGATACTTTCATAGTAGGCAGGTAAAGCTTCTTCTAACCAAAACCTCGGTTTGAATGTGCTACCCGTAATGAACCCCACATGTCCACCTTTTTGAAACAGACGATAATCGATGTTATCGGGCAGAACGAACTTTGGAATCACGTCGTCTGTCATGAACGGATCATCTTTGGCGTGGATGATCTGAGTCGGCAGCTTAATTTTATTCAACTTAGGCAGGGCGGAACACTGGGCATAGTAGTCTTGTGCGTTTTTGAATCCGTGTAAAGGCGCAGTAATTCGTTCATCAAACTCATACAGCTTGTCGATCTTTCTGATCGCTTCCGCGGTAATACCTAGCTTTTCTTGCAGCAGCTTAACCTTTTTCAGTGCATTGGATTTTAATGAGTTGAGCAGGTACTTTTTATAGAGCTTGGAGAAGCCTCGCTCGATACGGCTTGAACAGCACGCTAAGTCAAAAGGAGCAGAGACTATCGTTGCCGCAGACAGCAATGGGTCATCTGCATATTCGGCCAAGTAGTTAGCCAGCATGTTGCCACCTAGAGATATACCAACCGCAACCTTAGGGCTATTTGGAAACTGCGCGTGTAAGTGCCTTAGGAAAAAGCGGGCGTCTTCGACTTCACCTGAATGGTACGCACGAGCTAAGCGATTCGGTTTCCCGCTGCAACCTCTAAAGTGCATCATCACTGATAACCAGCCATCTTTAGCAAACGCATTCATTAACCCATTGGCGTAAGGGCTCTCAAAGCTGCCCTCTAAACCGTGGAACAAAACGAAAATGGGCTTCTTACTAAGATTTTCGCTGTTTATGTTATCGCTATTAGGATTCTCTCCCTTCGGGTCCTCGCTCCATGCAAGATCGAGGAAATCGCCGTCAGGAGTTTCTAAGGTTTGCCATTGAGGGTCAAACAACGCCTGCTTTCTAATAAATCGTGGCACTAAGGTTTGTAGGTGAGGATTAGATAAACCAGCTGCTGCGGTAAATATTGTCATAAAAACAGTCCATGCTTTTTGTGGGCTTTGAGAAAGTGTCGAGCTTTTTGGAAAATGCCCACGTTTTATTTGAGCTTGGTTGATTCTCAACATAAGCGCAAGAGGTTCACCGATATGGATTGTTAAAAGGCACCATGGGTAACTGGTTGAATAATATCGAGCTTAGGTTTCTTATAGGTTGCTTGTGGTGTGTATCAGCCACCACGTAAAAATGCTTTATGCTAATGCTAATACGAAGATAAGCTTGGATCTGGATTGAATAAAAAGGAAAGGAAATGAGTTAGGGCTGAGGTGCTGGTTCAGAAAAAGCATCATAGAGATTTTCAGCCCCTAATAAACGGCAGTATTGATAAGCGAGTGGTGATTGTTGATTGGCGACAAGCTTAAGAGAATTAATACAGTCGACAAGATCAGACTGCTGTTGTTTCTCTAGTTGTAATTCGAACTGTAAGGCTTCACGGTATAGCGAATCGACAACGTGTGCTTTGAGATGTTTGCGCAGCTCTCGATAACTATGAAGCAGGGTTTCTGAGCGGCTTAAGCATTGTTGTACTTTGTGCCACTCTTCTTCAGCGAAAGACAATTGCTGCTCATCAAGCCATTTGAGAAGCAGCAGTAGATTGACGTTGCCATGAAACTGGTTTTGCAAAGCTAAGCACGCATCCTTTACACCGCGCACACTGTAATACTGGAGGCTAAATTGCCATAGTCGTTCTAGTGTTAGTGATATTGGGGCGTGCTCAGGGCTCATAAGCTATCCATATCCTGTTCCATCTGCTCAAGCTCTTCTTGAGTAGACATCCAATCCATTTCAACTTCTTCTAGCTGTGATTTACTGCTCGCTTGTAGAGCGAGTACTTTATTCAGTTTAGCCTTATTTTCAGCTTCATAAAGTGAAGTGTCGGATAATTCTTGCTCGGCCTCCTCGAGATCCAGTGTTAATTTATCCATCAGCTTTTCGAATTGAGTCAGCTTTTTACGGATTGGAGCTGTTAGCTTACGAAACTCTGCTTCTTTTCGTTTTTGCTCTTTCTTCGAAGCTGCACTGTTAGCGCCGTCTTTTGCTGGTGCCAATGCTTGTGCTTCTTTACGCTCAACTTTTTGTTGTTCGGTTAGCCATTTGTAATAATCGCTAAGATCGCCATCAAACGGTGCGACTTGGCGGTCGTGTACAAGGTATAACTCATCGGTGGTTGCACGCAGTAAGTAACGGTCGTGCGATACGATGACCATCGCACCTTCAAACGTCTGCAACGCAAAAGTCAGCGCCTGACGCATGTCGAGATCCAAGTGGTTGGTCGGTTCATCGAGCAGTAATAGGTTCGGTTTTTGCCATACTAGTAGAGCTAATACTAAACGTGCTTTTTCACCACCCGAAAACGGAGCCACTTTATCGAGTGCCTTTTCACCTTGGAAGCCGAAACTGCCTAGGTAATCACGCAGTTGTTGCTCGGTATGCTTAGGAGCAATCTGCATCATGTGTTGCAGTGGCGTTTCTTCTGGATGCAGCGTCTCTAATTGATGCTGAGCAAAGTAGCCCATCTTAACGCCCTGCGAATAGCTCAGCTCACCGCCTTGTTGCTTTAGCTCACCAGAAAGCAGTTTAATCAGTGTCGACTTACCCGCACCATTTCGACCAAGAAGACCAATACGGCTGCCGGGAACTAGGTTGAGGCGAATCTTTTCTAGAATCAAGTTGTCATCGTAACCCGCTGATACCTCATCCATCATCATGATTGGGTTTGGTAGCGCGTCTGGCTCTCTAAACTCAAAGCTGAATGGGTTATCAAACTGAGCTGGCAACACTTGTTCCATTTTCTCTAGCGCTTTAATACGGCTTTGCGCTTGGCGAGCCTTTGAGGCCTTGTAGCGGAAACGGTCAATGTAGCTCTGCATGTGAGACATTTGCTTTTGCTGCTTTTGGAACATTGCTTGTTGCAGGATCAGCTTTTGAGCGCGTTGAGTTTCAAACGATGAGTAGTTACCGGTGTATTCATTGAGCTGTTGGTTTTCAACATGCACGATACGGTTGACGATAGGATCTAAGAAGTCTCTATCGTGCGAGATAAGAACCAGTGTGCCTGGATAATTTTGTAACCAACGTTCCAGCCACATTACGGCGTCTAAATCCAAGTGGTTGGTTGGCTCATCGAGTAACAGTAAATCACTACGACACAGCAGGGCTTGCGCTAGGTTCAAACGCATACGCCAACCACCCGAGAATTGGGTGAGGTTCCATGTCATCTGTTCTTGGCGAAAACCAAGGCCATCGAGTAATTCAGCGGCTCGTGAATTAATGGTGTAACCACCAATGGTTTCAATTTGACCGTGGATCTCTGCTACCAGAGTCCCGTTGTCAGCGTGTTCCGCTTTCTTTAATTGATCTTCAAGGCCACGGTATTCTCTGTCGCCATCAATTACATATTCAATGGCTGTTCTTTCTAATGCCGGCGTTTCTTGAGCAACCCAAGCCATTTCCCAATGGGCGGGTTTACTGAATGAGCCCGCATCAATAGACAGTTCGTCTTTGATTAAGGCAAACAGCGTAGATTTACCACAGCCGTTTTTTCCAACCAAACCGATCTTGTCGCCAGGGTGAAGAGTTGCAGATGCTTGGTCGAGGAGTGGTTTACCACCACGTAACAATTGAATATCAGAGAAAGTAATCATAGAAGCAGCATAGAAATTAGAGGTGGACAGACGCCTGCATAGTAGGCTGAATCCAGATAAAAGTCGATCACAATGCAATTTGCGTTATGATGCCAATAACATATTAATAACTTTTATTTAAATTCTAGTGGCCTTGCCACCGTTTAGCCCTCAAAGGAATGTTTCAAAGGAATGAGTATTACTCCCTCGACAGACAAACCCGTGCCAAAGGTGTTAGTGATCTATGCGCACCCAGAACCACAAACCTCTATCGCTAACCAAATTATGGTTAAAAAGATAGAGTCGCTTGGGAATGTCAAAATCCACGATCTCTATGCTCTCTATCCTGACTTCTTTATCGATGTGCCTTATGAGCATGAATTGCTCCTTCAGTACGATGTAATTGTGTTCCAACACCCTCTATTTATGTATTCATGCCCTTCGTTATTGAAGGAATGGTTTGATCGTGTGTTAGGGAAGGGTTTTGCGTTTGGTGAGCAAAGCGCGCTTAAGGGCAAGTATTGGCGCAGTGTCATCACTACGGGTGGTAAAGAAGAGGCGTTTGGTGCTGCAGGCTATAATAAATATCCATTACAAGAGATCTTGCAACCGTTTGAGCTAACCGCCGCTTTGTGTCAAATGAACTGGATGTCACCTTTGGTTTTACACTGGGCGCGGAATATCTCGGATATGACGCGTTACCAACACGCTGAAGAATATCGAAATTGGTTACGAGATCCGCTAAAAGGTATAGGAGCGAATGATGGCTCTGACTAATGATTTTTTGCAAAGTAGCGTTATATTTCTAGCGGCTGCTGTTATTGCGGTTCCTATCGCACAGCGAGCGGGCTTGGGCTCAGTATTAGGCTATCTATTGGCGGGTGTTGCGATTGGCCCATGGGGGCTTAGCTTAATCAGTGATGTAGAAGCGATTCTGCACTTCTCCGAGTTCGGGGTGGTACTGCTGCTCTTTTTGATTGGTTTAGAGCTCAACCCTAAAAAATTGTGGCAGATGAGAGCGCCCATTCTTGGTTTAGGTGGCGCGCAAGTGCTGATCACGACCTTGATTATTACCGCCATCGCCTGTCTGTTCGGATTAACCTGGCAAACCAGCCTCGTAATAGGTATGGGTTTAGCGCTGTCTTCGACCGCTATCGCGTTGCGTGTTATTGAAGAGCGGGAGCTCGGCGGTAAAGAAGCCGGGCAGTCAGGTTTTGCAGTACTACTTTTCCAAGATATTGCGGTTATACCAATGCTCGCGATGTTGCCTTTGCTTGCTGGTAACACTGGCGGCAGTTGGGCAGATATGCTGTGGATGTTGGGGGGTGTGATTGGCTTGCTTGTCGGTGGACACTTCTTATTGAGACCACTTTTCCGATACGTAGTAATGAGTGGTGTGCGTGAGTTGTTCACAGTCGCAGCCTTATTATTGGTGATTGGTATTGCGGTACTCATGCAACAGATTGGTTTGTCGATGGCATTAGGTACTTTCCTTGCGGGCGTCCTTCTAGCGGAAAGTGAATATCGACATGAGCTCGAAATTGCCATTGATCCATTCAAAGGCTTATTACTAGGTCTGTTCTTCATCTCTGTTGGCATGGCGGTGAACTTAGGTTTACTAGCCGAAAGTCCGTTCGCGATACTGATTGCGGTTTGTTCATTGGTCGTCTTAAAAGGGCTAGTTCTGTATATGCTTGCTCGTATCTTTGGTACTCAAGCTAAAGCTCGTAGCCGCATGGCGATGATTCTCAGCCAAGGCGGTGAGTTTGCGTTTGTCATTTTTACTGCGGCAAGTGCACAAGGTATTTTAAGTGGCGACCAAGTCTCGTTCTTGTTGGTTGTTGTGAGCCTTTCTATGGTGACCACGCCATTGATGCTCAAGATCCAAGACCGATTCTTTGCTCGTCAACTCAATCAAATCAGCGAAAGTGCGATGTCTTCTGATGTTGTGGACCGCAGCCCGAGAGTTATCATTGCTGGCTTTGGTCGTTTCGGTCAGATTATTGGTCGTCTGATGTACGCAAATAAGATTCGCATTACCGTTCTTGAAAGTGATGCTAGCCAAATACACATCCTTAGAAAATTTGGCTACAAAGTATTTTACGGTGACTCTACTCACCTTGAATTGTTAAGAGCTGCGGGGGCAGATAAAGCCGAAGCCATTGTGTTGTGTACCGATTCTCCCGATGAAATCATGAAGACCGTCGATTTGTGTAAGCAGCATTTCCCACAGTTAAAGATTTTAGCGCGAGCTCGAAGCCGTGTTGAAGCGTATCAATTACTTAACCATGGTGTGAGCAACTATTCGCGTGAAACCTTCCTTGGGGCATTAGATTTAGGTCGTCAAACATTGACTGAACTTGGCATGCATCCATACAAAGCGAAGCGAGCAGAAGCACACTTTAGGAAATTGGATAATGGTATGCTGAAAGAGTTGCTTCCTCAGCATAACGAAGATGCCGAGTTAGCCCAAAGAGCGAAAGAGGCTCGCAAAGAGCTTGAAGAGATTTTTGGACACGAGATGGAAAACGATCACCAATCTCGAAACTATTGGCAGTAGCCTGAGTCAAGAGTTAGTCACCTGAGCTTAGACATATAGCATGAACTTAGAAATAACAGTTTGAATAGCCAATTTAATAATAAACGCGGTCTCTGCTTAGCCTCTATATAGAGCGAGCAGGATGAACTGCGAATCCAGAGTAGTAAAGGATATGAACGTGAAACAGAAAAAACGCTTTATCGCTGGGGCAAGCTGCCCAAGCTGCAACACTCAAGACACACTTCGCTGGTGGGTCGAGAACAATATCGAACTGGTGGAATGTGTCGATTGTGATTTCACCGAGCAGCGTAAACCTAAAACTGTAGAGAAATCTGAACACGCGAATCAAGAAATGATCGGTATTTTTAAACCAGAATGATTGAGTTTCACTAATTCATCCCCATAATACCGGGTGTAGAAAATTTATTCCTAGGTTCAACTGTTCGAACCTAGTCCAAACCTCCTTGGAGCTCTCATGAAAATTGAAAAGAACGTAGTAGTTAGTGTTGCATATCAAGTGAAACTTGAAGATGGCGTAGTAGTTGACCAATCAACTGCAGAAGCTCCACTAGATTACCTTCACGGTCACAACAATCTAATTACAGGTCTTGAAAAAGAGCTTGAAGGCAAAGTAGCTGGCGACAAGTTCTCAGCAACTGTTACTCCAGAAGACGCTTACGGTGAGCACAACGACGACCTAGTTCAACGTGTTCCTGCTGACGTATTCCAAGGTGTTGAGCAAATCGAAGTTGGCATGCGTTTCCTAGCGGATACAGACCAAGGCCCAATCCCAGTGGAAGTGACTGAAGTAGATGGCGACGAAGTTGTTGTTGACGGTAACCACATGCTAGCTGGCCAAACTCTAACGTTTGACGTTGAAGTTGTCGCTGTTCGTGAAGCGACTGAAGAAGAAGTTCAACACGGTCACGTACATCAAGAAGGTGGCTGTGGTGGTCACGATCACGACCATGATCACGAAGGTGGTTGTTGTGGTGGTCACGATCACGACCATGATCACGAAGGTGGTTGTTGTGGTGGCGAAGAGCACGACCACGGTGAAGAGAAAAAAGAAGGCTGCTGCGGCGGCGGTAGCTGTGGTTCTCACTAATACCGAATTAACGGTTTAGATTAAGAACACTAAAAAAGCCTCCCTTGCGGAGGTTTTTTCGTATTAGGCTAGAGTTTTTTGAACTGACAGTTTCTTTAACGGGCCAGCTATTCGAAAAAGTTTGTTTTCCGTTATCAGACATCGAACCTCGGATGTGGTATTGATAAAGCAACATTATAAGAATACGTCAGTGGAGAATTCACATGTCACAGCCTTTTTCAATCGCCATTCATGGTGGTGCGGGTACCATTTTGCGAGAGCAAATGAGCGATGAATTAAAAACAGGCATTACTGAAGCTTTGGAGAAGTCGGTTTTGGCTGGCTATCAAGTTTTGCAATCGGGTGGCGATGCGCTGGATGCCGTGGTTGCATCGGTGAAAGTGATGGAAGACAGCCCACACTTTAATGCAGGCAAAGGCTCGGTGTTGACTCACGATGAGTTTGTTGAGATGGATGCTTCTGTGATGCATGGCCGTGAAATGGATGCGGGTGCGATTGCGGGTGTTCGTCATATCAAAAACCCTATTGAACTTGCGCGTGATGTGATGCTGAAAAGCGATCATGTGTTGCTGATTGGCGAAGGCGCCGAGAAGTTTGCATTCGAACACGAATACACGTTTACCGAACAAGACTACTTCTTTACTGAACGGCGCTATAATCAGCTTCAGTCGATGAAAGAGAAAGGCATCTTTGCTCTGTCGGAAGCTAAATACGATGAACAACAAGCTCAGAAATACCCTGATGATAAGAAGTACGGCACGGTGGGCGCGGTGGCGTTAGACCAAGCCGGTAACTTGGCAGCAGCCACAAGTACTGGTGGTGTAACCAATAAAAAATACGGCCGTGTAGGAGACTCTCCAATCATCGGTGCAGGCACTGTTGCTGAAAATGGCAACGTGGCTGTTTCAACAACAGGTATGGGTGAGTTCTTTCTTAGAAAGATGGTTGCGAGCGATGTGGCTGCGCGAATGCGCTATCTCAAAGAAGATGTACATACGGCTTGTGAACACATCATCCAAGGTGAACTAAAAACCATGGGCGGAGAAGGTGGCTTGATCGCTATTGATGGCCAAGGTGATATTCACTTCGGTATGAACAGTTCAGGGATGTATCGAGCTAGCGTTGATATAGAAGGTCGTGTCGACGTTAAAATTTATGCCGATGAGTAAGTCCATCGTGGCTTGATTCTGGTTATCAAATACATAAACGAAGGGCGTCAGATAGTATCTGTCGCCCTTCGTTGTTATCCGTAGTCAACGAGTGTATCGCTAACGAGCTTTTGCTCATTTGAAACGCGCTTAATAGTGCGGAGGTGGCGTCTCTTCTGATGCGTCAGCTAAATTTGAGCCATCCATATTTTTCACTTTACCCACTACAAACTTCATTTGATCTTGCATTCGCGTGATCAACATCTGTTGTTGGCTAAGCGCTTCATTGAGTTCCTCAATGGTCTGTTCTTGGAAAGCCACCTGACATTCTAAGTCATTCACGCGGCTTTCTAGTTGTTCAACTCGCTTTTCTGTCATCGTTCTTAATCCACATTCCAAGCTTGGGCGATGCCCGCTGAGGTGCCCGATATCACACGGTTCTTATCATCAAAGGCTGCATCATACACTACCGCTCGAGGAGGGCGAGCATCTTTTAGTGGCTCAGCGTCGTGACGAGAAATTCGTTTTCCGTCTTGAGTGTTCCACACGCTGACTTGACTTGATGGGGTACCCGTAACGAGCATCGTTCCATCATCAGAGAAGCGCGCGCTTGAGAATATCAGCTGTCTTGACCAACTCTGAAGTTGGGCTTGAGATTCGCCCGTTTTAAGGTCCCAGATCATCGCTTGGTTGCCGCCATCGGAAGTAAAAGCCAATTCTCCATCCCGTTGTAGTGCAACTCGTACTACTCTTTGTTCATGCTCGAAGGTACGTAGCACCAAGCCTGATTCGGTATCCCAAAGGTAAGCTTTGTAGTCGTTGCCGCCCGATAATGCGTAGCGCCCATTAGAAGAGAGGGAGACGGAATTAACTTTTTCTCGGTGAGCGAGGAACTCCAGACGGCGTCCGGTGACTAAGTTCACATAGATAGCTTTGCCGTTAGATAGGCCAAGCAACACTTTTTCACCATTGCTCGATATATCAACATCGCGAATCAAGCCATCGGAAATAGACCAAAGCCCTTCAGCTTGAGTCCAAGATAAATCCCAAACGGCGAAATTCATTTGGCTGGCGGTAATGGCAAATCGACCGTTATCTGAGATACGGATTCGTGATACCTGGTTTTCGGATGGGTCTTGTGGGCCGAGTTGAGCTAACTCTTTGTTTTGGTTTAAATCCCAAAGGATAAGTTGTTTTTTCTGAGAGTAGAGTAAGGCAAAGCGTCCATCTCTACTTAGTGCAAAGCTGGTGGCGCCATTGGGTTCAATTTCCCAACGTTGCTCATCATCTTGGAAGAAAAAACAACCATTTAACAAGGTGATGACAATTGTACATAGCAATGAGTGGAAAAATATTCGCATCACATCTAATAATCCGGTTTGTGTCGAAAGACATATAACTAGTATATTGTTATAACTAACGTATTCACACCAATCTAATCATTAGATTTGTGCACAATAACCAATGGCTTGGCCATTAATTGGAGAATTCAATGAAATCAGTTTTAAAAGTATCACTGCTTGCCGCAACGGTTATGCTGGCAGTTGGTTGTCAGAAAGAAGAACCAAAGGCAGAAGCTCCACAGGTAGAAGAAGTTCAAGTAGAAGCAGTAAACTTTAAAACAGAAGATGACAAAGCGGCTTACGCAATCGGTGTATCTTTCGCAAATTACCTAAGCACAAGCATTGATAAGCCAAGCGAGCTCGGTATTAACCTAGACAAAGACATGGTTCTTCAAGGTATCGAAGATGTATTCGCAGAGAAAACGGCGCTTAACGAAGAAGAGACTCGTGCTGCACTTGAAGCTTTAGACAAGCGTGTTGCTGAAACAATGCAAGCACAAGCGGCAGAGAAATCAGCAGAAGTGAAGAAAGCAGGTGATGACTTCCGCGCTGAGTTCGCTAAAACTGAAGGCGTAAAGCAAACTGAATCTGGCCTACTTTACCAAGTAATGACTGCGGGTGAAGGTGCTTCTCCAAAAGACACTGATACCGTTCAAGTACACTACAAAGGTACGCTAACAGACGGCACTCAGTTTGATAGCTCTTACGACCGTGGCGAACCTGCAACATTCCCACTAAACCGCGTAATCCCAGGCTGGACTGAAGGCGTACAACTGATGCAAGTTGGTTCTAAGTACAAATTCGTTATCCCGCCAGAGCTAGCGTACGGTGAGCAAGATACACCGACTATCCCTGCTAACTCAACGCTAGTATTCGAAGTTGAACTACTAAAAGTTGATAACGCTGAAGCGGCTCCTGCCCAGTAATGTTAGTTAGAAACTTCGTTTAAACATACGTTGATTGAATAAAAAGCCTAACTTTAAGTTAGGCTTTTTTTATGCTTTAAAGATGAGTATTTGATTTTTAAACTTGTTCTAAATCACTAGTTGCAATGTTAGCTAGGTGTGCAATTAAAATTTTCTGATAAACTTACATAAATTTGTTGATTTTTCACACGAAGGTAAGGAATAAGTGACTACTACAGAAACAGTCAATGCGGACATGTTACTCGAAATGGAATCAGTCCATGTCATGCCATTCAGTGAACACGATAAAATTATCTTAAGATCTTATGAGGCCGTAGTGGATGGTATTGCGAGTCTGATCGGTCCGTTTTGTGAAATCGTTTTACACTCTTTAGAAGACCTCAATACTTCTGCGATTAAAATTGCCAACGGCGAAAATACAGGTCGTCAGGTTGGCTCGCCCATCACCGATCTTGCTTTGAAGATGCTGAAAGATATTGAAGGTTCTAAGCGTAACTTCTCACGTTCATATTTTACTCGCGCTAAAGGCGGAGTATTAATGAAGTCGATCACAGTTGCTATCCGCAATGGTGAAGACCGAGTGATTGGCTTACTGTGTATTAATGTGAACTTAGATGCGCCTTTCTCACAAGTGCTGCAATCTTTCATGCCAACACAAGACGCAGATGAAGCGGCGTCATCCGTTAACTTCGCTAGTGACGTTGAAGAACTTGTCGACCAAACGGTTGAGCGCACGATTGAAGAAATCAATGCAGACAAATCAGTATCAAACAACACCAAAAACCGTCAAATCGTGATGGAGCTATACGACAAAGGTATTTTCGACATCAAAGATGCGATTAACCGTGTCGCTGAGCGACTTAATATTTCTAAGCACACTGTGTACTTGTACATCCGTCAACGTAAAACAGAGGATGAAGAGGGTTGTTAAGCTATACGCTCTTAGTCAATGGGCCTGTTTACGGTTCACAATCTGCAAGAAGTGCTTATCAGTTTGCGGTGGCTCTATTAATACAGGGCCACAAGCTTAAAAGTGTATTTTTCTATCAAGATGGCGTTAGCAATGGCTCAGCTCTTACTGTCCCTGCTAATGATGAATTTGATTTGGCTTCAGCGTGGCAAGCACTTGCAATTGAACATGATATTAGCCTCGAAACCTGCGTTGCAGCAGCGCTAAGACGAGGTGTGATTAGCTCAGAAGAAGCCGAGCAGCATCAGTTGAGTGGTTCCAATTTAGCTCCAAGTTTTACGCAAGCTGGGTTAGGGAGCTTATCTGAAGCTCTATTAACGCAAGACAGGGTTGTACAGTTTTGAGAAAGTTAGCCTTCATATTTAATAGTTTTCCTCACACTACCGCTGCGGGTAGAGAAGGGCTAGATGCATTGCTAGCGGCTTCAGCTTATAGTGAGGATATTACCGTATTCTTTGTCGGTAATGGCGTTACACAGCTCCTCAAAGCTCAGCAGCCGAACGAAACACTATCACGTGACTACACCTCCGCGTTTAAGCTAATGGACCTTTACGACATCGAACAGGTGTACGTGTGTCAACGTAGCCTGAATCAATTTGGCCTTTCAACAGACGATTTATTAATCGATGTAACCGCGTTAGAAACTGATGAGTTAACGCAGAAGCTAGCTCTGTGCCAACAAGTACTGACTTTCTAAGGTTCATTATGCTTCATATTGTAAGATCAGTAGACAAACTCAAGCTCGCTTTGACTTACTCACAGCAGCAAGATCACTTCCTTTTAACCGAAGATGCTGTGTATGTTTGCCTACCTAATCATGAGTTATTCAATCAAATCTCGATGATCGAACGAGTGTCAGTATTAAAACCAGATCTAAACAGTCGAGGCTTACAACAATTAGTCTTAGGTTCGTTTATTCAAGTCGACTTCGATGGATTCGTTGAACTGACGGTTTTAAACGATAAATCAGTGACTTGGTAGCCGCGCTTTATCAAGATGGTTAAAATTAAACCATCTTGAGCTCTGGATGGCTAAAAAAGATCTGTATATTTCTTGACACACATCCCACTGCTGAATAGAATTTTGCGTCCCTATTTACACTATGTGTATAGGGCTAGATTTTTCATCAAGCTTACTTTCAAGTAAATCAGGAGCTAGTTAATGGCAACTATTAACCAGTTGGTACGTACTCCTCGTGTAAAGCAGGTTGTTAAAAGCAACGTGCCTGCACTAGAAGCGTGCCCACAAAAACGTGGTGTATGTACTCGCGTATATACTACTACTCCAAAAAAACCGAACTCAGCACTACGTAAAGTATGTCGTGTTCGTCTAACTAACGGCTTTGAAGTTACTTCATACATCGGCGGCGAAGGTCATAACCTTCAAGAACACAGTGTTGTTCTTATCCGTGGTGGTCGTGTTAAAGATTTACCAGGTGTGCGTTACCACACTGTTCGCGGTGCACTTGACTGTGCAGGCGTTAACGACCGTAAGAAAGGTCGTTCTAAGTATGGTGTGAAACGTCCTAAGTCTTAATGCGTCTTTTTTAAAAAGAAAGCGTTAAGTAAGGCCAAACACTATTTATTTATTATTCTGAAAAGTTTTGGAAAAAACCTGAAGAAGACAACGGAGAAATTCCATGCCACGTCGTCGCGTAATAGGCCAGCGTAAGATCCTTCCAGATCCTAAGTTCAAATCTGAACTGCTGGCAAAATTCGTTAACATCCTTATGGTTGACGGAAAAAAATCTACTGCAGAGAAGATTGTCTACACTGCACTAGAAACTATGGCTGAGAAATCTGGTAAAGATCACTTAGCTGTATTTGAAGAAGCTCTTGAAAATGTTCGTCCAGCGGTAGAAGTTAAATCTCGCCGTGTGGGTGGTTCAACTTACCAAGTACCTGTAGAAGTTCGTCCGGTTCGCCGTAACGCTCTTGCTATGCGTTGGGTAGTTGAAGCTGCGCGTAAGCGTGGTGAAAAATCTATGGCTCAACGCCTAGCTGCTGAAATGCTAGACGCGTCTGAGAACAAAGGTACTGCGGTTAAGAAACGTGAAGACGTTCACCGCATGGCTGACGCAAACAAAGCGTTCGCACATTACCGCTGGTAATACCTTTTTAGTGCTGCAAGATTCCTTGCGGCACTTCTTTAGTTCCTATGCTTATGCTAGGAACTATTGCTATTTCTAGGGCAAGCACTTTTTAGCGAAGCATCGCTTTTAACGCATAATCTAGACATAGCAATAGTCCCTAAGTCTCTAATAAGAGGATTCAACCGTGGCTCGTAAAACTCCTATAGAGCAATACCGTAATATCGGTATCGTTGCTCACGTAGATGCAGGTAAAACAACCACAAGTGAACGTATTCTGTTCTATACCGGTCTTTCTCACAAAATCGGCGAAGTTCACGATGGTGCAGCAACCATGGATTGGATGGAGCAAGAGCAAGAGCGCGGTATTACGATCACTTCAGCAGCAACGACTACGTTTTGGCGTGGTATGGAAGCTCAGTACTCAGACCACCGTATCAACATCATTGATACCCCTGGACACGTAGACTTCACTATCGAAGTTGAACGTTCTTTGCGTGTACTTGATGGTGCAGTAGTTGTTTTCTGTGGCTCATCTGGTGTTGAACCTCAGTCAGAGACAGTATGGCGTCAAGCTGATAAGTACCAAGTTCCACGTATGGTTTTCGTTAACAAAATGGACCGTACAGGCGCAGATTTCTTGCGTGTAGTTGAACAGATCAAGGATCGCCTAGGCGCGACTCCCATCCCAATTCAACTTAACATTGGTGCTGAAGAAAATTTCCAGGGTGTTGTCGATCTTATTAAGATGAAGGCAATTAACTGGAACGAAGCTGACCAAGGCATGACTTTTACGTACGAAGATATTCCAGCTGACATGCAAGAGATGGCTGAAGAATATCGTACAGAACTTGTTGAAGCTGCTGCAGAAGCAAATGAAGAGCTGATGGATAAGTACCTTGAAGAAGGTGAATTGACAGAAGCTGAAATCAAACAAGGTCTTCGTACTCGTACCCTTAACAATGAAATCGTACTCGCAACTTGCGGTAGTGCTTTCAAAAATAAAGGTGTACAAGCTGTTCTAGATGCAGTGGTTGATTTCCTTCCTTCTCCAGTCGATGTACCTGCAATTAAAGGTACCGATGAAGACGAGAACGAAGTAGAGCGTCATGCAGACGATAAAGAACCGTTCTCAGCGCTAGCATTTAAAATAGCAACAGACCCATTTGTTGGTACTTTAACTTTCATTCGTGTTTACTCTGGTGTGGTTGAAAGCGGTAAAACAGCTTACAACTCAGTGAAGAAACAACGTGAACGTTTAGGGCGCATTGTTCAAATGCACTCAAACAAGCGTGAAGAAGTAAAAGAAGTACGAGCAGGTGACATCGCAGCCATTATTGGCCTTAAAGATGTTACCACTGGTGAGACGCTTTGTGACCAGAACCATAAAATCGTTCTTGAGCGCATGGAATTCCCAGACCCAGTAATTCAGATCGTTGTAGAGCCTCGCTCTCAAGCTGATCAAGATAAAATGACCATCGCGTTAGGTAAACTAGCTGCAGAAGATCCATCGTTCCGTGTTGAAACGGATGACGAAACAGGCCAGACACTAATCTCTGGCATGGGTGAACTGCACTTAGATATCATCGTTGACCGCATGAAACGTGAATTTAACGTTAACTGCAACGTTGGTAATCCTCAAGTTGCTTACCGTGAGACCATTCGTGGTACCGCGAAAGCGGAAGGTAAATTCATCCGCGAACATGGTGGTAAAGGTCAATACGGTCACGTATGGCTTAAATTAGAACCATCAGAAGTTGGCGAAGGTTTTGTTTTCGTAAACGAAATTGCCAACGGTATTGTACCAAAAGAGTTTATCGCTTCAGTTGCTAAAGGCGTTGAAGAGCAGATGAACAATGGTGTACTTGCCGGCTATCCAGTTTTGGATATCAAAGCTACACTATATGATGGTTCTTACCATGAAGTAGATTCAAGTGAGATGGCGTTTACAATCGCTGCCTCTATGGCTTTCAGATCGGGTGCACTTGAAGCGCAACCGGTTCTGCTTGAGCCTATGATGAAAGTTGAAGTAACTACTCCAGAAGACTGGATGGGTGATGTTGTTGGTGATATTAATCGTCGCCGTGGCCTCATCGAAGGTATGGACGAGGGGACAGCTGGCCTGAAGATAATTCGTGCACAAGTTCCGTTGTCTGTCATGTTCGGTTACGCAACTGATTTACGTTCTGCGACACAAGGTCGTGCTTCTTACTCTATGGAGTTTAGTGAGTACGCTGAAGTGCCAAAAAATGTTGCAAATGCAATCATTGCAGAGCGTGGTTAAACAAGAGGGAGGCATTTTTTTTCATTTTTTGAAAGAACAATGCGTCCAAATATTGCGCTAACGAGAGTTGGCGCATAAAATAGCAATTTCTGGCGCGTCTCGCTCAATAATGAACGTGGCGAATCATAACTAGGAAGGAACACGATTGTGTCTAAAGAAAAATTTGAACGTACGAAACCGCACGTAAACGTTGGTACTATCGGCCACGTTGACCACGGTAAAACAACTCTAACTGCTGCTATCTGTACTACACTTGCAAAAGTGTACGGCGGTGTTGCTAAAGATTTCGCATCTATCGATAACGCTCCAGAAGAGCGCGAGCGCGGTATCACAATCGCAACTTCTCACGTTGAGTACGATACTCCTGCACGTCACTACGCACACGTAGACTGTCCTGGACACGCCGATTATGTTAAAAACATGATCACTGGTGCTGCTCAAATGGACGGCGGTATCCTAGTTGTTGCTGCTACAGATGGCCCTATGCCACAAACTCGTGAGCACATCCTACTTGGTCGTCAAGTTGGTATCCCTTACATCATCGTATTCATGAACAAATGTGACATGGTTGATGACGAAGAGCTACTTGAGCTAGTAGAAATGGAAGTTCGTGAGCTTCTTTCTGAGTACGAATACCCAGGAGACGACCTTCCAGTAATTCAAGGTTCTGCACTTGGCGCTCTAAACGGCGAAAAGCAGTGGGAAGACAAGATCGTTGAGCTTGCAGAAGCACTAGATTCTTACATTCCACTTCCAGAGCGTGCTGTTGATCTACCGTTCCTACTTCCTATTGAAGATGTATTCTCAATCCAAGGTCGTGGTACAGTAGTTACTGGTCGTATCGAACGCGGTATCCTACGTGTAGGTGACGAAGTAGAAATCGTTGGTATCAAAGAAACTACTCTTACTACTTGTACTGGTGTTGAAATGTTCCGTAAACTGCTTGACGAAGGTCGTGCAGGTGAGAACGTTGGCGCACTTCTACGTGGTACTAAGCGTGATGACGTTGAACGTGGCCAAGTACTTTCTGCTAAAGGTTCAATCAACCCACATACTAAGTTCGAGTCTGAAGTATACGTACTTTCTAAAGACGAAGGCGGCCGTCACACTCCTTTCTTCAAGGGTTACCGTCCACAGTTCTACTTCCGTACAACTGACGTAACAGGCGATATCACTCTACCTGAAGGCGTAGAAATGGTAATGCCAGGTGACAACGTTCAAATGACTGTTGAGCTAATCGCTCCAATCGCAATGGACGAAGGTCTACGTTTCGCAATCCGCGAAGGTGGCCGTACAGTTGGTGCTGGTGTTGTAGCTAAAATCTTCGCTTAATAGCATTTAGATTTTTGCACACTCTTCATTAGAAGAGCACGCATCTGAAAAGGGAAGCTTCGGCTTCCCTTTTGTTATTTATAAAGAAATACCTCTTTACTACACGCGACCCCAAGAAAAAAAACGCCCTCCTTCAATATATTTCGATTATTTCCCCAACGCTACTTGCATCCTAAAACGTGATCTGTATAATACATCGCACTGGCTAACGCCGGTTTGTGAACCAATGAGCACTGAGGAGTAGGTCTTACCTAGTAATGTATACTCAGCTTATGTTCGCGGTTAATAAAAATAGTAAACTTCGTGTTTGCTTCAAAAGTTAACTGACAATGCGTCCTGATTTTGGATGCTACGGTTTCACATAAATCAATCGGCATTCTCTCGTTCTTTCGAGCTTGAGTGGCGATATTGTTTGTGTAATTTTTAATAATTGGAGCTCTGTCTCATGCAGAACCAACGTATTCGTATCCGCCTTAAAGCGTTTGATTACAAGTTAATCGATGCTTCAACTGCGGAAATCGTTGAAACAGCAAAACGTACTGGCGCACAGGTTCGTGGTCCTATTCCACTTCCTACTCGTAAAGAGCGTTTCACTGTTCTTACCTCTCCACACGTCAACAAAGATGCACGTGACCAGTACGAAATTCGTACTCACAAGCGTTTGATCGACATCGTTGAGCCAACAGATAAAACTGTTGATGCTCTAATGCGTCTTGATCTTGCAGCTGGCGTTGATGTTCAAATCAGCCTAGGTTAAGGGAGATAAGAATAATGATTGGTCTAGTCGGACGTAAAGTGGGTATGACCCGCGTATTTACTGAAGAAGGCGTTTCTATCCCAGTAACTGTTGTTGAGGTTGAAGCGAACCGTATTTCTCAAGTTAAAACTCTTGAGACAGACGGCTACGCAGCAATCCAAGTAACTACTGGTGCTAAGAAAGCTAACCGTGTAACTAAACCTGAAGCTGGTCACTTCGCGAAAGCGGGTGTAGAAGCAGGTCGCGGTCTTTGGGAATTCCGTTTAGAAAACGGCGAAGAGTTTGAAGTTGGCGCTGAGCTAAACGTAGAACTTTTCAACGAAATTAAAAAAGTAGACGTTACTGGTACATCTAAAGGTAAAGGCTTCCAAGGCGCTATCAAGCGTTGGAATTTCTCTACTCAAGATATGACTCACGGTAACTCTTTGTCTCACCGCGCACCGGGTTCAATTGGCCAATGTCAAACTCCAGGCCGCGTGTTTAAAGGCAAGAAAATGGCAGGTCACATGGGAGCTGAGCGTGTAACGACTCAAAACCTAGAGATCGTACGTGTTGACGCTGAGCGCAATCTACTCCTTATTAAAGGTGCAGTACCAGGCTCAACAGGCGGTAACGTGATCGTAAAACCTGCTGTTAAAGCATAACGTCTAGGAGTAAGTAATGGAATTGATGGTTAAAGGTGCTGATGCACTAACTGTTTCCGAGACTACTTTCGGACGTGACTTTAACGAAGCTCTAGTACACCAAGTAGTTGTTGCATATGCAGCAGGTGCTCGTCAAGGTACTCGTGCTCAAAAGACTCGTTCTGAAGTATCAGGCGGCGGTGCTAAGCCATGGCGCCAAAAAGGTACTGGCCGTGCACGTGCTGGTACAATTCGTAGCCCAATCTGGCGTACAGGTGGTGTTACTTTTGCTGCGAAACCACAAGATCACAGCCAAAAAGTAAACAAAAAAATGTATCGCGGTGCTATGAAAAGCATTCTTTCTGAGCTAGTTCGTCAAGAGCGTTTAATCGTTGTTGATAACTTCTCTGTAGAAGCACCAAAAACAAAAGAACTTGCAGCTAAGCTTAAAGAGCTTGAGCTAAGCGACGTTCTGATTGTGACTGGCGAAGTAGATGAAAATCTATTCTTAGCTGCTCGTAACCTTTACAAAGTAGATGCACGTGATGTTGCTGGTGTTGATCCAGTATCACTAATCGCTTTCGACAAGGTTCTGATGACTGCTGATGCAGTTAAGCAAGTTGAGGAGATGCTAGCATGATCACTGAAGAGCGTATCTTAAAAGTTCTACGTGCTCCGCACATCTCTGAAAAAGCAACTATGGCAGCTGAGAAAGCGAACACTATCGTTTTCAAAGTAGCTAAAGATGCAACTAAGAAAGAGATCAAAGCAGCTGTAGAAAAGCTATTTGAAGTTGAAGTTAAGTCTGTAAATACTCTTGTATTAAAGGGTAAGACCAAACGTCAAGGTATGCGTGAAGGCCGTCGTTCAGACATTAAGAAAGCCTACGTTACTTTGAAAGAAGGTCAAGATCTTGACTTCGTTGGCGGCGCGGAATAACAGGAGTAGTAAAAATGGCTATTGTTAAATGTAAGCCGACTTCCCCTGGTCGTCGTCACGTCGTTAAAGTTGTTAACGCTGACCTGCACAAGGGTAAGCCATACGCACCACTTTTAGAGAAAAACTCTAAGAACGGTGGTCGTAACAACAACGGTCGTATTACAGTACGTCACATCGGTGGTGGTCATAAGCACCATTACCGTCTGATTGACTTCAAACGTACTAAAGATGGCATCCCAGCGAAAGTTGAGCGTCTAGAATACGATCCAAACCGTAGTGCTAACATCGCTCTAGTTCTGTACGCAGACGGTGAGCGTCGTTACATCATTGCACCTAAAGGTGTTAACGCAGGCGACCAGATTCAATCTGGCGTAGATGCTGCAATCAAAGCAGGTAACACTCTGCCGATGCGCAACATCCCAGTAGGTTCTACTGTACACTGTGTTGAACTTAAGCCTGGTAAAGGTGCACAACTAGCTCGTTCGGCTGGTGCTTATGCTCAAATCATCGCTCGCGATGGTGCATACGTAACTATCCGTCTACGTTCTGGTGAAATGCGCAAAGTACTTTCTGAAGGTCGTGCAACGATCGGTGAAGTTGGTAACTCTGAGCATATGCTACGTGAACTTGGTAAAGCTGGTGCTTCACGCTGGCGCGGCGTACGTCCAACCGTACGTGGTGTAGTAATGAACCCGGTGGATCACCCACATGGTGGTGGTGAAGGCCGCACATCTGGTGGTCGTCACCCAGTATCTCCTTGGGGCGTTCCTACTAAGGGCTTCAAGACTCGTAAGAATAAGCGCACTGACAAGTACATCGTACGTCGTCGCACTAAATAATTTATAAAGAGGAATCGCCATGCCACGTTCTCTCAAGAAAGGTCCTTTTATTGACCTACACTTGCTGAAGAAGGTAGAGAAAGCGGTGGAAAGCGGAGACAAAAAGCCTATTAAGACTTGGTCCCGTCGCTCAATGATCATCCCAACAATGATTGGTTTGACCATCGCTGTCCATAATGGTCGTCAGCACGTCCCTGTTTTCGTTACCGAAGAAATGATCGGTCACAAACTAGGCGAATTTGCACCAACTCGTACTTATCGCGGTCATGCTGCAGATAAGAAAGCTAAGAAGAAATAAGGAGTAGATGATGGAAGCTTTAGCTAAACATAACTTTGCTCGTATTTCTCCACAGAAAGCTCGCTTAGTTGCAGACCAAATTCGCGGTAAGTCGGTAGACCAGGCTCTAGAAATTCTAACTTTCAGCAACAAAAAAGCTGCTGTTTTAGTTAAGAAAGTTCTTGAGTCAGCTATCGCTAACGCGGAACATAACGAAGGTGCAGATATCGACGATCTAAATGTCGCTAAAATCTTCGTAGATGAGGGCCCTATCATGAAGCGTATTATGCCTCGTGCTAAAGGCCGTGCGGATCGTATCTTGAAGCGTTCAAGCCACATCACTATTGTTGTAGCAGATCGCTAAAGACTAGGAGAGTAAGCAATGGGTCAGAAAGTACATCCTAATGGTATTCGTCTTGGCATCGTCAAGCCTTGGAATGCTACATGGTTTGCTAATACCAACGAATTCGCTGACAACCTAGACGGCGACTTCAAGGTACGTCAGTTCCTTACCAAGGAACTACAAAAAGCATCATTATCTCGTATCGTTATCGAGCGTCCAGCTAAGAGCATCCGTGTGACTATTCACACTGCTCGCCCTGGCGTTGTTATCGGTAAGAAAGGTGAAGACGTAGAGAAGCTACGCGCAGCTGTAGCTAAAATCGCAGGTGTACCAGCGCAAATTAACATCGCTGAAGTACGTAAACCTGAGCTAGATGGTCAGCTTGTAGCTGATAGCATCGCGTCTCAACTAGAGCGTCGTGTTATGTTCCGTCGTGCAATGAAGCGTGCGGTACAAAATGCTATGCGTCTAGGCGCTAAAGGCATCAAAGTACAAGTAGGCGGCCGTCTTGGCGGTGCTGAAATCGCACGTTCAGAGTGGTACCGTGAAGGCCGTGTGCCTCTACACACTCTACGTGCAGACATTGATTACGCAACTTCTTCGGCTCACACTCAATACGGTGTGATCGGCATTAAAGTTTGGATCTTCAAAGGTGAGATTCTAGGCGGAATGCCAGCTGCTAACGCAGTAGAGCCAAAAGGCGATAAGCCTAAGAAGCAGCGTAAAGGCCGTAAGTAAGGAGTCGAACGATGCTACAACCAAAACGTACTAAGTTCCGCAAGGTTATGACTGGTCGTAACCGTGGTCTAGCTAAAGGTACTGAAGTAAGCTTCGGCGAATTCGGTCTTAAAGCTGTTGGCCGTGGTCGTCTGACTGCACGTCAAATCGAAGCGGCACGTCGTGCTATGACACGTCACATTAAGCGTCAAGGTCAAATCTGGATCCGTGTTTTCCCAGACAAACCTATTACTGAAAAGCCTCTTGAAGTTCGTCAAGGTAAAGGTAAAGGTTCAGTTGCGTATTGGGTTGCTCAAATCCAACCAGGCAAAGTTATGTACGAGATGAATGGCGTACCTGAAGAGTTGGCACGTGAAGCGTTCCGCCTAGCGGCGCGCAAACTGCCTGTTAAAACTACTTTTGTAACTAAGCAGGTGATGTGATGAAAGCACAAGATCTACGCGAAAAGAACGTTGAAGAGCTTAACGCTGAGCTATTGAATTTGCTACGTGAACAGTTTAACTTGCGCATGCAAGCTGCAACTGGTCAACTTCAGCAAACTCATACTCTAAAAGCTGTACGCCGTGACATCGCACGTGTGAAAACTGTTTTGACTGAAAAGGCAGGCGCATAATGAGCGAAACTAACCGCATCCAGCAAGGCCGTGTAGTAAGTGACAAGATGGACAAGTCTATCGTTGTTGCTATTGAGCGTACTGTAAAACACCCGATTTACGGTAAGTTCATCAAACGCACGACTAAAGTACACGCACACGACGAAGACAACACTTGTGGCCTAGGCGACAAAGTTGAAATCGCTGAGTGTCGTCCTCTGTCTAAGACTAAGTCTTGGACATTGGTTAAAGTTCTAGAAAAAGCGAAGATTTAATCTTTGTAATTCTATAACTTATAAGCGGCTCCAAATAATTTTTTGGAGCCGCTTGTTTTTTGTCTACCCAATTTAAAAAAAGGGTGGTACAATTCGCGTCCCTTTTAAAGAGGCAGCCCGACCCGAGAGGGTCTAGTTTTAATATTTAGCGGAGCACTAACAATGATCCAGATGCAAAGTACACTTGACGCAGCAGATAACTCTGGCGCGCGCAAGGTAATGTGTATTAAGGTTCTGGGTGGCTCTCACCGCCGTTATGCACATATCGGTGACGTCATCAAGGTTACAGTGAAGGAAGCGATTCCTCGCGGTAAAGTAAAGAAAGGTGATGTTCTGAAGGCGGTAGTAGTTCGCACCCGTAAAGGCGTTCGTCGCCCAGACGGTTCTGTCATTCGCTTCGACAGTAATGCTTGTGTATTGTTAAATGACACTACTGAGCAACCAGTCGGCACACGTATCTTTGGTCCTGTGACTCGTGAACTTCGTAACGCGAAATTCATGAAGATTGTATCACTTGCACCTGAAGTTCTGTAAGGAGCGGCAACATGGCAGCTAAAATCCGTCGTAATGACGAAGTAATCATTCTTGCTGGTAAAGATAAAGGCAAGAAAGGTAAAGTAACTAAGGTTCTGACAACTGGTAAAGTTGTTGTTGAAGGCATCAATCTTGTTAAAAAGCACCAAAAGCCGGTTCCGGCTCTAGGTCAACAAGGTGGCATCGTTGAACAAGAAGCAGCTATTGATGCTTCTAACGTTGCAGTCTTTAACGCGGCTACTGGTAAAGCAGACCGTATCGGTTTCCGTATCGAAGATGGCAAGAAAGTTCGTTTCTTCAAATCTAACGGCGAAACTGTTTCTAACTAATTAGAAGTAATTTGGAGTTCTACTATGGCGAAACTGCATGATTACTACAAGTCGTCTGTAGTCGCTGAGCTTACCAAAGAGTTCAGCTACACAAGCGTCATGCAAGTCCCTAGGATTGAGAAAATCACCCTAAATATGGGCGTTGGTGAAGCAATCAACGATAAGAAACTGCTAGAAAACGCAGCAGCTGATATGGCAACGATCTCTGGTCAAAAGCCACTTATCACTAAAGCGCGTAAATCTGTAGCTGGTTTCAAAATTCGTGAAGGCTACCCAATCGGTTGTAAAGTAACCTTGCGTGGTGAGCGCATGTGGGAATTTTTAGAGCGTTTAATCTCTATCGCACTTCCACGTGTACGTGATTTCCGTGGTGTTAGCGCTAAGTCTTTTGACGGACGCGGTAACTACAGCATGGGCGTTCGCGAGCAAATCATCTTTCCGGAAATCGACTACGATAAAGTCGATCGTGTCCGCGGTCTTGATATTACTATCACGACTTCTGCGGGATCCGATGAGGAAGGCCGAGCTCTGCTGGCTGCCTTTAACTTCCCATTCCGTAAGTAAGGGTAGGGTTACTGTTATGGCTAAACAATCAATGAAAGCACGTGAAGCTAAACGTGCAAAACTAGTAGTTAAGTTCGCTGAAAAGCGTTCTGCGCTAAAAGTTATCATTAGCGATGTAAACGCATCTGAAGAAGATCGTTGGAATGCGGTTCTTAAACTGCAATCTCTTCCACGTGATTCAAGTGCATCACGTCAGCGCAACCGTTGCAACCAAACTGGTCGTCCACACGGTTTCCTACGTAAATTCGGTCTAAGCCGTATTAAGGTTCGTGAGGCTTGCATGAAAGGCGAGATTCCGGGTCTTCGTAAGGCTAGCTGGTAATTGCCACTTAATCATTTGGAGTAAATCTTATGAGCATGCAAGATCCGATTTCGGATATGCTGACCCGCGTTCGCAACGGTCAGGCAGCAAATAAAGTTGCTGTAAAAATGCCTTCTTCAAAGCTTAAAGTTGCAATTGCTGCATTACTTAAAGCTGAAGGTTACATCGTTGACTTCGCTGTTGACAGCGAAGCAAAACCTGAGCTAGAAGTTACACTTAAGTACTTCCAAGCTAAACCTGTAATCGAGCAAATCAAGCGCGTATCACGTCCTGGTCTAAGAGTTTATAAAAATAAAGACTCTTTACCTACAGTGATGGGTGGTCTTGGTATTGCAGTTGTTTCTACTTCCAAGGGTCTGATGTCTGACCGTGCTGCTCGCAAAGCAGGTCTTGGCGGTGAAATCATCTGTTACGTAGCTTAAGGAGTAGATTATGTCTCGTGTTGCTAAAGCACCTGTCGCTATTCCAGCTGGCGTAGAGGTGAAACTAAACGGCCAAGAAGTTACTGTAAAAGGTAGCAAAGGTGAGCTTACTCGCGTTCTTAACAGCGCCGTAGTTATTGCACAGGAAGAAAACAACCTAACTTTCGGTCCGAAAGAAGGTGTTACTAACGCATGGGCACAGGCTGGTACAGCTCGCGCTCTAGTTAATAACATGGTTGTGGGTGTTACTCAGGGCTTCGTTAAGAAGTTAACTCTTAAAGGTGTTGGTTACCGTGCTGCTATCAAAGGCAACTCTGTAGGTCTAACACTAGGCTTTTCTCACCCAGTAGAGCACGCTCTACCTGAAGGTATTAAAGCTGAGTGCCCTAGCCAAACTGAGATCATTATTACTGGTTGCGATAAGCAAGTAGTAGGTCAAGTTGCGGCTGACATTCGTTCTTACCGTGCTCCTGAACCTTATAAAGGTAAAGGTGTTCGTTACGCAGATGAAAATGTGCGTACTAAAGAAGCTAAGAAGAAGTAAGGTATCACTATGGATAAGAAAGCATCTCGCATCCGTCGTGCTACACGTGCACGTCGTAAGATTGCAGAACTTGGCGTAACTCGCTTGGTAGTACACCGTACTCCTCGCCACGTTTACGCTCAAGTTATCTCGGCAAACGGCTCTGAGGTTATCGCAGCTGCTTCTACTGTAGAAAAAGCGATCCGTGAGCAAGTTAAGAACACTAGTAACGTTGATGCAGCTAAAGCAGTTGGTAAAGCTGTTGCTGAGCGCGCTCTTGAAAAAGGCGTAGCTTCAGTTGCATTTGATCGTTCTGGTTTCCAATACCACGGTCGAGTAGCGGCGCTAGCAGATTCTGCTCGCGAAGCTGGTCTGAAATTCTAAGGTAGGGTTGGAAGATGGCTAAAGAACAACAACAAGCTAATGATTTGCAAGAAAAGCTGATCGCTGTTAACCGTGTATCTAAGACGGTTAAAGGTGGTCGAATCATGAGCTTCACTGCACTAACAGTAGTTGGTGACGGTAATGGTCGCGTAGGTTTCGGTTACGGCAAAGCTCGTGAAGTACCTGCAGCGATTCAAAAAGCAATGGAAAAAGCGCGTCGTAACATGGTTACTGTTGCGCTTAACGAAGGCACTCTTCACCACCCGGTGAAAGGTCGTCATTCGGGCTCTAAAGTTTACATGCAGCCAGCTGCTGAAGGTACAGGTGTTATTGCCGGTGGTGCAATGCGTGCCGTACTTGAAGTTGCAGGCGTACATAACGTTCTTTCTAAAGCATACGGTTCTACGAACCCTATCAACGTTGTTCGCGCAACGATTGGTGCTCTAGTGGACGTTAAGTCACCAGAAATGGTTGCTGCTAAACGTGGTCTAACTGTTGAATCTATTTCGGAGTAAGAACACGATGGCAACTATTAAAGTAACTCAAACTAAAAGCTCAATTGGTCGCCTACCTAAGCACAAAGCGTGCCTTAAAGGTCTAGGTCTTCGTCGCATCAACCATACAGTAGAACTTGAAGATACACCGTGTATACGCGGTATGATCAACAAGGTTTACTACATGGTTAAGATTGAGGAGTAATCAGAATGCGTTTGAATACTCTATCACCGGCTGCTGGCTCTAAACCTTCTAAGAAGCGTGTAGGTCGTGGTATCGGTTCTGGCCTTGGTAAAACAGGTGGCCGCGGTCACAAAGGTCAAAAGTCACGTTCTGGCGGCTCTGTTCGTCCAGGTTTTGAAGGCGGTCAAATGCCTCTAAAACAACGTCTACCTAAATTCGGTTTCACTTCTCGTAAGAGCCTAGTGTCTGCTGAAGTTCGTCTAGCTGAGCTAGCGAAAGTAACAGGTGACGTAGTTGATCTTAACAGCCTTAAAGCTGCTAACGTTATCACTAAGAACATCGAGTTTGTTAAGATCGTTCTTTCTGGTGACCTAAGCAAAGCTGTGACTGTTAAAGGTCTACGCGTGACTAAAGGCGCTAAAGCTGCAATCGAAGCTGCAGGCGGTAAAATCGAGGAATAATCTCGAGGAACGAGGTACAGATGGCTAAGAAACCAGGACAAGATTTTCGTAGTGCTCAGAGCGGCTTAAGTGAACTAAAGTCGCGCTTATTATTCGTAATTGGTGCACTTTTAGTATTCCGAGCCGGCTCTTTTGTGCCGATCCCTGGTATTGACGCAGCTGTACTTGCCGATTTGTTCGATCAGCAAAAAGGTACCATCGTAGAAATGTTTAACATGTTCTCCGGTGGTGCTCTTGAGCGTGCATCTATATTAGCATTGGGTATCATGCCGTACATTTCGGCATCGATCGTAGTCCAATTGTTAACTGTAGTTCATCCAGCGTTAGCAGAACTCAAGAAAGAGGGTGAAGCAGGCCGTCGTAAGATAAGCCAATATACACGCTACGGCACGCTTGTACTTGCAACATTCCAAGCTATTGGTATCGCAACAGGCTTACCAAACATGGTCGACAATCTGGTTGTTATCAACCAAACCATGTTTACGCTTATTGCTACCGTGAGTTTAGTAACTGGTACCATGTTTTTGATGTGGTTAGGTGAACAGATCACTGAGCGAGGAATCGGTAATGGTATTTCCATTCTGATATTTGCAGGTATTGTTGCTGGATTGCCTTCTGCAATCGGTCAAACAATCGAGCAAGCGCGTCAAGGTGAATTGCATGTGCTTCTTCTGTTGTTTATCGCGGTATTGTCTTTTGCTGTAATTTACTTCGTAGTTTTCATGGAGCGTGGTCAACGTCGTATCGTCGTTAACTATGCGAAGCGTCAACAAGGTCGTAAAGTTTTTGCAGCACAAAGCTCTCATTTGCCACTTAAGATTAATATGGCAGGTGTTATTCCAGCGATTTTTGCATCAAGTATTATTTTGTTCCCAGGAACATTAGCGCAGTGGTTTGGTCAAAATGGTGAAAGCAGCGCGTTCGGTTGGTTAACTGACGTGTCATTAGCTCTTAGCCCAGGTCAGCCTCTGTATGTAATGCTTTATGCAGCAGCTATAATCTTCTTCTGTTTCTTCTATACAGCGTTGGTGTTTAACCCACGTGAAACAGCTGATAACTTGAAGAAGTCTGGTGCATTCGTACCCGGTATCCGCCCAGGTGAGCAGACAGCGAAATATATCGATAAAGTGATGACTAGACTAACCCTTGCGGGCGCTCTATACATTACTTTTATATGTCTGATTCCTGAATTCATGATGGTCGCGTGGAACGTTCGTTTCTACTTTGGCGGCACATCACTACTAATCGTAGTGGTTGTTATCATGGATTTTATGGCACAGGTACAGACTCATCTGATGTCACAACAGTATGATTCTGTGTTAAAGAAAGCGAATCTGAAAGGTTACGGCCGTTAATTCGGTTGTGATTATTTCGATTCCATTTACGGAGTTTAGCAATGAAAGTTCGTGCTTCCGTTAAAAAAATCTGCCGTAACTGTAAAGTTATCAAGCGTAACGGTGTCGTTCGCGTGATTTGCAGTGAGCCAAAGCATAAGCAACGCCAAGGCTAATCAGCAGAAATTTTTACTTGAAATACTAGGTAGAGTCGAGTATATTCCTCGGCCTACCTTTTGCGTGCAAAAGAAGTAGTATGCCGCAGCGTATCCATCACGGGCTTTGCTGCGGATAATTCTTTTATGAACCCCTTAGGAGTGAATAATGGCCCGTATAGCCGGCATTAACATTCCTGATCATAAGCATTCTGTAATTGCACTTACTGCAATCTACGGTATTGGTAAAACTCGCTCTCAAGCTATTCTAGCTGAAGTGGGTATTGCTGAAGATGCTAAGATCAGTGAACTAACTGAAGAGCAGATCGATCAACTGCGTGATGGTGTAGCTAAATACACTGTAGAAGGTGATCTACGTCGTGAAGTATCGATGAACATCAAGCGTCTTATGGACCTTGGCTGTTACCGCGGTCTTCGTCATCGTCGCAGTCTACCACTACGTGGACAGCGTACTAAAACCAACGCTCGCACCCGTAAGGGTCCGCGCAAGCCGATCAAGAAATAGTCGGATAAGGTAGAGTACAATGGCAAAACAACCAACTCGCGCGCGTAAGCGCGTACGCAAGCAAGTAGCTGATGGCGTAGCGCACATTCATGCTTCTTTCAACAACACAATCGTAACTATCACTGACCGTCAAGGCAACGCTCTTGCATGGGCTACAGCAGGTGGTTCAGGTTTCCGTGGTTCTCGTAAATCTACTCCGTTCGCAGCACAAGTTGCAGCTGAGCGTTGTGGTGAAATGGCTAAAGAATATGGCCTAAAGAACTTGGAAGTTATGGTTAAGGGTCCAGGTCCAGGTCGCGAATCTACAGTTCGTGCACTGAACGCTGCTGGTTTCCGTATCACTAACATTGTTGATGCGACACCAATCCCTCATAACGGTTGTCGTCCACCTAAGAAACGTCGCGTTTAAGTTTCGTTTCTAGGAATATTGGAGAAAGATCATGGCAAGATATTTGGGTCCTAAGCTGAAGCTTAGCCGTCGCGAAGGTACTGACTTATTTCTTAAGTCTGGTGTCCGTGCGATCGATACCAAGTGTAAAATTGATAACGCACCAGGTGTACACGGCGCTCGTCGCGGTCGTCTATCTGAGTATGGCGTTCAGCTTCGCGAGAAGCAAAAAGTTCGTCGTATCTACGGCGTTCTAGAAAAACAATTCCGCAACTACTACAAAGAAGCTGCACGTCTTAAAGGCAACACAGGTGCAAACCTGCTTCAGCTTCTTGAAGGTCGTCTTGATAACGTAGTTTACCGTATGGGCTTTGGCGCTACTCGTGCTGAATCTCGTCAACTAGTTAGCCACAAGTCTATTCTAGTTAACGGTAAAGTTGTAAACGTTCCTTCTTTCAAAGTAGCGGCAAACGACGTTGTTTCTATCCGCGAGAAAGCTAAACAGCAATCTCGTATTAAAGCGGCTCTAGAAGTTGCTGAACAACGTGAAAAGCCAACTTGGATTGAAGTAGATGCTAGCAAGATGGAAGGTACATTCAAGCGTATGCCTGAGCGTTCTGACCTATCAGCTGACATCAATGAACACTTGATCGTCGAACTTTACTCTAAGTAAGGTTAAAAAAAGAGAGGACACAATGCAGGGTTCTGTAACAGAATTTCTTAAGCCGCGTCTTGTTGACATTGAACAGATCAATACGACACACGCGAAAGTAACTCTTGAGCCATTAGAGCGCGGTTTCGGCCACACTCTAGGTAATGCTCTTCGCCGCATTCTTCTATCTTCTATGCCGGGTTGTGCCGTAACAGAAGTTGAAATCGAAGGTGTGCTACACGAATACAGTACTAAAGAAGGCGTTCAGGAAGATATCCTAGAAATCCTTCTAAACCTTAAAGGTTTGGCTGTACGCGTTGCTGAAGGCAAAGATGAAGTGTTTATAACACTGAACAAATCAGGCTCAGGCCCTGTTGTTGCAGGTGACATCACCCACGATGGTGATGTAGAGATCGCTAACCCTGAGCACGTTATTTGTCACCTAACGGATGACAACGCTGAGATCGCTATGCGTATCAAAGTTGAACGTGGTCGTGGTTACGTTCCAGCTTCAGCTCGTATCCATACTGAAGAAGATGAGCGTCCAATCGGTCGTCTACTTGTTGACGCTACTTACAGCCCGGTCGATAAAATCGCCTACGCTGTAGAAGCGGCACGTGTAGAACAACGTACTGACTTAGACAAGCTTGTTATCGATATGGAAACGAACGGTACTCTTGAACCTGAGGAAGCAATCCGTCGTGCAGCTACTATTTTAGCTGAACAACTGGATGCGTTCGTAGATCTTCGTGATGTACGTGTACCTGAGGAGAAGGAAGAGAAGCCAGAATTCGATCCTATCCTACTGCGTCCTGTAGACGATCTTGAACTAACAGTTCGCTCTGCTAACTGTTTGAAAGCAGAAGCGATTCACTACATCGGTGATCTTGTACAGCGCACTGAGGTTGAGCTACTTAAAACGCCAAACCTTGGTAAGAAATCTCTTACAGAGATTAAAGATGTGCTTGCTTCACGTGGTCTTTCTCTAGGCATGCGCCTAGAAAACTGGCCACCAGCGTCAATCGCTGAAGATTAATCGAAAAGTTAGAAGGATTAGGTCATGCGCCATCGTAAAAGTGGTCGTCAACTCAACCGCAACAGCAGTCATCGCAAAGCGATGTTCAGCAACATGGCTAGCTCTCTTGTTCGTCACGAAGTTATTAAAACTACCGTGCCTAAAGCAAAAGAACTACGTCGCGTAATTGAGCCGTTGATTACCCTAGCTAAGACAGACAGTGTTGCTAACCGTCGTCTTGCATTTGCTCGCACTCGTGATAACGAAGTGGTAGCAAAACTATTTAATGAACTAGGCCCGCGTTTCGCGGCTCGCCAAGGTGGTTACACTCGCATTCTTAAATGTGGTTTCCGTACTGGTGATAAAGCTCCAATGGCTTACATTGAGCTTGTAGACCGCCCAGCTGCTGAAGAAGCTGCTGAGTAATCTATACTAGATTCTTAATACAAAAGCCGAGCATTAGCTCGGCTTTTTTGTATCTGGACTTTGCGTTTTTAAAGAATGAAACTTGCACCACGATGTTTGGCATTTGTTCTTGTCTTCCCTGCCTCACTATTCAAAAATATCTCGTATCTCGTATCTCGTATCTCGTATCTCGTATCTCGTATCTCGTATCTCGTATCTCGTATCTCGTATCTCGTATCTCGTATCTCGTATCTCAAATCCCTTTTCTTCCACGCACAAAAAAGAGCACCGAAGTGCCCTTACAATATTCTACTAATCGCTAATCGCGAAGGCCTACTGCCAAATAGCTGCAAGTGAATCCATCAATCCGCTGGTTGCACCTTGAGATTGAAGTGTTTGAAGAATGATTGGTGCGAATGTTGTAATCATTGACGAATCCATTCCTAAACCTGAAAAAGCGCTTTCTACAGCACCTTGTGAGCTTAGAACTGATGATAAGCCAGTAGATTCAAGTGAAGACATTCCAGGGATAAGCGACGCAAGTTCTTTATTGTCAGCAGAGCCAAGTGAGTTTTGTGCAAGCGCCAACATGGAACCAATTCCGCCGATAGCTTGATCGCTTGTTACAGACGCTTGGTCAGCAACGGTATCAGCAAGAGGTGTTGTTTCATTTTGTTGAGACCACATATTCACCGCTGCCATTAGTGCAGTTTGTGATAATTGGGAATAGTTGGTATCTGATGATGAACTGGTTTGTTCAGAATCGCTCGTGCTAGCGCAAGAGACTACAGCAAGGCTGCTGAGCATAGTGATGAGTATTTTCTTCATTATTCTTCCTTAAGTAATAAAGTAATCGACCTATTCACTATAAACGAAAAACGGCGATGTAGTCACATCGCCGTTGGATTATTTCAATTTTATTTGCCTATAGTATTTTGTTTTACTAAAGGTTTTTATAAAAATTAAAGAATAGCTAGAAGTTCTACTTCAAATACTAGAGCAGCAAATGGTGGGATTGCAGCACCTGCGCCACGCTCACCGTATGCTAGATCTTGAGGGATGTATAGCTTCCACTTAGAGCCAACAGGCATCATTTGTAGAGCTTGTACCCAACCTTGAATTACGCCAGTTACTGGGAATTCAGCAGGTTGACCGCGAGATACAGAGCTGTCGAAAACAGTACCGTCAGTTAGTTCGCCGTGGTAGTGAACACGTACTTGCTTGTCTGCAGTAGGGATTTCGCCAGTACCTTCAGTTAGTACTTCGTACTGAAGACCAGACTCAAGAACTGTTACTTCTGAACGAAGAGCGTTGTCAGATAGGAAAGCTTCGCCGTCAGCAGCTGCAGCTTTAGCTAGTTCTTGACGTGCAGCTTCACCACGAGTGTGTAGCTCTTGTAGTGCGTTGTTGATTTCGTCAACTTCGATAGCTGGCATGTCACCAACTAGAGCTGTTGCGATACCAGCAGCGATTGCGTCAACGTTTAGGCCTTCAAGACCAGAACCAGCAAGTTGTTGGCCCATTTGTAGACCGATACCGTAGCTAGCTTTTTGCCCTACAGTTTCAAATTTTACTTCAGACATGAAAAGTCACTCTTTTTGTCAGTACGAAAAGGGTAAGAATACCAGTATTAGCAGCCTGAATAAACGGCTAGCCCCTGATCACTTACGCTTTACCGTGTCCAAATCACAGCTATGTCAATTTTCTTGCTTTGGTCTCTGTTGTAGCGGAAAGATCTATACTGTTGGTACTTTGGTTTTTATACTGTAGTTATTCAATGTATAGGACGCAGTGGCATGAATCGTCGTCAAAAGAAAAAACAGAAAGTAGACCACTTAGCAGAGTTCAAGGATCGACTGAATCAGGTCAAAGAGAAATTAGGTTCGATCGATATAAAGAAAATGAAAACCTCAACAACACAAACTTGGGGATCATTACCGAAATTACACCAACGACTATTGATGGTGATTTCGCCGATCGTATTAATCTTACTTTTTGTGCCGCTACCAGAACCTAAAGTAGACGCAGCTCCAACAACATCGCGCGTCGAGCTTGAGATAAACACCGTTGGCTTAAGCGAACAGCAAAATGCCAAGAGCAGTTCATCAGAACCGAGCAAAAACAATTGGCAGGAGTACCTGGTTAAACAGGGTGATACGTTGGCGCAGGTTTTTCGAAACAACGATTTACCGTTGTCTGACCTGAATGCCTTAGTGCGTATTGAAGGTTCTGATAAGCCGTTAAGTCAGATCCGAAAAGGTCAGCTAGTTCGCTTTAAACTTGCCGAAACCGGTCAATTGGATATTCTTCAGCTAGAAAAAGGCGATACTTCGGTGATGTTTTTCCGTTTATCTGATGGTGGCTTTGGTCGCAGTAAATAAAATCGAACTACTCGTTATAAGCGTGTAGTTAGAATAAATATCAGACAGAAAAGAGCTAATGATTAGCTCTTTTTTTTGGTCGCTTGAAAGGGGCGAGCGGCAAAATAATCAACATAATTCCGATAAAGGTTAACGTATCTGGAATCTCATCGAACCATACCGCACCAATAATCGCGACAAAAACTAGCCCCGAATATTCTGCCAATGCTATTTGGCTTGAGTGTGCTTTCTGATAGGCCGCAACCGCAAGGCCGTTATAGCTTAATATGAGTGTTGCACTCAGTGCGATGTATCCCAAATTGTCCATAGACACGGGTTGCCAGTATACGAGGCAAAGTACCAATGAAGCAGGTATTGAACAAAACGTTGTCCACCACAGCGTAGTGACGACAGTTTGTTCACTGGGAAGCTTTCTTACTAAGACATTAAATAGCGCTAGGGTAAGTGCTGTGCCTAATGCAAACAGTGCTGCCCAGTGAAATTGCGAAGGCCTTAATACAATCAGCGCACCAATGAAGCCTATGGTTGTCGCGACAACCTTACCGAGTGCCGGTTGCTCCTTCAGTAGAAACATTGAGAGCGGTAGCATCAGTAGAGGGGCGATATAAAACACCGCATTGGCGGTCGCCAAAGACAAGTGAGTGATCGCAACGACCATACATCCGCTGCCGATTAGGATCAGTTGTCCTCGAATAAAGGTCACTTTAGCTTGTTGTAAGCGCCGTTGTTCTTTTTTCTGCTGTAGCCACAAAGGGGTGATGATGAGCAGAGATATCAACTGTCGAAAAAAAATATACTGAAGAGGTGGCACTTCGCCATTCAGTAGCTTTACCGCTACGTCCGAAAAAGAGGCAAACAGATTCCCCGCGATCAGCAATAAAATACCGACAGTGATGTTTGACATTACTTTTCTAATCTCATATCTACATGGGGAATATCATCTTCCAGATACATCTCTGAGATAGTTTTGAACCCGTGGTTCGCATAGAAGTGTTCAAGATGCTGTTGTGCTCCTATATCGATGGTCGTCTTAGGCCAAAGAGTCTCACAGCGCATCAATGCTTCTGTTATTAGCTGATGCCCTAAACCATTACCTCTTGCAGATTGTTTAGTCGCAACTCGGCCAATGCTTGTATTGTCGTAACTGGCGCCTGGTGGTAATAAACGTGCACATGCCACTAACTCTTCATTGGCGTAGCCAAGTAAGTGATGGACACCTGCGAGTGTATCTTTACCGTCGAGCTCTGGATAGGGGCAAGTTTGCTCAACCACAAATACATCAACTCGTAATCTAAGTAGTTGATAAAGCTGTTGTGTTGAAAGTTCAGAGAAAGGAATTGAGTGCCAAGTGATCATGTTTACATCCAGAGATTATCGATGCTCTGAATGTACTATGTGCGATGATTATTGGCATTAACTATTGTTAATTCGACCTTTAATTCTGCTCAGACTGATCGCGGTTATACCTAGGTAAGCCGCAATTTGGTTGTCGTTCAAGCGCTGCTCAAGATCGGGGTAGTGTTCACAGAACAGTTGGTAACGTTGCTCTGGGGTATAGAGCAGCATAAAGCGTTCTTTGTTTTCTTTATGCATTAGCTGAGTTTCTAACAACTTTAAATACAAAAGGTTGTTTGATGCGCGCCATTCGATAACGGCGTTCATTGGTAGCTCTAACAGTGTTATTGGTGTGAGTGTTTCTAGTAGGTAAGGGGACGCTTGGTTCTTTATCAAACTCTCAAAGCCGATGATCCAGTCTTGCTCCCAATAGAACTCTTTGCTGTATTGCTTACCGTCGTCTGTGAGGTAGCAAGCATGGCACAAGCCTTCAAGTACAAAGTAGATTGAGCTCGCCATTTCTCCTTGATTGATGAGGATATGTCTTGTTGGCAGTTCAAGCGGTTTCGCGACGGCTAATAGAGATTCAATCTGACTTTGAGAGAAGTCGAAGCTTTGTAGTTGTTCGATAAAAGAGGTGTGCATGAAAATAACCTAACCCAAATAAGTGCCGAAATCATCGCACTTATTTGAGTGTAGGTACAGAGCAGGCGAAATCAACGTCGAGCGTGCTGTTCTAGATAATCTTGAGCGAGGTCTCTTCCCATGTATTTACCTAGGGTTTTCAATGGTACTTTCTTGAGATTAACCACAATCAAGCCATCCAGAGCATCATTAAATGAAGGGTCGACGTTAAAACACACCAGCTTACCGTTCATTCCAAGGTATTGGCGCAATAAGACAGGTAGGCCTTTTCCTTGCTCCATACGGGCCAATACTTTTGACAGCAGAGGTACACTTGCTAGTGAAGAGAGCAGGTGGTTTTGCCAGAACACATTATTACTGGTATTGAGTGGTGATGAAGGAGATACCAGATTCGCTTTTTGTTCATCGTAATGATGTATGGATAAGGTGGTCGCTATTAATAAACGCGCATTGTGGCTGTAATCATTACTGATACTGACCGGACCAAACAAATGGGTATATTGAGGGTGGCGATATACAAAGGCCGCGATGCCTTTCCATAAGAGCAACAGTGAATTAAGACTCTTCTGATAAGGCTTACTCACTACTGAGCGTCCAAGTTCAATACTGTTATCTAAGGTGTCAATGAACTCTTGATTGTAGTTAAACAGGCTACGAGAGTAGAGCTTATCAAGCCCGTGTTCTGCGATTAGCTTGTCGACCATACCAAGTCGGTAAGCGCCCACTAACTCAGCCTTGGTTTTGTTCCACACAAACAGTTGATGGTAGTAAAGGTCATACTCATCTAAGTCACAGGCAAGTCCGCTGCCTTCTCCGACTTCTCGGAAACTCTCTTCTCTCACTCGACCAATTTCTCGCATCAAGTTGGGGATTGATTGGCTTGGTGTGCAGTAGACTTCGAAGTCACCTTGCTCGAGCAGTTTCATCTCTTCAGGGAGCGAATTAATCTCGATTGACAATACTTCTGGTGAGATTGGCGTTATCACTTGAGTGTCAAAAGATGGGGTATGGACTGCTGTGCTAAGGCTATCTTGTTGACTCATCAGATAGGTATTGAGTCGCAGATAGTTGACGATATCCATCTCTTTTTCAAACGATTTTATCTCTGAATACGGAATCGATGAGCCAATAGAGATAGAGATAGTAGTCGCTTGCTTATTAAGAAGTTCGCGCCCGAGTAGAGCGGTTCTCAACAAAGGATGAACACGGCCAGCTTGATAGAAAAGCTCACTGTTTTTACCATTGATGAAGATAGGAACCGTAGTGGCTTGATGACGCTTGACGAACTTGGCAACGGATTTGCTCCATTCGATGTCTGTCAGTGTTTTTGCCCCTTTACGGTAACTCGATACTTCGCCCGCAGGGAACACAATCAAAAGTCCGCCATCGGACAAGTGACGATTGGCATCTCGAATGGCTTTTGCATTGGTGCGTTTCGATTCTTTACTGTTAAATACATCGACACCGATGAAAAGATCATCCAGTTCAGGCAATCGCTTGAGCAACTCATTCGCCAACACCTTCACATCTTTCCTTACCGATCCTACGAGATCAGCAAGGATCACACCTTCAATCGCGCCAAGCGGGTGGTTAGCCACAATGACTACAGGTCCTTCTTCAAGGATATTATCAGTGGAGCCTGCTGAAACAGAATAGTCGATGTTCAATGCCGACAGGGTGTGGTGCATGAATTCAAAGCTAGATAACTCATTCGGTCTATCTTGATAGAGTTTGTCTAGCTTAGATAGCCCAGTTGCCCACTCGACAACAGACTCACCTAAGCCAAAAGGTGTGTAACGTGGTAAACGAAAAGGACTATCAATCATAATATAGCTACCTTATTGACTAAAGTTGTGTAGGAAACCGTCTTGATTCTTGAAATCTTTAACACTTAAAAATGCACCGCATAGCCAGACTAGGCATGCCATGCCAAACAATAATCCGCCGTCATAACCGACAATTTCACCTGCCGCATTAAACTCAGGCATTTGGATACCTAATGGCGTAAATAAGTGGAAGAAAATCGCGCCACTCATAATCCCTACACTCATGATGGCACCAAGGCCATGCCACCGTGTGAACAACAGAATGGCTGCAATCAGCTCAGCGCCACCAATTAAGTAGCCGCCAAATGAGCCAAACCAGCTTAGGCCTGACCATGTAGCTAGGGTGCCAAAGATATGCTCAGTTTCGTATGAGCCGGTGAACTTAAAAAATAGCGACTGAATAAATACGAAAGCGATAAATGCCGCAGGGATATGCTTAGCTGGAGTCAATGTCATGATTATTCCTTTACTTGATCAGTTGCGGCCAAACGGTGTCGGCTTTTTGAATATGCTGTGCTCGGTCTTGTTCCCAACGTTGCTTAATCTCTTGGTCGTAGTTGAGGTACAGCTTGTTATCAACAATTGTCCATTGATTAGGGTCACCGGGTGCAAAGTCACTTTTTGCTGAAACAGCCCAAGCGCAATAGCCACCATATTGAGGGGCATATTTTTCAGGATTATTAACAAATAAAGTCAGATTCTTTTCAGAAGAGAAATACCAGTTCGCACCTTTGTACTCTGTGCTGAAGTCTTTACTGCCTTCAATAGGCTTACCTGAAGTGAAATAAGCGACGGTATCGTAGCCATCGAGCGCCTTGCTGCTAAAGAATCCGGTGTAGATTTCGTCTGCAGCAAATACGTAAGGGCTAACAAGTAGCATGACCATGGTTAATAGTTTTCTCATGATGGACTCCATCTATAGATTGATTGCTGGTGATAAATCGAAGGTAAAACGCTGTTGATTTATCTGGCATGGTTTAATGGGTTCACAAGGCGAGCCGGGTGCGTAAAACATAGAGGCTTGGCCGTGTAGATTGCGTAAGTGTGTAAAGCTCACGGTGTGCGCGTCTTCACGATGCATACAGGTCGCTAAATGAGGCTCTTCGCTGTGATGGTGAGAGTGAAACCTAAGCAAGTTCTGCTGATTCTTACCTGTCTCCATAAGCTGGTCATACTTAGCTTGTCGGTAGGCTTGCACTCGCAATAGTTCAACACCGGATGAGAATAACGGTGAATCGGTGTCGACTATTTTTTGTTGAATACCATCCCACATGAAGGCGATAACTAAACCATTGTTCTGAGTTAAATTCGGCGCGAAAGCCAACAAGGTAAATGGAGCAAAAGAGTGTAAGTCGAGCTTATGAAATGCCTCAGAAATCTGAGTAATGCTGTGACTCGATGATAAGTTCTTGAGCAACAAACCGCGGCTGATCAAAGGGCCAGCAGGAACGGTGCCTTGATAGTTGTTGAGCAGACATAGCGAAAGTCCGAACTCATTAATACTGATCCAGCTACCACCACCGGTTGGGTCGAGTGGCATGATGATATCGACGCCGTTGACTCGATATTGTTTAGGTGGCATCGCCAGTGCTCGCGTCTTTTGTTCATCACGATTAAAGAAAACTTGATAGCCATTTTCTTCAAGCAGCCAAGATACTGAACACATTTTATTGCTCCCTCAGGTAGCTGCTAGTGGTAGGGGCATAACCAAAGGTGTTGCAGGTTTCGATATCTAAAAAGGTGGTGATCACCTTGATCATCGCATAGTGATGATTGGCATGCAGGGCTGCAAAGGTGACCTCTCTTTCTAACGTTGAAGGCAGGCTGGCGAATACCTGGGTATCCATTGAAACTTCGGTTTGGATCATGATAGGCGTTTCGAGATCTCTGCGGTCTAATCGTTCAAGCCAGTTGATCACATAGTGGATCTCTTTCAACGCAATCGATCTGTCGTATTCGACGGGATGACCACGACGACGAGTGTTGTAATCAACGGTCGCATTCTCTTTTAAAATTAAAGCGTGAAAAAGATCGAGCGTATGACGAGTATGCTCACCAATAGAGCTTGTGACGTGCGGCTTTGCTCGTGTCAGATAGTCGCTGTCAGATATCGCTAACAAAAATTCTAGACCCTGATTTAATATTTCTACCGCTCCTGTGATACTAGGAGAGAAAGAAGTGAGGGCGCTCGGTTGGGCTATGGGGTTCATTCATGGTCCTCGTACAAAGTTAGTCAGTGGTCGGATATTGTTGAACAAGACGTCGCTCTTCTTGCCACGCAGCGAATAAGCTCTTGAAAGAAGGAGTCTTATGGCCTCGTTGTTTTTGCTGAGCGCCAATATCAAAAAGAATGCGGTATTGCAAAAGTAGCGTAGAAAATATCTCTCGCAGTGGTGTGTTGCGATCCCAGATATGCCCAGCCTCACTGCTTGCGCCATTGACCTCAAGGATCGTGAAATCCTCGCCGTTCATTAGGCTGTGCATGTCCTTAAACTTGACGTCGAGTCGGCCAAAGTGGAAGCCATCGAAGTCGTCGAATATCTCATCTAAGCGTTCGGTCAAAGCTTGGGTGATGTATTGATTGCCGTCTCGGAAGATACAGCCACGGCTATGACTACCTGCAAACGCGAGTTGGAATTCTTCACCCTCTGCGAGCACTTGATCTAATTTATCTTCATGCCTTGGCAGATATAGGTGACTAAGTTGCCCAGCACGCGGGCTATTTTCAATTAACTGTTTGAGTGTCGAGGAACCATCACCCGTTACCATTGGCGAGTATTTGAGTGTGATCGAGATGATCTCGCCTTGCTTTTTATTTGGGTAGCGCACATAGAAAACGCCAGCTTCGGCTTGATAAGGCGCCTTTTCTTGCAGTAGAAAGCGAGCATTATTTGGAAAAGATTCAACATATTGCTCAAGTTGATCTTGTGTGTTGATCAGCTTAACGCCAACGCCTCGACAGCCAAGATCCGGTTTCGCCACTATGGGGAAGTCAAGATCCGATTGTGTTAGCGCACTGAGTGCATCTTCGGTTTGTTTTTTACTATTAAGATCCGTTTTGGTTAGGGTAATAAACGGAGAGATCCAACGCTGACTTGATGATCCGGCAAGGCTTAATATTTCGTGTTTTGATTCACCTACCATGCCACTCAACTTAATGCTTGGGTTGGCGATGAGCGGCAGTGCCCAGTCAAAGTGCCGTAACCCTTGCATCAAGCTTTGAACCACTACTGGAGTGTAAAAAAACCAAGTCGGAAGGAATTCATAAGGAGAGACACTACGCACGGTATCTTTTTCAAGCAGAGGCATACCTGCATTGATTTGATGCGCAGGGATGATGCGAATATCTTTCGGTGAACTCATGATAATCCTCTAGAGTAGGTTTTATTCATTAATCGATTACCGATAAACAGTAAAGCGATGGCACACGGGATGACGATCCATTGATATTCAGAGGCTTGCAGCCACGCTGATGTCCCTAAATAGTAGATGGTAGAGAAGACAATGCCAGTCCAGATCGCAGTAGCACTAATGACAGCAAACAAAAAAGTAGGAAGTGGAATTGCGAAAAAGCCACTTAAGGTAAAGCCAACAGTGCGAAGCCCCGGGATAAAGCGGATGACAAAAAGGCTGCTGAACGCGTTCTGACGTAATTTAGTACGAAGCGAACGAAAGTACTTATTAGTGAGGGCTTTGTAACGAACGCCTCTGAAGTAACGTCCTGATTTTCCTAGGTAATAGAGTCCCAAGTCACCAGTGGCAATACCGATGAAAATGGCAAGCAACGCATATTGAGGAAGAATGAGCCCTTGAGTTGCTAAACCAGCTGCCGTAACAATCGCAAGATCTTCAAGCAGGTAAGAAAGCGCGATGATGCCAAACATCAGCCATAGCAACGACTCCTCCCCTGAATGTAACCATGCTTGAATGCTCTCGACGCTGCTCATTAAATATCCTTATCTATCCTATAAATGAATGGCTTAATGATCATTCATTGAGTGTAGTAAATTAAATAGACAGGAGGAGCGGGGAAAAACTTACAGGTGATGGAGGATTTTTTGTACTTGCTTTGTTCGACCAGTACTGTGGAATGCGTTGTTTAAGTCAAGATTGAAGCGAAATGTTTGATATTTTAAAAGTGGATTTAACGAGAGTTTGTAGTTAAAAAACCCGGGCTTGGAGTGGGGGATCTTACATAAGAAAAGAAAAAGGCTGAGTCGTTAAACTCAGCCTTTAATAACATTAACTATTGATTAATAAAGCTATCTATTTAGTTAAGTCAATTTGGTAAACAGCAAAACCAACATCGTCAGTCGCAACACGTTTCATCGGGTATTGACCTTTTTCTTTGATGAATTCAGCCGCTTTGTCACTTGGAGATGTTTCAAAGCGAATATCTAGCTTGTTATCCGTTTTGATTGGAGCAAATGACCAATTGTTATCTGCGCTTGGGCTAACTTGACCTTGCTCTTTGCTTACGCGAGAGATGTAGTTAGCAAGAACAGTGCGGTTTTCATCTGGTGCATCAAATGCGATGAAATCTTCGCCTGTACCTGGGAACTTAGCACTGTATGCACGGTAGTTGTTGGTTGCGATCAAGAAGTCTTGCTTCATGTCGATTGGCTTACCTTGGTAAGTTAGGCCAACAATACGTTGAGACTCAGGGTTAACCACTTTACAGTTTGCATCGTATTTCGCAGGTTGTGTTACGTCGATTTGGTAATCAACACCGTCGATAACATCAAAGTTGTAAGTACGGAAGTTATCCCACTCGATCAACTGTTGTGGTGCTGTCGAGTTAACATCAACTTGGTTGAACTGACCAGCTGAACACTCAAGCCACTCTTGTACTTCGTGACCCGTTACCTTCATTGCGACTAACGTGTTCGGGTAAAGGTATAAATCGGCTGCGTTACGGAACGTTAGTTGACCTGATTCCACTTCAGTGAAGTTAGCTGGGTCATTTTTACGACCGCCGGCTTTAAAAGGCGCTGCCGCTGACAATACTGGAATACCGTCTAGGTCTGGGTCACCTTGGATGAACTGTTCTACGTAATCTTTCTGTGCAAGGTTAACAATTTGTACTGTTGGATCGTCTTGTACTAGAGATAGGAAGCTGTACATCACGTCGTCTGCTTTACCAATAGGTTGGTTAACAAACTCACGAGTACCTGCATGGTCTTTTTCTAGTGCCGTTACGATACCTTCATCTGCAGCAGCAAGCGATTTCTTCTCGATCTTGTCGTAGATAGGGCGTGCTTCTGATTGGCCTTTAACGACTTCCCACTTACCGTCTTTTTGTGCAAGTGTTAGGTCCATAACACCAACGTGGCTACCCCAACGACCAGGCATTACTGCCGCAACGCCATTCATTGTGCCCGTTTCGTTGTCGATGCCTTGAATGTCATCAAAACCTTTACCTGGGAATACTGCATGAGAGTGGCCGAATGCGATTGCATCGATACCATCTACTTCAGAGAGGTAGAACGTTGAGTTCTCTTCGCCATTTTTGTAAGGGTCAGTTGATACGCCTGAGTGAGGGATAGCAACGATAACTTCAGCGCCTTCTGCTTTCATTTGAGGCACTAGCTCGTTAGCTGTCTCAATGATGTCACGAGCGATCACTTTGCCTTCAAGGTTCTTCTTATCCCACGTCATGATTTGTGGTGGAACGAAACCGATGTAGCCGACTTTTACTTCATGCTCTACGCCAGCAGTATCTTCGAACGTATGCGTCTTGATGATGTAAGGCGTGAAGTAGTGTTCTTTGGTTTCTGCGTCGTAAACGTTGGCACTGATGTATGGGAAATCAGCATCGTTGATAGACTCTTCTAGGAACTCAAGACCGTAGTTGAATTCGTGGTTACCTAGGTTTGCAGCGTCGTAGCTTAGTTGATTCATTGCTTTGTACGCAGGGTGAACTTCACCAGCTTCGATGCCTTTGTCTGCCATGTAGTCACCCATTGGGCTACCTTGCAGCAAATCACCGTTATCAACTAATACGCTATTGGTTACTTCGTTTTGAGCTTCTTTTACTAGAGTTGCAGTACGTGCTAAGCCGATTTTTTTCGATGGCTTGTCTTTGTAGTAGTCGTAATCCATTAGGTTGGTATGGATGTCCGTCGTTTCTACGACACGTAGTTTAATCACTTCATCGGTATCTGGTGTTGTTGTGCAGCCTGCTAAAGTCAAACCAAGACCTGCAAGTACAGCCAATGATAAAGGTTTCATTGCAACTTTCATTTTGGAGCTCCAAAGTGGATTAGTAGAAAATTCGTTGCGTAATGTAACAAAACCGAATGAAACAATGATTACAACGAATGTTAATTCGTGACTTAGATCGATTACTTTATGGTGTTCTGCAAGACGCCTCCCAAAGCTGCTCAATCAATGTACAAATGATATCGATAATAATAGTCCATTCATTTCACCTGTTTATCGATAAATCCCATCCCTTATCAGCTTTTCGAATAAAAAATGAAATTTTAGAATTTCCAGTAATATGAGAGGCTCGTCATAATGTCTATATCAAGGACGTATCAGGCAGATGAATAGCAAGGATAGCTCAAACGTAGCTTCTGTTTTCTTCTAGTGCCAATACTCCCATTCACCCAAGTGAATGAGTTAAATCCCATGCTTGGCAAGACCAAGTAATGAATTGCTCGTAACGCGAGCCTTAAAGGAAGCACTGAAATGGACCAAGAACGTTTAACCCACCTAAAACAGCTCGAAGCGGAAAGTATCCATATTATTCGCGAAGTGGCGGCTGAGTTTGATAACCCAGTGATGATGTACTCAATCGGTAAAGATTCTTCTGTGATGCTTCATTTAGCTCGCAAAGCGTTTTATCCAGGCAAGATTCCATTCCCACTATTGCACGTTGATACGGATTGGAAATTTCGCGAGATGATTGAGTTTCGTGACCGCACAGCCAAAAAGTATGGTTTTGAGTTATTAGTGCACAAGAACCCTGAAGGTATCGAAATGGGGTGTAGCCCATTTGTGCATGGTTCTTCGAAGCACACTGACATCATGAAAACACAGGGCCTTAAGCAGGCGTTAAACAAGTATGGGTTCGATGCGGCTTTTGGTGGTGCGCGTCGTGATGAAGAAAAATCTCGTGCGAAAGAACGTGTTTATTCTTTCCGCGATAAGAACCATACGTGGGATCCAAAAAACCAGCGTCCAGAGCTTTGGCACACCTACAACGGTCAGGTTAATAAGGGTGAAAGCATTCGTGTATTCCCGTTATCTAACTGGACTGAGCTCGATATTTGGCAATATATCTACCTAGAGAGCATCGATATTGTTCCACTTTACCTTTCAGATAAACGCCCTGTGGTTGAGCGTGATGGCATGCTGATCATGGTGGATGATGACCGTATGGAGCTGCAAGAAGGTGAAGTGATTGAAGAGAAAAGTGTTCGTTTCCGTACTTTAGGTTGCTACCCATTAACCGGAGCGGTTGAATCTGAGGCGAATACGCTAACAGGCATTATTGAAGAGATGCTGGTAGCCACTTCTAGTGAGCGTCAAGGTCGAGCGATTGACCATGATCAGTCGGGCTCTATGGAGCTGAAAAAGCGCCAAGGTTATTTCTAAGAATCTAAGGAAAGAAAAATGAATAGTGCAGTAGAAGCCGAATTGGCTGAACTAGGGATTGAAGGTTATCTAAGTCAGCATCAGCATAAATCTATGCTTAGATTTTTAACTTGTGGCTCAGTCGATGATGGCAAAAGTACGTTAATCGGTCGTTTACTCCATGATACAAAACAGATTTATGAAGATCAGCTAGCGGCGGTTCACTCTGATAGCCAACGAGTGGGTACTACAGGTGAGAAGCCTGATTTGGCATTGCTTGTTGATGGTTTGCAGGCTGAGCGTGAGCAAGGTATTACGATTGATGTGGCCTATCGCTACTTCTCGACTCAAAAACGTAAGTTCATTATTGCTGATACCCCAGGACATGAGCAGTACACGCGCAACATGGCAACAGGCGCTTCAACGTGTGATCTGGCTGTGATCTTGATTGATGCTCGTAAGGGCGTTCTGGATCAAACTCGTCGTCACTCGTTTATTTCGAACCTGCTTGGTTTGAAGCATTTTATTGTGGCAGTAAACAAGATGGATCTGGTGGAATACTCACAAGATCGTTTTGAAGAGATTCGTGATCAGTATTTAGAATTTGCTGAAAACCTCGAGGGTGAAACTAATATTCAGATCTTACCGGTTTCGGCGCTTGAGGGCATCAACGTTGCAGCGCCAAGCAAAGAGTTAGCATGGTTTGAAGGTCCATCTCTACTAGAAGTTCTAGAAAACGTAGATATTGATCAAAAGCGCTCTGCGGGTGAATTCCGTTTCCCGGTTCAATACGTGAATCGTCCTAATTTAGACTTCCGTGGTTTTGCAGGCACCGTTGCCTCTGGTCGCGTTAGCGTAGGTGATGAAATCAAGGCGTTGCCATCAGGCAAAACCTCTAAGGTGGCAAGCATTGTGACCTTTGATGGCGAACTTGAATCGGCGCAAGCGGGTTTGGCGGTAACGCTGACTCTTGAAGATGAGATCGATATCAGCCGTGGTGATTTGATTGTGTTGGAAAACGCTCAGATTGAATCAACGAACCATGTATTGGCAGATATCGTGTGGATGACTGAGCAACCACTGCAACCGGGTAAAGCTTACGATATCAAAATCGCAGGCAAGAAAACCGTCGGCCAGGTTGAAACGGTTCGTCACCAGTATGACATCAATAACTTGTCGACTTACGACGTGGATGAATTACCACTCAATGGTATTGGTTTGTGTGAATGGTCATTGAACGAGACTGTCGCGCTGGATAAATATCGTGAAAGTGCCGATACCGGTGGCTTTATCGTTATTGATCGTCTTACCAATGTAACGGTTGGCGCTGGCTTGATTCGAGACCGTTTGGACTCTGTTGAACAGCAAGTAGGTAACTTCTCTGCATTTGAACTTGAGTTCAACGCATTGGTACGCAAGCACTTCCCACATTGGGATGCCAAAGATCTAAGCCAATTACTGAAGTCATAAACGACTAAGTAACAGCTTATTGAATCAGGCGGAAACCCATCGTTTCCGCCATAAAGGACGGGTATATGTGGCAACAAGGATTTGTATTAGCGATTTTGCTCGGCATCATTACTTGCCTGCTCGTTACCCGTATTAAGCCAAGCTTTATCTTTGCTGGCGCGGCGTTTATTGCTTTTATGGCTGGCATGATCGATTTGTCGAGCTTAGCCAATAACTTCACTAACTCCTCGTTACTGACTTTAATTCTTCTTATCCTCGCATCAAGTGCGTTGGAGAAAACTCGCTTAATCAGTTGGGTTAGCCGTAATATCTCTGAAGGTAGGCTAGGTACCGTGGTTGCGAAGTTGGGTATTTCCACAGCGTTACTTTCATCTTTTACTAATAATACCGCAGTGGTTGTTTCTTTGATCGGGGCGATCAAACGCAACCAACAACATGCACCTTCTAAACTGTTAATTCCTTTGTCATACGCTGCCATCCTAGGTGGAACCCTGACATTGATCGGCACCTCAACCAATTTGATCATCAATAGCTTTGTTGAGGATGCTGGGCTGCCGAGCCTAAGCTTCTTTGCGCCAACCTTGATCGGCTTGGCTGTGCTGGTTGGTGGTGTGTTGATCCTTATTCCCTTGAGTTATTTCTTACCAAGCTACGATGATGGATCGCAGGACGATCTGCCTTACTTTTTAGAAGCAAGAGTTGAACCAGGCTCGCCTTTAGTAGGCAGAAGCGTAAGCGAAAATAACCTCCGAGCGCTGAGAAAACTGTTTTTAGCTGAAGTGATTCGAGACGGTAAAACAACGGCGTCTATTGATCCTGATTTCATTCTTCAAGCTCGTGACCGACTGTTGTTTTGTGGTGACGTTGAGAGTGTTGCGACACTGCAGGAAATCCAAGGGTTAACCCTGTTTGGTCAACATCACCTAAACGGACAAAGTTTTGTTGAGGTCGTGGTGAGCTCATCGGCAAGCTTCTGTAATAAGACCTTAAAAACTAGCCAATTTAGAGATCGCTTTGATGCGGTTGTCGTTGCTATCCGCCGTGGCCACGAACGCCTTGAAGGTGGGCTAGGGAATATCACATTGACCGCTGGTGATACTCTAATTTTGGTTCCTAGTAAACGCTTTGAAGAGCAACGTCAGCAACACAATAAAGAGTTTGTGTTGATGAATGACCTAGACTCAAGTGCCAAGCTTGATGCTGATAAATCGACGTTTGTTTTGCTTGGCTTCGCTAGTGTCATTGGCTTATCGCTTGTCGATGCAGTACCTATCATTAAAGGGTTAGCGGGTTTTTTATTACTGCTGGTAGCATTTGGTGTGGTACAACTCGGTGAGCTTCGTCGCCGTTTTCCGGTTGATATTGTGGTGATCGTTGGCTCAGCACTTTCTATTGCTCAACTGATGATTTCATCTGGATTGTCTGAACGTATGGGGTTGATGTTCATAGAGGCCTTCAATGGCTGGGGCGTGTTTGGTGCCTTAGTAGCGACCTACTTCATGACTCTGGTTCTTACTGAACTTGTGACCAATAATGCGGCGGCAGCACTCTCGTTCCCGATTGGTTATAGCATGGCAGTAGGCTATGGCGTTGACCCAATGCCATTTATCATGGCGGTGTTGTTTGGCGCCAGTGCTAGCTTTATCTCTCCTTATGGTTACCAAACCAATTTACTCGTATATAGCGTAGGTAATTATCATATTACGGATTATTTGCGCATTGGTATTCCAATCTCGATTGTCTATTCGGGCTTGGTATTGACCCTAATTCCTTATTTTTTCCCATTTTAATGCTGTTTATTTAAAGGACTAATTATGACCGCAGTACTCAAACCAAAAGATGAGAATGTTGTGTGGCATCAGCACTCGATTGATAAAACATTCCGCTCTGATCTGAAATCACAAAAGCCAGCCGTGCTCTGGTTCACGGGATTATCTGGTTCTGGTAAGTCGACAGTCGCTGGAGCATTAGAAAATCGCTTAGCACAGCTTGGTTACCATACTTACTTGTTGGATGGTGATAATGTTCGTCACGGATTGTGTAGCGATCTTGGCTTCTCAGAGCAGGATCGTCGTGAGAATATTCGTCGCATAGGCGAGTTGGCAAAGTTGATGGCGGACGCAGGATTAATCGTACTGTCGGCTTTTATTTCTCCGCATCAAGCTGAAAGACAGTTAGTGCGAGACTTACTGCCGGAAGGTGAATTTCTTGAAGTGTTTGTCAACACGCCGCTAGAGGTGTGTGAGCAGCGTGACCCTAAAGGTCTGTATAAGAAAGCTCGCGCTGGAGAAATTCCAAACTTCACGGGTATTAGCTCTGTTTATGAGGCGCCTGAGAATCCTGAGATTAATCTACCGGCAGGTGAGAAGACACTCGATGAGCTGGTAGAGTTATGTATTGACGCATTAGAGAAGCGTAATATTTTAGCCAATTGAGATCGTTGGTATGACTAAAGCTGCTCACTTACTTACTGCTTATTCACGACTTATAAGTAGTGCAGCCTTGGTTTACCGAGACAAGAAACCTATCTTCTAATTTCTCTTTATTCTTCTAAATATACTTCATTACCTACACCGTTCATTAACTACACCGTTTATTACCTAGACGGTGTAGTTAACACTGCTTTTGACTTCTGTCTGTACTGTGAATTTGTGGTTCAATAATGCAATCAGTTGGTCGTAGTACTGCATGTTAGGTTTATTCCCAAGCAAGGTACAAAGTTCATTGCCTGTTGGGCTGAATCGGTAGTAAACCAGCTTAACCCCTTTTGATATAGGCGCCAGTGACATGCTCTTACCTTGGTAAGTCAAGTGTAACGCTGGATCGAAATCAATCTCACCAGACTCTAACTCAGTCCCCAAAATAATACCCAGTTCAATCAGGTGTAATAGGCTTGAGTAGGGCAGGTTGTGTCCACCAAGGTTGATGGTGTTGGTAGTATCTCTTTTGCCAAAGTTAAATATACCAGCATGGGTTTTAAAACCGAGTAATAGCTTTCTGCTGTTATCACCACCAAAGCTACAACCCAGTGACGCGGCTCTTTGTAGGGTGAGCGCTTCTTTTGGTGTCATGTCTTTTAAGATCTGAAGCGCCTTCATCGACGTCGAGCCTGGGTTGGTGACTTCTCGTTTCAGTACTTGAGCCCATAGCCTCTGCATCGATGTATTGTGGATCTCTTGCGCCATATCGAAAAAACGGTATAGCCAGTCCTGATCAGGATCTCCAGCTGCTTCATCTTTACATGAAGAGTGTGCCAGTTTAAGAATCTGCTCTAGGTTCTTTTGACGCAACTCTTTACGTTTCTTCTCACGTAATAGTGCCCGTTCGATTAGTGTACTTTCACTTTTATCGGTTGGTTTTGCACCATGATTGATTAAGGAATCTAAGCCGAAGCTTTGTGCTATGTGTAACATTCTGCTGGCACTGTCGGCGATATGAGGCTTTTTCTCATGCTTATGCTGTGTATCGCTGGCATGATCAATGATTACTGGCTGTTTGATTTCTGACATAAGAGTACCGTGACGAGACGACTTAACTGTCTAAAATGTAACTCTTTATCTTAATGGTGGCTAGATTTTACGTGCAGAGTTGAAGGTTTAAACAAAATTTTACTTTTGCTAATGATAATAAAATGTTAAATTTGTTGTAATTCTCAAGGAGGAGTTATGAATCAAGTCAATGATAACAAGCTGAAGAAACAGCTTGGCATAGGGTTATTACTCGCTACATATGTGGCTGTGCTAGCTTATCTATCTAATTACATCGCGTAAATTAGATAAACAACATCGTTATGAAACTGTTATTGAATAAGATCATTTGTTCAGTGACGGCAGCTCATCCTTGAGCCACCCTTCTAATGACTACATGTCGTCATATTCTTCAATCGCAGTGCCTTCAATAAGATAACCTGTTTGTGCTAAGTCGTGGCTTATTGACTCAGTTTTCAGCGTACCTACTAAATAAACCACATCCCATAATTGCTGTATTGGTGCACCTTTTGGGAACTTCACGTAGATGATTTGATTCGGTGGTGGTGGTGGTACGTGAATACATGCGCCAAAATACGGCACTAGCAGAAACTCAGTGATCATATTCTCATCGCCTTCCAGTGGAATCACAAAACCAGGAATCTTTACTGTGCTGCCATTTAACTCTGGGCGAACAGCGCCAATTGTCGATTGTTGAGGTTTGTCCATACTGTCGTGGTTAACCATCGGCATGCCAAATGAGTCTAGTTGAGCTCGTTCCGATTCTGGAATTAAGTCAATCCACTCAAGTGTTAATACCGATTCGTCATTCTGAGTTGTTTCAGCGTGAGCTGTGCTGATAAATGGGAATAAAAGTAGTCCAAGTATCAGTAGGAATTTGCGTTGCATCGTAGGTTCCTAATTTAGATTCGAATAGTCATGCCATCAGACAATGACTGACGGTAAGCCCGGAAAGCGGGAATAAAGCCGATAATGATCCCTGCAATTTGTACCAGCATAAGCAGTTTCCACTCATGAGGCGTGATTGCAGATATCGATATATTGATACCATAACTTTGTTGCACAATTGGAGCAACTACTGCGATCAGGGCAAACAAGAGTGCGACACCCAAGGTTATGCCAAGGAAGGTGAGGGCACTGGCTTCACTAATCAGCAAGCCAAAGACATGGCGAGGTCTTGCTCCCATCGCTCGGAGGATCGCCATTTCTCTACGTCGTTCTTGTAAGCTAGTGAGCAGACTACTGAGCATTCCCAATAATCCAGCAACGACAACAAACCCCGACACAATTAATAGTGCTTGTTCGGCAACGGCCATCATGCCCCACAATTCATGTAGAGCAATGCCCGGCATAATGGCGCTTAAAGGTTCTTGGCGGTAGTTATTGATTTCTCGTTGCAGTGCAAAGGTTTGGATCTTCGAGTTGAGCCCAAGCATCATTGCGGTAATTTGCTTAGGTTGGAAGTCACGTTGCTTTAGTACTTCAGCATCCGGCGTATGTCCTAGGTTTGCTCCTGATTCCCATCCGACATGGATTGCTTCAATAGCTTCTAATGAAACATGAACCGTTTTGTCTACTGGTGTTCCTGTTGGGGAAAGGATACCTACGATAGTGAAGGGGAGGTTATCGTGACGGCTGAAGGCAACGTCACTGATGCCGTGAGCAAGAATGATATTATCACCGATCTTGTAATCTAGTTTGTTGGCGACATCGGCACCGACTACTACATCAAATAACCCTTTAAATTCTTTACCTTTCTGAAAAGTAAGTGGCTGCTTACTTCCGTAACGATAGTTTTCAAAGTAGCTATGATTGGTGCCCATCACTCGGAACCCTTTGTGAGAATCACCTAACGAGATTGGAACAGCCCATTTTACAGCTTTGTGGTGGCTAAATTCTTCATAGCTTTTCCAGTCGATATTGTTGGTGGCATTACCGATTCTGAATACAGAATAAAGCAGTAGATTGACCTGACCAGAGCGGCCACCGACGATAAGGTCAGTACCTGAAATCGTATTGGCAAAGCTGCTTTTGGCTTCGGTTCTCACACGTTCAACACCGAGTAATAGAATGACAGAAACCGCCACGGTGAGAATCGTCAGGATGGCAGTTGCTTTACGGTTGAGTACGCTTTTTAGGGCTAAGTGAGTAATTACTTTCATACGATAACCTTAGCTTGGTTAACAGTTTTTAAATCTATGGTTCGAGAGAACAATTTTTCTAGCGTTGGATCGTGACTAACAAATATGAGCGTGGAACCCGCTTGATTAGCTTGTTCTAGTAACAGCTCAATAAAGGCTTCTCGGTTGTCATGATCTAAAGCAGATGTCGGTTCATCGGCAATGATGATTTTAGGTTGTCCGATTAAGGCGCGGGCTGCAGCGACACGTTGCTGTTGACCAATACTCAACTCAGTAACGGGTTTGTCCATTAAGGATTGAGGCAGTTTTAGTCTAAGTAATAAATCTTGAGCAATGGCTTGCTGGCTGTTCTGACTTTCTGCAACTTGTTGTTTGCGAATCTTTGAAAACTGACAAGGGAGTGTCACGTTATCGATGACTGACAAGTAAGGCAGTAGATTGAACTGTTGGAATATATAGCCAATATGATCGGCTCTGAACTTATCCCTCTGACGCGGTGTTAGCTGGGTAAGGTCTTGGCCTAAAATAGATACTTCGCCTTGTTGCGCCTGATTTATTCCTGTGAGTAAGCCCAATAGTGTTGATTTACCACAACCACTTGGTCCCTTGATAAAAAGGTGCTCTTTAGGTTGGATATGTAATGAAGGGATTTCTAACGTTGGGGGTAACTCGGGCTTCCAACGAAAACTGATATTTTCTAGTTTGACCACAAGCGATGAACTGTCAAAAGACATACTAGCTCCAATATTTAAAGCGGTGTCTCTTCTGGACAGTCTAAATGACAATTAATTCCCGAGTACACCGGTTTTAAAAGCCAAGTAAGTGAATGCTTACTTGGCTGTTTATCTACGCAAAATCTATCTAATGATTGTTAGAATCGGAAGCTAACACGTTCTGCATTAAGAACTTCTTGCGTTTGAACACTGTCTGTTAGCAAGTTCACTGTCATTGACTTTGTATTACTGAACTTTGAGAACCACTTAGTATTAACATTATTCAGATTAGCAATATCTGAACATTGGTAGTGGTACTCGGCAGTGAATTCACCGTGGCCACCTTCTGAGTGGTCATGGCCTTCGTGGTCATCATGATCGTGTTCTGCATGGTCATGGCCTTCGTGGTCGTCGTGATCATGTTCTGCATGGTCATGGCCTTCGTGATCGTCGTGATCATGTTCTGCATGGTCATGGCCTTCATGGTCGTCGTGATCATGTTCTGCATGGTCATGGCCTTCGTGGTCGTCGTGATCATGTTCCGCGTGGTCATGGCCTTCATGGTCATCATGATCGCCTTCCAAGGTGTTAGTCACTGACTTGAATTTCAACGTACAGCTTACATTGTTGAAATCAAATAGTTCTTCTGGCTTGTTTAATTGTGCGATAGCTTGCTCAAACATTTTCTTCTGTTCAGCAGTTTTTGGAGCATGTTCAAAGCCAACCACATCGGCACCTGGAGCTGTCACTTCAACAAGCAGTTCTTGTCCGTCTTGAGCGATGTTTACTTCAACTTTACCGTGCACGTGTGCTTCATGGGAGCGGAATTCTTCGTTAGCAAGAACATTAGTAGAAAGAGTCATGCCGATAACAACGGCTAAAATAGAAGGTTTCATGTTTTTTTTCCTGAATAAAGATTAATTAAAAAATAGTGGTATTTAAGTGATCTTTACAGGAGGGGAACGAGCTAAATAAGCGAAATACAAACGCTGCAACGAACTTACTGGTTCTGTTATGGCGACAGTAAACTCTGAATGAAACTCTGGAATCTGTGGGAGTGAGTGTGCCGTGATGAATTGGTTTATCGAAAACAGCTCACAATGATGTGAAGTATGATGTTCTGGGTCGATGTCCACCATGTGGGTGGCTGCTAGCACGCTTAGCAAGAGCATGAGCCCTAGCAAGAAGCCTGTTTTGCGTTTCACATTGTTAGGTGTGTTTTGCCACATGAGGATAATTAACCACAGAATTAAAAAAGGATACTGTTATAATATAACAATATCCTTTGGTCAGGTCTCGAAAAAGACGCGAATATCTAATTAAAGACTCGCTTTAATCAGCTCAACGACTTGAACGACTTCTGATTCATTGAGTGCGCCTTCTTTAACAAACAAAATTTCACCTTGTTTGTCCTGAACGATGATCGCTGAGCTTTCTTCTTTTAAAGCCCATGCTGAAGCTACCGTTCCGTCTTCATCTAGCACCATAGAAGACCATGGAAACTCTTCTTTGCTGCTTTCGGCTGATGATTTAACAAAAGACCCAGTCCCCCAAATAGCATCATCTTGGTTGATGATGGTGGTGGTTTGGTAGCTGTCTTCTGAGAATTTCGATGCTGTAATTGCAGCCATCAGTGGTGCGTTGAGCTCTTTAGAGCTGCTGCGGCCAGCGATAGCTTGAACGACGCGAACTTTTCCTAGGAGATCATTGGTTGCCCAAGCTTGATATCCTGTTTTACCGTCGTTTAGGACAATTTCACCATAATTGCTAACATCGACAGCAGGTAAAGAAGTGCCTACGGATAGATTATGAGCATTGGCGAAGAGTGGAGAGGCTGCGGCTAAAAAAGCCAGTAGAGTTTTGTTTTTCATTATATTTTTGTTCCGCTTATTGGTTTGCATTGGAAGTATAATATGAAATCTGAAAAATGCCTCTTTAACTTTTTTATCGTACGGTGTAGAAATAAGTTGCGAGCTTGTTACTAAAAGGTATAATGCGACAGTATCAGGGTAAACAATAGATTATCTTGCTATTAGCTAACGGATTTAGCTATAAAATGTGCTTTGAACAAAGCTTTGTTCAGGGGAACCGCTGTTGTACTCAAATGGAATTGAGGTTGTATTATGTTAAGAGAATTTTCTACTTACCGTCCACGTCAGGTGGCGCGTTTCGTTAAAGTCCTATTCAAAGGCCAGTTTGCTATTGAAGGTGTCGGAGAGTTTCGCTTCGACCAAGGCAAGGTGCTTCTTCCTGAAGTTTCAGACAAACAAAAGCTCACTATTTTTAAAGAAGTTAACGGCACGATTGCTGCGTTGCCGGTGTAACTGACACTTATCGATTTGTCTCATACAAAATAAACTACAACGAAAAAGGGCTTCTTAATGGAAGCCCTTTTTTAATGGGTGTCGTTTTAGTTTGCGGCCTAGCACTATTTATTGTGGAGGGAAACACACACCCGTTCCACCTAAACCACAGTAGCCATTAGGATTTTTTGCTAGATACTGCTGGTGGTACGTTTCGGCAAAAAAATATTTTCCAGCAGGGAGAACTTCTGTTGTGATCTCGTTGCCTAAAGACTCAGTCATTGCTCTTTGATATTCATGTCGAGATTGCTCAGCGATAGCTTGTTGTTCTTCACTAAAGGTGTAGATAGCGGAGCGATATTGAGTGCCTAAATCATTGCCTTGACGCATACCTTGAGTCGGGTCGTGACGTTCCCAGAAGGTCTCAAGTATTCGTGCTAAAGACGTTTGCTCACTATCAAAAATGACACGAACAACTTCGGTATGGCCTGTTTGCCCACTACATACTTGCTCATAGGTTGGATTGACTGTGTATCCACCTGCGTAGCCTACGGATGTAGAAATTACGCCATCTAATTGCCACAACAGTCGCTCTGCTCCCCAGAAGCAGCCCATACCAAGTAGGACTTCTTGTTGGGAACCCGTTGGAGTATCGAGTAAGTCGGTTTGATTGAGAAAATGGCGCTCAGTAATTCGAATTGGGTCAGCATTGCCCGGTAACGCGGTTGTTGCGGAAACCAGTAGTTGTTTATTTAGCATGTTGTATTCCTTTTTGCATACGTTTACCGCGTTAGTTAACATTAGCTCTAGGTTTATATTAACTGTAGGCTCATATTTACTGCGAGTTCATATTGAATAAGTATTTAAATTAGACCGTGTTATTGCAGTATTTATTACAGACTCAATGTCTTTTTAGCGGTACTATTTCTTTTCACTTCTTAACGTATTGATAACTTCTTCACCAATTAAACATGATGAGAAAAACTTTACCAGTTCTGATTGGCACTCTACTGTCATCAACGCTCGCTTTCGCTGACGTTTCCCTTGAGATTAAGGGGCTTGATGGAGCGCTTGAGGATAATGTTGATGCTTATTTGAGTGCTGTTCCTGAAGAAGAGTATTCAGTTTCGCTTAGGTTTCAATCTCGCTTGGAATCTATGATCAAAGAAGCGCTGAATGCGTTAGGTTACTACCAACCTCTAATCACATTTTCTCACTCCGAAGACGACTCTGAATTGACCGTAATGGTTGAGCAAGGGGAACCCGTTGTTATTTATACCTCAGATATTGTATTGAGCGGTGAAGCCGAAGATGATCCTGATTTTTTAGCGTTGATCGCTAAGAGTCAGCTGTCTAAAGGTTCAATCCTTAATCATGGTAATTATGATTCTCTGAAATCGTCGATACGTAACCTTGGATTAGCGAAAGGCTATTTCGATGGTGCGTATGAGGTAAGCAAGCTAGAGGTTGCTCCTGAATTAAACCGTGCTTATGTTCGTCTTCATTATAACAGTGGAATTCGATATCACTTTGGCACCACTCAGGTTACTGGCAGTCAGATTAAAGAAGATAAGGTGCAATCGCTTAAACCATTTGAAGACGGTGAACCATACTCGATTACCAAAGTAGGCCAGTACAACCAGAATCTTTCCAATACTGATTGGTTCTCTTCTGTCTTTGTTGAGCCTGATTTAAGCCAACTAGGCGAGGGCCGAGAAATTCCGATGAAGGTTAGCCTTGCACCGCAAGCGCGTAATCAAATCGAAACCGGTATCGGTGTCTCAACTGACCTTGGTGTAAAAGGTACTCTCAAATGGAAGAAGCCTTGGGTTAACGACCGAGGTCATAGCTTCAATAGTAGCTTGTCGATCTCCAAGCCTGAGCAGACGATTACGGCGACTTATAAAATCCCGCTGGATGATGTGCTTAATGACTACTATCAAGTTAAGTACGGTATGAAGAACTTGGATAACCGTGATACCAAAAGTTTGGAGTCAAACCTAGCCTTGGAAAGATATTGGCGACTGGATAATGGCTGGCAACGTACGGTGTTCATTCGGTACTTAATCGAAAACTATGAACAAGGTCTACAAGATGACTTAGCGCAATTTGTGTTGCCTGGTGTGTCGTTTTCTCGAACTCGAACTCGAGGTGGTTCGATGCCGATGTGGGGTGATAAACAGAGCATCATGTTTGAGGCAGCTGATGACACCTTGTTGTCTGAAACCAAGGTGGTACGTTTCCAAGGCCAAACTGCGTGGATTAGGAGTATTGGCAATAATCACCGAGGTTTAGCTCGCCTTCAATTCGGTGGTAACTTTGCCGACGAGTTTGAGAAGCTGTCTCCCTCGCTCAGGTTCTTTGCTGGTGGTGATAACAGTATCCGTGGTTATGGTTATGAATCAATCTCTCCTAAAGATGAAAGTGGTGCACTAACGGGTGCCAAATTTATCGCAACCAGTTCACTTGAATACCAATACCGCTTAGTTGGAAATTGGTGGGGCGCGGCTTTCTACGATATTGGTGATGCCTTCAATGACACTCCAGAATGGAAACACGGTACCGGTGTCGGGGTTCGTTGGGGATCGCCCGTTGGACCTGTTAGTTTAGATTTTGCTTGGGGTCTAGATGCGAAGAAAGGCGATGAGTTCCAACTGCACTTTAGTTTAGGGCCAGAATTATGATCAAAGTGATGGGCAAATGCATTAAATGGACGTCGATTTCGTTGACGTCTATTTTGCTGTTGTTGATAGCCCTGCTCGGTTTTGTTTTGTTCACCAATCCAGGGTTGAACACAGTGCTATGGGGCGCTGAAAAAGCATTGCCACAACTTAAAGTGGAAAGTACCAAAGGGGCTTTGTTCCCAAGCTTTACGCTTAATAATGTTCAGTTTAAAGATGCCAGCTTGCATATCGACACCAAGGTTCAAAAGCTGAACTTGGCTATTAATCCTCGTTGTTTACTCGACCCTAAATTGTGTGTCGACCGCTTAGCGATTCAAGGTTTGGACTTCGCATTCACGGAATTGCCTCCAGCCTCTGCAGAAGAAACAGAACCGACTCCGCCAGTGACATCGGTGAAAACACCGCTGCCTATAGTTATTAACCGTATCTCTTTGTCTGATATTAAGTTGAATATCTTAGGCCATGAAATTGAGTGGAGCCTGTTCTCAACAGCTTTGAGCATGCAAGGTGAAAAGCTGACAGTATCGCCGACTTTGTTGAATGATCTCAGAATTAAGCTCGCTGAGTCGACAGAAAAGACACAAGCTGAAATTGTGGAACCAGAACAGACGGTTAAAACAGCGATTGAGTTACCTGAAGTCTGGATTCCTTTGCAGATCGTGCTCGAACGTTTTGACCTTAACCGTTTCACCTTAGATCAAGAAACCCCAATTGTAGTGAACCACCTTGGGCTAGAAGCTCGAGCAGGTAAACATACGGTCGATGTTTCTACTCTAGAGCTTGATATGCCACAAGCAAGCGCTAACCTTGCGGCTAAGGTTGAGCTTAAAGGTGGCTACCCGTTAGATCTTTCTTTAGATGCTTTAGTGAAAGAAACCGACCTCGCTGGTCAGAAGTTATCGCTGAAAGCACAAGGTAGCGTGGCCAAGCTAAGCCTAGATTCTCAGTTTTCTGAATTGATTGAGGCAAAGCTGTCTGGGGATATTCAACCTTTAGAGCCAACTCTGCCATTTGACCTTCTTTTAGAAGATGGTCAAGCGCAATGGCCTCTGGCAGGTAAAAGTGACTACCAAACTGCAATTGAGCGGTTTAAGGCTGATGGTTCATTAGATGGTTTCCATGTACAGCTTAAGGGAGACGCTGATGGTAAGGATATTCCTGCATTAGCTATTGACCTAAAGGGCAAAGGCACGACGGAACAGATTGAGCTTGAACGACTCAAATTAAACACTCTGGGAGGGGAGCTTAATGGTGTGGTTAAAGCGAATTGGAAAGAGCTCGTTAACTGGCAGGCTGAGATTACGTTACAAGATATTCAGCCAGGATTACAGTGGCCGGAAGCAGAAGGCAAGATTAGCGGAAGCCTAGTCACTTCTGGTGAACTAACAGAAGTAGGTGGTTGGGCGATTGAACTGCCTAAGCTGGATATTGAAGGAATCTTGCGAGAATACCCTCTGGATATCGAGGGGCAGTTATCTGCGTCTGACCGCAGTGCAAGCGGCGAACCTAAGCTGAAAACCAGTGGCTTGAGTTTAGCTCACGGTGACAACTCGATAAAGGCACAGGGGCAGCTTGATAAACAATGGGATATGAGCGTTGCAATTAACCTTCCTCAATTAGCGAAAAGCGTTCCTGAACTGAAAGGTACAGTGATTGGCGATATTAATTTAAGCGGACCTTTCAAAGAGCCGGATATCGACCTTTCTCTTAACGTCGATCGTGTAGATTGGAACAATGAAGCCACATTAGAATCATTGTCTCTTCGTGGTTCTGTTACTCCATTACCAGCGCCTCAGGCCGATCTGGTATTGAAAGCGAATAACCTAACCTATCAAGATCAAAAGGTTGAAAGTATTGGGTTAACGGTGAACGGTGGTGAGAAGAAGCATACAGTGACACTTGATGTGATATCCGACATCGTGTCTACAAGCTTAGCTATTTCCGGTGAATTGATTCAAAAACCTTCTCTTATTTGGGATGGGTCGTTAGACAGAGTCAAAATTACCACTCAGCAAGGACCTTGGGTGTTAGAACAACCTGTCTCGATTAAGGCGGATGTTGACAAGCAGTTTGCTGATGTACAAGCACATTGTTGGAAGCAATCTGGTTCGAGTGTGTGTCTGGATGAAGATGTTCGTGTTGGAAAGTCGGGTGAGGTGAGATTGGCGATCAACCAATTCGACTTCGAACAGATTAAAGCTTTTGTCCCTAAAGAGACACAACTACAGGGCTTAGTGAATGCCGCGGTTCATGCTAAGTGGTCAGAACAAGGTGAGCCAGAAGTTACGGTTAGCGTCGATATGCCGAAAGGTCAGGTTGTTCAGCAAGTCGGAGAGCCAATCACGCTGGGTTGGGAAAGTATTGCATTGAATGCTCAGTTGAAAGACAACCAACTGAACGCCGACTTTAAACTGGATGTATCTGATAATGGCGACCTGTCTGGCACAGTATCGTTACCGGATATTCTCGCTGAAGATAAAATGGTCGATGCGGCAATTAATCTGACAACGTTCCATCTAGATTTCTTACAACCGATTCTTGGCGAATATAGCTTATTGAAGGCCGATCTTGAGAGTGATTTAAAAGTAAAAGGCTCTTTGATGCATCCTCAGGTCTTCGGTCAATTCTCTGTGGCTGGGATTCAAGTCAAGGGTGATGTAACGCCTGTTGATGTGAAAGATGGTCGTATTGATCTCGACTTTGATGGTTACAGCGCGAAGCTTGATGCGAATGTCGAAACTCCGGATGGTCATCTTGATATCGAGGGTTCTGGGGATTGGCAGGATCTTCAAGCGTGGCGATCAAAAGTCCGAATCTTTGCAGACGAATTGATGGTCGATGTTCCACCGATGGTTAAGGTTAAAGTTGTTCCTGACATGACCATTGATGTCACTCCAAAGTTGGCCAAAATAACGGGCGACATTAAATTGCCTTGGGGACGAATTTTGGTTGAAGATTTACCGCCTTCGGCTATCGGCGTTTCTTCTGATCAGATCATTTTAAATAAAGACCTCAAACCTGAGACTGAATCGACGATCCCATTTGATGTTGTAACCAATATTAATATCTCGATAGGGGATGACTTTAAACTTTCTGCTTTTGGCTTAGAAGGTGATTTAGTCGGTAAGTTGAATGTAGCTCAAAAAGATCAAGGCCCATTTATCACAGGTGAAGTGAATATCGTGGATGGTACTTATCAATCATTCGGGCAAGATCTCTTGATCGAAGAGGGTAAAATCCTGATGAATGGACCTCCAGATCAGCCATACGTGGCAATAAATGCGATTCGTAACCCGGATAATACTCAAGATGATGTGACTGCAGGTATTCGAGTTACAGGCCCTGCGACAGAGCCAACCATCGAGATTTATTCTGATCCTGCCATGCCACAAGCCAACGCGCTGTCTTATATTTTACGTGGTCAAGATATCGATGGAGAGTCGAGTGGTTCTATGACGACTACGTTAATTGGTTTGAGCTTAGCGAAGAGCGGTAAGGTCGTTGGTGAAATCGGCGAAGCCTTTGGTGTACAGGATTTACAACTGGACACAGCAGGCTCTGGGGATGACTCTCAGGTTACGGTAAGTGGCTATATTCTCCCAGGTTTACAGGTGAAATATGGTGTGGGTATCTTTAACTCGTTAGGCGAGTTTACCGTTCGTTATCGATTGATGCAGGATCTCTACGTGGAAGCCGTATCTGGTCTCGATAGTGCAGTGGATCTTCTTTATCAATTTGAATTTGAGTAAATCAATTTGAATTCGAGTTGCTGAGGTTTCATTCATTGGTCGGCATGCAAATCGAAAGGATTATGGGGTATTTATGCAGCATCTTGTTTTTGTATATGGAACGTTGAGACAAGGTCAATCGAACCACCACTATTTGCAGCAATGCGAGTACTTAGGCAGGTTTGATACACCACAAAGTTATGCTCTTTTTGACTTAGTTGCTTATCCAGCGATGATTCTTGGAAAGAAAAGTGTCGTTGGTGAGGTCTATATCATTAACGACGAAGTTTTGGCGTCGCTCGATCGGCTAGAAGATGTTCCGATTGAGTATCGTCGCGAGCAAATAGAGACTATATTTGGATTAGCATGGGTATATTTGTATCAGCTTGATCTAACAGCTAATAAAGAAATACTTTCGGGTGACTGGTGTAAGCGAAGCAACTCGCTATAGTAAATGAACTACTGAAAGCATTCTGACGTAATAGCTAACAGTCTTAATGTACAGGCTAGTCTTTTCCATCAGGAGGAAATTATGAAATATCTATTATTGGTACTATCATTATCGCTATTTGGTTGTGTGCAAACTCCACCACCACCGACATCAATGAACACGACCGATTGGCAGAGCTTTGGTGAAGAAAGGGCACTCAAAGGAAAAACAAAGCAGAGTGAAATGAGCTTGGCTGAAGCAGCCTCATCACCATCGATTGATGCAAATTTATATGCAGCATACGGGCAAGGTTATGAAGTCGGTAAAACTCAGTATTGTTCTCAAAACCCAAGAGCTTTAGGGCGCCGTGGTGAGACTTACCTCGGGATTTGCGATGATGTCGATAAATGGTTCCGTTTCAACTTTGAACGGGGCGCAGAATCGAAGTTTGAAATTCGATAATACTGTCTCGCGCTTAAATAGCGTCACTAAAAAAGCCAGCATCTGTGATGCTGGCTTTTTTAGTGACGCTATTTCGAGAAATAAGCGAGAGAATTAGTCTCGGTTAAGCTCAAGAAACTCTTCTACTTTGCGAACCATATCTGTCGTTCCAACAAAGAAAGGTACACGTTGGTGCAACTCAGTTGGCTTGATATCCATGATACGTTGAACACCGTCTGATGCGATACCACCAGCCTGTTCCATAAGGAAAGCTATTGGGTTGCACTCGTACAACAGACGCAGTTTTCCTTGAGGGTGACTTTGTGTGCTTGGGTATAAGTAGATACCGCCTTTCAGCAGGTTACGATGGAAGTCTGATACTAGAGAGCCAATGTAACGAGAGGTGTAAGGACGGTTATCACTCGGCTCATCTTCTTGGCAGTACTTGATGTACTTTTTAACACCCGTAGGGAAACGGAAGTAGTTACCTTCGTTGATCGAGTAAATCTTGCCTTCATCAGGGATCATCATGTTTTCATGAGATAGACAGAAGGTACCCAGCGATGGGTCGTAGGTGAAGCCATTTACGCCAGCACCTGTTGTGTAAACAAGCATGGTTGAAGAACCGTAAATTACGTAACCCGCAGCGACTTGCTTGTGTCCAGGTTGTAGGAAATCTTCTTGTGTTGGCGGAGTGCCAATCGGTGATACTCGACGGTAGATAGAGAAAATTGTACCAACCGATACATTCACATCGATGTTTGAAGAGCCATCTAATGGATCCATCAGAACAACGTATTTTGCGTTTTTGTTGAGCTCTTTATTGAAGGCAACCGCTTCGTCTTCTTCTTCACTTGCTACACCACAAACTTGGTCACGAGCTTCTAGAGCCGCTTTAAATTTGTCGTTCGCGTAAAGGTCTAGCTTTTGTTGCTCTTCACCTTGAACGTTGTCTGTACCAACAGCGCCAGTAATGTCGACAAGACCTGCTTTGTTGATTTCACGGTTAACAATTTTTGCAGCAAGACGAATTGATGACAAAAGGGATGATAGATCACCACTTGCATGGGGAAAGTCATTTTGTTTTGCAACAATGAACTCACCAAGGGTGCGCATCTCAGACATGTTATTTCCTTAAACTTCTCTCAATATTAGGGGGGATTTGAGCACTGTAGATTAGGCCTCTTGAGTGGGCTTTATTCATCTAGACGCTTACCTAAATTCTAAAGGTTAGATCTTTTTAATGGTAATGAACTAAGCGACACAGATCTCACTTACTATGTCGACTAAATTTGTTTTGCATTGCTGCTCGCTTTTAATCGCCATTTAATGATAATGAGTGCAAGTAGTTTGATTTAGACATGGCTCATTTAGCCAAGCGTTTGGAAGCAATATATGCATATTCACATCTTAGGAATTTGTGGCACCTTCATGGGTGGTGCCGCGGTATTGGCTCGTCAATTAGGTCACAAGGTTACGGGTAGTGACGCGAATGTTTATCCTCCAATGAGCACCTTGTTGGAGTCTCAGGGGATTGAGATTATTGAAGGGTTCGACCCTAGTCAATTAGAGCCAAGGCCTGATCTCGTGGTTATCGGTAATGCCATGAGCCGTGGTAACCCGTGTGTTGAGTATGTATTGGATAATAACCTTAGATACACATCTGGCCCGCAATGGTTGCAAGAATTTCTACTGCATGACCGTTGGGTTCTTGCGGTCTCGGGAACGCATGGCAAGACTACTACATCAAGCATGTTGGCTTGGATCTTGGAAGACTGTGGCTATGCACCGGGCTTCTTAGTTGGCGGTGTGTTGGGTAACTTTGGTATATCTGCTCGCCTTGGTGAAAGTATGTTCTTCGTGGTTGAAGCCGACGAATACGACAGTGCTTTTTTCGATAAACGATCTAAGTTCGTTCATTATCATCCAAGAACGTTAGTGATGAATAATCTTGAGTTCGATCATGCGGATATCTTTGATGATCTTGAAGCGATCAAGCGACAGTTCCATCATTTGGTCCGCACAGTGCCAAGCAATGGCCGTATTTTCTCACCGAAGCAAGATACCGCGATCCAAGATGTGTTATCTCGTGGTTGCTGGAGTGAGACTGAATCGAGCGGCGAATTTGGCGATTGGGATGCTAAGAAACTGGTTAAAGATGGCTCCAAATTTGAGGTCTATTTCCAAGACGAATGTGTTGGAACCGTAGACTGGGATTTGGTTGGCGATCATAACGTAAGTAATGCCTTGATGGCGATTGCGGCGGCAAGACATGTTGGTGTGACACCCGACTTAGGATGTGAATCACTGGCAACTTTCATTAATACCAAGCGTCGCTTAGAGTTTAAAGGTGAGGTGGGCGGTGTTTCTGTCTATGACGATTTTGCACATCACCCAACGGCGATTGAACTTACTCTGGGTGGCTTACGTAATAAGGTCGATACGAAAAAAATCATTGCCGTTTTAGAGCCTCGTTCTGCCACCATGAAGCGTGGTGTGCATAAAGAAACCTTGGCTGATTCGCTCAAACAGGCGGATTCTACCTACTTATTCCAGCCGGATAACATTGATTGGTCTGTACAAGATGTTGCCGATGCGTGCCATCAACCCGCACATGTAAGTGATGACATGGATGCATTCGTTGCTAGAATTGTCTCAGAGGCACAAGCGGGCGACCAAATCTTAGTAATGAGTAATGGTGGCTTTGGTGGTATTCACCAGAAATTGTTGGATGCGTTGGCACTCAAGGGCTAACTGATCCACGACCTTATATTTTGAAGTAATTGAGAACATGACAAAATACGATAAAGCTATAACCCTCGCTTTCACTGGCGCATCAGGTGCGCCTTATGGCCTGCGTTTACTTGAATGCCTTTTGGCGGCGGATTATCAGGTTTATTTACTGATATCGTCGGCTGCGCGAGTGGTGTTGGCGACCGAGCATGAACTTAAGTTACCTGCTGGACCAGATGCAGCGAAACAAGCTTTGGTTAAACACCTTGGGTGTGACCCCGAAAAGCTGGTGGTGTGTGGCAAAGATGATTGGTTCTCGCCGGTTGCCTCTGGTTCTGCAGCGCCGAAGCAGATGGTAGTCTGCCCATGTTCCGCAGGAAGCTTGGCTTCAATTGCTCATGGCTTATCGGATAATCTGATTGAACGAGCTGCAGATGTGGTCATGAAAGAACGAGGCCAACTATTGTTGGTGGTTCGTGAGACGCCATTTTCGACGCTGCACTTAGAGAACATGCATAAGCTATCGACCATGGGTGTGACGATTATGCCTGCCGCTCCGGGTTTTTATCATCAACCTAAGTCGATTGAAGATCTGGTCGATTTTATGGTGGCGCGCATTTTGGATCATCTTGGCATCGAGCAAGGTTTAGTGCCACGTTGGGGTTACGATCAACGTAATTGATCCAAACTTGATAGCTTATTGTTAAAATTCGAATTACAATTCTGAACACTCATCGGGGAGCGAACCATTCAAATAATGAATGCGAGCTGAGATCAAGCAAGTGCTTGGGACCCGTAAACCTGAACCAGATAATGCTGGCGTAGGAATTGAGTTAGGAACAACTTCTACCGTTCTCCTCCCTCAAACCTGTGCCGCTCAGACCATGGAGAGCGTCCAGTGAAATTCACATTAACAACTCTTGCTGTTACTACAGCCATCTCTTTTTCTGCCTTTGCTGCAGACAATACCCTAACGGTTTACACCTATGACTCTTTTGCAGCGGATTGGGGCCCTCGTCCTGCCGTTGAAAAAGCATTTGAAGAAAAGTGTGGTTGCGATGTGAACTTTGTCGCGCTAGAAGATGGCGTGTCGATTCTGAACCGCTTGCGCCTTGAAGGCAGTAATAGCAAAGCAGATATCGTGTTAGGCCTAGATAACAATCTAATGGCTGAAGCAAAAGCGACGGGTTTATTGACTGAGCACAGTGTTGATACGTCATCAGTGACACTTCCTAACGGCTGGAACGACAGCACCTTTGTCCCTTATGACTTTGGCTACTTTGCGTTTATCTATAACAAAGAGAAACTAGCAAACCCACCTAAGAGCTTGAAAGAACTGGTTGAGCAGCGTGACGACCTCAAGGTTATTTACCAAGACCCACGTACATCAACGCCGGGTCAAGGCATGATGCTATGGATGAAGTCAGTATACGGTGATGAAGCGACAGCAGCTTGGAAGAAGCTTGCTCAGAAGACGGTTACGGTTACTAAAGGCTGGTCTGAGGCTTACTCTATGTTCTTAGAAGGCGAGTCGGACTTAGTCTTGTCTTACACAACATCTCCGGCTTACCACATCATTGCAGAAAGTGACTCTAAGTACGCAGCTGCAAGCTTCGAAGAAGGCCATTACACTCAAGTCGAAGTGGCAGCTAAGGTTAAAGGCAGTAAGAACGAAAAACTGGCTGATGAGTTTATGGCGTTTATCCTAAGTGACGAGTTCCAATCGGCAATGCCAACGGGCAACTGGATGTACCCAGTGACTGACATCGAACTACCAAAAGGGTTCGAGCAGTTAACGGTACCGCAGAAAGCTCTGAGCTTTACGCCTGAAGAAATCGCCTCTAAGCGTAAGGCTTGGATTCGCGAATGGCAGAGTGCACTTACTTTCTAACTTAATTGTCTAACGATTAGCTTTCTAAAAACTAGCTTTTAACTTTCTGTATTTAAAGGTTCGTTCAATATACTTTGAGCGAACTATTTACGGTAAAAAATCAATTTATGATAAAGAAAACACCTAAGGTCGGGATCTGGGTTGCGATACTCATTACCGCCTTCGTGGTTTCAGCAGTTGGGGCATTGCTTAGCAATGCCCCTTCTCTTGATATCAGCCAAGTATGGTCCGATCCTTACTATTGGCATGTAACGAAATTCAGTTTTTATCAAGCGACACTCTCAACTTTACTGAGTGTTGGCTTTGCTATACCCATTGCTCACGCTCTATGTCGCAGGCAATTTTTTGGACGAGCTCTGTTGTTAAGGCTGTTCGCCTCGACCTTGGTTCTGCCTGTGTTAGTTGGTGTCTTTGGCTTGCTCGCGATTTATGGCAACAGTGGTTGGCTAGCTAAATTTTTGGCTAACTTCGACATTGAATTACCATTCTCGATTTATGGTTTGAATGGCATTTTGCTCGCACATATCTTCTTTAACCTGCCTTATGCTAGCCGTTTACTTTTACAAGCTTTGGATACCGTGCCTGCCGAGCAACATAAGCTGTGTGCTCATTTGGGTATGAGTCACTGGAATAAATTTAAATGGGTTGAATGGCCGCGTTTAAGGCAGCAACTGCCACATGTTTGTGGCTTAGTCTTCATGTTGTGTTTTACCAGCTTTGCTACTGTAATGGCTTTAGGTGGAGGCCCAAAGTCGACCACTATCGAGTTGGCCATCTATCAAGCAATTAAATTCGACTTTGACCTGCAGGCTGGTGCGTTACTCGCAATATGGCAAATGCTATTGTGTGGTGTGCTAGCGGTGAGTATTCAGCGTTTGTCTAAGCCTATTTCCGTGACAGCCAGTCAGCTGTCGGAAGAGAAATATTTGGTTAAGGACAGCTGGTGGTCAAAAGCTTGGGATAGCTTTTGGATCATCGTAGTCTCAATGCTGGTATTGCCGCCATTAGCCATGGTTATCTTCAGTGGAATTAACTCACAAGCGTTGACGGTACTCAGCAGTGAACCGTTTTGGGCGGCGTTAATGACTTCGGTTCGGGTGGCTTCTTTGGCCAGTGTTATCGCTGTCTTTATCGGTATTGCGATACTGCTGACCAGTCGTGCATGGCGCTTACAGAACAAGAATTTTCGAGCCGATAAAATCGAGCTGATTGGCACGATTATTTTAGTGACGCCGGGGTTAGTGATCAGTACTGGTCTTTTTTTATTGCTGCGTTCATTTACCGATGTGTTCAGCTTGGCTTTCTTTATTGTGATTGCCGTGAACAGCTTGATGGCGCTGCCTTACGTGATTAAAACCTTGGCTCAACCTATGTTGCACCTGTCTCAGCAGTATCAGTATGTTTGTGCGAGTCTAGGGATGACTGGCTTTACGCGATTCAGATTGGTGGAGTGGCGTGCATTACGCAAACCTATGGCACATGCATTCTCAATCAGCTTCATGCTTGCGATGGGAGATTTAAGTGCGATTGCCTTGTTTGGTAGCCAAGACTTTAGAACGTTGCCTTTATACCTATTCCAGTTGCTTGGAAGCTACCAAATGGAAGCCGCCGCAGTAGTTTCAGTGAGTTTACTGCTGCTGAGTGTGGGCAGTTTTAGCTTAATAGAATTTTTATTTACTCGAAACTCAAACCTAGACACTAAAGAGTTAAGGAACCGATGATGTTAGTGATGAAAGATGTGGACTACCACTATCACCAAGAGTTGTTTAGCTTTGATTTCCAAGCGGAGCAGGGCGACATTGTTGCATTGATGGGGCCGAGTGGTGCAGGTAAATCAACATTGCTGGCATTGGTGGCTGGATTTATTGAACCTACATCGGGTGAGATTTCAGTGGCAGGTCAATCTCTGATTGGTAAAGAGGCATACCAACGTCCATTGGCAATGTTGTTCCAAGAACATAACCTGTTTGCTCACCTTACTGTGCGTGAGAATATTGGTTTGGGGTTGCATCCAGGGTTAAAGCTTACAGCAGCCCAAAAGCTCGAAGTGGAACAAGCTGCAACACAAGTTGGGGTTGCTGAGTATTTAGATAGGTTGCCTGAGCAATTATCTGGTGGCCAACGTCAACGTGTAGCGTTAGCCCGCTGTTTTGTTCAGCCACATGATATTTGGCTTCTTGATGAGCCCTTTTCTGCACTTGATCCCTTGCTTCGCGAAGAGATGCTTAACCTAGTGAGGCGATTAGCGGCAGAGCGAAATATTACTGTTTTGATGGTGACCCACCATTTAGGTGATGCTAGAAGTATCGCGAATAAATTTGTTTTTGTCGCGCTAGGTAAAGTGTTGGTTGAAGATTCAATAGAAGTGTTGACGGCCGAACACTCTCAATCAGAGTTAAGCGCGTTTGTTAAGGCGGGTGAGTGACGACTGAGTATTGGTCTTGAGGACTTTTTATATTGAGTAAGTCGAAAAAAAAGACCTAGCATGTGCTAGGTCTTTTATTAAATATTGAGTAAAGCGAAGTACCGATTACTGGTCTTGCTTTAGCTCTTTTAAGATTTGAAAAATTTCGCGAGAAGCCTTCGCTGGCTTATTCGCTGATTTTTCTTTGTTAGCTTGGCGAGCTAATTGACGAAGACGCTGACGGTCTGCTTCAGGGTATGTTTCCATAACGTCTGAAATTGCAGCATCACCTTTTTCAACAATACGGTCACGCAGTAGCTCAAGCTTATGAAGCTCAACAGTTGCTTGTGAGTGCTTGTTACGTATTTTATCTAAAGCAGCTTGAATCGGCTCAGGATCTACATTACGCATTACTTTGCCAATGTATTGAAGTTGACGACGCTTCGCTTCATTTTTAAAGCGTTGTGCATCTTTAATCGCTTGTGCCAGGTCTTCAGACAAAGGGAACTTATCAAGAATAGAAGGCTTTAGTTCAACAAGCTCTTCTCCCAGCTTTTGCAGGGCATCCATGTCCGTTTTCATTTCTGTCTTACTTACCCAGATGATTTCTTCTTCTGGTTCCCATGGGGCTTTTTGGTTTTTGCGAGCCATCTTTTCTGCCTATGTCACTATCTCAAACGAATATATTGCCTATTTTAGCAAGAATCTTGGGGAGAAAGCGAAATTCTTGTTATCCTACGTAATATTGACCTAAAAAATTAGAATAGATATGGATGTAAAACAGCAAGTCGCCCAGCAAAGAGTTGAGCTAGAAGCCGCAGTAGCTAAAGCGTTGGATATGGCGTCAGTGAGTGCAGACGCAGCTGAGGTCGCTATTACTAAGTCAACGGGTTTAAGTGTTTCAACACGTATGTGTGAAGTGGAAAACGTTGAATTCAATAGTGATGGTGCACTAGGTATTACTGTTTATCGCGGCCAGAAGAAAGGCAGTGCATCCACATCTGATCTAAGTGAAAAGGCGATTGCTCAAACTGTCGCTGCTGCATTGGATATTGCTCAATACACCTCTGAAGATCCGTTTGCAGGTCCAGCCGCAAAAGAATACATGGTGAAAGAAATTCCAGATTTGGATCTTTTTCATCCTGATGAACCAAATCCTGACTATGCCGCTGAGATTGCGATTGCTGCTGAAAGACAAGCGTTAGCTTATAGCGACAAGATCAAACAAAGTGATGGCGCAAGCTATGACAGCCATTATGGCGTTAAGGTTTATGGCAATAGTCACGGTTTACTCGCGAGCTACGCCTCAAGTCGCCATAGCACGAGCTGTTGTGTGATTGGTCAAGGCGCTAACGGTGAAATGGAACGAGACTACAGCTACACAGTTGCACGTCACCGTGATGAGCTATGGACACCTGAACGTGTCGGTCAAGAAGCTGCAGAAAAGACTGTCAGCCGCTTGGATGCTAAAAAGCTACCAACAGGCCAATACCCAATTATGTTCGCTAACGATGTCGCGACAGGCCTCATTGGTCACCTTGTGATGGCGATTAGTGGCGGTAACCTTTACCGTAAATCATCTTTCTTGTTAGATCACTTAGGTCAGAAAATTCTACCTGATTGGTTCAATATCTCAGAGCGTCCACACCTCTTACGTGGTCTGGCTTCTAGCCCATTTGATAGTGAAGGTGTTTACACTCAAGACCGTGAAATCATCACCGATGGTGTGTTAGCAACTTACCTACTAACCAGCTACGCTGCACGTAAAATGGATATGACACCAACAGGCCATGCTGGTGGTATTCATAACTGGTTCGTTAACTCGACCGGACAAAACTTTGAGCAGATGCTAAAAGAGCTCGGCACTGGTTTCCTTGTTACTGAAGTCATGGGGCAAGGCGTGAATACCGTTACTGGCGATTACTCTCGTGGCGCTGCGGGTTTCTGGGTTGAAAACGGAGAGATCCAATACCCAGTATCGGAAGTGACTATTGCAGGTAATCTAAAAGACATGTTTACTCAGATTGTTGCGGTCGGTAACGATGTTGAAACGCGTTCACAAATTCAAACAGGCTCTATCTTGCTTGAATCGATGAAAGTCGCGGGTGAGTAATTTACTTAATTTGCTTTAGTTTAAACATGAGACTTAAATCTGAAATTTAAATCTGACGCATTAAAAAAGGGAGCCATTGGCTCCCTTTTTGTATTCGGCGTCCTATCTTAAAATCGGTCACCTGTTTATTCACACCAGATAAGTATGAGTTAGATAAGTACGCGTTAGATGAGTATCGTAGCTAAGCCTAAGAACACCGATAGGCCAATCACATCAGTTACCGTTGTGAGTGCCATACCACCAGCGAGGGCAGGGTCGATATTCATCTTCTTCAGCATCACAGGAATGGTTACACCAGCAATACCGGCGACGAGCAAGTTGGTCATCATCGCCGCTGAGATGATTCCTCCCAGTATCCAATTGCCTTTCCAAGCTACAACGATACCACCAATGATCACAGCCCATAGGATGCCGTTAAGGAAGCCGATAGAGGCTTCTTTGAGCAGTAATTCACGTTTGTTACTGTCACCGATGTGACCAAGTGCTAAACCTCGAATCACCAAGGCGACGGTTTGGTTACCAGCAACACCACCCATGGACGGTACGATGGTCATCAAAACAGCGATGGCTGCCATCTCATTCAGTGTTGCCTCAAACATGTTAGACACAGACGCTGCTGCGAGTGCTGCCAAAACATTTGCGCCTAACCACACACTACGACGACGAGCGGATTTTACGACCGGAGCGAAGGTATCTTCGTCATCGTCCATACCCGCCATACTCATCATTGAGTGCTCGGCATCTTCACGAATGACATCAACCACATCATCGATCGTGATACGACCCACAAGGTGTTGGTTCCTATCAACGACTGGTGCAGAAACCCAATTACGACGTTCAAATAGACTGGCAATATCAGAGGCACTGGTTTCAACTGCGATCGCTTCGTCTGCATCTTCCATTACTTCTGAAACCGCCACATCGGGTTGCGTCGTAATCAGTGTACTGAGCGATAGGTTACCAATGAGGCGTTCATCGTCGTCGATAACATACAGAGCATCGGTTGCGTCCGGAAGTTCGCCGCGCATGCGCAGATAACGCAACACAACATCGACATCGACATCGCCACGAATCGTGATTACGTCGGTGTTCATAATCGCACCGGCTGAATCTTCGGGGTACGACAGTGCGGTTTCAACTAGTGCACGATCGACGGAGTCCATTTGAGAAAGGACTTCGCGAGAAACATCGTCGGGCAGACTTCGAAGTACGTACGCGACGTCATCGGTTTCCATGCCTTCGGTTGCTTCTGCTAATGTCTCAGGCGCCATTTTCGACACAAGAGCATCTTTGACGTCTTCGTTTAGCTCATCAAGAATTTCACCGTAGTCTTCGGGATCGGTAAGTTGCCAGAGTACATCACGACTTTTGCGAGGGGAGGCTTCTAAAAGGTGTGCAATATCTTCAGGTTCCATGTCCTGAAGTTGTCGGCGTACGTGAACAAATCGGCCGTTTTCTAGGGCTTCGCTGACTTCTTGGAGGGTTTGGTGAGCTTGGTCGAATTCTAATTGCTCTGCCATATTTTCCTCCTATCTCATTATTCTAACAATGCTTGGAATAGTAACTTAATTCTGGGGCTTATTTAAATCATTAACTTAGGTAGAACTAAGATTTAATATTGATTGGTTCGTTGTTTGAGTCTTAGGTGTGGTCAGTGAAGCGTTTTCGCTACTCACCCTCATCAAACTTGGCTTCAATTAGTTGGCAGACGGCATCAAGAGCCTGCTGTGAATCGGTGCCTGCTGTTTGAATCTTGATATGTTGCCCTTGTGCTGACTCCAGCATAAGTAGCCCCATAACGCTGTCTGCAGTCGCGGTTTTATCTTCTTCACTATGGATCGTGATGGTGGCATCAAAGCTTTGTGCAAGCTCAACCAGCTTTACAGCTGCTCTAGCGTGAAGACCCAAACGATTTTGGATCAGTACAGTTCGAGTTAATTCCATGGTTAGCCCTGTTGGTGCTTCTCTAGGGAGGCGTGTCTAATTTGAACTTGATGGCCAAGTTGTTCGAAATACTCGCCAATTTTCTGAGTCAGATAAACCGATCTATGCTTGCCGCCAGTACAGCCAATCGCGACAGTCAGGTAACTGCGATTGTTCTTCTCTAACATTGGCAACCATTGTTCAACAAAGCCTTGGATCTGTTGCTTGAGTTCAAGAACTTCTGGGTGTTTTTCTAAAAAAGAGTGGATTGGTGCATCGAGACCGGTTAATGGTCTCAGCGCGGGTTCCCAGTGAGGATTTGGCAAAAATCGAACATCAAACACATAGTCGGCATCGCTTGGTAGACCAAACTTAAAACCGAAAGATTGAAAGACAATAATCAACTCTTGCTTCTCTTTACCCTCGACTTTAAAGCGAACTTTCTCACTCAACTCGTAAAGATTGCAGTCACTGCTATCAATCACGATACAAGCTTGCTCAGCGAGAGGCGTCAGGAGGTTTTTCTCTAAATCGATAGCCTGTTCAAGGGATAGTTTTTCTTGGCCAATTGATAAGGGGTGGATTCGGCGAGTTTCGCTATAGCGTTTAAGTAGCGTCTGCTTGCTTGCATCTAGGAACAACACGTTCACATCTATATCAGTGGCAGACTCAAGCTGTTCTAGCGTATCTGTTACTAGTTGAGGCTCTTTCGGTAGGTTGCGAATATCAATGCTAACAGCAACGTTTTGATTGATCTCACGCACTGATTCGACGAAGTCGTTGAGCAGATTTACTGGTAGATTATCGACACAGTAATATCCCAAGTCTTCTAGGACTCGTAGCGCAACACTTTTACCGGCTCCTGATTGGCCACTAACAACGATTAATCGCATGTTATTGCTCGCAAGTTGGTACTTGAATCATGATGTCGTAAAGCTCTTGATCACTCTGAGCGTTACGCAACTGTTTAAGAGTCTGTTTGTCGTTAAGTCGTTCTGCCATACAAGAAAGGGTTTTTAGATGCTCCTTGCATTGTTCACTTGGAACAAGCAGAGCAAATAGTAGGTCGACAGGACGGTTATCAATCGCATCAAATTCGATTGGATCTTGGCATTGAAGTAACACAGCAATTGCTTTGTCACTGACATTCATACGAGCATGGGGAATAGCTATGCCATTACCAATACCTGTACTGCCCATTTTTTCGCGGCTCAACATGCACTCAAACAGTTCTGTTGAATCTTGACCACAGCTTTCAGCTGCGATCTGACTAATGAGCTCAAGGGCTCTTTTTTTGCTTGTGCATTGGACTGCACTTTTGGTGCAGTCCAATGAAAGTACTTCGCTTAATTGCATGTTAGTGACTACTTAGCTTTTCTTTGTGTTTGTTGAGTTGACGGACGAGTTTATCAACTAATGAATCAATCGCAGCATACATACTTTCATCTGTTGCTGTTGCATGAATTTCGCCTTGATTTATATGAAGGGTCGCTTCTGCAATCTGATTAATTTTCTCAACTTTTAAAACAACTTGAATACTATTGATATGGTCAAAAAAGCGTTCAAGTTTGTCGAATTTAGTGTGAACATAGTCTTGCATTGAATCGGTAAGATCAACGTGATGGCCTTGAATATTGATTTGCATAGACTTTCCTTTTCAGTTGGTTGCCTGATTATAACTACTAAGTAAATAGCGACTAAATTAGCTTATAGCAGGCGTTTACGCTGACTCGATGGGGCAATGCCCAGAGACTCACGGTATTTCGCTATGGTACGTCTAGCTACCTGAATTCCTTGGTCAGCCAGTAAAGCAGCAATCTTACTATCACTTAGAGGTTTCGCGGTATTTTCCGCCGCGACAAGCTTCTTAATGAGCGCGCGAATTGCTGTAGATGAACACTCACCGCCATTGTCGGTACTGACATGACTTGAGAAAAAATATTTGAGTTCGAAGATGCCACGTGGTGTATGCATGAATTTTTGAGTCGTCACACGAGATATTGTGGATTCATGCATATCAACGGCTAATGCAACATCGTTGAGAACCATTGGTTTCATCGCTTCTTCGCCATGTTCGAAGAAATCACGCTGATGTTCAACAATGCATCGCGCAACTTTGAGTAGCGTCTCATTTCGGCTTTCTAGGCTCTTAATTAGCCATTTTGCTTCTTGCAAATTTGAACGAATGAACTGGTTATCTACGCTGCTACCTTTATTACTAAGGTCTGCGTATTGTTGATTTACCTTTAGCTTAGGCACGCTGTCAGGGTTTATGGTGACTAACCATTTGCCAAGATCTTTGAAGACCGATACATCAGGAACAACATATTCAGTTTCATCCGGTGTGATTTTGCTGCCCGGGCGAGGATCCAGTTGTTGAATAAGCTGCAAAACTTCACGCAGTTCTGCTTCTTTCAATTTGGTTTCTTTGATTACGAGTTTGTAATCACGATTGCCTAGTTGGTTGATATGGCTAGTAAGTACTAACTTAGCTTCATTGAGCCAAGGGGTATCTTTGGGGAAAGTTGCCAGTTGTAATAACAAACAATCTTGTAAATTCACTGAGCCGACACCTAAAGGGTCAAACTGCTGAATGCGTTTGCGAACCGCTTCGATTTCATCAAGCTCGATCTCTTCGTTATCGAAGTTTTCCAAGATGTCTTCACAAGATACGGTGAGATACCCATAGTCATCAATGGCATCGATCAGCGCAAAAGCTATGCTTCTATCCGTTTCAGTGAATGGTGTTAGGTCGAGTTGCCAAAGTAGGTAATCGTGCAGGCTTTCAGTTGTTTCACCCTGATAAACGGGCATGTCATCATCAATTGCAATGCCGGTATTTCCGGTGTTTGCACTGTAGACATCTTCCCAAGTTGTGTCGATTTCTAGTTCGTTGCCAATCTCTGATTTTTCGATTAATTCGGAGCTATCAGGTAAGTCCGCTTCTGCGGTTTCAACTGTTTCTTTCTCTTCACTGCTAGGTTTCTCTTCTGATGTAGGCGTTTCTTCATTGCCTTCTTCGACATCGAGTAGTGGGTTGGATTCTAGTGCTTCTTGAATCTCTTGCTGCAAATCTAATGTAGACAATTGCAACAAACGTATCGCTTGCTGCAATTGAGGAGTCATTGCTAACTGTTGGCCTAGCTTAAGTTGTAATGAGGGTTTCATTCAGTGGTACTTACCTAGTTATTATTCTAAGAACTCTCGATACTCTATATAATCATAGACGGAATTGTTCGCCTAGATAAACTTGTTTAACTTGTTCGTTATTGAGAACATCTTCAGGAGTACCTTCTGCAATCAGGTGTCCTTGGCTTACGATGTAAGCTTTTTCACACACGTCTAATGTTTCACGAACGTTGTGGTCGGTAATCAAAACGCCCAAGCCGCGATCACGCAGGTGAACAATGATTTTTTTGATATCAATAACCGAGATAGGGTCAACACCAGCAAAGGGTTCATCCAGTAGAATGAACTGAGGGTTTGCCGCCAGTGCACGAGCAATCTCAACACGACGACGTTCACCGCCCGACAGAGCCATACCATTACTGGTACGGATATGTTGAATGTGGAACTCTTCTAGAAGGTCTTCTAGCTTATCTTGGCGTTGCTCGTTAGTCATCTCATCACGGGTTTGTAAAACGGCCATGATGTTGTTCTCTACTGACAACTTCCGGAAAATCGAAGCTTCCTGAGGGAGGTAACCGATACCAAGGCGTGAGCGACTGTGCATTGGCAAAATACTGATGTCTCGATCGTCAATGCTGATAGTACCTTCGTCACGCGCAACCAGACCTACAATCATGTAAAAAGAGGTGGTTTTACCCGCACCGTTAGGTCCAAGTAGCCCAACGATCTGACCAGACTCTACCTGCAAGCTTACATCGGTAACCACTTTGCGCTTACTGTACGTTTTTGCTAGATTTTTTGCTTTAAGTACGGCCATGGTTACTTATTCACTTCCGCTGGTTGTAAAACCGTTGATACACGCTCACTGCTATCACTATCGGCAACCAGTTTCTGAGACGCGATTTGGTAAGTGATTTTAGAGCCACGGATGATGCTGCCATCTTGAGAGAGCATTGCATTCTTGGTCATGATCAATTTGTCAGCAATAAGCTGATAATGTAAATCGTCAGCTTCGCCATAAAGTGTTTTCCCATCATCAGTTAGTTGAGAGAAGGTTGCAGGCTTACCGTAGCCTTGAATTTCTTCAATCTCACCGTTGACGGCATTTCGGGTAACAATGACTTTATCGGCATTGATATTGATGCTACCTTGCTTAAGGTTTACATCACCAAGGAAAGTCACTTGGTTACTTTTCATATCCAATTGCTGGCTGTCTGAGTCGATGTAGACAGGCTGCTCGCTGTCCGAAGACAGGGCATAGACACTAGGTGCCGCAAGAGTCAAAGCGAATAAACTAAGGTGTAAGAGTTTCATATCTACCTTGAACAGAATTAAAGAGAGTTGCATTGTTGGTACCGAAGTTACCTTTCATTGCTTGCCCCTCAGTTTCAAAAAATGTACCGATCATATGGACCGGAGTCTCTGAATAAAAATCTCGGCTAGTCAGCTCAACAACCATTTTATCTGTGGTCATGGTATCGAAACTGGCTTCTGGCAACAGATTCTTTGCCACAACGTTGTCATAAAAAGTGACAACTTGATCCTCATCCATAATCGCGCGATCAGCGGTGACCTGCCATTCAATCGTGTGTCCTTCACGGAATACCGAAAGAACCGGGTTTTGAAAGTGCGTATCGCCAACCACTGAGTAGTGTTCTAAATAAGTCGATTCAACTTGATAGCTACGAATACCAGTTTGGTCATAACTAATGTTGTTCAAACTCTTGCCGCTAAAAGCGGGCAGCTCCAAATTTGGAGCCACTTGTATCATTGATGTTTGCTCTTTGTCGAACAAGTAATAAGTTGACCAAGAAGCAATAAATATGAGTATTAAATAGATAATACGAGTAAAACTCATATGCTTAAACCTTTATGCACGTCGAGTTCATTTCTTGCTTGCAGAATAAGGTCACAGACTTCACGTACAGCACCATAGCCACCGTTAATGGTTGTCACGTAATTCGCTCGCTGAGCTAGCAATGGGTGTCCATCTGCGACACATACTTTTAAGCCCACTTTTTCCATCACCGGCCAGTCAATCAGATCGTCGCCGATGTAACCCGTATTTTCAGGATCAACAGAAAGCTTATCGCAAATATCATAATATGCTTTTACTTTATCATCTTGGCCTTGGTAAATAAGTTTAATACCAAGGGCGGTCATTCGGTTTTCAACAATTTGAGATTTACGACCAGTGATGATTGCGATTTCAATACCGGCATTCATCAATGATTTGATGCCGTAACCATCACGTGTATGAAAGGTTTTTAACTCTTCACCGTTGTTGCCCATGTAGATGCGACCATCTGAGAATACGCCATCGACATCGCAAATTAGCAGTTTGATCTCTTTTGCTATTGCAAATACGTCCGAATCTACAGTGCCGTATAACGTTTCAACTGTCTGCGTCATTACATTACTCCTGCTTTCAGTAAGTCATGCATGTTTAAAGCTCCGACTAATTTACCTTCATGGCACAACATCAGACCATTAATGCTTTTCGCTTGCATCAAATTTAGACCTTCAACCGCAAGCATGTTTGGCTCTGCTACCGTAGGGTTAAGCGTCATCACGTCGCCGATCTGAGTGCTATGGATATCGACGCGTTTGTCTAAGATGCGGCGTAAATCACCATCGGTAAAAATACCAGCCATTTGACCATCGTTACTCACGATCGCTGTCATTCCCAAGCCTTTCTGAGATATCTCGAGTAGAGCATCTCTTACTAGCGCGTCCGGTGCTACGACAGGAAGAGCTTCTCCTGTGTGCATGATGTCGTCAAGTTTCAGCAACAGTTGACGACCTAAAGCGCCACCTGGGTGTGACAGTGCGAAGTCTTGAGCCGTAAAGCCTCTCGCCTGTAACAGTGCAACGGCTAATGCATCGCCCATGACCAAGGTCGCTGTAGTACTCGTTGTTGGAGCTAAGCCTAATGGGCAAGCTTCCTCTGGTACTGAAATTTGTAAATGGATATCAGACAAGGTTGCCATGTTCGATGCTGGTTTGCCTGTCATGCTGATAATCTTGATGCTTAAACGCTTTAACACAGGGAATAGGCTGAGGATTTCTCCTGATTCGCCAGAGTTAGATATTGCAATAACAATATCGCCAGGCTCGATCATACCTAAATCGCCATGTGCCGCTTCACCCGGGTGCACAAAGAAAGCGGATGTACCCGTACTTGCCAGCGTGGCCGCTATTTTGTTGCCAATATGACCAGATTTACCCATGCCCATCACAACCACTTTTCCTTTGTTGTTCAGGATAAGGTCGCAAGCTTTGCAAAAGTCATCATTAAAATATTGGTCTAATTGGGTGAGACCTGCAACTTCGGTTTCCAAAACTTGTTTTGCAACACTGCGATAATCAAATGGCTGAGACATCAAATACTCCAAGTACGAGAAGTTAAATCAAAAAATTAAGCCGACATGTTCATTAGTAGATAACTTTGGTAGGCCACGAACGTCACAATTAAGACGCTGCCTTCAATTCGATTGACACTACGAGATTTTCCTAACGCCATTACCACAAGTAAAAGTGACACACCGAGCATTACCCAGAAGTCTCGCCCCATAGCAAACTCACTTAAGATTGAAGGGTTTAAGATGCCCGGAATACCCATAACAGCAAGAATGTTGAATACGTTTGAACCGATGATATTACCCACGGCCATGTCGTCTTCGCCCTTCATTACGCCTGCAAGTGATGCTGCAAGTTCAGGTAGGCTGGTGCCAACGGCAATGATAGTTAAACCAATTACAAGGTCGCTCATGCCAAAGAACTTCGCGATAACAACCGCGTTATCAACCAACACATTGGCAGCTATGGGCAAGATAATTAGACCAACCACCACCCACATTGCGGCTTTAGGGTTGCTTACGCCCTCTGGAACTTCAGATTCTTGGTCCTCAAGGAAGGCGTCACCGTTCTTTTTCTCACTGCGGCTGATTTGCAGCATGGCAAACAAGAAAGCGGCAAAAAGAACAAATAACAACACGCCTTCATAAAAGCCTAAGTGGTTATCCCATAACAGTGCGCCTGCTAATAGAGTGACACCTATCATTAATGGTAGTTCACGGCGAATCACGCCAGAGCTAATTGATAGCGGTTTGATAAGCGCTGTAATACCTAAGATCAGTGCGATGTTGGCGATGTTTGAACCGAGAACGTTACCTACAGCTGTATCTGTTTTTCCGTCAAGCGCGGCTGTTGCTGAAACCATCATTTCTGGGGCCGAAGAGCCCATTGCTAGAATCGTCATACCGATAACTAGTGGTGAGATACCGAAGTTGCGAGCAAGAGCAGCGGCACCATAGACCAGTTTATCTGCACTCCACACCAAAAAACCTAGACCGATAATGAGAAACGCAATCGCTTCAAGCATGATGATTCCTAAAAATTAATAAAAAACGGAGAATTAACCGCTAATTTTGACTTGTTGCTAGATAAAAGGGAAGTCACTCGACAAATTAATTCCCAGTTAGTAGTAAAGAAATGTAGCTAAATGAGGAATTTCTTAATGCTTTCAAATCCCTGCCATTGTTTTCTGTTTTTTATAATTAATTGAACAGTGCTTTTAATTCTAAAGTAGACTCATTATTATTGCAGCCATAATTGGCGTTTTTTAGAGCAAGGAAACAACAAGATCATGTTGAATACTGAGCTTGTAAAAGTTAAGAACCTAAGTTTCTCTCGAGGTGAACGAGTTATCTTTGATGACATCAGTTTAGAAGTACCTCAAGGAAAAATAACCGCAATCATGGGGCCATCAGGGATCGGTAAAACGACGTTGCTGCGCCTGATTGGCGGGCAATTACCGCCAGATAGCGGTGAAGTTTGGTTTGATGGGGACAATATCCCCGCATTATCACGTCGAAAGCTCTATCAAGCACGTAAAAAAATGAGCATGCTTTTCCAATCGGGTGCACTTTTTACGGATCTCAATGTGTTTGATAATGTGGCATTTCCGTTGCGAGAACACACCGAACTGAATGAAAAATTCATCCGTACTATCGTATTACTCAAGCTTGAAGCGGTCGGTTTACGAGGGGCAGCAGAATTAATGCCAAGCGAACTGTCTGGTGGTATGGCGAGACGAGCTGCGTTGGCTCGTGCGATAGCGTTAGACCCGGAACTGATAATGTACGACGAACCTTTTGTTGGCCAAGATCCAATTACCATGGGCGTCTTGGTTGAACTCATCCGAAACCTCAGTCAAGCTTTGGGCTTAACCTCGATTGTCGTATCGCATGATGTCCCTGAAGTGATGAGCATTGCTGATTGGGTTTACTTACTTGCAGATGGGAAGATCATTGCATCAGGTTCGCCTGATGAGTTGTACAACAATAGTGATCCGCGAGTACAACAATTTTTACAAGGCGACGCGGATGGCCCTGTACCATTTAGGTTTCCTGCGAAAAGTTTAGAAGAGGATTTGTTCTAATATGATAGCCAAAACTATTGCGGGTGTCGGTAAACGTACACTTGCGATCTGCGAGTCAGTTGGTCGAGCAAGCCTGATGTTGTTTGGGGCTCTGTTTGGTATTCCGAAACTAAAAAACTTCCCCTTATTAGTAAAACAACTCTATAGCGTTGGCGTTCAGTCATTGGCTATTATTTTGGTTTCGGGTCTATTTATTGGCATGGTGCTTAGCTTGCAGGGTTATGTCGTATTAATCGACTACGGAGCTGAAGGCAACCTTGGTCAAATGGTCGCACTTTCATTGTTACGTGAGTTGGGCCCTGTGGTCACTGCACTGTTATTTGCCGGACGGGCTGGTTCAGCTTTGACTGCTGAGATCGGCTTAATGAAAGCAACCGAACAGATTTCTAGTCTGGAGATGATGGCGGTAGACCCTCTTAAACGCATTATTGCGCCACGTCTTTGGGCGGGGCTTATCTCAATGCCTCTACTTGCTATGATCTTTATGGCGGTAGGGATTTGGGGTGGTCAGTTAGTTGGTGTTGATTGGAAGGGCATTGACCACGGTAGCTTTTGGTCTGCAATGCAGTCTTCAGTTGAGCTTGGTCGAGACATTGGTAACAGCATGATCAAATGCATGGTTTTCGCTATCACCGTAACTTGGATCGCACTTTTTAATGGCTATGATGCAGTACCGACCTCTGAAGGTATTAGTCAGGCAACCACACGCACAGTTGTGCACTCTTCTCTAGCGGTACTAGGGCTAGATTTTGTTCTTACCGCATTGATGTTTGGGAATTAATCATGCAACAAACTCGAAAATTAGAATTATGGGTCGGCACCTTTGTTATTGCCGGAATTTGCGCAATCTTAATCATGATCTTTCAAGTCGCTGACGTAAAAGGCTTAGGTTCAAACCATACTTACAACTTAAAAGCGACGTTCGACAACATTGGTAGCTTGAAAGTTCGCTCACCGGTGAAGGTTGGTGGCGTGGTTGTTGGCCGAGTTCAGAGCATTCAGCTTGATACGGAAAGTTACTTACCTGTTGTTAAACTGTCTATTGATGCGAAGTACTCACAATTTCCTGATACCTCTAGTGCTCAAATCTTAACGTCAGGCTTAATCGGTGAGCAGTACATCAGTTTGGTTCCAGGGTTCATTTTTGACGATGAAGAGATGTTGGTTGATGGTGACTCGATTGAAGACACCAAATCAGCACTAGTGCTAGAAGATTTGATCGGCCAAGTATTGTATAGCGTTGGCGGCTCTGATGATAAAGAAGCTAAGGAGTAGTCTCATGTTAAAGATTAATCTCATGTTAAAGGCCAAGAGCATGTTGGAGACTAGTCTGATATTGAAACGATGGTTCATGACAGCGGTTGTTTTACTGATGTCGACTCAAGCTTTTTCAGCAGAAACTATCGATCGTACTCAGCCTTATCAGATGATGACTCAGGTTGCTGAAGTTGCCTTTGACCGTTTAAAGAGTGAACAAAACAATATCCAAGAAGATCCGGAGTTGTTGAAGGTCATCGTGGAAGAAGAGTTGATGCCTTATGTAAATGCTCAATATGCGGCACTTAAGCTTCTAGGGCCAAACTTAAAGGGCGCGGACAGAAAAGACGTGCGTGTATTTATCGATGCATTCCGTAAATATCTCGTTTCTTCTTACGCTCAAGTGTTGACTCAATATACTGATCAGACTATTCAATTTGGCCCTGAGCAAAAGGTCAAACCGGATAGCCGTATCACCAGTATCAAAGTTGATATTATTGATACACCAAGACCAAATATTAAACTTGAGTTTAAGCTGCGCAAAGATAAGAAATCTGGCGAATGGAAGGCCTTTGATATGGTTGCTGAAGGTATTAGTCTACTATCAAGCAAGCAATCAGAGTGGAATACTAAGATTCGTCAAGAAGGTATCTTGACTGTTGCTGATGAACTAGAGAGACTCGCTACACAACCTATTCGTTTTGAGAGTAGTAAATAATGAGCCACTCTCAATGGCAAGAACTAAGCTCTAAAGAGTATCAACTTCTCGGGGATATAGACCGAGATAGCGTCCCTGCAATCTGGCGTATATTAGAAAAGTGGCAAACGACGGAATCGAGCGCTGAAATTGACCTTAGCCATATAAATAGAGTCGATTCAGCAGGAATGGTGATGCTAATTCACTTATTAGAGCATGCAAAAAATCAAAACTGTCATATAATGCTCAGTTTCGTGCCAGAACAATTACGAACGTTGTTCCAATTGAGCAATATCCAGCCAATGATGGCAGAACACATAAAAAATTAGGCAGGAGCTATTTGTGGACAGCACAAAAGTACAAGAATTATTAGCAGAGGCACTGAACCTTCAGGAAATTATCGTGAAGGGTGAAGGCAGTCATTACGAAGTTGTTGCGGTTGATGAATGCTTTGACGGCATGAGTCGAGTTAAGAAGCAGCAACTAATCTACGGCCCACTAGTGGAATACATTCAACGCAATGATATCCATGCTCTTTCTATTAAGGCTTTCACGCCGGAAGAGTGGGAACGTGATAAGAAACTGATGTCACTTTAAGGTTTATGATGGAAAAGTTTCGAGTTATTGGATCGGACAAACCGCTAAGCGGTGAAGTGACGATCTCAGGCGCAAAAAATGCAGCGCTACCTATCTTATTTGCTTCAATTCTTGCTGAAGAGCCAGTTGAAGTAAGTAATGTTCCTCACCTACGTGACATCGATACTACGATGGAACTGCTTAAGCGTTTAGGCGCAAAAGTATCGCGTAATGGTAGTGTTCACGTTGATGGCCGCGAAATCAACGAGTTCTGCGCACCGTATGATTTAGTGAAAACAATGCGTGCTTCTATCTGGGCTTTAGGTCCTCTAGTTGCTCGTTTTGGTGAAGGCCAAGTGTCACTTCCTGGTGGTTGTGCAATTGGTGCTCGACCTGTCGATTTACATATCCATGGCCTAGAACAGCTAGGTGCAACCATTGTATTGGAAGATGGTTATGTGAAGGCAAGTGTTGATGGTCGTCTGAAAGGCGCGCACATCGTGATGGATAAAGTAAGTGTGGGTGCCACCATTACTATCATGTGTGCAGCAACGCTAGCAGAAGGCACAACAGTATTAGACAACTCAGCGCGCGAGCCTGAAATTGTTGATACGGCTGAATTCTTAAACAAGCTAGGTGCTAAAATTTCTGGCGCAGGTACAGACACGATTACTATCGAAGGCGTCGAACGTCTTGGTGGTGGTCAACACTCTGTGGTTGCTGACCGCATTGAAACCGGTACTTTCCTTGTTGCTGCTGCTGTTTCTGGCGGTAAGGTAACTTGTCGTAATACTAACGCTCATCTTCTTGAAGCTGCTTTAGCGAAGCTTGAAGAAGCGGGTGCGAAAGTTGAAACTGGCGAAGACTGGATCAGTCTTGATATGACAGATCGTGAGTTGAAAGCGGTGAAAATCGTAACTGCACCTCACCCGGGTTTCCCAACGGACATGCAAGCGCAGTTTACCTTGCTTAATATGATGGCGAAGGGCAGTGGTGTTATCACTGAGACTATCTTTGAAAACCGCTTTATGCACATTCCTGAATTACAGCGAATGGGTGCAAAAGCAGAAATCGAAGGTAACACGGCTATCTGTGGTGAAACGGAAAAACTGAGTGGCGCTCAAGTAATGGCAACGGACCTTCGTGCATCTGCGAGCCTTGTTATTGCAGGCTGTATCGCTCAAGGTGAAACCATCGTTGACCGTATTTACCACATCGATCGTGGTTACGATAAGATTGAAGATAAGCTTTCAGCTTTAGGCGCAAACATTACACGATTTAGTGAGTCGAGCTAACTTAGGTTAGTGAGTTCATGAATCAGTAAGATGAAAACATAAAAGTCGGAACCTTGGTTTCGGCTTTTTTATAGTTGTATTTACCGCAAGTGAATCTATCGCCTATTTTAATGGGAATAGATGAATGAGCTTTGTGGTTGGTGAGGAACAAAATGATAGCAGTATTACGTATTTTCGCATTGGCGATATTTGCGATTCTTATGTTTGTATTTGGGTGTGGTTACTGTCTACTTAGTCCACGTAACCCGAAACACGTATTTACCTTTGGCCGCTATTTCGGTCGCATGTCGAAAATATTCGGAATGAAGTTAGAGCTTCGTATCCCGGAAGATGCCTACTCTCGTGGTCAACATGTTTATGTTGCGAACCATCAAAATAGCTGGGATCTATTCACGATTTCATCAGCGGTGACACCTAAGGTAGTGACTGTTGGTAAGAAAAGCCTAGTGTGGATGCCTCTTTTTGGTCAGCTTTACTGGTTGACAGGTAACATCCTCATTGATCGTGCTAACCGCAGTAAAGCAGTAGGTACGATTGATCAGGTAGTGACTAGCTTAAAAGAGAGCGATGTCTCAGTATGGATGTTCCCTGAGGGGACTCGTTCTCGTGGCCGTGGTCTGTTGCCATTTAAAACGGGTGCTTTCCATGCGGCAATTGGTGCTGGTTTACCGGTTATCCCAATCGTATGCAGCTCTACGGGTGGCGTGAAGCTGAACCGTTGGAACAATGGTCATGTGATTGTTGAAATGTTGCCACCAATTAGCACTGAAGGTTACGACAAGTCTAATGTTCGTCAACTCGCTAACCAAGCCCGTGAGCAAATGGCCGCTAAGCTTGAAGAATTAGACAAAGAAGTGGTTGAGCTTAATAAGAAATAATTTAAGCAAAACAACGAACAATAAAAAAGGTTGCCAAATGGGCAACCTTTTTTATATCTGATAAACGTTCAGCACTCCGCCATTTACTCGAAGCCGTTTGTTTATTCTAGAGCCTAAAACCTATTTGCGAACCGCAATAGCTTCGATCTCGATACCAACATCTTTTGGTAGACGAGCTACTTCAACACATGAACGTGCAGGGTAGTTTGCAACGCCGTGCTCATCAAAGAACTTACCGTAAACTTCGTTTACTGTGCCGAAGTCGTTTAGATCTTTAACGAATACCGTTAGTTTCACGATGTCTTTTACAGTCAGGCCAGAAGCTTCAACAACTGCTTGAACGTTGTCTAGAGATTGGCGAGCTTGCTCTGCGATATCAGCAGATACTTCACCAGTTGCTGGATTTACTGGGATTTGACCAGAAGTCAGTACCATATTGCCAAGGTCAACACCTTGTACGTATGGGCCGATTGCAGCTGGAGCAGATTCTGTGTGAAGTACTTTAGTCATTGGTTTATTCCATCAGTTATTAGATAAAAAGCAATTTTCAGTGTGCCTACAAACTTTGGATAGGTAAAGAGCAAAATACCCCGCACAAGCGAGGTATTTGATAGTTTTTTCATTCAAATGGTGTTGCCGTATGGCGTTATCTTTCAGTCACAATTTCGCGAGAGAATACTTTTTCGCAATACTTACACTTCAGTCGAATACTTTCTTTCTTTTCAAAAATTTTAAAGCTGCTTTCAACGGGCTCGTTGTGAGTAATGCAGTTGGTGTTTGGACATTCAAACACATCGTTGATTTGCTCTGGAAGTTCCAACGCCAACTTCTTAACCACTTCGTAATCTTCGATTTGATTAACGGTCGCGTGAGGCGCATACAGTGCCAGCTTGTTCGCTTGTTCTTCTGTGATAAACACATTCTCAATCTTAAGTAGATCTTTACCACCTAAAGCTGAGGACGGCAGGTTTAGGCCAATCGTAACTCGTTGATTAGAGTTATGCATGTCGAACAGTTTTAATACCTTAATCCCAATGTTTGCTGGGATATGGTCGATAACCGTTCCGTTTTTGATTGCTTCAACTTTTAATTGAGTCTCTTTAGACATGATATCTCTCCTCTACAGCGTTTCGTTAAGAACAAGGGCTAGCAATGCTTCACGCGCGTAAACACCGTTCTCTGCTTGCTGGAAGTAGTAAGCGTAAGGCGTTTTATCGACATCAATTGTAATTTCGTCAACGCGAGGCAGAGGATGTAGAACCTTTAGGTTATCACGTGCATTCTCCAGCATCGGAGCCGTCAAGATGTACGCTGATTTGATGTGCGCGTATTCCGATTCATCAAAACGTTCTTTCTGAACTCGAGTCATGTACAAAACATCCAGCTCAGGAATAACATCTTCCATGTCAGTGAACAGTTGATATTTGATGCCTGCTTCATCAAGCTCTTCACAAATGTAGTCAGGCATCGCCAGTGCTTCTGGAGCAACGAAGTAGAAACAGATGTTGTCGAATTTAGCTAGTGCTTGAGTTAGAGAGTGAACCGTTCGGCCATACTTAAGGTCGCCAACGAATGCAACATTGAGATTGTCTAAGCGGCCTTGTGTTTCAGCGATAGAGAATAGGTCTAACAGTGTTTGAGTTGGGTGTTGGTTTGCGCCGTCGCCCGCGTTAATAACAGGTACACCGTTAGAGAACTCAGAAGCCAGACGCGCTGCACCTTCTTGAGGGTGACGCATTACGTAAGCATCAACGTATGAAGAGATAACCTGTACTGAATCTGCCAACGTTTCGCCTTTCTTTGCCAGTGAAGTGTTACCACCGCTGTCGAAACCAATCACATCACCACCGATGCGCTGAATAGCAGTTTCAAAAGAGAGACGAGTTCGCGTTGAAGGTTCGAAGAAGCAGCTTGCAACAACTTTATTCTTGATGAGCTCTGGGTTTGGCTCAGCTTTTAGTTGACCTGCCGTTTGAACAATCAATTCTAGCTCTTCACGAGAAAGCTCTGGAATTGAGATGATGTGCTTTTGATAGAGCGAATTCGCCATGATCTTCTTCCCCACAATAATGTATTGGCCATAAAAAAGCCCCCCATAATGGGAGGCTTTAAAAAAGTGCTGAAAAGCAGAATAGACGACCTGGTAAGCATCTTAGCTTACGAGCAATATTAGGTGTTTTCACAATTTTATTATGTTTTATCACAACATTGCTTGGCGTCATTTTCACTACTCTCAGACAAATTGCCGAGAATTATACGCTTTCAATTTGTGAGCGCAAGCGATTACATCAAGCTTTTGTTTATGTTTGATTCTTCGTTATTGACCTAAGGTCGCAACCATTACCGCTTTGATGGTGTGCATGCGATTCTCAGCTTCATCAAACACAATTGAGTAGTCCGACTCAAACACTTCATCAGACACTTCCAAACCGTTCATGCCATATTTGTCTGCGACTTGTTGGCCGATCACGGTTTCATTGTTGTGGAAAGCGGGTAGGCAATGCATGAACTTCACTTGAGGGTTACCTGTGAGTTTAATGACATCCATATTTACTTGGTAAGGTGTCATGACTGCAACACGTTCGTCCCAAGCTTCCGGTGCTTCGCCCATAGAAACCCAAACGTCGGTATAAAGGAAATCACAATCTTTAACACCTTCGGCAACGTTTTCAGTCAGCGTGATTTTTGCTCCTGTGCTGTGCGCGATAGCTTGGCACTCTTCGACAAGCTGCTCTTCTGGCCAAAATGCTTTTGGCGCGACAAGGCGAATGTCCATGCCCATTTTCGCCGCACCCACTAACAGAGAATTACCCATGTTGTTACGTGCATCTCCTAGATAAGCAAAACTGATTTGATGCAGATGTTTACCGCGACCATGTTCGATCATAGTAAGGAAGTCAGCCAAGATCTGGGTTGGATGGAACTCATCGGTTAGGCCATTCCAAACCGGTACACCGGCATAAGCGCCTAGGTCTTCGACAATGCGTTGGCCAAACCCTCGGTATTCAATGCCATCGTACATACGACCTAATACACGCGCCGTATCTTTCATTGATTCTTTCTGACCAATCTGAGAACCAGAAGGGCCTAAATAAGAGACTTGAGCGCCTTGATCAAAAGCAGCTACCTCAAAGGCACATCGAGTTCGAGTTGATGCTTTTTCAAAGATCAAAGCGATGTTTTTACCGCTAAGCTTTTTCTGCTCTGTACCTGCATACTTAGCTTTTTTAAGGTCGGCAGACAGGTCGAGTAAAAACTGAATCTCTTTAGGAGTAAAGTCGAGAAGTTTTAGAAAGTTACGATTGCGAAGATTAAAGGCCATCTCTCGCTCCTTGCGTATATAGAATCAATGAAGAACTCAGTTAAACATAAAGATGCTGTATTTGTGAATATTTATTTTATTAATTTAATAAAAAAAGCCAGTACAATGGTACTGGCCTAGATAAGTTAGTGTGTTCGGCTTTATTGAGTTTTGTAGCTTAGATACCGTCTCTTTCGATAGGGCAGCTCATACAGCGAGCACCACCGCGACCACGACCTAGTTCGTTGCCTGGAATCGTCAGCACTTCGATACCGGCTTTGTCGTATTTTTCGTTGGTGTAAACATTACGCTCATAACCGATAACCGTTCCCGGCTTCACCGTCAGTACGTTGTTAGCGTCATTCCACTGTTCACGTTCTGCTTCGTAATTGTCACCACCAGTGGTTATGATCTTCAGTTGATCTAGCCCTAGTGCGCCTTCAATCGCTGAAAGGTAGTTGTCCGCTTTCTCTACTCGCATTTCGCCATTTTCTTTCGGCGTTAAGCGCCAGGTGTCTAAGTCCTTACGAACGATTTCTGGATAGACAGAGAAGGTATCAATATCCATATGTGTCATTACTGTATCTAGGTGCATACAAGAGCGGTGCTTTGGTAAATCAATAGCAATCACTTCTGTAGCTTGACCTGACTTAAATAAACTCGCCGCTAGGTTTTCTACACCTTGCGGTTTAGTGCGCTCTGAAATACCGATAAGAACAGCGCCTTTACCGATAACCAGTACATCGCCACCTTCAATATTCGCATTGTCATAGTGAAGATCTTCATCACCGAAATATTTGATGAAATCTTGGCCTGCGAATACAGGGTGCCAGCGGTATATTGCACGCAAGTGATTCGTTTCTCGTTGACGTGCAGGCATCATCATAGGGTTAAGAGAGACGCCGCCATAAACCCAGCACGAGGTGTCGCGAGTAAATAGGTGGTTGGGCAGTGGCTCGATAACGAAATCGAGCGGGCGATGCATCTTCGGTAACATTGAGGAAGATTGAATAGGAAGTTCAGAGTAGGCTAAACCACCAAGTAGGATGCTTGCTAAATGCTCATTATCCATTTGAGCAAGGTATTCTCTCAAGTCACGAGCAAACGTTGGGCCATAACGGAAATCAGAGATTTGAGTATTGAGTAACCACTCACGAGCTTGAGTAACCGTTAATGTCTCAACCAGTAGGTCATGCAGCAATAACACTTCAACGTCTTGGTTACGAAGTGTTGTCGCAAAGGCATCGTGTTCTTCGCCTGCCGCTTCTACTGCAAGTACATCATCAAAGAGTAGCTCATGACAGTTAGAAGGGGTGAGGTGGGTGAGTGCCCTTTCAGGCCTATTTAGGAGAACTCGTCTTAATTGACCGACTTCGGAGCCAACGTACAGCTTACTCATTTTGCATCCTTACTATTAATCCAGCGTCTATTTATGACAAGCTTGTTCGTAATATGCAAGTTTTGAAACTTGTGTAAAGGTTGTGTTATTTCTCAATTCTTGGTTCTTAATGCTGATTAATTGAAAATTAGTGATATTAAAATCCAATCGAAAGGCGGAGTTCTGGAACAAACTTTTTGCGATTCTATGCTCAAATTTCAGTACTTCTATAATCTACTTTGCTTGATGAACATGATTTTTCATTCAAAATTTATGCAATTATCTACTTATAAGTGAGATCTTATGCACCAATGAAGTAATCGTCAGTATGCATTTGATATGACTAACCACTCAGTTTTGGAGAAGTAAGACGAAAAGTAACAATAAAAATGAAATGCTAAAACAGACGACGGTTAATAATATGTTGGAAATTTGTTTCTGTGATTTTGATTTCACTTTTTAATTGATATTCCTTCTGTTATTTGGCGATAAACTTCCTTTTCTATGCTTGATCTTGGTGGCTTTTCTAGACGATCCATGCCATATTTCGTGGCAATCAAATTTGATCTTTTCATAGTCAACACTCTGGAGCAGACACATGTCTCACGAAGATGAATATCTATCAGTAGCGGAATTAATTGAATTTCAAAAAGGAGAGACTCGCGACATCATTGAAGCACTAATCGAAGATGGTAGCGATCCTGAAGCTCTATACGATATCGAGCATCACCTTTTTGCTGAAGATTTCGCAGTACTTGAGAAAGCCGTTGTTGAAGCATTCAAAATGGGCTTTGAAGTGCTTGAAGCTGAAGAGACAGAAGACGAAGATGGCAACAAGTTACTTTGTTGTGATGCAACGATGCAGTGTACTCTGAATGCAGAAGCGATTGATGAGCAAGTTGAGAAGCTTGTAAATCTTGCAGAGAAGTTTGACATTATCTACGACGGCTGGGGCACTTACTACGAAGGTGAAGATGCTATCTACCCAGACGAAGATGACGAAGACGAAGAGTAATTTCTTCCCAGTTTTAAAGAATGCCAGCCTTGAGCTGGCATTTTTTTATCCTCAGAAAAATAAATGTCTTTATATGCATTCATTCATTATAATGCGGTCAAAATTGATCTAGCTCAAGGAATGCTATGCGATTACCTCTCGATGGTCTTTGGCAAATATCGCCACTAACGGATCTCTCTATTCCACAAGATGACATTACCTTTCCGGCTCCGTTAAGTTCAAAGCTTCCTGATAGCTTGAGTGAAAGCGAAATCGCAGAGCAAGAGTGGCACCTGATGCATGACATCGAAGTGGATGATGCGATGTTGGCGTGCCCGTTTGTTGAGTTAGTGATGGCAGGTGTTGATTACTTTGCTGAAGTTCGACTCAATGGTGTGGCTGTGTTTGACTGTGATGGTAGCGAAGCCGAATATCGCAAAGACATCCGCCCTTATATGCAGCTTGGTCGAAATCGTTTTGAGATCCTTTTCCTTGAAGAAGAGGAGAGCTTATTGCTTGAAGAGGATATGGATGAGTCAGTCTCTTCACCGGCTTTCGCTAAATCGGATTCTCGTATCGGAATCTGGCAAGCGCCATATCTGCAGTTCGTTCGTCACGTCAAGCTTGAGCAAGTTGTGACAGAGCAGATCTGGCACCACGGTGGTGGCTGTGAGTTTAAAGTGGATGTTATTTATCAGACACTAAAAGCAGGGCTAGTCTCTGCATCAATCAAATTCAACGGTATGACACTAGTTATGCCAATCGATGTGCGCGCGGAACATACTGGTGTTGTGTTTCAAGTTGAGGCCCCGATCCTTTTTGATCTTGATAACCCCAACCCTAAGCATTTATATCAATTAGAAGTTGAGCTCGATGGGCAAAAAGAGAGCTCTTTTGTTGCTTTGAATCCAGCCTCTTGTGTGAGTAACTTTTTACGTAACTAGCGGTGATTCAATTATCTAGTTACGTAATTAACCTGTTTGTTTCTCGCTTGATTAACTTCCAACGCTAACCCCATTTTTAAAACACATCATAGCGTTTTGGCCATGACAACCTCACAAGCGTCATGGCCTGTTTCTCCCCAGGCTGAATCAAGGTGTTCAAAGCCCAATTTTTCGTAAAGTTTAACGGCAGCATTAAGACATTCGGTTGTTTCTAAATACATATGTTGATAACCCAGTTCCTTAGCTTTCTCCATCGACATATTAACCAACTTTTTCGCTAAGCCTTTGCCTCTGGTTTCTGGCAAGAAGTACATTTTTTGCAGTTCACAGACTTCTGGCATCGCTGCTAATGGTGCAAACCCACCACCACCGACAACCTTTCCATCAAGTTCAATTACCCAATACCGAGATCTTTCATTGTTATAAACGCTGAACATGTCTTCTAAGGTGGGGTCAGCCACACCATAACCTTTATCTTCGGTTAGCCCGTTTTCATAAGAGACTTGGCGAATCACATTGGCCACTACGGTGTTGTCCTGTTGCTGTAGAGGGCGAACTACTACATCGATTGAAGCGTGGCTTTGTTGCAGTGCTTTAAGGTAGAGCTCGATTCCTCCAGAAACTTGTTGAGTATCCGCTTCCGTTAAACGCTCAAGTACCGAGTCATAAAACTGATTCTGCTGACTGTGAAGTTTGGCAAGAGTGTTTATCCCTTGTTCTGTTACTGAAGCAACAACACTGCGCTTATCGTTGGGGTGTGGGGAGGTTTGAATTAACGAGTTCTTCGCTAGATTGTTGACTGCTCTACTGGCGTTGGATTTATCAATATTGAGCTTATCCGCTAATTGATTCACGGTTAATGGCTGCTGCTCTAGTTCGATAAGTGTATGAGCTTGAATCGGAGGTAGGGCAATATCACCACAATCTTTGTCTAGCATTCCAAGTTGTCGAACGAGTTGACGTGATAATTCTCTAAGTTGTGCTGAAGTCATGCTGCCTCTTAATATGGTTGCGATGTACAACTATAATTTAATTGCGCGCCGCAACCATGTCAACAGGATTATTGTAAGTAGGGGGAATAAATTAGAGATCAAAGGGTTAGTGTTGATAGTTTGCTCTCTTTTTATATTAATTATCAATTGATCAGAATGATGTGTTTCTATATTTTTACGTTGTTGATGTGCACGTAGATGTACATGGTTGTTTTTAAAACGTCAAATGGAATAGAGAAATGGAAACAAAACAGTTAGAAACTAGGGTGAATTTTAAGGGAAAGGGTAACGAATATTTTGGTATTTGGATCGTTAATATTCTTTTATCCGTCATCACATTGGGTATTTACTCGGCTTGGGCGAAAGTTCGAAATAAACGTTACTTTTATGGGAATACATTTATTGGTAGTGATAGCTTTGAATATCATGGTAAGCCTATGCAAATATTGAAAGGGCGAATCATTGCGTTGATTTGTGTAGTCGCTTGGGGAGTCAGTAATCAGTTTGCCCCTCAGGTGGCATTGGTTTTATTACTGGTTTTTTTTGCATTGTTACCATTGTTATCTCGCAGCAATGCTCGTTTTGATTCTGCAATGACAAGCTTTCGAAATGTTCACTTCTCTTTCCATGGTACTGTTTCCGGAGCCTACTGGGCAATTCTTGGGCGCGGTCTTGTTGTGGGTGTCGGCGTATTTACGGCAATCATGGCAATAATATTTACTATGCAAATGAACATGATTGCTGGTGGCATCGCCATTTTAATATCCATACCTTCTTATGTTTATTTACAATCCTGGCTACTTGCCGGTATCGCCAATTATTTTTCTAATGGTTATCGCTATGGCGATCGTCAGTTTAAAGCTGATTACCAAGATGGCTTTTATTTCAAAGTATACTTCATCAGTATGATTGCATGGCTGGTTGCCTCTATTGTTGCCGTTTTGGCTTTATTCAGTGCCGTTGGCTTCAACATGATCAGCAACCCTGAGTCGTTATCCGAAATCGCTAACAACGGAAGTTTGACTTCAATGATGGTTGCTTACTACTTTGTTTTCATTGTTATGAGTATTGCGATTGCTGCTTACATTCAAGTAAAAATTAGAAATTACACGTTCTCTGAATTAGTGCTTGAAGGAAAAGAAAATGAGGCCGATTCAACGTTAAATTTTGCTTCGACATTAACGATAAAAAGCTACATGCTTTTAGTATTAACTAACTTTCTGCTTCAAGTGATTACCCTCGGGTTAGCTAGACCATGGGTGATGGTAAGAACGATGAACTACTTGTCGGAGAATTCGTATGTTCAAGGCGACTTAGATTTATTAATAGCAAACGACCAACCGTCTGATGTGAAATCGGCTATTTCTGATGAGATAGCTCAAGCGTTTAATGTTGATCTTGGTATTGGCTAAATGATCTCTGGTGTTGCACACCCGCCTCGTAGTTCTGAACGCTGCGAGGCCATTTTAGATATATCTCACCCTGATAAATTGCTCCTGAGTGTGGATGGTTCTATTGTTTCTGCATATTTCGAACGTGTTGAAATTATGCGAGGCGTTGGATCCGCTCCAACAAAGCTCAAATTCCCAGATGGATGGCAATTTATCACGGAGGCAAGTGATGAATTGGACGCCTATTTGAGAGACAGAGGTAAACATAATTTCTTAGGTAAATTAGAGAAGAACATCACGGCTATCTTAGTTAGTAGTGTTGTTCTTGTGTTACTTACCATTTCTATGTTTACTCATGGGGTTCCGTGGTTAACTCATAAAATAGTCACTTATTTGCCTGATTCGGTGCCTCAACTCGTTGAAAGACAAGTTCTAAAATCTTTGGATGAACAGCTTTTTGATAGCTCGACTATTCCTATTGAGGAACAAGCTCGCATTCGCCAGCGCTTTGACTCCCATCTGAAAGATATAGAGATTTATGATGGAGTGCAGCTCGAGTTTCGTTCTTCAAAACTCGGAGCGAATGCTTTTGCGCTCAGTGGTGGGACAGTTATTGTTTTCGATGACCTCGTTCGCTTAACTAAAACGGATAGGCAGTTAGACAGCATTCTATTGCATGAATTAGGGCATATTCAGCATCAGCATGTCATGAGAGTATTAGTTCGATCGAGTTTGCTCTCGATGACCGTGGCGCTATTGACGGGTGAAAGTTCTGGTGTGATCGACAATCTCGCGGGGTTAGGAGTATTTGTTGCTAATAACGGACAATCTCAAGAAGCAGAGCGTGAAGCGGATGTTTTTGCTTCTGATGCCATGATGAAGCTACATGGTTCTAATCAAGCGATGATTGAGATGTTTGAATTGCTTGGAAATAGTTCTGATGGACATGCTGAACTACCCACATGGCTCAGCTCTCACCCTGAATTAGGTGAACGAATTGAGTCATTAAGAGCTGCACATTAGTACCTCGTTAAGGTATATACAATTGAGTACTTTACTCAGACGATGCGTAAAGAATTACAGATAGCAAAAAGGGCAGATATTCATCTGCCCTTTTTATTTTTTAAAGACTACAACATGAATTACAAAGCAGCGATAGTCGCTTTTTGCTCTTCAAGCTTAACAAGAGTCTCTTGGTAACCTTCAAGCTTTTCACGCTCTTTCGCGATAACCGCCTCTGGTGCTTTAGCAACAAAACCTTCGTTACCTAGCTTACCTTCGATACGTTTAATCTCACCTTGAGTCTTTGCGCTTTCTTTGTTTAGACGAGCAAGTTCAGCATCTTTGTCGATAATGCCAGCCATTGGCACCATTAGCTCGGATTTGCCAACGAGTTTCGTTGCGCACGCTGGCGTTGCTTCACCGTCTGCAAGCACTTTAAGTACATCAAGTTTTGCTAGAGAGTTTAGAACAATCTTGTTTGCTTCGATACGAGCAGCGTCTTTTTCATCGGCTACTTTGATCATTACTTCTAAGCCTTGGCTTGGTGCAATGTCGTATTCCGCACGTAGGTTACGAATAGCAGTGATGAAAGTCTTAACCCATTCGATGTCGTCAACGATCTCAGCATTGAAGTTAGCTTCATTAAACTGAGGAAGTGCTTGAGTCATGATTGTCTCACCTTCAACGCCGTCTACTAGCGGCTTGACGCTCTGCCAGATAGATTCAGTGATGTAAGGAAGAACAGGGTGGGCAAGACGTAGAGTCTTCTCTAGAACCGTGATCAACGTGTAACGAGTTGCTTGTTGTTGAGCTTCAGTACCCTTCCAAAGAACAGGTTTTGTTAGCTCTAGGTACCAGTCACAGAATTGGTTCCAGATGAATTCGTAAAGCGTGTTTGCCGCCATGTCTAGACGGTAGTTGTCTAGGTGAGCGTTAAACTCTTTCGCTGCAACTTCAAACTGAGATTCAATCCACTTATCAGCTAGAGAGAATTCCATGTTTGCACGGTCTTCAGCAGACAGTGACATGCCACAATCGTGCTCTTCTGTGTTCATCAGTACGTAACGGCTTGCGTTCCATAGCTTGTTACAGAAGTTACGGTAACCTTCAAGGCGCTTCATGTCCCAGTTGATGTCACGGCCAGTTGAAGCCATAGCAGCAAGAGTGAAACGTAACGCATCAGTACCGTATGGTTCGATACCATCTTCGAAAGTTTTACGCGTAGCTTTTTCGATCTTATCAGCCAGTTTAGGTTGCATCATGTTGCCACAACGCTTCTCTACCAGCTCTTCAAGACCGATGCCGTCAATCATATCGATTGGATCAAGTACGTTACCTTTCGACTTAGACATCTTGTCGCCGTTTTCATCACGGATAAGACCCGTCATGTAAACTGTTTTGAAAGGTACTTGAGCCTTGCCATCTTCGTCTTTCACGAAGTGCATAGTCATCATGATCATACGAGCAACCCAGAAGAAGATAATATCAAAACCAGATACTAGTACTTCGGATGGGTGGAATGTTTTCAGTGCATCTGTATCTTCAGGCCAGCCTTGTGTGCCGAACGTCCAAAGTGCAGATGAGAACCATGTATCAAGTACATCGTTGTCTTGCTTAAGAACAATCACTGGAGAAAGGTTATTCTTTTCGCGAACTTCTTCTTCAGTGCGGCCTACGTAAACTTTACCATCGTTGTCGTACCATGCTGGGATACGGTGGCCCCACCAAAGTTGACGAGAGATACACCAATCTTGTACGTCACGCATCCAAGCGAAGTACATGTTTTCGTATTGCTTAGGAACGAACTGGATCTCACCATCTTCAACGGCTTTAACAGCAGGCGCAGCAAGAGGCGCTGTACGCACGTACCATTGGTCAGTCAGCATTGGTTCGATAACCACACCACCACGGTCACCGTAAGGAACGGTTAGATCGTGATCTTTGATCTCTTCAAGTAGACCTAGTTCATCAAATTCCGCAACCGTTGCACGACGAGCAGCAAAGCGCTCCATACCTTGGTATTTAGCTGGAAGCTCTGTTGAGTACACATCGCTTTCTTCACCGTTAGTTGTGAAGATTTCAGCCGCATCACGGATATCACCGTTGAACGTTAGGATGTTGATCATCGGTAGGTTATGGCGCTTGCCCACTTCGTAATCGTTAAAGTCATGAGCTGGCGTGATTTTCACACAACCCGTGCCTTTGTCCATATCCGCGTGCTCATCACCTACGATAGGGATAAGACGGTTTACGATAGGAAGCAGAATTTCTTTACCGATAAGATCTTTGTAACGTGGATCTTCTGGGTTAACCGCAACACCTGTATCACCAAGCATGGTTTCAGGACGTGTAGTCGCAACGACGATGTAGTCTTTGCCATCAGCGGTTTTAACACCGTTCGCTAATGGGTAGCGGAAGTGCCACATGAAACCTTTTTTGTCTTTATTTTCAACTTCAAGATCAGAAATTGCAGTGTGCAGTTTAGGATCCCAGTTTACTAGACGCTTACCACGGTAGATTAGGTCTTCTTCGTATAGACGAACAAACACTTCTTGAGTCGCAGCCGATAGGCCGTCATCCATAGTGAATCGTTCACGATCCCAGTCTACAGATGCGCCAAGACGACGAAGTTGCTGAGTGATCGTGCCACCTGATTCGGCTTTCCATTCCCAGATCTTGTCGATGAAAGCTTCACGGCCGTAGTCGTGTTTTGTTTTGCCTTCTTCAGCGGCGATCTTACGCTCAACAACCATTTGAGTGGCGATACCAGCGTGGTCAGTACCCACTTGCCAAAGAGTATTTTTGCCTTTCATACGTTGAGCACGGATAAGCGTATCCATGATCGTATCTTGGAACGCGTGACCCATGTGCAGGCTGCCAGTGACGTTCGGTGGCGGGATCATGATGCTGTATGCTTCTTTTGATGTGTCACCGTGTGGCTTAAAGTAGCCTTTCTCTTCCCAAGTCTTATACAGAGCTTGTTCGATTGATGTTGGGTTGTATGTCTTTTCCATAGTGCTCTTATAACGGATACTGTGAATGGTTAATCGTGGTCAAACTTCATAAGTGAAGCTTCTTGAATCTAAATTCAAAGATAGCTTTAACTATGAGGTTTGACTATGGATGTTGAATCTCGATAGTTTGTAGCTGATATCCAGCCTGACGGTAAATTTTATACCTTTCTCGAGCGAGTTGCTTAGCTTTTTCTTCGCAAGGAACGAAGTCTATCACCTGAGCAAAGGCGTTCGCAAAGGTTGTATTATTATCGGCCAGATTTATTACCAGTTGGCGATTCCAATTATGTTTTACGCCTTGATAGCCAATTTCGATGTTGGTTGAATACTTTGGGCCTTCGCCAACTAAGTTGTGTGCAATAAATTCACTGGGTTCGACCTGCCAAAAAACTTCAGCGATACGTTCGGCATGTTCTTTGTCATTGCAGTTAAGGTAAAGTTTAGCGCCTTGTTTCGCAAAATGCTGAGCAAGAAACAACACATAGTGAGCAAAACCATCTTCGTTGGCTTGCGGGCTGTCTGAAGACACAATGTAAAATGTGGCAGTCTGCATACTTTACTCTCGAAACTTGAACTGAAAATCGTGGATATCAATCTTACTTAGTTAACAGGGGCTAATAAATAGCGCTTATTAAAAAAGGGCCCGTAGGCCCTTTTCATTATTTTGAAGATTGCTCTTCAGTCTCTTGGCCGCTGCGGTTCAATAAGAATTGGACTAGCATTGAGACAGGACGACCTGTCGAGCCTTTCGCTGCTCCTGACTTCCACGCTGTACCAGCACTGTCGATGTGAGCCCAGTGGTACTTCTTAGTGAATTTAGACAGGAAGCAACCTGCGGTGATAGTACCGCCAGGGCGGCCACCGATGTTTGCCATATCAGCAAACGGACTGTTCAGCTGCTCATGGTACTCGTCTGCCATAGGTAGACGCCATGCGCGGTCACTTGCTTGCTCTGAAGCATTAACAAGTTCATGAGACAGTGGGTTGTGGTTTGATAGAACGCCACTGATGTGGTGACCTAAAGCAATAACACACGCGCCAGTTAGTGTTGCAACGTCGACAACACAATCTGGTTCAAAACGCTCAACGTAAGTTAGAGCATCACATAGAACTAAACGACCTTCAGCATCTGTATTGAGTACTTCAACCGTTTGGCCAGACATTGTAGTTAGGATGTCACCTGGGCGGTAAGCATTGCTACCCGGCATGTTTTCACAGCCCGCTAGAATACCAACAACGTTGATTGGCAAGTTAAGTTTCGCCAATGCTTTCATTGTACCGAATACAGACGCAGCACCACACATGTCGTACTTCATCTCATCCATACCTTCACCAGGCTTAAGCGAGATACCGCCTGAATCGAAAGTAAGACCTTTACCGACTAGAACGATAGGTTTTGCATTTGGATCAGCAGCGCCTTTGTACTCCATGATAGACATCATAGATTCGTTCTTAGAGCCACGGCCTACAGCTAAGTATGAAGTCATACCCAGCTTTTCCATCTCTTCTTCACCGATGATCTTAGTCTTTACTGTCTCATAATCGTCAGCTAAACGACGAGCTTGAGAAGCTAGGTAAGCAGGGTTTGCGATGTTTGGTGGCATGTTGCCAAGATCTTTAGATGCTTTCACACCTGAAGCAATAGCAAGACCATGAGAAATCGCTTTTTCGCCAAGGCTTAGCTCGCGACGAGTTGGTACGTTGAATACCAATTTACGCAATGGACGACGAGTCTCTGGTTTGTTGCTCTTAAATTGGTCGAATGTGTAAAGACCATCTTTAGTCGCTTCTACCGCTTGACGAACTTTCCAGTAAGTGTCGCGACCTTTAACGTGAAGTTCTGTAAGGAAACATACTGCTTCCATAGAACCTGTTTCGTTTAGTGTGCTGATGGTTTTTTGGATAATTTCTTTGTATTGACGCTCGCCTAGTTCACGTTCTTTACCACAGCCTACCAGTAGAACACGTTCTGAAAGTACACCAGGTACTTGATGCAGTAGCAGCATCTGGCCAGGTTTACCCTCTAGATCACCGCGACGAAGCAGTGAACTAATGTAGCCATCGCTAATCTTATCTAATTGCTCGGCTACTGGAGAAAGGCGGCGCGGTTCGAATACACCGACAACGATACATGCGCTGCGCTGTTTCTCTGGGCTGCCACTTTTTACACTGAACTCCATGCGTACTCCTACATCCTGAAGACAAATCGAACTAAATGTTAGATAATGGGTTCTTACTTGTTGGATCCTATAATGGAACTAACCTTAAAGAAGAACGCTAACACTTAGCTAAAAATTTAAAAAAATAAAAGGTTCAACGGGAAATTATAGTGATTCAATCAAAAAAACAAGTTTTGTATAGGTAATTTGAGCGTGATTATTGTTAGATATTTGATCCGCGAGACAATCAAGAGCCAATTTGCGATCTTTTTTGTTCTCTTTCTCGTGTTTCTCAGCCAAAAATTCATCAGTGTTTTAGCGGACGCCTCTGATGGTGATATCCCTGCGAGTTTAATATTGTCGATCGTTGGCTTAAATATGCCAGCGATGGGTTTATTGATGCTTCCACTCAGTATCTATATTGGTATTTTGCTTACTTTTGGTCGCCTTTACGCTGAAAGTGAAATAGTAGTAATGAATGCCACTGGTATAGGTAACAAATTCCTTATCCAATCTGCTCTTTATCTCGCCTTGATAACAGCAAGCTTAGCCGCATTTAATTCGCTATGGTTGTCTCCTTGGTCACAAGACAAAGTTGAACAAATGTATGAAGAGGTTGCAGCAGAGAACAGTGTTGATTTGCTACCAAAGGGTAAGTTTGAAGGTACCCCTGATGGTTCTTCTGTTGTTTTTATCGATGATATTGACGGCAACAAGTTAGAAAATGTGTTCGTTGCTCAGATGCGTCCACGTGATTCGGTACTTCCTAGTGTGATGTTCTCTAAGTCAGGTGACGTAAAAGAACTGAGCGATGGTCGTCAAGTTATTGTTATGTACGACGGTACTCGCCATGAAGGTGTACCGACTCGTCTTGATTATATGGTGACGCACTTTGAAGAATACGAAGGTCTGATTGGCCAACGTGAAGTTGAGAAGAAAGGCCGTGATTGGGAAGCCATCCCTACGCTTGAACTCATTGGTAATCCAGAAAATAGTGCGAAAGCGGAATTGCAATGGCGAATTTCTTTGGTACTTTGTATTCCATTGTTGACCATGCTTGTTGTGCCACTGTCTGCGGTAAACCCTCGACAAGGTCGTTTCGCTAAAATTGGCCCAGCAATTCTAATTTACTTAACCTATTTCTTAGCAATCAGCGCCACTAAGTCTTCAATTGAAGACGGGAGCATTCCGGCTGTTGTCGGTATGTGGCCAATTAATGCTTTATTGTTGTTTGTTGCCGTTGGTGCAAACTTTATGGATAGCGTGCCAGTAAGGCGTTTGAAAGAAAAATTCAAGAAGAAGAGGTTGGCTTAAGCCGTGTTTAAGATTCTCGATTTATATATAGGCAGAACCATCATCGCAACAACGTCATTAGTTTTGGTGACGTTTGTCGGGCTTTCTGGGATTATTAAATATGTAGAGCAGTTGAGAAAAGTGGGTCGTGGTACATACGATCTATTGCAAGCGCTTTACTTTGTTTTATTGAGTGTTCCTCGTGATATCGAAATGTTCTTCCCAATGGCCGCTTTGCTCGGTGCATTGATTGGACTCGGTATGCTTGCTGCGAGTTCTGAGCTGGTGGTTATGCAAGCCGCGGGCTTCTCTAAGTTAGATATCGGCCTATCGGTATTAAAAACCGCAATTCCATTGATGATTGTCGTGACACTTCTTGGGCAATGGGGAGCTCCTCAAGCACAGAAAATGGCTCGTGATTTGAGAACCATATCGATTGCTGGTGGTAATATTATCTCGACCCAAAGCGGTGTTTGGGCTCGTGATGCCAATGACTTCATCTTCATTGTTAAAATAGACGATGAGAAATTGTATGGTATGAATATGTGGCGTTTTGATGAGAACAAGGCATTGAAGACCGCTATATACTCAAAAGAAGTCGACTACGTTGGAGACAATGTTTGGACGATGAATGATGTCGAGATCACGTCTTTCGAAAATGAAATCCAAATCACCAAAGAAAGCCTACCGACTTACTCTTGGGAAACATCATTAGCTCCAGATAAGCTTGCGATAGTAACGGTTAAACCAGAAGAACTATCTCTAAGTGGTCTATATGATTATGTTTCTTACCTTAAGGCATCTGAGCAGGATTCATCTCGCTATGAGTTGGCGTTATGGAGAAAGATAACTCAGCCTATATCAATAGCGGTTATGATGTTGATGGCATTGTCGTTTATCTTTGGCCCTCTGCGTAGTGTGACCATGGGAGCTAGGATTCTGTCTGGTGTTATTGCTGGCTTTACTTTCTATATATCGAGTGAGTTTTTTGGTCCAGTAAGTTTGGTTTATCAAATACCACCCGCCTTCGGTGCACTAGCCCCGAGTGTGGTGTTCCTCGGAATAGCCATCATGCTCTTGAGGCGAAAGCTGTAAATAAAAAAGGAAGGTATTATGCCTTCCTTTTTTTGTCCTGATAGAAACTCGCTTAATAGCGTTATCGTGCTTGTGGTAACACGACGACTTCTGTCTTGGCCCAGATATCGTGAAAGCCACGTCTTTGTGGGTCGAATGGAACGCATAGGTTTGCCAGTCCAAAACCTGAAGTGCCTAAGCGTATTAGCGCCTGAGTTACTGTGATCGTTGAACCATCTTTGTTTTGAACGCGAAGCTTCCAAGCTCTCATCCCCAGCGTTTGTCCTGCTCTGGTCCAAAAGAACACAAAAAAGTAAACCCAAACAACCACTAAGTAAAAAGTATACGCAGGGCTCCAAATCGGATGGTTTGTTAAGAAGTCACTGACATCTGCATAACCGCTATGGCTAAAAATGCCAATAGCCATGAGTGCGTGCAGTAGAGCGACAATGACGCCAGCAGCTATCATTTCAATAGCGATTACGATAAGAGCGTCATAGAATAAGGCACCAAATCGGCGCATTACTCCTGCTGGTGGCAGAGTGTTTGTTGATGTCATTGTGTGATTACTTCTTCAAAAATTTAGGCGTCAGAATATAGTCTAAGGCTTGGCGTGAAAAGAGACATGACGCACAGCTTATGACTTAGTGGCGAAATTATCGGCAAACACACATGAATTCAAGTTTTTATACTTGCCACATCAGTTCGCATACGTATAATGCCAGACATCGAAAGGGCAATGCCCCAAGATAATGCCGGTATGGTGAAATTGGTATACACGACGGATTCAAAAATTTCCTTAGTTACTGATTTATAAAGAATTTTATGAAAAGCCTCGATTTTTATCGAGGCTTTTCTACATTCAGAATATGCAAAAATACAACCTCCATCACACTTCAAAATATCCCTTCTTAATTTCTTTTATTTTTCTTCTACTGACAATTTCCTGTCCAATTTAAACATAGAACAACAAAACCAGAACCTAAGTTTTACTAGTCACTACGGTCAAAGCAGCAAACCGAAAAGCGTTACTGTGTTTTCAAGTTGGAATATCTTCAAGGCTCGATGGCTAGATGTTCAAGACAGCAAAACCGAAAAGGTACTGTCATGCTACTGTCGTGAGGTGGAGAATACATACTAGTGGGACCCCTTGAAATTCCTTGTATCATTTATGTTATCGTTAATAATCTTCCAGCTTTTTTAATGACCTTTCAGACATATTGAATTGAACGTTGGGGCTCTCAGGTTCGAGCTTGAATCTGAAACCTGAGTGAATAGCAGCTGCAATAAAAATCCCATTTGATATATAACCAATATCTCTTTCGGCTAATAGCTTCAAATTATTACTGCTACGCTTGGTATTAAAGTTGCTGATTTTTTCTACTTTCTTAAGCCAGTTTACCGCTTTGTCAAAATCCTTAAAGCTACCTAATAATTGCAACTGACTTTCACGAAATATATCTTCGTTTTGCATGTCGCCTTGGTGATTGGGATAGATGCCAATACCAAAGTCTGTTAGCTCTGGAATCAAATTGATCATATCTTCAATCGGATTTTTATTCATGTGATATCGCTCCTATCTAAGGAATGTTTAGTCAAAGGCAAAATGCGCAGTGACCAAGTGTTACTGCGGATTGATCCGCACCAGAAGTTTTGGACACTGAGTTAAGTGAGTACAATCACTAACGAGGTGAACAATGACAACTAAGAAAACACGAATTAAACATGCTCCTGAATTTAAAGCCGAAGCGCTTAAGTTAGCAGAGAAAGTCGGTGTCGCTGCCGCCGCACGACAGCTTTCGCTATATGAATCTCAAATTTATGGGTGGCGTAAAGCCGTCAAAAAAGATGCGAAAATCAGCGATAGAGAAAAGGAACTAGCCACTGAAAATGCCAAACTCAAACGATTATTGGCAGAGCAAGCTGAAGAGCTAGATATCGTAAAAAAGGCCGCCACCTACTTCGCGAAAAATCTAAAGTAGATTGCTATGAGTTTATGCTCGAACACCTGATGCAGTATAAGGTTGTCCGTATGGCTAAGGTGTTTGGGGTTTCTCGAAGTGGGTTTTATTATTGGATTGATAATCGGCATAAAGTCACCCAACGCAACGAACACCGAAAGCAGCTTGATAGCAAAGTTCGTGAAGTCTTTGATGATAAAAAGGAGCGTGATGGTGCAAGGCGCATTCAAAAAGAACTTGAAGAAAATGGTAATAAACACGATGTAAAAACCATCGCCGCGAGCATGAGGCGTCAGGGGTTAGTTGCGAAGGCCGCCCGTAAATTCAAATGTACGACAGACAGTAAGCATAGACTTCCTGTAGCCCCGAATTTGCTTGAGCAAGACTTTAATGCGACAGCACCAAACCAAAAATGGGCTGGAGATATCACTTATCTAGCGACAAGCGAAGGCTGGATGTATTTAGCCGTTGTTATCGACTTGTACTCACGGCAAGTAGTTGGTTGGTCAATGAGTACCAGAATGACCGCAACTCTGGTCTGTGATGCGCTATCAATGGCATTGTTCCGCAGAGGCATGCCAGAAGAAGTGATTATCCATAGTGATAGAGGTAGCCAATATTGTTCAAAAGACTACCGCGACTTAATCGCAGCTCATAATCTAAAGCAAAGTATGAGTAGGAAGGGAAATTGCTGGGACAACGCTTGTGTTGAAAGCTTTTTCCACTCAATGAAAGTAGAAGCCGTCCAATACGAGTCGATAATGACCCGAGAAGAGATGCGTCAAGCACTCTTTGAATACATCGAAGTTGATTATAATCGAACAAGAAGGCACAGTGCTCTTGGGTATCTAAGCCCAGTTAACTTTGAAAAACAATATGTCGCTTAATGCGGTGTCCAGTCTTACTGGAGCAGATCATAATTCTTAATGAGCAGGTTGCTCACTCCCCTCGCCTATATTAAGAAAAGTTCTTGAGCATGATTACTAACACTGTTGTATTTGGTTCAAACAGGAATGACGTGCTTTTTTGAGCGCTTGGTCTGGGTTAGGCTACTATTTTTATCGTATTTGCTAGTGCAAGCATATTTTTGAGGAGTGCAGTGGTTGATCTTGGATATTATACCCTTATCGGTATTTGTTGCTCTGGTGCTTTTTTGTATCCGAGAGGTTAGAGATTTCATCAAAGGTAGAAATGAGAGTAGAAAAAAGCTTAATACACTCAAGATATTGTTATCGGAAGAATTACGAGAAAATTATAGTAATTTGGAGTCCCTTTTCCGCGTTGCCGAACAAGTATTACTGACTTTTGAGACTGATCATCCAGTTCAAAAACTAGTAAATACAGACCGATATGGGAATGACTACATATATGTCCATATTGGTGAACCTGAAGACAATGAAAACTACTCTTTGGTGGCAATGCCGCTTGCTCACATCGTAACGAAACAATACGAGAATCATATTCAAGATGTCGCTTTACTAGACCAGACACTTTACGATTCCATAAATGAGTTATACGTACAGTTGCGTCGATGTGAAAAAATTAGAAACACCTTAGTTTGTCACCTAGCTGGTGAAATAAATGATGTTCGTAATTGGGCACTTGCCACTAATGTGAAAGACATCGTAAGAAATCAGAGTGAGTATCTAGAAGCTTTAAACTCTGTTCATCAAGAACTAACAACGAAGCGAATTGAAAAAAGGTTTGGTAAGGTTGAACAACTTTAATGAACCTTTTAAATGAAAGGGCTTAATGAGGGATCGTAGAGCATTTTAGAACGATCAGTTGTAAGTGATATTTTGTGTGTTGCTTTTGATTATTCTTTACTGCTTGGCTCTTGTATTTTTGGGATGTGAATCTCGATATTCAACTTGTTTTGTATTTATCATGCGGTGTCTTATTTGTTAGTGAGGGTGTTTTGCATGGCAGTATATTGCGTTAGTTATGATTTGAATTCTCCGGGGCAGAAATACGAAAAAGTACATGAAGTTTTGAAGAATTTTTCTAAGTGGTATCACATCATGGACTCTACATGGCTTATTTCTACTCACTATAATGCAATACAGATTCGCGACATGATTTCGCCTTACCTAGATGAGAGTGACAAAATGTTCGTTTCACGTGTTAATGAGTATTCTGGTTGGTTGACCGCTGACGAGTGGGCATGGTTATCTGAAAATGTTTAACTTTGATGTTATTTGGGTTTGAACCGCCACGCCCGAAGCAACGGGATTTTGAAGAGGTAGTGTGTTGAAGCGATTGGAGGACTGTTTGAAGGGCTATATATGGTTTATCAATTCCGTCGCCAGCTCTGCGGTAGCATCTCCAGCATCTCAATAGCGATTACGATAAGGGCGTCATAGAACAAGGCACCAAATCGGCGCATTACTCCTGCTGGTGGCATTGTGTTTGTTGATGTCATGGTGTTATTACTTCTTCAAAAATTTAGGCGTCAGAATATAGTCTAAGGCTTGGCGTGAAAAGAGACATGACGCACAGCTTATGACTTAGTGGCGAAATTATCGGCAAACACACATGAATTCAAGTTTTTATACTTGCCACATCAGTTCGCATACGTATAATGCCAAACATCGAAAGGGCATAGCCTGAAAGATGCCGGTATGGTGAAATTGGTATACACGACGGATTCAAAATCCGTTGCCTTCGGGCGTGGCGGTTCAAGTCCGCCTACCGGTACCATATTTAGATAAAGCCCTGATCAGAAATGGTCGGGGCTTTGTTGTATCTAGGCTAATCAAAAGCTTAGCTCAGTTTTCCTTTTCTGTTATCTACACTTTTCTCCCTCAATAGACTCACTTTATCAGCCTTGAATTTTCTTCCATGGTGCATCTATGGTTCATCACATGTCGATTCTGTGCTCAAGGGAATCCTAGTAAATCCAACAAATGTAAACTTCTGCAATCTTGCAGGCCAGTATCTCCAAGGGCTGTAGAGTCAGAGAACCATGGTACGACCATGGTGGCTTTACGGTGCTATGAATTTTTAATGTGGCCTTTGGTTGCGAAAAGATCGTTTTTATGGGGTTGTTGTTAAGTCTTTTATTATGGGCGTTGTTGGGTAGTGTGTCACTAGCGCGCTGGGGATATACATTAATAACTAATCACATGAAATAAGTGCGCAGTTGCATTTGTCGTAATGATATGCATTATATTTAACTGGCTTTAAGTGAATGGAATTAATTTGAATGAAAGCGATATTTGTTGATGCGGAAAATGTAGGTTTAAAGGAGCTTGAGAAGATCAACGCTACGATTGTCGACAAGGTATTTGTATTTTCGAAATCAGATGCTGTTAAGTTGGTTTGCCAAAAATCGTTATACCACTTCTTGGGTGATTACCCTACTGGACCGAATCAAGCCGACTTCTACATTATTGCTTACCTATCGAGAGTGCTACTGGCTCTGGATAAGAAGCAACTAGGTTCAACACATTTTGAGCTATATAGTAACGATGAGAGCTTGATAACAGCTTTTGAATTTCAATGTGATTTACTTGGATCTAGCTGTCAGAGTATTCGAACGAGGGAGCAGACCGTTGTATCTCTCATTGAATCTAAGCCTAAAAAGTCAAAGAAACTCACACCTGAAGAAAGAGTACTTAATGCACTGACTTCCCCTCAATCTCTCAACCCTAATTTCCAGAAGAAAGTGGGGTTGTCACAATCGGATTTTAGCAAAGCAATTACTGAACTATCGAAAAACAAACAGATCAAGCGTTCCCCTCAGTCGAAGAAAAAGTGGGTATCTTGTTAGCCATGTATTTTTACATGTAAATGTCTCGATATTCTCTTTAGAAACCTGTCAGCTAATCTCACCACGGACCAGAAACGATTCTAACGCGATGATTCAGTATCGTTATTACTCACGTTCGATGTGTGAAAATCACGGTTGTAAGCTCACTGAGAGATTGTCAGGGGTGTTTCTGTGGGGAAGTGGGTGAGATTACTGAGTCAGGTGTTGCAGGGAGAATAAATCTATATTGCTGATGCGGTTGCTATGTAAGTTATGAGCTTTGATTGAGGTGGTGGTATCGGTGGCTAGTTGATTGCGTGAATGTGGTGAGATGAACTGGGAGCTAGGTTTTGGATAGAGTCTTGATATTAAATATATAATAACCAGTACAACAGCTTGCCGTAGGCCGCTGTTGTACTGGTTATTATTAATACTATGTTAGTGGTTCTGCTGACGAAAATCAGACACTAAGCCCTTAGAAAACCTCTTTTTCTAGAAGAGCTTTTTGCGTGTCAGTTACCCCAAAACCTCGACATCACTAAACATGTAGCCGTGTTCTAGCAGTGATTGCTTAACTGACTCTCTGAGACTGATATCGATATGATCTAGTAGTTCTTCTGCTGCTAGTTTTGGCTGTATTGTTAAGATTTTTTGGTCGCAGATGCTAGCTTCTTGAAGAAGAATTAGATCATTGTTGTCTAAAGAATATATTAAAGTCTTCCCTTGGTTTTCTCCTTCTGTAGAGAAAGCCAATTTACCACCAATTTGAACTGTATGAATGACTGGTTCGGGTGCTTGTGCAGTCAACATGCCTTTGAGTCCGTTTAATAGTTCTAACTCATGTTTATTTCCGTCCAAAGCAATTTTTAGCTGGCCTGATTTCAAAATGCTATCGGTAATAATAGATAGATCTTTCAGGCGAGGGTCTTGAACCTCAAGCTCTTTACCTGATGTGAGAGCTTCACAAGCTTTTTGGTGGAATACTTTATCGCTATCTAGCTTGGAACATAGTCCTAGTTCTTTCTCCTTAAAGTTAAAGAGTTCTGAGTAGCGATCTTGCTGTTCCTCTATAAATTTTTCAAAGGTGTCTTGAAGTTTTTTAGCGGAATCAATTGCGAATTCGATATCGTCGAATTCGATGAAACCGTCCGGTTTTTCAATAGATTCCGGGTAATAACGTGGTTGTTCCTCTTGAAAGAGCACATCGTATTTATCACCAAGTTCACTATGACCTATTAATTTAGCAACTGATTCCATACTACGAACTAATTCTGCAAGTGGATGAGAAAAGTACGAGCCAGTGTAGCTAAAGTCTTGTATGGCTTTTTCTACACTACTAAGAAGTTCTCGTTTTACGTTTTCATAACTTTCATTTTGGTCGTGGTCGAATCTTAAGTTTCTCTGTAAGTTAGTTGAAATTGCGTATTCAATAGTACTTTTAAAATACTCTTTATTTTTAAGCTCACTTTGGTTCTTCTGATCTATTTGTCCTTCGGTTTCTTGGATCGCTTTTTTTAATTTTTCTAGTGCAGATTGCATAGTGCCTTGGTCACTTGATGGCAGTACGCGTAGCGGTTTTCGATTTGTAAATGTTAGATTGATGTAATGCTCTGGGTTTCTTACGTTAGGGTTGTCATAAAATGGGTTCATAGTTCTCTTTAGGTTTGAGTCAACCTCTTGGCATACATACAAGTGATACTGAGCCGCGATAACCTCATTTAATGACTCTAATGAATCAGCACTATCGAACTTCTCACGCAACTCGAAAGGAAGTGACTTGAGCTCTCCTATAAAGGCTTTCATTTGCTTTACTAGAAATAGGTCTAGGTCTTCTTTAGATAAAGCTAAACGCACGCATTTTGAAACTTGGAATGTTTCTGCTTTATGGTTCGGTAAGCGGAGGTTTAACAATGCTCTTAGTTTTTGAAGATATTCATTGCTAGCTTTCTGACCGTCTTTCCATCCGTTGATTCTGGACTGTTTTACGCCACATCTGCGAGCGATTTCTGATGGGGCTATATTTAACGATTCAAGTTGCTCGACAATGCTTTTTGCGCAGTTCTTATCAAGCTTTTGATTGTGGGTTATTGATTCTGACATAGACACCTCTGTTTGGATTAAGTTTGAAATGACTATAAGTGCATGTGATTATCAATGGAAAGGAAAAATTACGGAAACCTGTCTTTTTAATTTATTGAAATTTAAAAAGTAATTTTTATTGTTAAGAAATTAATAAAGAAATTTTGGGTGTTTTAAAGGTGTTTTGGACTGAGATATACCTTGCTATTCGTTACTTTTGGGAGATTTTTTACATGAGAGGGGAATTTTTGGATTTGAATGTCTTTGTGCGTAAATTTTACATAAATAAATCTCTCTGTTTTCTTTGTATGTTTTGGTTTTGGTTTATTTTTACGGAAGTTTTGGGTAACTTTTGTGATATCTCTAACCGTATCGCGTCGCCGTAACAAACAACTATTCAAACACATATTAACTAATTGAATATCTAGTTAATGGAGGTTTGAATGAGCAAATCACAACGACTCACCACCACTTTCCTCAACAATCTTAAGCCCAATCCTGCCAACGCTAAATCCGCTGATTACGAAGTTAACTTGTCAGCTATGAAAGACAGTGGTTTGCCCGTGGGCGTGCGTTGTCTTGTTGGTAAACGACAGGGTTCAGTTCGCTATCTTCTCCGATATACCAGTCCAGTAACTGGTCGCAAGGCGTCGATCGGTCTAGGGCGACTCAATGACACTGACCTAATCACCTTACGCAAGAAAGCTAAAGAGTATCGTCAGCAGATACTTGAGGGTGTTGATCCGAAAATCGAGCGTGATACTGAAAAGACTGATTCTTCTATGACCCTTGAACGGTTCTTTAATGAAGTCTATTTACCACTGGCTCAGCAAAAGCGAAGCTGGAAAGATGATCAAGCGAGGTTCCGTCATGCTAAGTCGATATTTCATGTTCCCATTAATAAATTATCGGCGGCACATATCGTTAAGATCCAAATGGAAATGCAGGGAGCTATAAGTAAGACAACAGGGAAACCTTATGCTGTAGCTACGATTAATCGTGTATTAGCGCTTTTGAAAACGGTAAACCGTCAAGCTTACAAGTTGATGGACGCGCCATTGGTTGCTGATAAGGTCAGCTTGTTGAAAGAAGACAACGTCCGCACTGGTTACTTTACCGAGGCCCAGTTAAAGGAATTCATAGGTCACGCTCTCAATCATGAAGATAAAAGTATTGGTGCGTACCTAATTATTCTGTTTTTGACTGGGTTACGCGATAAGGAGCTTCGACTCCGCTTGCGAAGTGACATCTCATGGGAGGATAAAACACTCACTATTCCGCAAACGAAAAACGGTAGTAGCCATGTTATTTACTTGAGTGATTACATGCTTGATATTTTGAGGTCGGTGCCTCATGTGACGAATAACCCTTATCTCTTTCCTGGACGTAAAAGAGGTAAACCCGTAGGGCAACCTAGGCATGCTTTCAAGGTTATCAAAGCCAAGATGGGACTGCCTGACATACCTGGTGATAAAGCGAATCTAACCCTACATTCAGCTCGGCATACTGTTGGAAGTTTATTAGCTAGCCAAGGAGTCTCGTTACACGACATAGCCAAGCAGTTGAATCACGCTGACCTTTCATCCACAAGGCGCTACTCGAAATTGACTGTGGGGCGTCGGCGAGAAATTGGTTCTCGCTTGTCGGATATGGTGACTGCGAAACCAGAGATACGTTGGGAATGAATAAGTTAGGTTTAACCAATTGATTTAGAAATGACATTAGAAAAGCCCCTGTTTAGCGATGAGCTAAACAGGGGCTTTTTCATTATTAGAAGGAAATTCACGATGAAAACAGTAAACAAGTTTGAAGATATTCAATCATTGCCAATGCCTGATGGTGTGAAAGCAAAACTGCTAGAGCATCTAATAGAACCATTCGGTGATGAAGAAAGTACGAAAGCGTTCTGGGATGAAGTCGGTACGACTTTGTATTTGATTGAGGAGTCCGATACCGATCAAACCTTGAGTAAAGAATCGGAAGGTGATCAAAGCTTTCTACGCTTTGTTACTAACTACCCAGAATGGGTTTTATTACTAAACGACGATGAATGCCCTTGGCTACTTGCTGTTGCCATTGTCACTACGGCAGGTAGTGGAGTGTATTGCTGCGCTCCAATGAACAGTCCAACATTCCCTGTCGTCAAGCTTGCTGAACAAGCTGAAGCTTAATCTCGAATTTAATCTTAATAGTCACTAATAGTATGGAGGTGACCCATGGCACGTAAAACCAATCAAAAAGAAGAAGTCGTTCAACCTGAAGTATTAGAGAGTAATGAACTTGCTACGGTTGTTAAAGATGTACCAGTAGACCATTTCACCAATGTCGCGCTCGATGGTAAAGCGAAAAAGCTATCACCGAAAACTCAGAATCATGTGTTCTATGAGCTTTCGGTACATGATGATCTAAATACTCTATTCCTTAGGCTTTCGGGCAATGAAGGTGGCGGTCTTCATAGTAAAGAATGGATAGCCTTTGAAGATATTGTCGCGGTGCTAAATGAGCAAGACGACAAGCCGTTTAAAAGCACTGTACTTAAATCTGTGTTCAAAGGTGGGTCTGCTAATAATGCTGGATTTATGGCGGCGGCACTGCGTGGGTTATTACTTATCCTGCCGTCAGAGAAATCGGTGTTTCTCCACGTTCTTGCGCCTGACTACGAGCAACGTCGTGATGAACTCATGTCATTAGTGGACGGTGAAACCGAAGCTAAATAACCTCGAAACTCACATCAATCCTTATCCACTAAGCCAACTCTGACTTTTCATACCGAGCATTTAACAAGAGTGCTTCCTTAGCAAACTAAACGAGATTTTATTATGAACTTAACTTTTGACGTTGAGCGCTTACTGCTGCCAGTAAGTGTCGATCTTCAAGATACTTTAAACCGAGTGATCAGCGAATCAGGCAAATTGACACCCATGATCCAATCGGTCGTGATTAGCCTCCGAGATTCGAGCTATAACTCTGAGAACGGTGGATACCACCCTATTGAAATTTCTACCAGTAGGCTTAATGACCAATGGATTTTCGATTACATCACTGACTTTAGTTACTGTGGATTGATGCCTGAGCTTGAGAAAGAAATCGACTTTGATTTTGGTCATGGTGTGGCTTACATCCGTTACATGGGTGAAGTTCCCATTACTGAATCCAGTGTCGCTGAGTTCTATTCGATGTGGGAAACCAACTTTCTAGGCTATATCGGAATGGACTGCTTTGATGAGATAAAAGTCACGGTGGATTAGTCCATCACTAACGAATCAAGTTGAAAGCACCATGTATGCACCATAAAATCCGCCTCTCACTTCCTAGTGACACTAAGGCTTCCTATTGTTCCATGTAACTCATGGTGTGATGGGAAGCCTTTTTCATTGGATCAAGTTTCTACAACGGATTACTTAAACGTTGCCGTCGGGGTTCAGAGAGGGTTAAGTCGCTGGACTGCAATGGACGGTGGAAACACCAAGGAAGGGAGACTCGATTTTAGCGAGTTTGCTTGGTTCTCACTGGTGTTTTGTTATTAAAGGCTCCCATTGATATGTGGAAGCAATGGGAGCGTTTTTATAGACTAAAACCTAGAACTGGTATGGCTTCCTTGCCTAACCTGAGCTGAAAGTCCTTATAATTAAGTTAATAATATTAATATAATTAACTCAGCGAAAAGCACTGTTCTAATCTATTAAAGTGTTAGCTTTCGCGGAGTAAAAATTGTGCATTTAACACTTTTCCTTACTCTGTATCGGTTGGTCATTTCATCAAATCAACCACTGTGCTTGTTACGCATCGACAGGTTTGATTTAGGTACATAGTGGTCAGTTTAAGCTTAGGGCTTGGTTTGTGATTGTCGGGTGGCTTCATTATGTCAGGCGCTGATACTGAGAGCGACTCAACCAGAAATTTGCAACACATCATCTTTCAGCCATCAGTGTGGTTTTTATTTGGCTACGTCCAGATAGGTTTGTAACTCTTGCTTCAACTTGTACCTAACCCAATCAGGTGAAAGCACTTCGACATCAGGAAGCCACGCTTTAAGTAGTCGTAGTAATGTTTGAATGTTGCTAGTCGTATAGCTTGCCAATACATCACCGTACCCCAGTTCTTTTAATGCTCGAAAGTCATTGGGATTATTTTCCTTGAAGAAGGTTTCGCTGACTCTTCTGCTAATTTGTATAACCACTTCAACGGGATTGAGTAGTTCATCCTCATATCCGCAACCAGTCAGCTTCTGCTCAACGCTAGGGTCAGGAGAGTATTTATCCTCGTAACGCACTAACTCACGAATCTTAGCCACTCTGAGTGACTCTAGGCGGTTTCTGTGTGTCCCGACAATGAACCACAATCCTCGTTCATTTAACAGTTTGTAGCTGTGGAACTCATCGTAGGTTTTCCCTTCATGGCTAAAGCTGATCACGTTTCGTCGCTGTATCGATTCGATAAGTTTCTCGAACACTGAAGCACATTCACTGATGTCCTCGACTTTTGGGTTCTTGAAGAGAAAGGGCGGTGTGGTTTTGTTGTTCAATACGCCATTACTTAGATAGTGCTTACCTGAAAACAAAGTATCGAATCCCATGTTTAACAGCAGGAGAGATAGCTCATTATTTGTCTGTCTGCCTAAGAACTTAGGGTCTAACGAGTAACAAGCACCGTCACGTTGTATCGGTAAGTAGTTTAACCGTTCATTGAAGTCACGGTTTAACGTTCTTCTTGCAACTCCAAATTCACGACTTAAATCATCTAGATGTAACTTCTCACCCGTATTCAAACGGGTAAGGATGATGCCAAGTCGTTTCGCTAGTTTGTCATGCTCTTTCATTCTACGCATTGTAGATAGGTCACTCGTCAGGTGGTGTCGTGGTCGGAAAGAACCTGATTATTTCTAGCTAATTTTCATAAGGTTACTGATATTGCTATAGCTTTCATTAGTTATCTCAAGGTATGCCTTACAAGGCATTCATCAATCATTTCTATATTTCTTCATCTGAGCGACACACCCTGTCGTTCACCCTCTTTAAACTAATCATCAATCACGTTAACGCCGTCTCTTATAAGCGGCGTCATTACGTATTTAAGGAAAGCAAAAAATGAAAACATCAATCATCCTGCTAGGTCTAACTTCGCTTTTCGCATCTTCAGTATTCGCAGGTGGCACGTTCGGTGGTAATCCGGGCGATATCTCGAAAATGAAAGAGCTACTAGAGCCACAATGGAATGGTAAGGCTGGTATTCAGAACACGGCGTCTTACGGAGTTATCGTGCAATGGAAAGCCGATGTCTGCGGAACAATGAATGGTCATGTCACTGATACGACGAAATGCGGCCCAGATAGCCCGAAAGGTAAAGCACAATAAGTTTTGTTGCGGAGCTTGGCTCACGATACCTCAGTTTCGAAATTGGAACTCTCTAGGCTGAGATATCAATGAGCTCCGCAACACTCAATCAACCAACAAGAAGGAGCCTTTACATGGCAATTAAATCAATAACAACATTAGTTACAACCTGTCCTGCATGTGGTGAGCGTGCATATGATGATGGTAGCTGTCAGGTGTGTGGTCACTCTCACTAAAGCTGTATTGGTAAAAATCTAAGGGGGCGTATTCTTAATTGAGTACGTCCCTTTTTCATATCTATAGGAAAGGAGAATCATGATGAAAGTATATGATCGAATCATGCCTCAACAACGATGGTTTAAGCCTAGCGTTTCAACTGGATTGAAGGGAGCACATTACGGGACTGCTCTAGGTGCTAGGTTTGGTCCTCAAGGCGTTATCCTCGGTGGTGCAATCGGATTTGTCAGTGGAGCATTAATCGGTGGTGTTCTGGATGAGCTAGACGTTCTCTAATGAAAAAAGTAGAGGTGGTTTTTCCTCTACTTTTTTCTTTATCGTAATTTGTGTTTTTCGTTTTCCCTTATCTCATTGGGCTTTATTCCCTATGCACTCTTAGACCGTTGGGGAATTAATAACATTGTGAACTTCACACTGCCATGTGAGTAAGATAGGTTTTGTTTTATATGCTTGAGGTCTTTCAATGAACATTTTAGGCGTGGTGACATCGTGAAATTCTGTCAGTGAGAGCGACTGATGCATGCGTTGCAGAGTATACCTGATGCTACGTTTGCCGATATGCCCCTCCGATGAGGTTAGCTTAACGTTACATGTGCGAATCTTTCGTTGTCTAACAATTGTGTATTTTTTGTTAGGTAACGATGGATCCCAAAAGTTGAACGTATTGAATAATTTCTTACCTGTAAACGGGTTAGATACTTCTTGCTGAAAGTCTTGCTCGATAGTGGCTTTATATTTTATTCGGCTTTTGTCACTAATAACGAGTTCGAGTGTTAGTTGATTATGGTTTTTAATCACATACACCGAATAAGAACAGTCACTACTACCAAGGTATTTGTAAAGTGGATCTAGGTTAGTAATTTTGAATGGAATGTACTTGATACTTTTGCTTGGTTTAACGTATCCGCCCCATGAACCCACGGGGCGACTTGTCAGTGTTTGAAGTTCCAAGGCAGGAGTGCGTCGATATCAGGCTCAGCTTTCGCCAGCTCTTTCATGCACTTGACCATGTAGTCGTAGAGGATAAGACCGTTGGCTTTCGCGGTCTCGATGATGCTGTAAAGCATCGCGCTCGCATCAGCACCGTTTGGTGTGTTAGAGAACAGCCAGTTCTTCCTGCCAATGACCAGTGGTTTAATTGCGCGTTCAGCGCGATTATTATCAATAGATAAGTGACCATCGTCGATATAACGAATAAGCTTTGACCACTGCCCAAGCGTATATTTTATCGCTTTGCCTAGTGGGCTAGAGCCAATCACCTTCTGGGTCGTCATCCATTGGTAAAGCTCATCCAGTATCGGCTTGGCAAGCGCTTGACGCTCTGCTTTTCGCTCTTGGGCAGGCGCACCTTTTAAGCGTGATTCTATCCCGTAGAGTTTTTGGATTTTAGCCAGCGCCTTATCAGCCTTGCCTGATTTACCTTTCCCTTGAAGCTTCTTCGCATCCATGAACTTGCGACGAGCATGCGCTAAGCACCCTACATTGGTGACGTGATGCAGACCATCATAAGCCGCGTAGCCATCGGTTTGTAGATAACCGTTGTAGTCACCTAAAAAGTCCACGGGACACGCCCTCGCGCGACTGTTTTGATAGTCGTACAAGGCAATATTTTTCACATTCGGCAGTGCCGATTCGGGTGAGTCAGCGCCTGAGCAGTAGAGCCACATATAACACTTCTTCTCTTCTTTGAGCACATTGAGCGGCGTTTCATCCGCCTGAACCACCACTTGTTGAAGCAGGTTATCCTTCAAGGCCGCATACAGCGGGGCGAACTTCTCACTGACTTGGATAACCCACCTTGCCATGGTGGTGCGTGATAGCTCGATACCCGACTGGGTAAACAGCGATTCTTGGCGATAAAGTGGCATCGCGTATTGGTATTTGCCAAGAATGATGTTGGTCAGCAAGCTTTCTGTGGCGAAGCTTTTAGGGATGAGACTCTGAGGGGATGGCTTCTGAACGATACGGCTGCTGTCACCTGTTTTCTCGCACTGGCGGCAAGCGTACTTAGGACGAACATATTCCAACACTTTGAGTACCGCTGGCGTGAACTCTAGCTTCTCGCTGCGGTCTTCACCGATTTTATGCAGGCTATGATTGCAGCAAGCGCACTGCTTTTCATGGTCGTCTACATCAAGTTCGATAACCTCACGAGGCAAGGTCTTAGGCAGAGGTTTACGTTTACCGCGCTTTTTCGTTGTGGTCGTGGTTGTCACCTCAACCTCGTCTTCTTTAACGGCTTCACACTCCGCTTCGTTGAAGAGGTCACCTTGTGATTCATCGTAAGGCTTTAATACCTCCGAGCGTTTCGCGAACTGACGGTCGAAGGCGAGTTTGAGTTGTTCAAGCAGCGATTGGCGCTCTTGTTTCCACTCATTTTTCTCCGACATCAGAGCAGCTACCATCGCTTGTAGCTCGGCAACATCTTGGCTTTCTGGGTTGATATTTGGCGTCTTTTTCATAGCATTGATTATACTAAAATCGTGCCGTTAACGCTTGGAGAATAAGGCTTTATTCTCGATTAACTCATTGTAAAATCGTTTATTTTGATGGGTTCGTGGCCGATAATTGTGAAGCCTGAAAGCAGTCTATCAAGCTCAAATTGAGTGAGGGTAAACACCTGATTTTTCTCTTTTGAAGGCCACTTATACTTGGCTTTTTCAAGGCGTTTATACCAGAGGGCGAAGCCTGTTTTATCCCAGTACAACACTTTAATCTTATCGCGCTGTTTATTGGTAAACAGGAACAGCGCACCGCTGCCAAGAGGCAAGTCAGTATCATTTTCGATAATCGCTGTAAGGCCGTTGATGGACTTTCTAAAATCGACGCTTTCACGATAAAGGTAAATGTCTGGAGCGCTGAGCATACCTTTCATGACAACGCTCCAATGAGTTCAGCAAGATAGGTGGCTGGCGTGCCTTGAGGAATGCTCAGCTCCACATCATTGATGAGAAGTGTCATGTTCGCCGTAGCTATCTGGGCCTGATACTTGGTTGTCTTTTCAACGATTTCGGCTCTAACAAATCCGACAGATTCCGATTGGTTTGCTGTTTGGAGTTGACGCCGTTTGGCGAAGAACGTGGATAAACTCAGTCCATGCTCTTCACAAAAAGCGCGTTGAGTAACACTGCTACTTTCATATTGTTCAAACAGTGATTGCCATTCTAGGTTGGTGCGTCGTTTTGCCATTTCAACTCTCCTTTGGGTTGGAGAGATGATCTTATTCTTCGTGCTGAAAGATTAGAATGCGGTGTTCATGACACGCTTACGGTTTAACCAAGAGTGATCTGCACCATAAATACTGGACGCTACGTTAAGCGACTTTCTATACCTTTAGTTATCCATAAATTGCTAATTTAGGGGAAGCTGTAGCTCATTTATGTCCAAAAATGAGTTCCAGATAGTTACACGGTTTATCTCAAGTGTGAATATTTACCATATGATTTATCATCATCGAAACCTGCGTTTGAATAATGGTCAGTTCAACGGTTGGTTGTTGTGTCGAGACATCCAGAAAGTCCGAATTACAGAACGATGCCACTCTACAGTTTAGATCCTCTATAGAGTGGTTATTTGAGTAAAGTGCTGAAGCTTCAAGAAACCATGATTATTATTTGAAACTGCTCTATTAATGCTTCAGCAACCGTTTTTTTAAGCACTGGTTACTCTCCTAACAGACGGCTTCGAAATGCTTTTGGCGTAAGCCCGGAGTGCTGTTTGAAGACCTTCGAAAAATAACTGCCACTTTGATAGCCCAAATCTAGGGCGATATTGGTAATTGATTCATTAGAATTGGTTAAACGCTCTTTAGCAAGATTGATGCGATAAGCCTGTATCCAACTTGCAACACCCATGTTGAACTGTTCTCTAAATGATTGTTTTAAATAACACTCATTAGTTGCAAGCTCCTTAGATAAGCATGGTATATTCCAATCGATATGAGGTTGCGTTGCGATAAGGTCACAGGCTTGCTCTGCTAGAGATTTAGGTTCTTTATGCACCATGAGTAGTGCTAATAACTCTAATATTTTACCTCTTAACCACACCGTCCGGGCAATACCTTGAAAATTATTGCTCCAAACTGATTTAGCAACATTGAGGACCTCCCCTGTTAGTGGCATCTGCCAACCCGTCTCATAAAGATCGAAAGGTTTGAATGATGATTTTCCACTTTGGGGAAGTAAGTTTTTAGTCAAGCTATGGTGTAACGGGAAGTGGATTCGAATGTTCTCAATTCGACCTCCTTCTGCTAATTCAATTGGGTTGACTGGTTCAGGATCAAGCAAAAGCGATGCAATGCATCGAGAAGCAAAAGATGCCGCTGGGTAATCTGGATATTTGGGACTGTAGGCATAGTTGGTGCCAGCAAAGCTTATATAGAACCCAGCATCTGCTGGGTCGTTGAATTGAATGTCCATTGTCGCTTTACAGTTAACTATGTAGGCATTCACACCATCATCGAGAGCTACAACATCAAGTGTTCCCTCTAAGCCGCTAACTAAGCTTAAGCTCTTCACGATATTACTCATTCTTACAGCCTCGTCGTCTCTTGTGAGCATCTCCCCAGAGCAATTAATATAAATGATAATAGGTATCATTTATATTAATTTTTAAACTAAGTAGATCAGCCAGAGAAAAGAGCCCTTTTCAAAATTGGAACTCCTTTGACGATAAAGCTTTGATTAGGTTTGCGAAGCAAGGTTTGTCTTCCCGGTTGGTTTTAATACAGGGATTAAGCATATTGCGAGTAGGCTAAAGGTGAGCATCAATTCAAAGTGTGCCGAATATCCCAAGGAGTCAATTAACACGCCACACGCGATTGCCATCACTATTGCTATAAACATATCCATAGATTGAAAAAGTGAGAAGTTCACACCTGACTGATTACCTGCGGCAAAATCCATCATCAAAGTGTAAAGCGCGACAAATTTCGCTGAAGTAATGATACCATTTACTACGTAAACGCCTGCGATTACCCCCCCCAATCCAGTGATATTTAGATCGTATGCTAGATAAAAGCTAAAAGCTATGACCTCAAAACTGGTCATCAGCAGTAGGACTTTGAGTGCATCACTTTTTTTGATCAGCCACCCACCTAAAACAACACCAATCAAACCAGTAATAACACCGCCGCCGATAACCAAAAGCCCCAAGTTTTCTAGCTGTATACCACTATCAACCAAGAAGGGCATCATCATTGATAGCCCCCCTCGAGTACCAAGTTGTGACAAGGTAATAAATATCAATCCAAGCCTAACTTTAGGATTAGAAAATGAGGCTTTTAGAGAAGGCTGTATTGCTGTTACGTACTGTTGATTATGGCTATTAAAAAACAAAGAAAGCGTTGGTATGCTGAATAATAAAGTCAGCAAAGCCAGACCAAACAGTGCTGTTTGCCAATCGAACAGCGCAGTAACATAGATAAATAGCCCTCCACCAAAAACCGCACCAAGATACGATCCCCCAACTTGCATTACGTTACCTAAATACCTTTTCTTTGCTTCCAACTGATCAATCGCGAGACCATCGGTAGCGATATCGGCGAAGCTAGAAAAGAGGCTGATAACAAATACACCAACAAAGAGCGTCATTTGACTCTCTATAGTCCCCATAATGCAAAGGGCGGCGAGTATGGCAATCAAGACCAGTTGAGAACCAAAGATAATAACGGCGTGATTTTTTAAGCTCCCCTCCTTTTTTCGTTGTCGTTCAATCCAAGGTGACCACAAAAATTTAGCAACCCAAGGAAGCATCGCAAGGTAGAACAAGCCTATTTGGGAGGTATTTAATCCCTCATATTTCATGACAGCGGGTAAACCTTGTAGCGTAAACATACTCACCAGGCTTTGAATGGTGTAAACGCTCGCCAACACGGCGAGCAACGGTTTGAGTTTGATTCTTTGAGTACTAACCATGTGCTTCACTACCACTCATATTTCGCTTTCACACCGATCTCTCTACCAGTACCGTAATTACTGTAGGTTTGTCCGTAAGAGAACGCGTAGGTGGTGTATTCTTTGTCTGTGATATTGTTGCTAAAGAGCGAAATAGACAGGTCTTGGTTATAGTCATAGTTAATTGATAAATCGACCAAAGTGTACGCGCTTTGCGATAGTGAATTGGCTTCGTTAAAGTGAATCTTGGAATTATAGCGAGCTTGAGAATTGATCGAAATATCCCCTTGGACTCCCGTTACTGGCAAGTAATAGTTGAAGCCAAATGTTGCTGTCGTGTCCGGTGCATATGGCAGTCGATTGCCTTCAAATGTACTATTGTTTGATTCAAATGTTGAACGTCCATAAGTCCCCGCTGCGGTTATCGTGAGATCGTCGGTTAGGTAAAATGCCAGCTCGGTTTCAATACCTTTGCTCACAGCCTCCCCCATATTTTTGAGAGTCTGATTGCCAGGTGTACCAGTATATAGCTGAATATCTTCCGTTTTGATCCAGTACAATGCACCACTAAAATCGACTTTTTGATTCGCAAAACTGGTGCGCCACCCCAGTTCACCATTAAGTGAATTTTCAGCATCATAACCATTTGCATCTGCATTACTTAACGGGACGACGTTGTATCCCCCTGGGCGGTAACCACTTGTTACCGATGCATAAATTCGAGTTTGCTCATTCGCTTGCCAACCAATTGCGGCTTTTGGCGAGACAGTCGATTCTGTCTGCTCTTTGTTAAAAGGGTTAATCCCCCATGCTGGGTTTCCGTTAAAATTAGAATTTACTTTTAGGTATGAAGCTCGAGCTCCAAGCGTTAAGTCCCACTGTGGTACAAATTGGTAGTTTGCCTGCCCAAACAACGCGTAAGTGTCATAATCCAACTTGTTTCGTGCACTGTTTGCCGAAACGTCTAAACGGCGAGATTCCAAGTAGCCACCGAGTACATAGCTAAAACGATCATTGTATTGTTGATTTAACCGCAATTCTTGGCTGAACTTATTTTGATCTTCTTGGTAGTTGCCATATACATATTTCCGATCTATTTCGCGTGTTTGATAAGCTGTGATACTCGTGATTTGTGATGAACCTAAATCGTAACCAAGATTTAAAGCAAAAGTATTTACGTCTCGCTTCAGTTTAGGAATAGGCGCATCTTTTACGCCAGAATCATGTTCACGTTCAGTGAGGTACCATTCTTCATGACTATCAAGTTTATCAGTCGAAATAGATAGGGTTGCGCTAAGTTTGGAGTCGTTTGGTAAGTAATGAAGTCGAACTTTTACCGATTTTTCATCCGCATCGTTTGCGTCTTTTTTTTCACTAGCGGCATGCTTAATATCACCTTCATCGTAGACGTATCTGGCGGCAATATCCGCAGAAAGAGAGTCTGATAAACGGGTAGATACGACAGTATCAATTTGCTGGCTTAAATTAGAATATAAAGCTGAAGTCTTAACTTCTGTGGAATCAACTTCACGACGAGTTACGATGTTAATTACACCGCCTTGCGCGTTACCACCATAAAGTGTCCCTTGCGGGCCGCGCAGCAATTCAACTTTTTCTACGTTAATAAGCGGCTGAGTAACAAAAGCATTATCCTGAAGGATACCATCCACATAAATACTTACGGCAGGAGAGTAATAGTCTGGTGAACTAATCCCACGCACGGTGGTGTTGGCGTAAGTTCGATTCCCGCGAGTTTGTATGAGTAACCCAGGAAACACCATCTCCAGATCTTTTACTTGATAGATACCTGCTTTTTCGAGCTCCTCTCCTGTTTTGACTACAACAGAGTTATTCACTTGTGTTAAGGGAGTATCGAATTTAGTCGCCTCAACAACAACCACTTCCATTACTGGCAGAATTTCTTCAGCATAAGAATATGAAGAGCCCATAATAGTCAGAATAGCGCTAGCAATAACGGTGCGCGGCGAAGATATATTGTACATACTGTTTTCCTTGAATCTGAATAAGTTAGCACTACTCACAGCGCTGGCGTTTTAATTATTATGTTGAGCTTCCCACAGAGACTGGTAGTGCGAAGAGGTTGTGATTAATTGCTCGTGCGAGCCAAAATCATCAATGCGACCTTGGCTCATCAAATAGATGCAATCGGCATCAGCAATGGTGTCCAAACGATGCGCTATCGTGATCATGGTTTTAGATGCAAAACTCTCGGTAATGCTTTGCAGTATTTCCTGTTGCTTAGGGTGGTCGAGAGCAGATGTAAACTCATCGAGCAACACAATTGGCGCATCATGGAGTAACGCTCTTGCGAGGGACAAGCGTTGACGTTCTCCACCCGATAAATCCTTGCCATTCTCATTTATTTCGGTGTTTAGCCCTTGTGGCAAGCGGGCGAGCAGCTCATCAAGTCCTGCGGTTGTGATTGCTGTCTCCAATTCTTGAAGGCTTGCGTCTGTTTTGGCGATGAGCAAGTTGTCTTTTAACGTCCCTGCGAACAATTGCACATTTTGGGTTACGTAGGAGATCTGCTGATACCAGTACATTGTCCCAGTAGCTTCTACCGTACTGCCTCCAATTTTTACTGTCCCGTGAGTTGGAATATGGAATGCCGCGAGCAAGTCCAACAGCGTGGTTTTTCCTGCTCCACTAGTACCAACAAGCGCAATATGTTGACCATATGGAACCTGCAAATTGATGTCTTTAAGAATGGTGTTGCCATCCAGAGTTAACTCAACCGCTTTGAATTCGATATCGTGATGATGCGCTTGAACACCATGCACAGGTTGTTGTGGCTCTTGACTCAAGAAATACAAGCGATCTGCAGATTTTGCCATGTATCTCAACAACGTAGAGAAAATGGCCATTCGCACAAATGGTCGGATACAAGCAACCGCAGAAATGATCGAAACTAACCACTCCCCGATAGTAAGGTTGCCAATACTATTTAGGTAAGCACCAAGACCTGCGACCATTGGAATAGAAAGCTCAAGCAACAAGCTTGCTAAAATAACGCCTATTCCTCCAGCCCATTCAACCCCTAACCCTGTTTTGCGCAAGTCAGCTAATTCTTGACTAAGTGGCGTCGCTAATACTTCACTACGACCAAAGCGTTTTAGCGTGGGTAAACAAGCAATGTATTCGAGCAACTTGTTGGTGCAAGAAGCGTTTTTATCGACATGGCGCTGTGCTTTTTTGGAAAAATCATCTTCGAATTTCCACAATAATAGGCTCGCATTCACCATAACAATCAGCATAAGTGAAGCAAGGTAAGGTGAGCAAAATAGCATTACACAAAGCATCGCGAACGGAACCACTAGAGCCGAGACCAAGTCAGCAATTAAGTGGCTAAAAATGTCTTCGAATGCTTTTAAGTCACGAGTGATTAGCTTAATGCGCTCTCCCAGACCTTGACCTACTATCTTGGAAAACGGTTGGCTGCGAATGTCATGTAGTAGTACTTTTCTCAGTTGGTGGGTAATGTCATAAGCGCCTAAGAAGCTCTGTTTGGTGGATTGCCCTAACCGCCACTGAACGACAACCGTGATAAGTGAAATTGCGAATAGGGCTTCAAGAGGAAGTAACAATGTTTGGGTAAGGGCTCCGAATACCAGTAGCCAACAAATTAATGGCAGGATCTCACTGAGTACCTTACCTGCAATACCAACCAAAAACGTTTTTGGATTGATATCAGCGTGATCGAGTAGCTTGAGCGTGTTACGCACAGACGGCCTCCTCAAGGTCAATTTCTTTAAGTTGACCGTGTGATAATGAAAACGCTCGGTTAGCGATGGTTAGTGCTTCTGGACCATGACTGATGACCAATTGGATTTGCTGCGGTGCATATTTACGTATTGCTTCTAGAACACGATTTTCCGTTACTTTATCTAGATGGGAAGTCGCTTCGTCTAAAACCAGAATGACAGGGCATACCAGCATGGCACGAGCGATGGCTAACCGTTGTAGTTCCCCTCCACTAAAATTGCGTTCGGTTTCATCCATACTGCAATACAAACCATTAGGAAGTTGTTCGATAAGTGCAGAAAGTCCAAGCATATCGAGGAGCTTGAGAATCACGGAGTCGTGTATCAATCGATCTCCTAAGACCAAGTTTTCACGTATTGATGCGCTGAAGAAAACCGGCTGTTGGTCTACAACTGAGATAAATTGGCTTCGCTCTCTATCGGACATCGAAGACACGGTTTTTTGGTTAATAAACCAATCGCCTTCATATGTTGCTAGTTCTCCATAGAGTGTTGCCAATACACTACTTTTCCCTGAGCCTGACGCTCCTTGAATTACGATGCATTCGCCATGAGATAACTGAAGGTTCAGCCCACTGACGATGTCGAGTGAGCCACGTTTGACCGCTAAATTTTCACAACAAAGCTCGACATAAGGCGTTGCAACGGATTTGAAATATTGATCCGACGTTGCGGAGAACAGAGGTAGTATTCGCTCTAAAGAAGAGAAGGACTGCTGCACTTGCCCAAATATCTGTGTTAGATCCAACCATGGTTTAAGGATGCCGGCACAAAGAATCACGATCATTGCGAGCTCGACTGGACTTAATGAACCTTGGGTCAATTTTACGATGGCGAATGGAATAACAAGAACCAAAGACGCTTGAGCTAAGGTGGTAAAGGTGACCCATGCTCCAACCATTTGATTGGTATAAGCGTTAACCAGCTTGTGGTGCTTAGTCATGTTATGGCTTAACTGGCGGTAAGAGTCAGCATCAACGCCGAAAAGTTTCATCACGCCGATGCTGCGTAAAAATTCCAGTTGCGCCTTATGCATATTCGCAACGACTTGATTGTACTTTTTTTGTCTATCTGAAAAGCCACGCATCATGACTGTTTGGGCAATCACAGCGAGGGGGAGAGGACTTAATGCGATTAAGCCTAGCTGCCAGTCGATGCTAACCATAAAACCAAGCAAAACAAACGGAAGTAAAGTTCCAGTAATAATATCGGTAGTATGATGAGCAATAAGAGGCTCAAGGCTCTGACAATCATCATTGAGTCGTTTTTCTAAATCTCCACGATGGTATTGCATCAGTTTAACGGTCGGCATTTCAGACAGAGCACGAACAAGCTTCTGCCTAATGGTCTGAATAATTTGATAAGCAGCAAGATGCGCCTGCCATACCGAAATTGCATAGAAAAAATAGCGCACACAGACTGCGATGGTCATAAGAGCTAAGTAGAAATTCAGACTTTGGGTGTTCAGATAATTGCTCAATGCGACGTATAAGCAAATCCAAGTGGCGAGTTCTGCGAACACGCACAACACGGCGCTAACACTGGTATAAGTGATACGCTTTTTTTCCGTTTTTAATAGTGCAATGAGGGCTTGAGTGACGCTCATCTTGTCAGATAGATACATAGATGACTCCTTAATAGGACTCATTCTCATCTAATCGTTGGCTTAACAATAGCAATATTGGGAATTAGAAAGCGAATATCGGGAAACTTTGTACGTGAGCAGTGCAAGAAATAAAGTTAAAAGGAAGAGCTGAGTTTAAGGGCAAGAAGCCGTTATATAACTCAAGATTTAGCTGTTGTATTTAAAGGGTAATACATTTTCGGGTTTATCATCTATAGATGACGTTCTCAGTAAATACTATATAGGGCTCAATGCACGGTGGCAGTCGAATGAGTTACAGAGCCGTGTCTATGGGGAGCATGATCTGCTTCATTCAGGCTGGACGATTTGCTAAGCGACATTTTGTTTCTAAAAGCTAATCGGTCTAGGTACCCAAGAGCACAATGTCTTTGACCTGCACCGTCAATGCTGGATTCTAAATTAGGCGACTTTCCATACTTGTAGTTATCCATGAATTGCTAATTTAGGGAAAGCACTGACACAGTTTTGTCCACAAATGAGTTTGGATGTGGCTTTTCGATTCTGTGCTCAAAGTATGTAATGTAGATCCTACAAAATCCCTCTTTATGGTCTTTAATATTCAAAAATATCCTAGTAAATCCAACTGGTCAAAAGCCCATGAAAGGTTTTCAAAATCCGTTGCCTTCGGGCGTGGCGGTTCAAGTCCGCCTACCGGTACCAAACATAGAAAGGTCGCTTTTATAGCGACCTTTCGTCGTTTTGGGCGTTTGTGAATTCCTAATCCAGCGTGTCGGCTTGGATGCAAGCCCAGTCAGTCGCCTACCGGTACCATATTTAAATGACAAAGCCTCGACTCAAGTCGGGGCTTTGTTGTATCTACAGCATCGAAATTACTTTTGGTAGTTGAGCCATTGCTCATAAATGTGACCAACTGAAAGATGTTCGTTTTCTTCTCTGTACCAGTCAGGTCTTGATGCTTTATTCCCTAATGTCATCATTTTCCAACGTAATTTGATCTGTTATTAAACTAATTACCTAAAATCAAACTGTTACCTTTAATTTTTACTTCTATTGTCTATGTTTAAGATAAGTCATAAAGGAGAGAGATATGCTGACAGTAACCCCTTACTTATTTTTTGATGGTCGTTGTAATGAAGCGTTGGAGTTTTATCACAAATGTTTTGGTGGTGTGGTTTTATCGAAACAACTGTTTAGTGACGCACCACAGGTAATAGAGGGTGCTCAGCCTGATTGGGTTATGCACGCAGAGTTTGAAGCATTCGGTATGAAGCTTATGATGTCAGATGGCGTCAAAGCCAAAGAATTAGAAGGAAACAATCTTGCACTCTCTCTTGTTACTGAGGATACCGCGACGCAAGAGCAGATCTTTGAAAAGCTAAAGCAGGGTGGGCGTATTATGACACCGTTAGCTGATACTTTTTGGGGAGCTAGGTTTGGTAAAGTAGAAGACAAGTTCGGTATACGTTGGATGGTACACTGTGATTCTTTAAGTTAAACCTGTGAAATTGGATAGTGAAATTGCTGCTCGGTTTTATTAGAATTATAAATAGAGATTATTAATCAATATTATATAGAAATGGGCAGCATAAAGATTACCGTAGACCGCATTCAGCCCGGTTTACATATACGACTCCCTGGAAAATGGAATGAACACCCATTTTTGTTTAACAGTTTTAAAATCAAAGATGACGATCAAGTAAAGGTAATCCGACATCTTGGGATTAAACACGTCTACATAAACCTTAATCAAAGCGATACATCGCCATTACCTCCAAATCATGAAGGGGAGTTGGAAAGCGATAGTGATCTACAAGTTCGTCTTGAAACAGAAAGGATGTGGAAAGATAAGCATGAACGTATCGAGACGCTAAGCTCTTATCGACGTAAGGTCAGTCATTGTGAGAAAGAGTTCGAACGCTCTCTTGCTCGAATGCGTTCTATCATGACAAAGATTCGTAATAGGCCTTTAGACGCGGTAGGGGAAGTTAAGTCTCTTGTTGATGATATTGTCGAAACACTATTAAGCGACGACAACATCACCTTACATTTAATGAACGGCAAAGCTGATTTTGAAGATCTTTACTTTCACACATTAAACGTTTCAGTTGTTGCCCTGATGATAGGTAAAGCTAAAGGTTACAATACACAACAATTGAAAGACCTTTCTTTTGCTGCGTTGTTTCATGATATTGGAAAAATCAAAATACCAGTAGCAATACTAAGAAAGCAGACGGCGCTAACGGTTCCTGAAGAAAACTACTTAAAGCTTCATACTAAGTATGGAGTAGATATAGCTGCAGGAATTGACGACTTCCCCGAAAGTGCTAAGAAGGTGATAGCGCAACATCATGAAATGAATGATGGTTCAGGTTATCCAGAAGGCTTAACAGAAGATGACATTGATGAGTTTGCTAAGATAGTCGCAGTGGCCAATGCATTCGATAATCTTTGCCATGGTAAAGGGCAACCTCAACAGAAGATCCCTTATCTAGCACTGTCCCACTTATATAAGAATTGCAAACATCTATATAGTCAGGACAATTTGAGTTTGCTGGTAAAGTTTATGGGAGTGTACCCTCCAGGAACTGTAGTTCAGCTTTCTAATGATTCTATTGGGATCGTAATTTCAGTTAATGCGAAACATATGCTTTATCCGAATGTATTGATTTATGATCCTAGTGTGCCAAGAACTCAAGCTCCGATTATTGACCTGCTTACTAAAGAGATAAAAATCGTTAATGCAGTCCATCCAAGCAAACTACCTGAACAAGTGAGAGAGTATTTAAACCCAAGGGCTCGATTATCTTACTTTTTTGATAATAACGAGTAGTTATCCACAGGTGTTTGTGGGTATTTTGTTTAAAAGTTGGGGTGAAATAGGTATAAATAAGCTCTTGGTTGAAATATCTTCGCTTAACCCATTTTTTCAATAAAAAACGTATTTATTGCTTGCCAATAAACGCAGCATCTCTATAATGCCGCCTCACTGACACGGTAGACGCCACAAGGCTTCAGCGAAGAATGTTAGTAAGGCAACTAGCTAAAAGCGATTATTCGCATCTACTTTTTAAAAGTAGAAATTAATTCCAAATAAGTGTTTGACACCGAGGATTAATTAGCTAGAATGGCCGCCTCTTCCGAAGTGATGTAAGTCACAACGAAGAGAAGCTCTTTAACAATTTAAACCTATCAATCTGTGTGGGCACTCGTTGATGAATATCAAAACGTTTTATCTTTTGGGTAAAACAGTTACTTCGGTAACAAACTTGATTTCAATGAACTGAGTGACCAATACGAATAATTACTTTCTATATAGAGAGGGGTTATTTGGCACAGTCAATTCATTACCATTCTGTTGGAATGGTAATAGCTTTAGAATTACATGTTCATTTTCGAATGAATATTAGTTTTGAAGTCAGTATTCGTTGAGTCACAAAATCTTAAATTGAAGAGTTTGATCATGGCTCAGATTGAACGCTGGCGGCAGGCCTAACACATGCAAGTCGAGCGGAAACGACACTAACAATCCTTCGGGTGCGTTAATGGGCGTCGAGCGGCGGACGGGTGAGTAATGCCTAGGAAATTGCCTTGATGTGGGGGATAACCATTGGAAACGATGGCTAATACCGCATAATGCCTACGGGCCAAAGAGGGGGACCTTCGGGCCTCTCGCGTCAAGATATGCCTAGGTGGGATTAGCTAGTTGGTGAGGTAATGGCTCACCAAGGCGACGATCCCTAGCTGGTCTGAGAGGATGATCAGCCACACTGGAACTGAGACACGGTCCAGACTCCTACGGGAGGCAGCAGTGGGGAATATTGCACAATGGGCGAAAGCCTGATGCAGCCATGCCGCGTGTATGAAGAAGGCCTTCGGGTTGTAAAGTACTTTCAGTTGTGAGGAAGGGTGTGTAGTTAATAGCTGCGCATCTTGACGTTAGCAACAGAAGAAGCACCGGCTAACTCCGTGCCAGCAGCCGCGGTAATACGGAGGGTGCGAGCGTTAATCGGAATTACTGGGCGTAAAGCGCATGCAGGTGGTTCATTAAGTCAGATGTGAAAGCCCGGGGCTCAACCTCGGAACTGCATTTGAAACTGGTGAACTAGAGTGCTGTAGAGGGGGGTAGAATTTCAGGTGTAGCGGTGAAATGCGTAGAGATCTGAAGGAATACCAGTGGCGAAGGCGGCCCCCTGGACAGACACTGACACTCAGATGCGAAAGCGTGGGGAGCAAACAGGATTAGATACCCTGGTAGTCCACGCCGTAAACGATGTCTACTTGGAGGTTGTGGCCTTGAGCCGTGGCTTTCGGAGCTAACGCGTTAAGTAGACCGCCTGGGGAGTACGGTCGCAAGATTAAAACTCAAATGAATTGACGGGGGCCCGCACAAGCGGTGGAGCATGTGGTTTAATTCGATGCAACGCGAAGAACCTTACCTACTCTTGACATCCAGAGAAGCCAGCGGAGACGCAGGTGTGCCTTCGGGAGCTCTGAGACAGGTGCTGCATGGCTGTCGTCAGCTCGTGTTGTGAAATGTTGGGTTAAGTCCCGCAACGAGCGCAACCCTTATCCTTGTTTGCCAGCGAGTAATGTCGGGAACTCCAGGGAGACTGCCGGTGATAAACCGGAGGAAGGTGGGGACGACGTCAAGTCATCATGGCCCTTACGAGTAGGGCTACACACGTGCTACAATGGCGCATACAGAGGGCAGCAAGCTAGCGATAGTGAGCGAATCCCAAAAAGTGCGTCGTAGTCCGGATTGGAGTCTGCAACTCGACTCCATGAAGTCGGAATCGCTAGTAATCGTGAATCAGAATGTCACGGTGAATACGTTCCCGGGCCTTGTACACACCGCCCGTCACACCATGGGAGTGGGCTGCAAAAGAAGTGGGTAGTTTAACCTTTCGGGGAGGACGCTCACCACTTTGTGGTTCATGACTGGGGTGAAGTCGTAACAAGGTAGCCCTAGGGGAACCTGGGGCTGGATCACCTCCTTATACGAAGATAGTCACGATGAGTGTCCACACAGATTGATGGTTTAGATTTAGTTAAAGCCAGAGCTTTAATTAATAACGTAAGTTATTGATTAAAGCTTTTTGCTTTATGCTCTTTAACAATTTGGAAAGCTGACTGATTGATTACTTACGAGTAATTCAATCAAATTTAAAAGTTCTCAATGTTTATCTTTCATTAGATAAACACAACAAACACATTCAAGTGTCTTGTATTCGAATCAAACTTAGTTTGATTCACAATTGAGTCCGGCAAACAGTCATTGAGAATTAACCCTTCTTAATGACAACCAAAAACCTTGGTTAGTTGCCATACACTAAGACCCTTTCGGGTTGTATGGTTAAGTGACTAAGCGTACACGGTGGATGCCTTGGCAGTCAGAGGCGATGAAGGACGTAATAACTTGCGATAAGCCCAGATTAGGTAGTAATAACCTTTTGAGTCTGGGATTTCCGAATGGGGAAACCCACGTGCACAAGCACGTATCCTGTTGTGAATACATAGCAACAGGAGGCAAACCGGGGGAACTGAAACATCTAAGTACCCCGAGGAAGAGAAATCAACCGAGATTCCGAAAGTAGCGGCGAGCGAAATTGGATTAGCCCTTAAGCTTTTAATGAGACAGACGAAGGCTCTGGAAAGTGCCGCAGTAAAGGGTGATAGCCCCGTAGTCGACATCTCATAATCAGTGAAAACGAGTAGGGCGGGACACGTGATATCCTGTCTGAATATGGGGGGACCATCCTCCAAGGCTAAATACTACTGACTGACCGATAGTGAACCAGTACCGTGAGGGAAAGGCGAAAAGAACCCCTGTGAGGGGAGTGAAATAGAACCTGAAACCGTGTACGTACAAGCAGTAGGAGCACCTTCGTGGTGTGACTGCGTACCTTTTGTATAATGGGTCAGCGACTTAATTTTAGTAGCAAGGTTAACCGTTTAGGGGAGCCGTAGGGAAACCGAGTCTTAACTGGGCGTACAGTTGCTAGGATTAGACCCGAAACCAGGTGATCTAGCCATGGGCAGGTTGAAGGTTGAGTAACATCAACTGGAGGACCGAACCGACTAATGTTGAAAAATTAGCGGATGACTTGTGGCTAGGGGTGAAAGGCCAATCAAACCTGGAGATAGCTGGTTCTCCCCGAAAGCTATTTAGGTAGCGCCTCGGACGAATACTACTGGGGGTAGAGCACTGTTAAGGCTAGGGGGTCATCCCGACTTACCAACCCTTTGCAAACTCCGAATACCAGTAAGTACTATCCGGGAGACACACGGCGGGTGCTAACGTCCGTCGTGGAGAGGGAAACAACCCAGACCGCCAGCTAAGGTCCCAAAGTATAGCTAAGTGGGAAACGATGTGGGAAGGCTCAGACAGCCAGGATGTTGGCTTAGAAGCAGCCATCATTTAAAGAAAGCGTAATAGCTCACTGGTCGAGTCGGCCTGCGCGGAAGATGTAACGGGGCTAAGCTATACACCGAAGCTGCGGCTACGTACCTTAGGGTATGTGGGGTAGGGGAGCGTTCTGTAAGCCGTTGAAGGTGGTCTGTAAGGGCTGCTGGAGGTATCAGAAGTGCGAATGCTGACATGAGTAACGATAAAGGGAGTGAAAAACTCCCTCGCCGGAAGACCAAGGGTTCCTGTCCAACGTTAATCGGGGCAGGGTAAGTCGACTCCTAAGGCGAGGCCGAAAGGCGTAGTCGATGGGAAACGGGTTAATATTCCCGTACTTCTTACAATTGCGATGGGGGGACGGAGAAGGCTAGGTGGGCCTGGCGACGGTTGTCCAGGTTCAAGTATGTAGGCGGGTGGTTTAGGTAAATCCGGACCACTACTAACGCTGAGATACGATGTCGAGCTACTACGGTAGTGAAGTCATTGATGCCATGCTTCCAGGAAAAGCCTCTAAGCTTCAGATTGTAAGGAATCGTACCCCAAACCGACACAGGTGGTCGGGTAGAGAATACCAAGGCGCTTGAGAGAACTCGGGTGAAGGAACTAGGCAAAATGGTACCGTAACTTCGGGAGAAGGTACGCTCTTATCAGTGAAGTCCCTTGCGGATGGAGCAGACGAGAGTCGCAGATACCAGGTGGCTGCAACTGTTTATTAAAAACACAGCACTGTGCAAAATCGTAAGATGACGTATACGGTGTGACGCCTGCCCGGTGCCGGAAGGTTAATTGATGGGGTTAGTCTTCGGACGAAGCTCTTGATCGAAGCCCCGGTAAACGGCGGCCGTAACTATAACGGTCCTAAGGTAGCGAAATTCCTTGTCGGGTAAGTTCCGACCTGCACGAATGGCGTAATGATGGCCACGCTGTCTCCACCCGAGACTCAGTGAAATTGAAATCGCTGTGAAGATGCAGTGTACCCGCGGCTAGACGGAAAGACCCCGTGAACCTTTACTACAGCTTGGCACTGAACATTGAACCTACATGTGTAGGATAGGTGGGAGACTATGAAATTGCGTCGCTAGATGTGATGGAGTCGTCCTTGAAATACCACCCTTGTAGTTTTGATGTTCTAACGTTGGTCCCTGAATCGGGATTACGGACAGTGCCTGGTGGGTAGTTTGACTGGGGCGGTCTCCTCCCAAAGAGTAACGGAGGAGCACGAAGGTGGGCTAAACACGGTTGGACATCGTGTGGTTAGTGCAATGGCATAAGCCCGCTTGACTGCGAGAATGACAATTCGAGCAGGTGCGAAAGCAGGTCATAGTGATCCGGTGGTTCTGAATGGAAGGGCCATCGCTCAACGGATAAAAGGTACTCCGGGGATAACAGGCTGATACCGCCCAAGAGTTCATATCGACGGCGGTGTTTGGCACCTCGATGTCGGCTCATCACATCCTGGGGCTGAAGTCGGTCCCAAGGGTATGGCTGTTCGCCATTTAAAGTGGTACGCGAGCTGGGTTTAGAACGTCGTGAGACAGTTCGGTCCCTATCTGCCGTGGGCGTTGGAAAATTGAAAGGGGCTGCTCCTAGTACGAGAGGACCGGAGTGGACGAACCTCTGGTGTTCGGGTTGTCATGCCAATGGCATTGCCCGGTAGCTAAGTTCGGAATCGATAACCGCTGAAAGCATCTAAGCGGGAAGCGAGCCTTGAGATGAGTTTTCCCTGGCACTATAAGTGTCCTAAAGGGTTGTCGTAGACTACGACGTTGATAGGCAGGGTGTGTAAGTGCTGCGAGGCATTGAGCTAACCTGTACTAATTGCCCGTGAGGCTTAACCATACAACACCCAAGGGGTTTTGTGGACTCAGATGTATCAGACCTTGAATGAGTTTGAAGAGAAATACTTTTAGATAAGCTTTCCGAATTTTAAAATTTGCTTGGCGACCATAGCATTGTGGACCCACCTGATTCCATGCCGAACTCAGAAGTGAAACACAATAGCGCCGATGGTAGTGTGGGGTTTCCCCATGTGAGAGTAGGACATCGCCAGGCTTTAATTTCGACTTTGTCTATTTAATAGACAAGTCACCATAGAGTTCTAAGTTTTCTTAGTGTTTTATGTTGACTTTCAAAGTGGAAAGCGTATTATACGCGTCCTGCTTAAGTGCTAAGGCACTGAAAGCGTTCTCTTTTTAGAGAACACGCTCTTTAACAATTTAAACCTATCAATCTGTGTGGGCACTCGTTGATGAATATCAAAACGTTATTGGTTCTTTTTCGAAAGAGCGTAATAACAGTTACTTCGGTAACAAAATGATTTCAATGAACTGAGTGACCAATACAAAGTTAAGTTTACTTAATTTTGGCACAGTCAATTCATTACCATTCTGTTGGAATGGTAATAGCTTTAGAATTACATGTTCATTTTCGAATGAATATTAGTTTTGAAGTCAGTATTCGTTGAGTCACAAAATCTTAAATTGAAGAGTTTGATCATGGCTCAGATTGAACGCTGGCGGCAGGCCTAACACATGCAAGTCGAGCGGAAACGACACTAACAATCCTTCGGGTGCGTTAATGGGCGTCGAGCGGCGGACGGGTGAGTAATGCCTAGGAAATTGCCTTGATGTGGGGGATAACCATTGGAAACGATGGCTAATACCGCATAATGCCTACGGGCCAAAGAGGGGGATCTTCGGACCTCTCGCGTCAAGATATGCCTAGGTGGGATTAGCTAGTTGGTGAGGTAATGGCTCACCAAGGCGACGATCCCTAGCTGGTCTGAGAGGATGATCAGCCACACTGGAACTGAGACACGGTCCAGACTCCTACGGGAGGCAGCAGTGGGGAATATTGCACAATGGGCGAAAGCCTGATGCAGCCATGCCGCGTGTATGAAGAAGGCCTTCGGGTTGTAAAGTACTTTCAGTTGTGAGGAAGGGTGTGTAGTTAATAGCTGCGCATCTTGACGTTAGCAACAGAAGAAGCACCGGCTAACTCCGTGCCAGCAGCCGCGGTAATACGGAGGGTGCGAGCGTTAATCGGAATTACTGGGCGTAAAGCGCATGCAGGTGGTTCATTAAGTCAGATGTGAAAGCCCGGGGCTCAACCTCGGAACTGCATTTGAAACTGGTGAACTAGAGTGCTGTAGAGGGGGGTAGAATTTCAGGTGTAGCGGTGAAATGCGTAGAGATCTGAAGGAATACCAGTGGCGAAGGCGGCCCCCTGGACAGACACTGACACTCAGATGCGAAAGCGTGGGGAGCAAACAGGATTAGATACCCTGGTAGTCCACGCCGTAAACGATGTCTACTTGGAGGTTGTGGCCTTGAGCCGTGGCTTTCGGAGCTAACGCGTTAAGTAGACCGCCTGGGGAGTACGGTCGCAAGATTAAAACTCAAATGAATTGACGGGGGCCCGCACAAGCGGTGGAGCATGTGGTTTAATTCGATGCAACGCGAAGAACCTTACCTACTCTTGACATCCAGAGAAGCCAGCGGAGACGCAGGTGTGCCTTCGGGAGCTCTGAGACAGGTGCTGCATGGCTGTCGTCAGCTCGTGTTGTGAAATGTTGGGTTAAGTCCCGCAACGAGCGCAACCCTTATCCTTGTTTGCCAGCGAGTAATGTCGGGAACTCCAGGGAGACTGCCGGTGATAAACCGGAGGAAGGTGGGGACGACGTCAAGTCATCATGGCCCTTACGAGTAGGGCTACACACGTGCTACAATGGCGCATACAGAGGGCAGCAAGCTAGCGATAGTGAGCGAATCCCAAAAAGTGCGTCGTAGTCCGGATTGGAGTCTGCAACTCGACTCCATGAAGTCGGAATCGCTAGTAATCGTGAATCAGAATGTCACGGTGAATACGTTCCCGGGCCTTGTACACACCGCCCGTCACACCATGGGAGTGGGCTGCAAAAGAAGTGGGTAGTTTAACCTTTCGGGGAGGACGCTCACCACTTTGTGGTTCATGACTGGGGTGAAGTCGTAACAAGGTAGCCCTAGGGGAACCTGGGGCTGGATCACCTCCTTATACGAAGATAGTCACGATGAGTGTCCACACAGATTGATTAGGTTTAGAAAGTAAAAGAGACGATATTGGGTCTGTAGCTCAGCTGGTTAGAGCGCTCGCCTGATAAGCGGGAGGTCGGTGGTTCGAGTCCACTCAGACCCACCAATATCGACTAGATACAAAGATGGGGCTATAGCTCAGCTGGGAGAGCGCCTGCCTTGCACGCAGGAGGTCTGCGGTTCGATCCCGCATAGCTCCACCATCTTTAAGTGTTTTTATTTGAAAATATTTAGAAATGGTTCATTAGTTTGAATCAAGCTCTTTAACAATTTGGAAAGCTGACTGATTTGATTACTTACGAGTAATTCAAATCAAATTTAAAAGTTCTCAATGTTTATCTTTCATTAGATAAACACAACAAACACATTCAAGTGTCTTGTATTCGAATCAATGTTTACATTGATTCACAATTGAGTCCGGCAAACAGTCATTGAGAATTAACCCTTCTTGATGACAACCAAAAACCTTGGTTAGTTGCCATACACTAAGACCCTTTCGGGTTGTATGGTTAAGTGACTAAGCGTACACGGTGGATGCCTTGGCAGTCAGAGGCGATGAAGGACGTAATAACTTGCGATAAGCCCAGATTAGGTAGTAATAACCTTTTGAGTCTGGGATTTCCGAATGGGGAAACCCACGTGCATAAGCACGTATCCTGTTGTGAATACATAGCAACAGGAGGCAAACCGGGGGAACTGAAACATCTAAGTACCCCGAGGAAGAGAAATCAACCGAGATTCCGAAAGTAGCGGCGAGCGAAATTGGATTAGCCCTTAAGCTTTTAATGATGCAGGTGAAGAGTCTGGAAAGTCTCGCAGTAAAGGGTGATAGCCCCGTAACCGACACATCATAATCAGTGAAAACGAGTAGGGCGGGACACGTGATATCCTGTCTGAATATGGGGGGACCATCCTCCAAGGCTAAATACTACTGACTGACCGATAGTGAACCAGTACCGTGAGGGAAAGGCGAAAAGAACCCCTGTGAGGGGAGTGAAATAGAACCTGAAACCGTGTACGTACAAGCAGTAGGAGCACCTTCGTGGTGTGACTGCGTACCTTTTGTATAATGGGTCAGCGACTTAATTTTAGTAGCAAGGTTAACCGTTTAGGGGAGCCGTAGGGAAACCGAGTCTTAACTGGGCGTACAGTTGCTAGGATTAGACCCGAAACCAGGTGATCTAGCCATGGGCAGGTTGAAGGTTGAGTAACATCAACTGGAGGACCGAACCGACTAATGTTGAAAAATTAGCGGATGACTTGTGGCTAGGGGTGAAAGGCCAATCAAACCTGGAGATAGCTGGTTCTCCCCGAAAGCTATTTAGGTAGCGCCTCGGACGAATACTACTGGGGGTAGAGCACTGTTAAGGCTAGGGGGTCATCCCGACTTACCAACCCTTTGCAAACTCCGAATACCAGTAAGTACTATCCGGGAGACACACGGCGGGTGCTAACGTCCGTCGTGGAGAGGGAAACAACCCAGACCGCCAGCTAAGGTCCCAAAGTATAGCTAAGTGGGAAACGATGTGGGAAGGCTCAGACAGCCAGGATGTTGGCTTAGAAGCAGCCATCATTTAAAGAAAGCGTAATAGCTCACTGGTCGAGTCGGCCTGCGCGGAAGATGTAACGGGGCTAAGCTATACACCGAAGCTGCGGCTACGTACCTTAGGGTATGTGGGGTAGGGGAGCGTTCTGTAAGCCGTTGAAGGTGGTCTGTAAGGGCTGCTGGAGGTATCAGAAGTGCGAATGCTGACATGAGTAACGATAAAGGGAGTGAAAAACTCCCTCGCCGGAAGACCAAGGGTTCCTGTCCAACGTTAATCGGGGCAGGGTAAGTCGACTCCTAAGGCGAGGCCGAAAGGCGTAGTCGATGGGAAACGGGTTAATATTCCCGTACTTCTTACAATTGCGATGGGGGGACGGAGAAGGCTAGGTGGGCCTGGCGACGGTTGTCCAGGTTCAAGTATGTAGGCGGGTGGTTTAGGTAAATCCGGACCACTACTAACGCTGAGATACGATGTCGAGCTACTACGGTAGTGAAGTCATTGATGCCATGCTTCCAGGAAAAGCCTCTAAGCTTCAGATTGTAAGGAATCGTACCCCAAACCGACACAGGTGGTCGGGTAGAGAATACCAAGGCGCTTGAGAGAACTCGGGTGAAGGAACTAGGCAAAATGGTACCGTAACTTCGGGAGAAGGTACGCTCTTATCAGTGAAGTCCCTTGCGGATGGAGCAGACGAGAGTCGCAGATACCAGGTGGCTGCAACTGTTTATTAAAAACACAGCACTGTGCAAAATCGTAAGATGACGTATACGGTGTGACGCCTGCCCGGTGCCGGAAGGTTAATTGATGGGGTTAGTCTTCGGACGAAGCTCTTGATCGAAGCCCCGGTAAACGGCGGCCGTAACTATAACGGTCCTAAGGTAGCGAAATTCCTTGTCGGGTAAGTTCCGACCTGCACGAATGGCGTAATGATGGCCACGCTGTCTCCACCCGAGACTCAGTGAAATTGAAATCGCTGTGAAGATGCAGTGTACCCGCGGCTAGACGGAAAGACCCCGTGAACCTTTACTACAGCTTGGCACTGAACATTGAACCTACATGTGTAGGATAGGTGGGAGACTATGAAATTGCGTCGCTAGATGTGATGGAGTCGTCCTTGAAATACCACCCTTGTAGTTTTGATGTTCTAACGTTGGTCCCTGAATCGGGATTACGGACAGTGCCTGGTGGGTAGTTTGACTGGGGCGGTCTCCTCCCAAAGAGTAACGGAGGAGCACGAAGGTGGGCTAAACACGGTTGGACATCGTGTGGTTAGTGCAATGGCATAAGCCCGCTTGACTGCGAGAATGACAATTCGAGCAGGTGCGAAAGCAGGTCATAGTGATCCGGTGGTTCTGAATGGAAGGGCCATCGCTCAACGGATAAAAGGTACTCCGGGGATAACAGGCTGATACCGCCCAAGAGTTCATATCGACGGCGGTGTTTGGCACCTCGATGTCGGCTCATCACATCCTGGGGCTGAAGTCGGTCCCAAGGGTATGGCTGTTCGCCATTTAAAGTGGTACGCGAGCTGGGTTTAGAACGTCGTGAGACAGTTCGGTCCCTATCTGCCGTGGGCGTTGGAAAATTGAAAGGGGCTGCTCCTAGTACGAGAGGACCGGAGTGGACGAACCTCTGGTGTTCGGGTTGTCATGCCAATGGCATTGCCCGGTAGCTAAGTTCGGAATCGATAACCGCTGAAAGCATCTAAGCGGGAAGCGAGCCTTGAGATGAGTTTTCCCTGGCACTATAAGTGTCCTAAAGGGTTGTCGTAGACTACGACGTTGATAGGCAGGGTGTGTAAGTGCTGCGAGGCATTGAGCTAACCTGTACTAATTGCCCGTGAGGCTTAACCATACAACACCCAAGGGGTTTTGTGGACTCAGATGTACCAGACCTTGAATGCGTTTGAAGAGACATACTTTTAGATTAGCTTTCCGAATTTTAAAATTTGCTTGGCGACCATAGCATTGTGGACCCACCTGATTCCATGCCGAACTCAGAAGTGAAACACAATAGCGCCGATGGTAGTGTGGGGTTTCCCCATGTGAGAGTAGGACATCGCCAGGCTTTAAATTTATTTTCACTTTTTTAAAGTGAAAACAAAAAGTTTTCAGAATCGTCTTTAAACGATTCCTGAATTGCTGATATAGCTCAGCCCGGTAGAGCGCACCCTTGGTAAGGGTGAGGTCCCCAGTTCGAGTCTGGGTATCAGCACCACTATTTAGTTGATTTGATTCATCAAGTTAACAATAGAATTTGTTTGACGACCATAGCATTGTGGACCCACCTGATTCCATGCCGAACTCAGAAGTGAAACACAATAGCGCCGATGGTAGTGTGGGGTTTCCCCATGTGAGAGTAGGACATCGTCAGGCTTAAATTGCATTATGCTGAATAGACACTGCGGAGTGGTAGTTCAGTTGGTTAGAATACCGGCCTGTCACGCCGGGGGTCGCGGGTTCGAGTCCCGTCCACTCCGCCACTTATTAGAAAGCCTAGTCTTACGACTAGGCTTTCGTCGTTTCTGGCATCATATATTGATCTTCAACCAACTTAGTCCTATAAGATGTTTGCCTATCGACCGGGAGCTCTGCTCATTGGTCTATCGTGTCAATTTTTACCATTTTAGTCCTTCTCAGAACACCTAGCCTTTCCCATTTCTTAGATGTAATTTTGTTATTCGACTTACGAAATCAATAGGTTGTGATGCCACATAGCTAGATCTTTATTGGTATTTTCCCCCTTGGTAAACAAAGTCGGGCGATTAGCCTACAGTTACTCTAACGGCCTGCCGCTATATGAAATTGAGGGATAGTCCAATTCTGTTTGGTTTGTGCTGCCATGACTTCGTTTAGGCTATGAGTATTGTTAATCCAGCATTGGGCATATGCTAGTCTACTATCCCTTTACGCCTCTTAGCATGCGTCAAGAGCGTTTATTTAATAGACTTAAAGGTTACCAACTCAAACTGTATTATTTAAGTAACTAGCCATGTATTAGGCTGATGTTAATGATGTGATTAGCTTAGGTTTGAAATTACAAAGTGCGATTAACCAAATAAATAGAAGATCCCTGGTGACCTTGCCTAGAGAGAGTATCGATACTTTCCTTAGTTGCGTTAAAGATTCTCTTTGACTGAATCGTATTTATTTACCCGATATCAGTTATCGAAATTCCATGAGTGACTTGATTATCAAATATCTTTGTATATAAGTTAGTTTAGTGCCTACTAGCTCAAGCTATGTTTTGGTTAATGTGACTAATATAAAGCTACATAAGGTTATCTTTGTTAATTGGTAAACCTCAAACTTTTGTAGCCATGAACTGATAGTTTTGGGATTACTTTGATAAATTGATTAAGCCCCAAAGCCTTAAAGGTAACTAGATGAAATTAAGCTTTAACTTTGAAGATGCGAGCCAGATCTTTGTAGGATCTTTTGCTTTGGCTGTCCCGATTTCTTTTTCTGAAGAGGCGTGGAAGTTAGGGGAGACTTTACCTACCGCTAACTTACTGTTGCTATTTCTGCTGTCTGCTGTTTTCCTTGGCTTTTATACGTATGAGAGTGTCTTTCAAAAAGACGTTGTTGCTCGGTTACCGGTGTTTATTTTCAGAATAGTGATTGCTTATGTTATGACTGCAATGGTCGTTGCTTTGGTGTTGACTTGTTTGGATAAACTGCCTTTATTGAGTGATCCTATTGTATCGATCAAAAGGGTTATTGTTATTTCAATGCCAGCGTCGATGGGAGCGATTGTGGTAGATAGTTTTGATAAAGAGTGAATTACCCATAGCACTTGAATTAAAGTAGCTAACAGAACCTTTAGATAGCTTATTCGACTAGTCCGATAGATTTCTTATCCTTATACACATGATTTGAATTGTTCTGGAGAACACTTCATAGATAACGTTATAAGTAAGTTCGCTACACAGATGTTCAGTTTGAGGTTTCAAGAATTCAAAGGAAACTAAAGAGTAAGATCTGATAAAGGTAAAAGAGCGTTAAAATTGCTAGTTTTGAATGATAGGAGGTAATAGGAAGTGTGGGATAAAGTAGGATCTTCAGATGTAAAAAAGCCGCATCAATGATGCGGCTTTTTCTAATTGGCTCCCCTTGCAAGACTTGAACTTGCGACATACGGATTAACAGTCCGCCGTTCTACCAACTGAACTAAAGGGGAATTGATTGTTTAGTCTCTAATCAAGAGAATGGTGCCGACTACCGGAATCGAACTGGTGACCTACTGATTACAAGTCAGTTGCTCTACCTACTGAGCTAAGTCGGCATCATGAATCAAAAAGCTTATGCTTGATGATTAACTTGGCTCCCCTTGCAAGACTTGAACTTGCGACATACGGATTAACAGTCCGCCGTTCTACCAACTGAACTAAAGGGGAATTATTCTTAAAGCTTTAAAGAAATGGTGCCGACTACCGGAGTCGAACTGGTGACCTACTGATTACAAGTCAGTTGCTCTACCTACTGAGCTAAGTCGGCACATAATATTTCTTTGTGCTTTACTGTTGTTGTCTAGGACACCAACAAATAAATTGTGGTGCCCGGAGGCGGAATCGAACCACCGACACGAGGATTTTCAATCCTCTGCTCTACCGACTGAGCTATCCGGGCGACGAGGTGTATTAAACGTGTTTTCGTGTTCTGGGTCAACATTAAATTGCAAAAAAAGTATCGTTTGATGTTTTTCTATACTTAGTGGGTTGTTTTTGTTCATTTGACTCAAAAAGCCTAGGTCTAGCATGCTCTAAAAGATCGTGAAACTACGTTTAACTACACTGAATGGGCGCCGAAATAAAAGAAGCACGTATGAAAACGTGCTTTTATATTTAAGGATTTTTTGAGAGTTTAGTGTTTTACTTCAAACCTATTAACCCAAGTTTCTAATTCGTTAGAGAGAGAGGCGAGTGTTTGGGTACTGTTGTGACTTTCTGTCACTACGTGACTAAGTTGATTCCCACTTTCCTCGATCATGTTAATACGCTTCGAGATATCACCACTCACTTGAGTCTGCTCAGCGGCTGCTGTTGCGATTTGATGACTCATTGATGAAATAGACTCTAATGCGATCACAATCTGCTGTAGTGCTTCAGAGGCATTCTGGGACTCTATTACGGTGCTTTCACTGGTACTCGCACACACATTCATAGTTTTTATCGCGTTACGAGAACCTTCTTGAAGGTTATTGATCATGAGTTGGATCTCTTTAGTGCTTGATTGTGTTCGACCTGCAAGGTTACGAACCTCATCTGCTACAACGGCAAATCCGCGGCCTTGTTCACCAGCGCGCGCAGCTTCAATTGCTGCATTTAGCGCTAGAAGGTTAGTTTGCTCTGCAATATCACCGATGACATCTAATACTTTAACTATGTTGTGTACATCGCTATCTAGGTTGGCTACAGCTTCACTTGCTGTACCCAATTGGCCAGCTAGGCCTTGAATACTGTCTACTGTGTTGTGAATTAAATGTTGAGTATGCTGGCTCTGTTTGTCGGCCTCATCGGTATTACGCGCTGTATCACCTGCAGAATCAGCCACATTGTTGGCTGAAGAAGCCATCTCGGTCATCGCTGTCGCGATCATCTCAGTGGATTGTTGTTGGGTTTCAGTTAGTTGAGCGATAGACCCTGCACGATCTTCCACACGTTGTAACTCGCCTCTTAATGCCAGCATAGAAACATTAAGATTTGATACTAGCTCGGCTAACGACTGACTCATTTGTTGCACTGCATGATAAATACTGCCGTTTATTGCCTGAGTTTCGAAAGAGGTCTGAATTCTACCTTCTGCGACTGCTTGTACTGCTTCTCTTACATCTCTAGGTTCACCACCAAGAAGTGCTAGCATTCGTTTAATTGATACGATTAAGCTCGATAGAATGAGTCCCGCAATCATCACACATAGAAGTAATTGCCATTGAGCTGTCGACCAGAAACGTGCATTGACTTCATTGAAGCCAATGCCGGTGCCAACAACCCAACCCCAATGTGGTGTTTTTTCTGCAATAGACAGTTTTTCTTCAATCGCTCCATCTGGAAGTTTTTGCGTCCAGGTGTACTCGATGATCTGTCCTGTTCGGTTTCCCAATACTCGTTGAATGAGTTGGCCAACGCTATTTCCGTCACCGTCTTTAAAATCGTTAAAGCTGGTTCCGTGTAGTTGCGGATCTAAAGGCGTCGCAATAAACGTCATGTTTTCATCAGCAACATATACATATTCATTGTCTTTATAAATGTTATTACGTAGCAGGCGAGTCGCAAGTTGTTTGGCTTGCTGCTCTTCCAAAGTACCCTCGATAGCCATCTTTTCGACTTCAGTTAGAATGCTGTATGCACTCTTAAATAGTTCAGTTACACGAGCTTTGTTGTCCATGTTACTCGCGACTTTCAAGGTCCATAAACCTGTTGCTGTAAGTGCTAGCAGAGCGATCAAAATGATGCCCGATAATAAGTAAGCTTGCGTTTTTAATTTCATGTTTCCCCGAGCTGCAATTCAATAATTAGTTTTGCATATTATTTACCGAATCTTAATCTATGTCGTGTAGGGCAGATATCAGAAAGATATCAAAATATGATAGAGATTAAATTCTCGAAGAAAAAAAAGTAATAGATCATCATGTTGTTTATTTTTATGTAACGATAATCGGCTAAAGGTGCTTAATTTCAGAGGTGGCTTAGTTTGTATCGGAAGAGTTTGAATGAATCAAGGGGGTTGGTACTGTCGAGATAGGAAAGGGGATATCTTTAATTTTATGGGAATGACTAGGGCTTAATGTTGAGCTGGCGGCAGTCTGGAAAGAGTTAGCTTTTGCTCAAACGAAAAAAAGCCAAGTCTTTCGACTTGGCTTTCTTGAATGTGGCTCCCCTTGCAAGACTTGAACTTGCGACATACGGATTAACAGTCCGCCGTTCTACCAACTGAACTAAAGGGGAATTATTTGTGTTTAACAATGTTCTTTAAGATAAAAATAATCTATAAAGACCATTATTTGTTAAGCACCAAATAATGGTGCCTCGAGGCGGAATCGAACCACCGACACGCGGATTTTCAATCCGCTGCTCTACCGACTGAGCTATCGAGGCAAAAGAATGGTGCCGACTACCGGAGTCGAACTGGTGACCTACTGATTACAAGTCAGTTGCTCTACCTACTGAGCTAAGTCGGCACACTAAATTCTTTGCTTTAGAGAGTAAACTCTCTAATTAAAACCTCATATAAAATGAAGTTCTTTAAAATGGCTCCCCTTGCAAGACTTGAACTTGCGACATACGGATTAACAGTCCGCCGTTCTACCAACTGAACTAAAGGGGAATTACTTGTCTCAACATCAGGTCTATAAAGACCATTATTTGTTAAGTACCAAATAATGGTGCCTCGAGGCGGAATCGAACCACCGACACGCGGATTTTCAATCCGCTGCTCTACCGACTGAGCTATCGAGGCAAAAGAATGGTGCCGACTACCGGAGTCGAACTGGTGACCTACTGATTACAAGTCAGTTGCTCTACCTACTGAGCTAAGTCGGCACACTAAATTCTTTATGCTTTTGTTCGTGTTGCTACTCCCTGTTAAAGAGTAATGACACCAACAAATCAAATTGTGGTGCCCGGAGGCGGAATCGAACCACCGACACGAGGATTTTCAATCCTCTGCTCTACCGACTGAGCTATCCGGGCAACGGAGCGCTATTAAACGGATTTTCTGCATAACCGTCAACACCTTTTTTGAAAATAATTAAAAAAACCGTTCGTTCGTTGTTTTTTTATTCAAAAGTGAGGCTTACGTTTTACCTTGGTTAAAATCTTTCTTGAATTTTGTTACTTTTTCTAAGTAGCGGCGCGACTCTTTGTTTGGGTGTTTCTGAGTAAGTGCCCAGTAAGCTTGACTAGGTTGCAATGAATTCAAGTCGCGCATTGCTCGTTTTCTGTCTTTACTGAAGGTATTGAGCACGCCTCCAGTACCGCCGTTGTATGCCGATATCATGCTGTACTCAAGCGTTGTGGGATGTTTTACGTCTTTCAAATAGCGATTTTTAAGGATGTAAAAGTATGCAGTACCAGCATCAATATTGTTTTCTGGGTTGAATAAGTACTCAGGACTTGGCTCACCAGGTTTGTTTTTGACGAGCTTAAATACATCTCGGCCTGCTGTTTTCGGCACAACCTGCATTAGGCCATAAGCATTCGCCCAACTCACTGCATACGGGTTGAAACTACTTTCTGTTTTGATGATTGCGTAAATCAAGTCTTCAGGAATATCGTAACGCTGTGATGCTCGGCGAACGATATCTGCATACTTATAGCTTCGTTTGCTAGCGTGATCAGCCACCATTGGAATTTCGACGTAATATGCTTTTTTAAAGTCGACTTCCTTGGTTTTTAAGTTATTAGCGATCAGGTAATCGGCAAACTTATTAGCGCGCCATGTCCATTGGATAGGCTTCTTATCTTGATCAACGACTTGGTTATAGAGGAAAGGTTGGCCTTCTAACTTGATGCTTTTGGAAGAGAATAGATCGACATTAGCAGGATCATCCGGCGTCAAAAGTGTCGTCATTATTGCATTTTTGAGGTGTTTTTTCGGATCTGTCGAGGACACGGTTTCTACCGTAATTAAGCCTTGAGTGAAGTTTACTTCCGATCGACTTAAGTAATTGTCTATGTATTTTACATAGTTACTCTTACCTGCCATTTTAACGTCATTGCTGCCCCAGCGTTTTTTAATGTTGCCTGAAAAGCTATTAATTAGTGAGTCTAACGCACCTGTGTCTTTCTCAAACTGACCGGGTAACTCAGCCAAATTACTTACAAATCGGTTGGTGGGCTCATAATTTACGTCATAAATTCCTTCGACAAATTCACGACTGCACCCAGTTAACAACATGGTTATTAGGAAGTAACTTAGCTTTTTCATAGTTCCTCAAACAAAAATGACATCGCAGCGTGAGCCATGATGTCATTAAATTTTGCTTAAATAAATGTCTTATTTGCTTGGTGGAGTATAGCCATCAATAACGACATCTTTACCTTCGAAAAGGAAGTTAACCATCTCAGTTTCAAGAAGTTTACGATGGTCTGGATCCATCATGTTTAGCTTCTTCTCATTGATGAGCATGGTTTGCTTGCTCTGCCATTGTCCCCAAGCTTCTTTAGAGACGTTGTCAAAGATACGCTTACCTAAGTCACCTGGGTAAAGTTGAAAATCTAGGCCTTCAGCATCTTTTTGAAGGCGAGCACAAAATACAGTGCGGCTCATAGTGGTTCCTCTTATCGCGTTCGTTGATTCAAACGTCGTCGTTTAGTTCAAAGGGTAGGCTCTCAATAAGCTGCTTTACAGGAGCGGCTAGGCCAATTTCTTCCGGTTTTGATAAGTTATACCAGAGACCTTTAGTCCCTTCCATTATCAAATCCGGTTGTTTATCTAATTTTACTAATACAGGCGTGATATCTAAGTGGTAGTGGCTGAAAGTATGTCTAAACGCAATCATGGTTTTAAGCGAGTGTATTTCACTATCTTTGATCGAGCGAAGATCTAATTGATGTTCAATCTCTGCGTTTTCATTTTGAGGGAAACAGAATAACCCTCCCCAGATACCAGATTGAGGGCGCTGTTCGAGCCATACTTGATTGTCGTGGTACAGAATTACAAACCATGTTTCCTTTACTGGCTTTTCTTTCTTAGGTTTTTTGCCAGGGAAATCGAGCTGTCTATCGAGCTTCTTAGCTTCACACATGTTTTCAATCGGGCACAACGTGCATTTAGGCTTGCTACGAGTACAAACCATGGCACCCATATCCATCATTGCTTGATTGTATTTATCGACATCTTTATCGGGCGTCTGCGCCTCAGCGTGCTCCCAAAGCTTATTTTCGACTTTCTTTTGCCCCGGCCAACCTTCTACAGCGAAGCTTCTCGCCAGTGTACGCTTAACGTTACCGTCAAGAATCGCATGAGGAAGCTTGTGAACAGAAGACAGAACTGCAGCGGCAGTAGATCGTCCAATTCCTGGCAACGCGTTCATCTCTTCGATAGAAAGAGGAAATTCACCACCGTATTGCTCGGTAACAATCTTGGCGGCCTTGTGTAAGTTACGAGCTCGTGCGTAATAGCCAAGCCCAGTCCATAAGTGCAGCACTTCATCTTGCTCGGCATTCGCTAGGTCAATCACCGTTGGAAAGCGTTCTAAGAAGCGCTGGTAATATGGAATCACCGTGGCGACTTGAGTCTGTTGAAGCATGATTTCAGTAATCACGAAATAAGTGGAACTTTAATATTAGTCATTATAAATCAGTAGTTAATGAAGTTTTTAAATCTAAGTGGGTCATTAATTATCGGATTATAAAAAGTAATGTCAATTCCGGGTTAGGTAGTCATATCTATTTAGATAGATACATCAGTGCACAGTTATCAGGTCAATTGCTACTTTCTATCTAATTCTCAATTATGTGAACTCGGATGTTTTTTCTCAATGCGGATTAACGCTTCGTTTTGATTAAGTAAAGTTTATTAAACCACATACCGTTGAGCCCGCAAGCCTTACAAGTTGTCTGCCTAGAGGTTTTTGATGTTTATATAGATTTATTTCATTTATTCAAAATGGGTAGATTTCGAAGATTTAAACTACCTGAAGCTACTGCCAATTTATCCCCCATCTAACACTCTTTTTTAAATGCGCAACCCCCAATTATCCTTTGTTTTCGTGGGTTGCGCGTTTTGAGTTTCATGTTTTCATCAAACTTACTTATTGATAAGGAGATGAAAATGAAAGTGATTTATCAAACGCAAAGCTTAAGAGATTCAGATGGGCAGACGTTATCTTTACCAGTGTTTTTAGATAGCACTGGAAGGATTATGCAAGCGCCAACACAATATATGCTTGATCGTGTTGAGTCTGGTTTTTGGAACTCGAAGCACACAATGCGCTCAAATCAACAGGCTCTTGAACAATTTTGTGCTTACATTCAATCCACAGAAATTAACCTGTTAGATGTTCAACTAAAGCATCTCGTTGCATGGCGTCGAGAACTGCAGTTAAAGAAGAATCTAAATGCGGTATCAAATCAGACAATCAATATTCGATTGAGAGCTGTTATGAGCTTCATTGAATGGGCATCTGAGAATGGTTACGTGCGCGCAAATTTTGATGGTGTAAAAGTAGAAAACTCATCTGCAAGCGGGGGCGTGAATTTTAATCAAAAGCAGAGTGTTCGGAAAACGAGACGAAATCGATTATTGCTTACTGAAGCATTTACCCGGGCTCCTCTACCCACAATGAATGAAATTAATCAATTCGTTACTTATGTCTCTAAACCGTTCGTTCCCATGGTCGGGTTAATGTTAGGAACGGGAATGAGAATTAGCGAAATTGTTTCTTTACCGCTATCAGCGTTGCCTTCTTACGGCACTGTTGCACAAAGTCCAAACACTCTACATCATATCCAGTTGTCACCAAGCTCGATGACGATTAAGGATAACAAGGCTCGAACGGTATTTATTCCGGGCCTTCTATATTTAAAAATATATGAGCAAGTGATGAATGGAACGAATCATTCAAATCCGCGTTTGTTCTTTGCTAGCTCTAGCAAGTCTGCATGGCACCCTTCTACGATTCAGAAAAACTTTCGACACGCATCTTTAAAGGCGCAATTACGTCATACGATTACTCCGCATATTCTTCGGCATGAGTTTGCGACAAGAACTTTAGAGAGCTGGAAAGATGCAGGATTTCCTTCTGAAATGGCCTGTTTGATTTGGCTACAAAAACAACTAGGGCATGCACATGTAAGCACAACGGCCAATATTTATATCAATATGACGAGTGAATTACATGCGAATGACCGTCAGGTACTTCATCAATATGAAAAAGATATTTCTCAGATGATGGAGGAAGAGCGAAATGTTTAACTCGAATGATGTAATCGACTCTTCAAAAAATACTACCAATGTAGTGGCTATCAAAGCACCGATGAAGTGGGTAGTTTCTGATCCTGTTCATGGGAACACGCACTTTGATGTTCAATCTCGTATCGTTAAGTACCCACAGTTAAAACAAGTTATCTTACAACTTAACACTGGGGTGTATTCTCTTCATATGAAGGAATACTCACTTAAATCCCTGGGTCAGTATCGCCGAGGCATTGATGTTTTTCTTCTATATCTTAATGAACATCAGCAGATTACGGATGTTAGCGTATGTGGGTACGCTTTCTTATATAGCTACCTGAAATGGTTTCAATCTCGTCCTATTCAGGAGGGGGAACGTCGAGGAAGGCTTCGTAAGTCATTAATGATTGCTCGGTTGATCCCTAAACTCTTGTTGAGCTTGGCTGAAATCTATCCAGAGCAAGTTCATCCAGATGTTCTTATTGGGCACGTGCCGTGTGTCCGAGGTATTCCTTCCTCGCCAAGAGAGCCCTATTCAAAAAGAGAATTCCGCAGCATTCTAAAGACCTGCAAACAAATTATTGAACAAGATAAAAATGGAAAGTGGAGTGGTGCAGATTCAGTTGTATTGGCGGCAGCTGCAGTGTTGATGTCAATTTATACTCTCGCCAATAAAACAGACATCTTACGACTAACTGTCGATTCGATGTATCCACATCCGCATGATCCTGAGCGTCGCGTTTGTTTTGCGTTTTACAAGCCACGTGCTCAGCATCGTACTATTGTTAAGGATTTTGATGTTGGTGATGAAACTACACGTGAAATGATCGCGGAATCTCGTCTGTTTCATACCAGTGCGAAAAGTTTGTTTATGTATCTTAAAGAGCGTTCAGACCAATATCGGAGCGTTGAAGGTCTCGAAAATGGTCAGTCCATTTGGTTGTATAGAATCAATGTTTTTTCGCGGACCAGTGAAAAAGTCACAACATTAAAAGCTGGTTATTTAGATAGCAGTCGTAATACCAATCAAAATAGCGCGGCACCACTTGATGTTATCACGAATATGTTTGAACTCATGGACGATGAAGATAAGCCTTTGCGAATTAGGCTATCACGTTTACGCCCGACATGTGTCCAAGTTCTGCGCCGGTACGGCTCTATAGCAAGTGTTTCTCGAATTCTTGGTCATAAGCTCCGCTTCGGTCAAGGGATTTCGTTAACGACGTATCGACATTATCTAAAAACATCGCCTGAACAACAGGCTAGATTCAGTCTATTACTGGAGCGGTTACATGATTACTCGATCACAGGGAAAATAAGCTCTTGGATTCAATACGAAAAAGATTACGGGCTAACCTCTGAGCAACAGAATGAGTTGCAATTAATTCAATCTGATAACCGATTTAAAACACATGTTGGGAGCTGCAAGAACCCTAAAAATCATGAACAAATGAACTCACAAGGCCCAAGCTGTTTGGATTTTATGCAATGCTTGTTGTGCCCTCACATGGTTATCTTAGAAACAGACCTTTGGCGACTTTTTTCTTTTCAAAAAGCATTAAGACATGATTTTGAGTCCGGAAGAATTCCATCCCATGTTTGGATAAAACGTTATGGCGCTTATTTGCAAATTTTGGAGAAAGATCTGCCAGATGCATTCAAGCACCGTCCCTTAGTCGTATCTAAAGCGCGAAAACGCGCTGAAGATTCGCCATATCCATTATGGGCTCTAAATGAAAGTTCTTACTTAATAAGCATGTTGAAGGATATGGAGGCAGTATCGTGAGAACTCTAGCGCTACAACAAGTAAGTGAATTTTCGAGTTCAAAGGTGTTGACCGTAGATCAACTTAAAAAGCTGACTTATCAGGAGAAAAGTAGATTATCTATTGGTGAGTTTGAAGGGCTGTCTTTAGGGGGGGATGGTGATGACGAGTGGTTGTTTTACCTATTGAACGGTGCTGCCAATAAACATCGTTCGGAGAGAAATCTAAATTTTAAAGATCAACTTGTAGAGCTAAATCTAGCGTGGAATAACAGTGAGACTTCCGGAGGTTATACCATTTCAGAAGCTGCTCGCGATTGTTTGTGGTTGCGTTATCAGGATGGTATATCAGTTAGGACACTTAAAAGTGAATTGAGAGCCTGGAAGGTATTCTTTTTATGGTGGAAGGAATTTTTTGATGGTACGGATTTTGAGGAGTGGTTATCTGATCCTTTAAGGTTGAACGAGTACTTACGATGGGTTAAATGTGACGTTCGCAAGAACAAGACCAAAAGTACGATTTCTCATGTTCATCAACAAATTCGGTTACAACCGTTGTATCAGCTTTATAAATATCGAAGTTTACTTAAATGTTCCTTAGCTTCCCCGCCATTTGGTCGGTGCTCAGCATCAGCGGTGGTGGGGAGTAAAAAGAAATATAAACAAACTCCGGTGATTGAGGAGTCTTCATGGGTTCTGATTATTCAAGCTGCGTGGAAGATAGTGAGTTGCTCAGATGATGCTATTACGCTTTATAACAATTACTGGGAAAGTGAACGATTAAAATTAAAGAATAAGCCCACTCGTGATGGAAATGTTCCGAGTAAAAGTACTTTATTTAACCGAATCCAAAAGTACCTTGTGCTGTATGGATATAACTCGTATGCAGCACTGGAACGGGAAATTATTCTTTTTGAAGCTGCGGCTGCTGTTTTAATTCTCGGGCTTACAGGTATGCGTCAGAGCGAATTATCAAGTTTATCAAAAGAGTGTTATCAGGAGAAAAGTTCTGACTTTGCTGTAATTCAGTTTAAATCAAGTTATTTGCAAGGAATGACTTTCAAATATGCATATTTGCCCGAAGGGGAATCACATCGATGGCTTGTCCCATCAAAATTGAAATTAGTGATCGAGAAATTAAATCGACTAAATCAATGTCGGCGTATGCGAACTTTTGAAATGCTAGAACGACATAAGTCAAATGGAAAGCATGAACGGTTGTGGAGAGACGCTGCGCGAGCAAATCAAAGCCTTTTCGTGTCGTCTGGTTTGAATGCCAATCACAAGCTATCCATGAGATGGGGAGCGTCGACGATTAAACGGCGAGTCGATACCTTCATGGAATATCTGTCAAATGAACAAGGGTTATCCGTCCCGATGCGTGTTACTCCGCATATGTTCCGGCGTACATTTGCACGATTCATTGCGCTTTCACCACTTGGTAGTGTTGAAGCTTTGCGAGATCAGTTTGCTCACCGTACTGGTGATGTCACCGAATATTATACTCAAGGTGGTGACGAAGAGATTTTGAATTGGATTTTAGAGGATCAGAGCTCTTTTCAACAAGCCGTGATTGAAACACAGCTTAATAATAATAATAGCTTGCATGGAGGGCTAGGTGATGCAGTATCCTCGGGTGAATTTGCAAGCAGGGACTTTCAAACATCCAAGAATTTAAAAACTTTACGAAAAAAGATTGGGGTTGGCATGGAAGTTCAACTCAATGCTCACTCGGTTTCTGTTCGTCCAGTCGATAAAGGGGCGTGCGCTAATAATTGCCGCCTGAATCGGGTGCAATGTATCTCCTGTGAGAACTGTGTAATCACGCCAGCTCAGTTACCTTTTTGGGAAGATCAACTCAGTATTATGGAAGCGTGCGAAAAAGAGGGCATTGTGCAGGGAATTGATGAAGTTCGTGAGCTTGTCTGTCAGCTTAAGGAGGATGTTCGTGAGTCAGCAGAAACAGCCGAGTGAGGGGCTTAATGAACGATTGCAGGAGGCATTACAAGCACTGAAGCTGTTAACGCCAGAGGATGTGTTAGCAGGGCGTCGTCAATGGATGTCCTTACGCTTATTTACCAATACATTTGATATTAGTCGAACCTCTATTAAAAAATATCCTCAACTCTACGAACAAGTGCTGTTTGCTATCACGGATTGGAACGATGATTTTGGGCTTTGTTTTGAATCGAAAAAATATGCAATCAAGCCAAATCGAGTCGATGAATTGGAAAGTAAAATTCTAAACTTGGAAGAAGAGTTATCTTTGGCACAAGGGGCACAGTTTGAGGCTTGGCAAGAGCGTATGAGGTCGGAAGATGAACTGAAGAAAGTCGTCGCCGAATTGAATCAATTGAAACAAGTGGGGCGATTTCCACCGGTCGTGGAGGGTTTTTCCCCGCGCTATGCTAAACGAGTGCCGTTATGGTTTCAGTTTGAAGTCTTGAGGTTATACCCATCGGAGCATGAGTCGATTATGGCGAAAATTGAGCAATATAAAAAACGATATGCTTCCGCTTTACCTGGAGGGGCTGATGGTTTTTATGCGTTATTTGTTCGTCCGGATGCTGCGTTTGTTGGTTTCTCTTTGCTTGAAAGCATGGGCCAACAGGAAGAGGTTGAAGCCTTATTGAAGGCGAGGTGCTTGTAATCTATGGTCTAATGGGGGCTTTCTGGAGCCCCCATTATGTTATTTCTCGATTGTAATTTAGCCTTGCTCTATCAAGAGAAGGAGTCGCTCATAATCGTGCTGATAGGCATAAACAGGATGTGGTGCAGATGAGCCAGCTAAAAACTGTTCGAAAGCCACTTTGTAGATGTCCGGTAGCTCATTTGGATCAATGACCTTAAATGGTACATCGGGCAAATTAAAAGCGGTGAGTATAGGGTGTGATGTTGAATTGTTTGTGGTCATAGAGAGCTCCTTTGCTTTAGCTAGGGTATTACCTTCCGTAAAACGAACCAAAGTCTTACATCAACTTTTGTTGCTCTAAATGATGGACGGGACTCAACACAACTTTAGGAGTTTGTTATGAAGAAAAAAGTTAGACCGCGCAGTTTAGGTGGTGGCCTCAATAGTACTCCTGATTTTACACGGCAAGATATTGATGTCGGTTTCTGGCTAAAGTGTTGTGCTGAATTAAAAGTCTATTCCGTTTTACGATCGAAAGGAGGAAGCGGTGAGCGTCATACTGTACGGGTTCTGCAAGAACAATTGATAAAGTGTGGAGAGCGTCCTCTCGTTGTCAGAGTTTTTGGTGTTCGTGATGACGAATATGGGACTGAGTTTGGTTCATTGGCTGAACTAGAAAATACGGATGAATGGACTGGCACGTTTATGTGGAATTGGAGTGAGCGTCACTGCAACTATCAACTAGCTCAGGCTCTACGAAAGTCATCATTTACGAGCGTTATTTTAACTCAAGGTGGGGGCTCTGGAGTTGTCTTTACAGATGTCATGAAGGCTGCCAAATTGGCTTGCCATGTCTACTTAAGTGTCAATGTTGACTGTGATTTATCTGTAGAAGCGCAAAACGACATACTAGAAGAGTTGAAACATTTAGAGTGTGTTTCTTCTGTATTATGGCGAGGGAATCGATGGGAGAACCCAATATATGGGGTGATGAATCTGTCGAGCATCAGTGTCGAACATCCTTTGTCATGACTCAGTATGGCTATCGCAGCGTAATACTAAGCTATCAATCTTATCTCTGACTTCTTCTAAATCAGATAAGCGTCCTGAAGCGATGATACTAATTGGGCTTCGCCCATTGAAGAAGGTGTTGTTGTTTATACGACTCATGAAGCCATATACATTGTCTTCATTGCTAAATATTGTTCTCAAAGCGGCATGGATATTTAAAAAATGGCTGATTCTAACTTCAATATTATTCTCCTCGGTTGGTAGGATAATTTGTATCTGCTCATGGGTGACTCCCCATTTGAGTAACAATTTCTTGGCGGATTTTAGCCCAGTAATTAGCCTTTGATTCATCAAAATCCCTCCCTAATTTATATCATCATTTCTAATCTTAACGTATCTCTGAAAGTTGTCTGCACTTAATCAAGCCTCAACGTGTAAAGGATTAGTCGCGTCATGCTTTGATTTAACATTTGAGAAGGTAGATATCCAATATATGGTTTCATTATCAATCGAACAGCGACGTAGAATCGACACATTGTCGATCTTATGTCTATCAAATCAAGGTTGATGGAGCGACATAGAATCAACAAAATGTGGATTCTATTGCAATGTGAGTCGAGCTATAAGTTCTCGTGTAACTCATAAATTCCCCATTGGGGATTAGTTATACATTCTCTAGTCTCTGCTACCTTAGTGAGGTGCAACAAAAAACCTGCCAGTGGCTGACTTTTTGTTGCGGTGTATCGAACGGGTGTTATGGATAATCACTGCTCATAATGAATCCTACGATTAGGCAAACCGCCACACAACAAAGACGATTAGTAACGCAAAGAGTATTGGATAAAACCTATTATCAGGAGATGCAATCCAAGCTTTAAACACACCAACAAAATCAATCATCACAGCACCAACTCCATATTAAACAATCCATCAAGGTTTTAAGGGCTCGTTTCGCTCACCAGTCAATTTCAACAATTTATCGAAAATGATTCATCAACATCTTTCTGTTGGTGTAATTAGCTGTCTGTGATGATTATGTACTCTGGTTTAGAGGGATGCCCTCCTTCGGAACGTATTGTGTTAAATGTCATTTAATATCAATTATTTGCGTTGAATTATTGTTCTAATGGTTTAGTGGGTACAGCGTCACGAAATAACTGATAATTACATTTTTATCGAACTCATATGTGCTTTGGGTATAGAGGCGAAAGAAAAATAATTTCCTTAAACTTGGAGGATGATCAAAGGTTTGGATAGGGGAAAGCCGATATAACCTGAATGTAGACTATTGATGAGGTTCTATCTGGAAATGTTATTTTTGTGATTACCATCAAGTACTTGAGTGTTTGCTTCTATGTAGTATGCGCGTCTTATTGCGCATTGAATTGTTAATGGCACGCAAATAATGATAGAGGAGGTTAATGTATGAACTTAAATGTACTTGGTGAGTTACTGGACAACAGTTTCCTAGTTATAGAGAAAGCGCGTGAGCAGGGTTTGGATGAGAAAGTTACTTTGGATGTAATTAAGCAAATCATTGAGGCGAATGGCGATAATACAATTCTTGATCAAGAGTTACATCCTCATTATGAGCTTGTTATAAATGGGCTATACCAAAATAAAATAGAATCAAAAACCAAATGGCGCGACCGTATGATAGAGCTAGCCAAGCATGTATCAGAGTGGTCAAGAGATAAATCTAAAGTAGGCGCAGTATTAGTATCAAAAAAAGGTGGGGATATTACTTTAGGATATAACGGATTTCCTTTTGGTGTTAAAGACGATGAGGATCGCTACGATGAAAAAAAATTGAAGTTAAACATCATTGTACATGCCGAGGTTAACGCTATTATCGCATCAGGTTCAAGGGCTGCTGATGGCCACCTTTATGTTGTTGGGAAGCCTATATGTGCAAGGTGTGCAGGACCAATAATTCAATCGGGAATTAAGAGGGTTTTTGCAACCAAACCACAGAATATCGGAGAATATGAGCCCCCGAAAGATCCTAATGCTACAGATTGGGAAGAAATCGGAAGGCTTGCTATAACTATGCTTGAAGAAGCTGGTGTTGAATGTATCTTTTACGAAGCGACAACTGATGGTTATAAGTATAGTGACTTTTAATAGACAAAATAATTAAGCTCAAAATGAGTGTAGGTGTAGGTGTAGGTGGTGAATTCTTCCTACACATTGAGTTTTTTGTAAAGGAAAAAACCGTAAACTATTAGTTCTGATTACCCATATAGATGAACTATTAGATTAGGAGCTAATTAATATCAAGTGGTTAACTCAAAAAATCCATATAATTTCGACCTCAGAAGCCCATAGAAGTATTTTGGGTCACTTAATGGGTATAGCCCAGCCTTAAAGCTGTAAGTTTATAACTGCTCCAGAGCCGGTTGCTCAGAGTAAGGAAGCCTTCCCCATTTTATGCAAATTATCTTATGAGTGCAGTTTCTATACGTTAAGTTATCTGACGATATTAGATTAAAATTTCTAACTCTGTCATGCCCCAAAACGTGTTGTAAACCAAAGTATGAACATCAATTTTCAGTTAGTTTTGATATGCAAGGTAAGTAGTATTAAATAAACAAAAATTGCCCCCGTAATTAGTTATCATTTTGTGATTTTAACCAACCTCTTTGTCCACTTAGCAAGGCTAGTACCTACTTCAGGCGTCGCCATTTAATAAGGATGTATATAACTTGACTCAATACTTAAAATTAGGCGATGACCGATCTCCGGTCCAATTGGACTCAAATGGTGATAATGGTACCTTTAAAGTTGTTAACGACTGCACTTGGGCAAAAACAGAGGATGAAATTACTCCAGATTTTCTGCGTTCGAGAATAGAACCTTGGTTAACCGCACTCTTCCAATCAGAGCACCTCAATTTACTTGTTGGTGCAGGTCTTAGTTCAGCTGTTCAACAGTTTGCAACAGGGCAACTTCCACAAGGTATGGGATGGATTACCGATCTAAAAGTATGTAAAGGTGAAATTGACTGTTATGTAGCTACGTCTGCGAAAGCTTCAGGAAGAAAGGATGGAAACATTGAAGATCAGATTCGTTCAATTAATGAGTTGATTAAGGGATTAGAAATTTTAACGGCACAGAATTTACCTGTACCACCATCGCCTCCAGGTTCCTTACCATATCGTAATTTTAAAAATGAATTGGTTGAACTAAATAATGAACTATCACGGTGTTTGAAATCGTTTTCAGACTCAGTGAGTAGTGGCGAAAAATCAATCCGTGATGCAGAGCCGAAGCTAAAAACTGAAACATTTAATTATTTAGTTAATTTTTTGATGAGCTTTTCAAGTCGAACTGCGACGCGCGATAGATTGCATATATTTACAACCAATTATGATCGTATTTTAGAAACAGGGGCTGAATTAGCCGGTCTTAGATTAGTCGATCGGTTTGTTGGCAGTATTGCGCCAATCTTCCGGTCATCCCGATTAGAGGTTGATTATCATTATAATCCTCCTGGTATTCGTGGCGAGCCTAGATATTTGGAAGGGGTGGCTCGTTTCACAAAATTACATGGTTCATTAGATTGGTATGCAAATGAGGGAGCTATCAGGCGTTTTGGTCTCCCTTTTGGTGCCGCTACTGTAGAGCCATTTTTAGAAGTTGAAGGGGCTGGTTCAACCAATTATCAACAATTAATGATTTATCCAAATTCTGTTAAAGATCGTGAAACATCAGAATATCCCTATGTCGAATTATTTAGAGATTTAGCGTCAGCGACATGCCGCCCGAATAGCACACTTGTAACCTACGGGTATAGTTTTGGTGACGAGCATATAAATCGAGTTCTCATAGATATGCTAACTATACCCTCAACGCATATCGTGATTATTGCTTATGGTGATCCACTTGGAAGAATCATGAGCTTTATAGCGGATAGTGGGCGTCAGGCTCAAATATCTTTATTACTTGGTGACCATTTCGGAGACCTCAAAACACTAGTCGATTACTACCTTCCAAAAGCAGCAATAGATCGTACATCAATTCGTATGGCTGAGCTTTTAAAATCAAGAGGCTTATATCCAGCAGCTATCCAAAGCACAGTTGGTGGTGAAGAATGAGTTCGTTACCCATTGAGCAAGGAGAGCAATTAAGAGTTGGTACTGTAGATTTTGTGTCACCAAATGAAATTAGAGCAGTCCTTGATATTGATTCACCTGATTCTGTTGCCCTAAATGCTGGAACCCCGAGAAATTTTCCAAGGGTAAACAGTTATGTTTTAGTCTCTTGTGATAATGGTTACTTGGTTGGACAAATTGAGTGGCTTGCTGTTGAGCGTTCCCCTTATCCTAAACAAACGGATATCCATGATTTTGGGCTAGTTAATCTACCTTTCCCACAGAAAAAAATAAGTTTAAATCCAGTAGGTACTCTCAAACGAGTGTCAACAAGAGGTGTTGATTCTTTCAAATTTCGACGAGGTTCAGAATCATTTCCTTCAATTGGTTCCGCTATTTTACTGCCGACGGATTTTCAACTTAAATCAATTGTTGAGTCTGGTAACAATCGAAGAGTTACCATAGGGCAAAGCCCACTTGCAAATAATGCAAATGTTGCAATAGACCCTGACCGCCTATTTGGTCGCCATATTGCTGTGCTAGGGAACACTGGGAGTGGTAAATCTTGTTCAGTTGCAGGTCTTATTCAGTGGTCGTTAGAAGCGGCAATGAAATTAGAAAAAAAGCCTAATGCTAGATTTATTATTTTAGACCCTAATGGTGAATATACCCGAGCATTAGGTCCAGAGACTAAATTCAAAGGTCGTGTTTTTAAAGTAGAAGCTGAAGAAGGCGAAAACCAACTACAAGTACCTTCGTGGTTTTGGAATAGTGCTGAATGGGCGTCTTTCACGCAAGCAAGCCCGAAAGCACAGCTACCATTGCTAAAGCGCTCTTTGAGAGCAATGCGAAATGAAGACTTTGAACTTGAAACAGATTTAAATATTGAGATAAAACGCTTTCTCGGTAATGTCTTAGTTACTTTAAAACATGATAAGAGTTCAGGTAGACCATTTGGTGGATATGGACCCGCGAAAGGTTTTAATGAGACTATGGCCAAATGGATAGAAAGCTTTTTAGCTTATAGGGATCAATTAGGTGATCACAAATTAACACAAGTCATAACTGCAATGTGTCAGTACCGAGAAGATAGAAGTGTGCAATACGCTACTTTACAGGCTACGGTGCCTGAAATTGACAACATTGTAGATAAAGTTACTTCAGCATTTCAGCAGTTCGGTGGTAATGAGCATGACTTGTTGCCTAAGAGTGAAGATATTCCATTACCATTTGAAGGAAATAACCTAGTTGCCTATTTAGAGGCATTAGCGCAAGAAAATGGTAGTGAACAATATGTCGAATATTTGGTGGCACGCATACGTACAATGCTATCTGATACACGAATGAAGCCCATCACTAATGATGCGGAGCAGAGGGTCGATTTAGCTAAGTGGTTAGAAAGCTATATAGGTAAGGATGGATCAGGTGAGAGTGACAGCTGTGTTTCAATTATTGATCTTTCTTTAGTACCAAATGAAATCACCCACCTTGTGACTGCTGTTATTTCAAGGATTATCTTTGAGTCATTGCAACGTTATAGGCGGCTAAATAACAAATCCTTACCAACTGTGCTTGTAGCTGAAGAAGCGCATACATTTATTAAGCGCTATCGTGATGACTCTGAAAACCAGGATGTTGCTGCTGTTTGTTGCCAAGTATTTGAGAAAATCGCACGTGAAGGAAGAAAGTTTGGTCTTGGCATGGTGATTTCTTCGCAACGGCCTTCGGAGTTATCACCTACGGTTTTATCTCAATGTAATACATTTCTATTGCATCGAATTAGTAACGACAGAGATCAAGAGCAGGTACATAAAATGGTACCAGATAATTTGCGCGGACTACTCCGTGAGTTACCTTCTTTACCATCTCAGCATGCAATTCTCATGGGATGGGCCTCTGAACTTCCTGTTCTGGTTAAAATGAAGAGTTTAACGAAAGAGCAACAACCACATTCAGATGATCCTGACTTTTGGGATGTTTGGACAAGAGAAGATACTGATGGAGGAGTGGTAGAGCGAGATGCTGATTGGAATAAAGTTGTCAAGGAGTGGCAGCAGAACTAAAAATAATTTTGATCGAAATTTGCTCGCTTTGCTTCTCAATTCGGGAGAGTGAAGCGTTAGTTTATATTTGTAATACTTATCGTAATCAAAGTGGTTTTTAAACATTAACTTGGTTTTATTCAGATGCGAGATGATTGGCACTTTGTAACTAAGAAGTGCCTACACAGTGTTGGCATCGATGAAATTGAAAGCCTCAACAAGTTACTTTTTCAGTATTTGAGCTAATGGGAGGTAAAGACAAGACCTGACCCTTTACTGTTCTCTTCGGGGCTTACGGCAAAAGCCGATTAGCTTCTTTCATACAGCAGTGAGCAAAAAATTTGAAAATGCTATTATTGACGTGTTTGAAGCTTTTGACGTCAATAAGTTTAAGGTCAACTACCCTGACCATCGAATTTTTGTTTGCGGTGGGCCTATAAATGTAAAAAAAATCGTCCCTTTAAGCTTTCGTCAACGACTGATAGAGAAGTTAGCCTCAGATTATCCCGATCTCGAAAATGAAGTTGTTTTAGCTGAAACCTTTAAAGATTACTTTAGAGAACATGCTTACAGTGATTTACTTATATTCGAAGATGACATAGCTCAATTGGCTTCGGTAGTTGTCATTTTTCTGGAAAGCCCTGGGTCACTAGTTGAGTTGGGGATGTTCTGCACTAAACCTAACTTCTATAAAAAATTACTAATAGTTGCACCTAGAGAGGAAACTGAAAGAGAAGACTCATTCATTTACCTTGGCCCATTAGATCACATCCGCAGTAAAGAACCATCTTCAGTAGCAATATACCCGTGGCCTGATGCTCAAGTCTCTGATTATCCTAAAATCCACATGCAAGACTTGTGTGGCACTTTGCTAGAAAAGCGAAATACGATCCCGAAACACCCTGCATTTAACAAAAAAAATTCTGGACATATCGCTTTGCTACTACTGGAAATTATCCGTCTCTCCTATCCAATATTATTAACTGAAATTGAACTAGCATTGGCATCATTAGGGCTTGATGAAGAGAGAAGTAAAGTTACTCGATTACTGTATTTGTTGAATCGACTTGAATACTTAGATACGTATGAATACGGTGGTGGGTATAAATTTTATTACCCTTTTGACAGGACGAGTCCAAGAATCAAATTTGGAACTAATAAACACTCGGCTACATTCGATGAAAAAAAATTAGTGATGAACTTAAAGATGTCATATGTAAGAGATAATGATGACGGTGCATCTAGGAAAAGGATAGCTGCAGCTACTGAGATACAGAAGAAACTCAAAGGTGGTGAAAAGTGAATTTATCAGAATTACTGGAAAGTTTCCTTTTCATGGAAGAAGAAGAAATTGTTTCTTTTGCAGCTAGCTCCCCTTATCGTTACAAAGTCTATTCAATCGCTAAGCGGAACTCCGAAGAGCGTAGAATAATTGCTCATCCCTCAAAAGAACTAAAATTCATTCAGAGAATTATTGTTGACCAACTAGCCGGACAACTGCCAATTCACAATACGGCTAAAGCATATATGAAAGGGTTAAGCATAAAAGACAATGCTCGCCCACATGCTAAGTATAAATACTTACTCAAGATGGACTTGAAGAATTTTTTTCCTAGCATAAAGCCTTCATTATTTTTTAAAGAATGCCGCCTGCATGGTGTTGAATTGTCAGAACTAGATATAGATTTGCTTGAAGGGTTTCTCTTCTGGAAGCGAAAAAGAGCAACACATTTAGTTCTAAGCATAGGGGCTCCGAGTTCGCCATTGGTATCAAACTTTATTCTCTATAGATTTGATGAAGCCATTAGCCGTTATTGTAAGTCGTTGGGAATCAATTACACCAGATATGCAGATGACCTTACCTTTTCGACTAATGAGAAAGATGTACTTTTGAAGTTTCCTGCAAAAGTTAGGAAAACACTAAATTATCTCTATGACGGTCAAATCAAGATTAACCTTAGAAAAACGGTACTATCTTCTAAGGCACATAATAGACATGTAACAGGAATAACATTATCAAATGAAGGAAAATTAAGTGTAGGGAGAGAGACAAAGCGTACGCTGTCGGCCTCTATACATCGCTTTACACAGCAAAAACTGTCTGATGACGACATATTAAAACTTAAGGGAAACTTAGCCCATACAGTGTTCATAGAGCCAGACTTTTTAGATAGAATGATAAAAAAATACGGACGTAATGCTATCTATGAGCTTAAGCACTATACACCCTCAAGTAATTGAAATGGCAAAAACGATAGAGTCAGGTCTTGCACTTTTTACTTGGCGAAGTTCTCTATACTTGAAGTAATTTATTGATTGCTAATTTAGCAAGGTCGTTGTCATATTTCTGTTCATTAATGAGTCAGCAGCATTGCTGACTCTACGAATACCAAGATAAATTATCGTATTTGAAATATTACTTATTGTTAGGTTAAGTTAATGTTCTTTAAGATGAATTTTTTTATTGGGGTCGGTAGCCCTAGATCTTGCAACTCAGTTGGTAATACCCAAGCTTGTTCTTGATTTAAGCCGCTCATACGCTCAATGGACCAAACTTTTGCTTCAAGCTTGTAGTGTGTAAATGTATGTTTAAAGCTACCTTTTAAATGAACATGTTCACCAAGATGTTCTGGTTCGATATGAATTTGAGGTAGACACCACAATGCGCCCCAAATACCGTCTTTTGCTCGTTTTTCTAATAATATTTTCCCCTTTGATTCGATCCAGAGAAACTGCCCAGAGCGAGTCGGTACGTTTTTTTTGGGTTTGGGAGTTGGTAACTCGTCCACTCGATCACTTTTGAATGCGAGGCAATACTCCTGAAAATCACATTCTAAGCAGTTGGGGCTTCTCGGCTTACAAACAGTTGCCCCCATATCCAGTAGTCCTTGTGCAAAAGATCTATTGTTTCGTGTGGGCGTAAACGTCTCTGCAAGCCCCCACAATTGCTTATCGACTTTTGATGTGCCTGGCACCCCATCTACCCCAAAAAAACGGCAAAACAAGCGTTTGACGTTGCCATCGACGATGGGACCATAGGTATTGTAAGCGAATGAAGCGATGGCTCCCGCGGTATAGCGGCCAACGCCAGGAATTTTGAGTAGTGTCTCAACATGGTCTGGGAATAGACCATTACACTCATCCACGATGTATTGCGCGGCTTTTCTCAAATTCCGAGCTCGAGAGTAGTAGCCTAATCCTTGCCAATGGCTCATGACTTCATCTTCCGTGGCTGCAGCTAAAACTTCGATTGTTGGAAAGCTAACCATCCAACGCTCAAAATACGGAATGACAGTGGTGACTTGTGTTTGTTGAAGCATTACTTCAGAGACAAGTACGCGATAAGGCGTTGGGTTTTCTTGCCAAGGTAAATCATGGCGACCGTGTGTCTGTTGCCATGTGATGAGCTGATCTTGGAATTTTTCGGGCGTCAAAGGAAATTGCGTCATAAATTTTTCTTATTTGAATTGCTGACTTGGTTGCTTCAATTGATGGAAATGAACCACCAATTATGTTTTAGTGCTGTTTTTATTTTAAATACAATGAATTATTGATAGTGGCCCACTAGCTCATCGTGATTCGTTGCAATAGCCAAACGGTGTAGGCGGTTTTGTTTTGTTGCCAAGGTAATTCTTTACGCCCAAAGGCGTCATACCACTTTAATATGGCGGTTGCGAAAGGAGTCACGACATGCTCTATGCTTTGCTATTATTAGGAGTGAAATTGCACCACACTTACGGTTGGATGTAAAACAGACAAATTGTGTGGGAATTTATCCACGGAAAGACTTGCACCGAAGGCAATTCTTTGGATAATCCCCGCTTTGATTAATCAATGTGCAGGCAAAAATCAATGAGTGAAGTGACCACTAACGAATATACTGAAGACGGCAAACTGGTTCGTAAGATCCGTAGTTTTGTTCGCCGCGAAGGCCGCTTAACAAAAGGCCAAGAAAACGCGATGAACGAATGTTGGCCAACAATGGGTATCGACTACAACCCAGAACTTCTTAATTGGAAAGAAGTATTTGGCAACGATAACCCAGTTGTACTAGAGATTGGCTTCGGTATGGGTGCATCACTGGTTGAAATGGCAAAGAATGCACCTGAGAAAAATTTCTTAGGTATTGAAGTTCATAGCCCAGGTGTTGGTGCGTGTTTAGGGACCGCTCGTGATGCGGGTGTAACTAACTTACGCGTAATGTGTCACGATGCAGTAGAAGTATTTGAACACATGATTCCAGACAGCAGCCTGCATACGCTGCAACTGTTCTTCCCTGACCCATGGCACAAAGCTCGTCACCATAAGCGTCGTATCGTTAAGGCTGAATTCGCCGAGATGGTTCGCGGCAAGCTTCAACTTGATACTGGTATTTTCCACATGGCTACTGACTGGGAAAATTACGCAGAACACATGATTGAAGTGATGAAGGTTGCTCCTGGCTTCGAGAATATCGCTGAAGATGGTGATTACATTCCTCGTCCGGATGAGCGTCCGCTAACTAAGTTTGAAGCGCGTGGCCACCGTTTAGGTCATGGTGTTTGGGACATTAAGTTCAAGCGTACTAAGTAATTCTGAATCAAATTAAGTGAAGGTGAATCCGACTTAGGATTAAACCCTACACTTTATGGGATTGATTAAAGCCAACATTATTGTAATGTTGGCTTTTTTGGCTTTTTTGGCTTTTTTGGCTTTTTTGGCTTTTTTGTCTTTTTTGTCTTTAGGCTTTTATTGCGATAAAGGTTTAAGAACAGAAAGTAATGTCACACCCCCTACAAAAATAACAATAAAGAAGTAAGCACACATGAAACCAACTCAAGCTATTTTGGCCGATATTTTAGATGAAGTTCGTCCCTTAATTGGTCAGGGAAAGGTCGCAGATTATATTCCTGCATTGGCTCGTGTATCGAACCAGAAACTGGCGATTGCCGTATACACCAATGAAGGTGAAGTTATTCAAGCTGGCGATGCTGATGAAGCCTTTTCTGTGCAGTCAATTTCTAAAGCCTTAAGTCTGACATTGGCGATGGTGTTGTATAAGCCTGAAGAGATTTGGCAGCGCGTAGGGAAGGAGCCTTCTGGCCAAGCCTTTAATTCGATGATTCAGCTTGAGATGGAGCACGGCATTCCTCGTAACCCTTTTATCAATGCCGGAGCTATTGTGGTTGCAGACTTACTGCAAAGCCGCCTGTCAGCACCTAGACACCGTTTATTAGAATTTGTGCGCCAGTTGTCGGGTGACACTCATATTGTGTATGACAAGGTTGTGGCGGCTTCTGAAATGATGCACAGCGATCGTAATGCTGCCATCGCGTATTTGATGCGTTCATTTGGTAATTTTGAGAACGATGTGATCCCAGTGCTCAACAATTACTTTCACGCTTGTGCGCTTAAAATGACATGTATCGACTTGGCGAAAACCTTTAGCTATTTGGCAAACAAAGGTGTGTCGGTTCAGACCAAGAAAGAGATTATCACGCCAGTTCAAACCAAGCAGTTGAATGCTTTGCTTGCGACATGTGGTTTGTACGATGGGGCAGGTGAGTTTGCTTACCGTGTTGGCATGCCCGGAAAGTCTGGTGTCGGTGGCGGGATTATTGCGATTGTTCCTGGTGAAATGACGATTGCAGTTTGGTCTCCAGAATTAGACCCTTCTGGTAACTCTCTTGCGGGTACTATGGCATTAGAGCTGCTTTCAGAGCGTATTGGTCGTTCTATTTTCTAAGTTCTAAGTTCGACAAAAAAGCCTCTCGTGATGAGAGGCTTTTTGCATTCTAGCGTTCGGCTATTCGTCTTCTTCGGCCATAAAGGCTTCAAGCAGATCGTTTAGGAATAGTTTTCCTTTTTCAGTTATCTGCCAGTGGCTGTCGGTTTCATTGAGATAATTGAGCTCTTTGGCCCACTCTATCGTTGGTTTGATCGAATCAAACTCTAACCCCGTCGTATCAATGAAGTCTTGTTTTGGACACGCTTCCATTAACCTGAAGCGGTTCATGAAGAACTCGAAAGGGCGGTCCTCATTGGGTACTTCAAGTTCATCCGACAGATAGGGCTTCACCAGATTCTGATACGCTGCTAGGTAGCCTCTAGGGTGTTTAACCTTGGTAGTGCGAACAATACGTCCATCTGAAAAGCTCAGCTTGCCATGAGAGCCACAGCCAATACCTAGGTAGTCACCAAAGCGCCAGTAGTTGAGGTTATGTTGACACTGATATCCCGGCTTGCTGTAGCCTGAAATTTCGTATTGCACATAACCTGCGTCTGAGAGCTTCTTATGGCCTAAGTCGAAGATATCCCAAAGGTCATCATCGTCAGGTAGCTTTGGCGTTTTGTAATAGAACATGGTGTTAGGTTCTATTGTCAGTTGATACCAAGACAAATGTGGAGGATTAAGTTCGATCGCTTTGTCCAAATCAACCAAGGCCTGATCAATGCTTTGATCGGGCAAGCCGTGCATTAAATCTAGGTTGAAGCTGTTCAATCCAATCTTATGCGCCAAATAAGCCGCATTCACTGCTTCATCTTGACCATGAATACGTCCAAGCCTTTCCAGCTTTTCTTGCTCAAAACTTTGTACGCCTACCGAAATTCGAGTAATGCCTGCCTTTTGGTAACCTGCGAAACGTTCTGCCTCGATGGTGCCCGGATTGGCTTCCATGGTGATTTCTATTTCAGGTTTGAACGGGGTGCGTTGTTCAATACCTTGCAGTAATTGACCAATCCCTTCGGGTGAGAACAAACTCGGTGTACCGCCACCAATAAAGATCGAATGCAATGGGCGAGGCGTGCCATTGAGTTGGTACTTTTCGATATCTGTATCGAGGTCTTCAAGCAGCGCATCGATGTACTCTTTTTCAGGTATATCGGTTTTCAGAGCGTGAGAGTTGAAATCACAATACGGGCATTTTTGTACACACCATGGGATGTGGACATAAAGGCTAAGTGCGGGTGGTATAAGCGCTGCATTGTGCATTACAGAGCTTGCTCCTTGAGAGTCTTGAATAATGACGCAAGAGCTTTACCACGGTGTGACAGTTGCTTCTTACGTGACGATTCAAGCTCTGCAGATGCACAATTATCTTCAGGAACAAAGAATACCGGATCGTAGCCAAAGCCATTTTCACCGTGTTCTTCAGTAAGAATGCGACCTTCCCATTTACCGTGACACACCAATGGTGTCGGGTCATTTTCGTGACGTATTAGCACCAATACACAATGAAAACGAGCAGTGCGTTTTTCTGTTTCGACACCTTGCATTGCATCGAGTAGTTTTTCGATATTCTGCTTATCGGTCGCACCTTCGCCAGAGTAACGCGCTGAGTAGATGCCCGGTGCACCATTAAGGTAATCAACTTCTAAGCCAGAATCGTCCGCAATCGCTGGTAGCCCCGTTTCTTTCGCAGCGTGGCGAGCTTTGATGATGGCATTTTCAATGAAAGTTGTTCCCGTTTCTGCGACTTCTGAAACGTTGAATTCACTTTGCGCGACAACGTCGAAACCAAACTCAGACAGAATGTCTGCCATCTCGTGAACTTTGCCTTGGTTGCCTGTTGCTAAAACAATCTTACTCATGGGAATGTGGCTCTAATAAGTTAATGACTAGAAAAGTGAGCGGTGAAGCTACTCTTCTATATAGAATTTTTGTGTGAAACGCAGTGGTCCAGCCCCTTTCAAACCAGCATTAATATCGATGGTGAAAGTGATATTCTCTTCATGGGTCACCGGAAATTCTGCAAGGTAATAAATCGCGTCGCCTTCTTTTATTTCACGGAACTTAAGCGTGCGAGTATTGCCGACTAGATTTTTCGCTGTTCCTGAAATCTTAGCCGCTGTCGCTGGTTTGCCCAAAGAAGAGTTATCCAACACACTGATATTGAGAATAGCTGAGTAACCGTTGCGCTTTAGTTGATATTGCTTAGCGACTTGTGCGGTTAAGAAAGTGGAGTTGAAGGCTGAGTAGTGAACCTCTACATCCTTGATATTTTTAAACTGTCCAGCCCAGCTTGGTAAAGCGACAAGGGCAGTAAGTAGTGCTGTTATCCATAAACGCATAATGACTCCAATAAATAGCAAAAAGCCATCATAGGATGGCTTTGATTTCAGTAGGGACTTGGTTTGGCGAGCATATTCGAACTTGCTTGTGCCTACCGAGCTCTCCCTTCTCTATCTTGATTTGCCCCTTGGCGACCTTAAATTGCTTCGCAAGGTATTTTGCTAAGTGGGCGTTAGCTTTGCCATCAACCGGTGGTGCAGTAATGGCAATTTTCAGTTCCTCTCCGTGCAAGCCGACAATCTTGTCTCGGCTTGCTTTGGGTTGGATATAGAGCCTAAGAAGAATATCGTCTTCTTCGGCCCAAACTGCTTGTGGCATCGTCAAAGTACCTGATGTTCGTACTTGAATTATAGCTGATACCAAATAGGACCAATTAGGTCACCCATTAAGAAGTTCGCGAATTGCAGAACAATAAACAGTACCAGTACGCTTAAATCAAAACCGCCCATTGCTGGAAGAATACGACGAATTGGAGCAAGCATTGGTTCAGTCAGTTGATGGAACACGTATTCAATTGGACTACGGCCTTGGCTAACCCAACTCAGGATTGCACGGATTAGCAGAACCCAGAAAACTAAGCCGCCAGCCGCTTTAAGCAGAGATAGTGCGCCAAAGATCAGGAAGCTAATATCAAATACAGCCGCACCGCCAGAGATAATCAAGTTTAGAGCGACGAACTTTAGTACACACAGTACATAAGCGAAAACAACAGTCGCAAGATCTAGACTACCTATTGATGGGATAACTCGGCGTAATGGGGCAACAACGGGTTGTGTCGCTTTTACGATAAATTGTGAGAATGGGTTGTAGAAATCTGCACGTGATGCTTGTAGCCAGATACGCAAGATCACAACCATGATGTAAAGATCAAAAACGGTCGAGATCAGAAAGCTCATCGAATTCATATTGTTTCCTTTTTCGGATTTACTTGCCGCTTAGATATAACCTATAACTTGAGCGACACAATGCTTTTGTACAGTGATTGGTATTAAAACTGTTTTTCCATCTCTTCAGCTCGAGCGACCGCCGCTTGCATGGCTTTCGCTACGATGTCTGATAGTTGATGTTCGTTAAACGTGCGCAGTGCTTCTGCGGTCGTGCCGCCTTTTGAAGTCACTTGCTCACGCAGTGTCGATAATTCTGTGTCAGGGCTCGCTACCACCATCTCTGCCGCGCCTAATGCAGACTGCTGCACTAACTTACGAGCGGTTTCTTGGTCAAAGCCTTGGTTAATTGCTTCTGCTTGCATCGCTTCCATAAATAGGAAAAAGTAAGCAGGGGCACTGCCAGCGGCTGCAATGATGTTGTTAATGCCAGACTCTTGTTCAACCCAGCTTACCTCACCTACGGCTTGCATTAGCTGAGAAGCGAATTCTTTATCACCCTGACTAACCGTTGAGTCAGCGTAAAGACCGCTCATCCCTTTACCCAGTAATGACGGCGTGTTTGGCATAACACGCACAAGGTTTAGCTGGCAGTCTAACATCTCATTGAGTCGATTCGCATTAATACCCGCAGCAATAGAGATAACCAGTTTGTTGCTGAAGTCGATATCTTGTAAAGGTTTACATACATCAGCCATCATTTGTGGTTTTACTGATAGTACTACAACGTCTGCTTGCTCTGCTGCGGCAAGATTATCGCTGGTGGTATTGATGCCGTATTCTTGCTCTAACGGCAGCCTTCTGGTGTCTGAAGGCGCTGTTGCAGTAATCTTTTGCGCTGGGTAACCACTCGCCACTAAGCCCGCTACAATTGAGCGAACCATATTTCCCGCCCCAATAAAGGCGATGTTCTTATGTTCCATATATAAAATCCTGAGCGTGTCGCTGCGCAGTTAAAGCGAAGCGATATCAATACTTATAATCGACTTTTGGTCGCTAACTCTTTGCTATTTCGCGTAATCACGAGCACCGAAAATAGCCGTTCCAATACGAACCATTGTGCTACCAGCCTCAACGGCTGCATCCATATCACCACTCATACCCATCGAAAGGGTATCGATGTTTGGATACTTAGCGGCTAGCTTTTGTTGAAGCTCTGCCAGTTGAGAAAATGCATTAAGTTGTGATTGATAGTCAGATACGTTTGCAGGAATCGACATCAATCCTCTTAACGTGAGGTTAGGGAGCGACGAAATCAACTCTGCGAGTGCAAAAACTGTCTCTTCTGACGTTCCTGACTTCGAATCTTCACCGCTGGTATTTACCTGAATGAGAACTTGTAGAGGTGAAAGCCCGCTTGGTCGCTGATCATTCAGCCTTTGCGCAATCTTATCGCGATCAACGGAATGAACCCATTGGAAGCTTTCTGCGATTGGACGAGTTTTATTGGACTGTATTGGACCAATAAAATGCCACTCTAAATTTAGGTTAGAATGTTGTTCTGAAAAGTGTTTTACTTTATCTACACCTTCTTGAACATAGTTTTCACCAAAGGCAACTTGGCCTCCGAGTGCGGCTTCTAGAATCGCATCAATAGGTTTAGTTTTGCTGACGGCTAAAAGTTGCACGGAGTCTGGAGCTCGTCCGCACTTTTGCTCAGCACTACGAATCTGTGAGGTGATTTGTTCGATATTTTGTTGAATACTACTCATAGCTGACTTTACTTAAAGGAAAATAAATGGATATCACTGAGTTACTAGATTTTAGTGTAAAGCATAACGCGTCAGATCTACATCTTTCTGCGGGTGTATCTCCAATGGTACGTATAGATGGTGAAGTTAGGAAGCTTGGAATACCAGCTTTGAGTCATGCTGATGTGCATCGTTTAGTTTTTGAGATCATGGACGACTCACAGCGCGGTGAGTTTGAGGAAAAATTGGAAGTCGACTTCTCTTTTGAATTACCCAATGTTGGTCGCTTCCGTGTTAATGCTTTTAACCAAGCTCGTGGTTGCGCAGCTGTCTTTCGAACTATCCCTGTAGAAATTCCCACGTTAGAGCAGTTAGGCGCACCTGATATTTTTGAAAAGATTGCCAACTACGAAAAAGGCTTAGTGCTGGTGACTGGCCCTACAGGTTCTGGTAAATCGACAACTTTGGCGGCAATGGTCGATTACGTAAATCGCAACCACAACAAGCATATTCTGACGATTGAAGATCCGATCGAATTTGTGCATACCAATAATAAATGTCTCGTTAATCAGCGTGAAGTTCATCGTGATACTCACAGCTTCAAAGCGGCGCTGCGCAGTGCGTTACGTGAAGACCCGGACGTTATCCTTGTCGGTGAGCTTCGTGACCAAGAAACGATTAGCTTGGCGCTAACAGCAGCAGAAACTGGGCATTTAGTGTTTGGTACTCTACACACCAGTTCTGCGGCTAAAACTATCGATCGTATTATCGATGTATTCCCAGGTAGCGACAAAGACATGGTGCGTTCAATGTTGTCTGAATCGTTACGTTCGGTGATTGCCCAGAAGCTGTTAAAGCGTGTCGGTGGTGGTCGTGTGGCTTGTCATGAAATTATGATGGCGACACCTGCGATCAGAAACTTGATCCGCGAAGACAAAGTCGCGCAGATGTACTCGATCATTCAAACGGGCGCTGCACATGGTATGCAAACCATGGAGCAAAATGCGAAGCAGCTTATGGCTCAAGGTTTGGTTGATTCGGAAGAGGTCGAGAAAAAGATCGAAATTCAAACCTCTATGTTTTAATCAGGGTGAACAAAATGGAATTGAATCAAATCCTTGAAGGTATGCTTTCACAAAAAGCGTCGGATCTTTACATCACGGTAGATGCTCCGGTTCTATTTCGTGTTGATGGTGAATTGCGACCTCAAGGGGAGAAGCTTAATGCGGCTCAGGTTGCTCAGTTACTTGATGCGATGATGGATCAAGATAGGCGTGACGAGTACAAACAAACGCGTGAGGCTAATTTTGCCATTGTGCGCGATTTTGGTCGCTTTCGTGTCAGTGCTTTTTTTCAACGAGAGTTACCTGGAGCGGTCATTCGACGTATCGAAACCAACATCCCAACCTTCGAGCAGTTAAAGCTTCCTGATGTCTTACAAGACCTTTCAATAGCAAAGCGTGGACTTGTGCTGGTGGTTGGGGCGACAGGCTCGGGTAAATCAACCTCAATGGCTGCGATGACGGGTTATCGCAATACTAATCGTTCGGGGCATATCTTGACGGTTGAAGATCCGATTGAGTTCGTGCACGAACATAAAAAGTGTATTGTGACTCAGCGAGAAGTGGGGCTCGACACTGAAAGTTATGAAGTCGCGCTTAAGAACTCATTACGCCAAGCGCCAGATATGATCTTAATTGGTGAAATCCGTAGTCGTGAAACCATGGAATATGCGATGACGTTTGCTGAAACTGGTCATCTTTGTATGGCGACTTTACATGCCAATAATGCCAATCAAGCGTTAGAACGTATTCTTCACCTGGTGCCTAAAGAGCAAAAAGAACAGTTCTTATTTGATCTGTCGATGAACCTACGTGGTGTGGTCGCTCAGCAGCTTATTCGAGATAAGAATGGCAGTGGTCGTCATGGTGTGTTCGAAATCCTACTCAACAGCCCACGAGTATCTGATTTGATTCGTAGAGGTGAGCTACATGAACTCAAGTCGACAATGGCTAAATCAAAAGAGATTGGGATGCAGACCTTTGACCAAGCTTTGTATGACTTAGTCGTAGCAGGCAAGATCTGTGAAGAGGATGCGTTCCACAGTGCTGACTCCGCTAATGACTTACGCTTAATGCTAAAAACCAGACGCGGTGATGGTGACTACGGAACTGGTGCTTTGGCTGGCGTGAAGATTGATATGGGTTAGATTGATGCTGAATGCTGAATGCTGAATGCTGAATGTTAAAAAAACCGCTGTGAAGGCGGTTTTTTTGTCTGGATATATTAGTGGTTGCCGTAGCTATTGTTATTATCAGAATATCCTCGTTCTTTCTCTAATTTAATCTTTGTTGGATACTGTTCGCCAGTGTAGCCTGCTGAGCCTCCGCTCATAGAACTGCATGCTGATATTGTTAGAGCGGCGAAGATTGCTAGAAAAATTTTCATATGAACTCCCACGTCCTTATTATGAATTGCTCTGGCACTACGGCGTGACATTGCTGTGGGATCATAAGTTAGCTCAAACTTTGCTCACTTAATTTTTCTAAGAATATTGTGCTTCAAACCAACTTTCTAAAATAACAACGGCAGATTGGTTATCGACATTGCCTTTACTTAGCGCTTTGTAGCCACCCATTTCAAATAGATCCGCTCTTGCTTCTGTTGTTGAGAGCCTTTCATCGTGTAGCTCAACATCCACACCAAAGCGACCTTTGAGGCGATTGGCGAACTTTTTTGCTCTAGGGGTAATAGCTGCTAAATCTTTACCATGAAGGTCTGTAGGTAAGCCTACAACGATAAGGTTTGGTAGCCACTCTTTGATTTGCTTTTCAATATCATCCCAGTTTGGGATGCCATCTTTAGCTTTGAAGGCTTTTAAAGGGCTTGCTGTGCCCGTAATTTCTTGTCCTATCGCGCTACCGATACTTTTTGTACCGTAGTCAAATGCCATAATTGTTCGTGACATAGAGGTTCCAGAGTTAAATTAAGTAGGTTCGTGTATGTGTGTTGATTCTAGGAGTGACCCGCGTCAGCTGAAAGCTGCGCTGCATTAATACCGAGCATCTGTACGGCCATTTTCCAGCGGTCTGAAATTGGCGTGTCGAAGATAACCTTGGGATCGGCTTCAACGGTTAGCCATGAGTTTTCAGTAAGCTCGGTTTCTAGTTGTCCAGGTTCCCAACCGGCATAGCCCAATGCAACCAAGTAATTCATTGGCTCATCTTCAGTTCCAAGCACGGTAAGAATATCTTTAGAAGTAGTCACTGAAATTTGGTCAGTCATGTTGATGCTAGATTGATAGTTGCCTTTAGGCTTATGTAAAATAAAGCCTCGGTCTTCAGCAACGGGCCCACCATTTAATACTGGCTTTTCTAAGCTAGCTTGATTGGATTTTGGATGCACTGAGCCTATCTCGACTTGATCGAGCATTTTCCCAACCGTGACATCAATAGGTGCATTGATCATTAAACCCATTGCACCTTCATCGTTGTGTTCACAAAGGTAAATCACCGAGTTTTGAAAGTATGGGTCTTTCATTCCGGGCATAGCGACCAGAAAGTGGTTCGTTAAATTCATAGAGCCTCCTGCCAGTGTGTTCCCAGTAAAGGAAAAAGAGCGGCGTAATGCCGCTCATTGATTCTGTGCCTAGATACTTCGGTGTTTACGAATAGCTAAGGCTTTCTTTAGTTTAGGCTATTTTGCTTTAACGCGACGCTCGATTGCATCCATTAATTTACCCGTTACCGAAATATCAAAAGCAGCTTCAATTTCACGGATACAAGTCGGGCTAGTCACGTTAATTTCCGTCAGTTTGTCGCCAATAACATCAAGTCCAACAAAGGTTAAGCCTTTCTCTTTTAGTGCTGGAGCAACTGCTCGTGCAATAGCCCAGTCAGTCTCACTTAAAGGACGAGCTTCACCAGTACCACCTGCAGCAAGGTTACCTCGTGTTTCTCCCTTTGCAGGAATTCGCGCTAGGCAGTAAGGCATTGGCTCACCATCAACGACAAGAATACGTTTGTCACCGTTGCTGATGTCAGGAACAAAGGTTTGTGCCATTGCGTAGTTTTGACCGTGGTTAGTCAAAGTTTCAATGATGACTGATACGTTTGGATCGCCTTCCTTCACGCGGAAGATAGAAGCACCGCCCATACCATCAAGAGGTTTGAGGATTATATCCCCATGCTTTTCACGGAACGCTTTAATCTTTTCCGCTTTACGAGTTACGATTGTTGTCGGCGTGAGTTCTGGGAACCAGGCCGTGAATAGTTTCTCGTTACAGTCACGTAGGCTTTGAGGTTTGTTAACGATCAATGCTCCGTTCTCTTCAGCACGCTCAAGAATGTAAGTCGCGTAAATGTATTCAGTATCAAACGGAGGATCTTTACGCATCAGTACCGCATCTAAATCAGATAGTGCAATAGTCTGTTCTGATTTGAACTCGTACCAACCGTTTGGGTCTTCTTTTAATTCAACAACCTTAGTGTCAGCAATGGCTACGCCTTGATCTAAATGTAGATCATCCATTTCCATGTAATGGATTTCGTAGCCACGACTTTGAGCTTCAAGCATCATGGCAAAGCTAGAGTCTTTTTTGATGTTAATGGATGAAATTGGATCCATTACGATGCCAAGTTTGATCATTTTTTTCTCCTAGCCTAGATCGCCAAAACGGACTTGTAAGGCAGTAATTGCGGTTAGAGCTGCTGTCTCGGTACGAAGTACACGTGGACCGAGTAACGTCTCTTCAAATTTGTATTGTTCTGTCATGCCGATCTCTTCAGCTGACAACCCACCTTCAGGACCGATCAATAGGCGCACCTTACTGATCGGCTCTGGAAGGGTATTAATTGAGTATTTTGCACGAGGATGCAGGTTTAGCTTTAATGCTTCACTGGGTTCGCTGCACCACTCTTCAAGTTGCATGATTGGGCGAATAACTGGAACCGTATTACGGCCAGACTGCTCACATGCCGCGATAGCAATCTTTTGCCACTGTGCGAGCTTTTTCTCGAAACGTTTAGTATCAAGCTTAACGCCACAGCGCTCTGAAATCAGAGGAGTAATGGTGTTCACACCAAGCTCTACCGATTTTTGAATTGTGAATTCCATTTTATCGCCACGTGAAATCACTTGGCCTAAATGTAAGTCTAACGGTGATTCGCTGCTGCGCTCCACGCGTTCAGTAATATCAACGGTCACATTCTTCTTTGATACTTCTGCAATGGTTGCTGGAAATTCAGCGCCGCTGCCATCAAATAGAAGTACTTCTTGGCCTTCTTTCATGCGAAGGACACGACCAACATGACCCGCGGCATCTTCGCCTAAAGCGAGGGAACCTAACTGATGAATGCGTTCTGGGTGATGGATACGAGGAATTCTCATGCTGGTAAACCTATAAATATGTTCATTTGGGTATTTTTATCTCTGCCTAACATGGATGCTTTTAACTGAAAAAACAAGGGTAGAGCAAGAGTTTCAAGGGCAATTCTGAAACTCCTGTTTGAGATGGAGGCAATTGGAGATGTTGCTTGCCTGAGTTGTGCTATTTACAAGCAGGGAAAACAAATGGGTTGTGATTACCTTGAATCGCATAGATTCGTTGATCACGGGTACATTCCCACTTGTCGACAGGGAATTGTTTGTTCCACGCCATCATCAGGTTGGTTTGTTGCTTAGATAGCTTGAAACCATATTCTTGGCTCATATAAAGGTAAGTACGCGCGATAGAACCTTTTGCTCTGTCGGGTGGCATCACTTTACGTTGTTTGAAGTTGACCTGCATTTCACACTGACCATAGCTCACGCCATCCATTCCATTCCATTGACTGAAATTGTAGTTCGAGCGGTCGCCGTTTACTTCTCCAATCGCAGGCGTCAGGTTATGAAGATCCGCTTCCATTGACTTAAATATCTTGTCATTTCGAGTGCAATTTTTACGTCCGCCATCTTGCCAGCACTGACGCTGGTGGCCAAATTGCCAAGCTGGGACGACATGTTCCCACTCAATACGGGAAGCTCGCTTTTGTTGTTTTCTCACTTGATAACCACAGCCGTTCAGATCTGGGATACCTTTCTTTTTGTCTTTCCAAGTGATGTCACAGCCACAATAAAATGAAGTAGGGTGATCGAGATAAATCTTTACTGCTTCCTTTTTTGCTTTCGAGAATGAACTAGGCGGGGCGGCGAAAACACTTTGGGTTACCAGTAGGCCAAATACTATTGATAAGTAAAAAGACACCAGTAGGCCAAATGATTTTGGAGTGGTTTTTTGCATAGAAAAAGACTGATAAAAGTATGATGAATACCAGTCTAGCACTCAAATGTTAGTTCTCTCTATTACATTTACTCGAGGTATCTTGTGATCTTAATGCTTAGCTTAATTGAAGGCCGGTAAACGCTAAGGTTTGTTGGCATTGTTGGCAACGATAAGTCGATTGGTTGCGGATAACTTTGTTGTGTCGTCTTATCGACAGAGGATAAGTCGTGCAATCACAACGGTACTCAAAAGTTTTTCCCTGCACTGAGGTGATTTCCAAGCTGTGGGTCGTTTTGGCAGGTACGTTAAATACCTTCTCCATTACGTATTTCCATTCATTGCCATGAGGCCTAACTCGTCCGAATACCTGGTGTGTGATCAGGTGCGCGAGCTCATGAGGCACGACTTCGTTAATAAAGGCGTCTTCATTTTCGTTGAATAACACTTGGTTGAGTTTTATCTCGTTTAACTGAAGGTAGGCTTTTCCTGCCGCTTTACCTCTTAACTTGTAAGTGATGGTCGGGCATGGGAATTCGCGTGAGAAATGTTGGTTAGCGACGATTAAGCACTCTGCTAATTTCTTGTTTGCTCGGTGTTGTTGCGGGGTGTATGACAAGCGAGTTCACTCCAGATAAAAGGCCTCAGCATTTACGCTAAGGCCTCATAATAACATTGCTCGTCGAACTCTCTACGATTTAAACGTGATGTTTCTTCTTGATGATTTCATGATAAGCGTGCCAAGTCCCATACCCGAGTAACGGCATAGTCACGATCATACCGATGCCGTAGGTAGCAAAGCCCACCAGAATACCAGCACAAATAATACTCGCCCATACGACCATTGCGGGGATGTTCGATTTCACGGCATTAAAGCTAGTGAAAATCGCACTCATCACGTCAACACGTCTCTCCATCATTAATGGAATTGAAAAGGCCGAGATACTGAATATTAAGCTGGCGATGACCAAGCCAATCACTGAACCTGTAATCAGGAAGGGAGCAAACTCAGTTAATGGCGCACCTTGGACCGATGGGTACAGCGCGTGTAGTAATGCGGCTATTCGCATCCAGAAAATCATTGCGACCATTAAGACAATTGCAAAGGCCCATTGGTGAGTTGAGTTTCGTGTAATAGCTCTCATTGAGTGCAACAGGCTAGCATTGTGTCCTTTTTCTCTTTCCCAGCTTGCGTCATACAAGCCTAGAGCAAGAAACGGCCCAATCAACATGTATACGATTAAGCTTGGCATCACGACTAAGTGCGTCCCTTGCCATTGGACAAGTTGAACAATCGCGATGGCCGCTGCCATAAAGCATAGTCCGTAGAATGCACTAATTAAAGGCATTTTGACTAAGTCATGCAGGGCTAGAGACAGCCAATGAAAGGGTGCCGAAATACTAATTTGGTTACAAGGGATGGTTCGAGCGTAATCTTGATCGCTGACCTTGTCTTTTTTATCGTTCAGTTCCGATGGGTGCACGGTACGAGGCATATATCCCCCTAGTTAAATAACGTCCTAGTTATAATTCCATAAAGCTCAGTGGTGTGGTTTACATGAGAGTTATGGTGTAGAGCTAAATCGCTCGAATCGTCCTAGTTATTGCTCTAGCGTTCACTTAACTATTGATATAAGGCTTAACTACATTGGGGCTAAATGTGAGCTTGATCCTCTAGGAGTTACCTTAACTATTGTCAGTAGTGTTGGAAAACACAAATTATCGAACGCTTTTTATACTTTGTGGTTAACGGTAAAGAAGACTGGTAGAGGGTGTTGTGGGGTGAAGAGGGTAGGTAAGTACATAAAAATAAAGCCCTTACTTAAGAAGCAAGGGCTTTAAAGAAACAAATTACAGTGGCTAAATTATTTTAGGCCAGCGAAGTCTGCAAGGATTGCTGCTTTGTCTGTCGCTTCCCAAGGGAATTCTTCACGACCGAAGTGACCGTATGCTGCAGTCTGCTTGTAGATAGGCTGAAGAAGGTTCAGCATTTCTTGAAGACCGTATGGACGTAGGTCGAAGTGTTGACGAACCGCTTCAATGATGATTTCGTGAGCTACTTTCTCAGTACCAAACGTTTCAACCATGATAGATGTTGGATCCGCAACACCGATAGCGTAAGACAGTTGAATCTCACAGCGATCAGCCATGCCAGCAGCAACGATGTTTTTCGCAACATAACGAGCTGCGTAAGCTGCAGAACGGTCAACTTTTGATGGATCTTTACCTGAGAACGCACCGCCACCGTGGCGAGCTGCGCCGCCGTAGGTATCAACGATGATCTTACGACCAGTTAGACCACAGTCACCCATTGGGCCACCGATTACGAAACGGCCTGTTGGGTTGATGAAGAAGTTAGTGTCTTTGTTGATCCACTCAGCAGGAAGTACTGGCTTGATGATCTCTTCCATTACCGCTTCACGTAGGTCTGGCGTTGTTACTGAATCACAGTGTTGAGTCGAAAGAACAACAGCGTCGATACCAACAATCTTACCTTGGTCGTACTGGAACGTTACTTGAGACTTCGCATCTGGGCGAAGGAAATCAAGCTTACCGCTCTTACGTACTTCAGCTTGCTTTTTAACAAGAAGGTGAGAGTAAGTAATTGGAGCTGGCATTAGGATAGGTGTTTCGTTAGTTGCGTAACCAAACATGATACCTTGGTCGCCTGCGCCTTGATCTTTAGGGTCTGCTTTATCAACACCTTGGTTGATATCTGGAGACTGCTTACCAATGGTGTTTAGTACAGCACAAGAGTTAGCGTCAAAGCCCATGTCAGAATGAACGTAACCAATTTCACGTACTGTTTCACGAGTGATTTCTTCGATATCAACCCATGCAGACGTTGTTACTTCACCGCCAACCATAACCATACCGGTCTTAACGTAAGTCTCACAAGCAACACGTGCTTTTGGATCTTGTTCCAAGATGGCATCAAGAACAGCATCAGAGATTTGGTCTGCAATTTTATCTGGATGGCCTTCTGAAACAGATTCAGAAGTGAATAGGTGCTTAGCCATGAGAGCTCCACTTTTAGTTTTTGGGTGCAAATAGTTTTTAGTTGCAAATAGTTAAATGCAAATAATTTTAGGCGTCGCAAGCTAGGAAGCGCCGCCATTAAATACAGTATATTTTGTAGGTGTTTCTACATCTAGACGGCTATTCTAAATTCCAGCGGTCGAATTACAAGCTCTTTTTTATGATATGTCATAACTAAACGTTTGCGTGTCGGTTGAGATCAGCTGTTACCAAGTGACGTAAATGTTCGAAAATTGCGAAAAATGACCGTTAAAATGCCAGTAAAACGTTTGCAGTCACTAAAGTCGTTTGAGAGAATACCCGCGCTAATAAAAATGAAAACTTTAGCATCAATCTCTTTTTTAAATCGCTTATGTACTCAGGAGCAGACATGCCTTCTCGTAAAGATCTAGCCAATGCAATTCGCGCACTTAGCATGGATGGCGTTCAACAAGCAAATTCAGGCCACCCTGGCGCACCTATGGGTATGGCTGACATCGCTGAAGTTCTTTGGCGTGGTCACTTGAACCACAACCCATCAAACCCAGAGTGGGCTGACCGCGACCGTTTTATCCTGTCTAACGGCCATGGTTCAATGTTGATTTACTCTCTGCTTCATCTTGCAGGTTACGAGCTTTCAATTGAAGACCTTAAGAATTTCCGTCAACTGCACTCTAAGACTCCTGGTCACCCAGAGTACGGTTACGCTCCTGGTATCGAAACGACTACTGGTCCTCTAGGTCAAGGCATTACCAACGCTGTTGGTATGGCGATGGCTGAGAAAGCACTTGCGGCACAGTTCAACAAAGAAGGCCACGACATCGTAGACCACTACACTTATGCATTCATGGGTGATGGCTGTCTGATGGAAGGTATCTCTCACGAAGCATGTTCTCTAGCCGGTACGCTAGGTCTTGGTAAGCTAGTTGCTTTCTGGGATGACAACGGTATCTCTATCGATGGCGAAGTTGAAGGTTGGTTCTCTGACGATACACCTAAGCGTTTTGAAGCTTACGGCTGGCACGTAATCCCGGCCGTTGATGGTCACGACTCTGATGCTATCAACGCGGCTATCGAAGCAGCTAAAGCGGATCCTCGTCCAACACTTATCTGTACTAAAACTATTATCGGTTTTGGTTCTCCAAACAAAGCGGGTACGCACGATTGTCACGGTGCTCCACTAGGTGCTGATGAAATCACAGCAACTAAAGCAGCGCTAGGTTGGGAACACGGTCCTTTCGAAATCCCAGCGGATATCGCAGCTGAGTGGAATGCGAAAGAAGCAGGCGCAGCGAAAGAAGCAGCGTGGAATGCTAAGTTTGACGCATACGCAGCTGCTCACCCAGAGCTAGCAACAGAATTCAAACGTCGTACTAACGGCGAGCTACCCGCTGAGTGGGAAGAGAAAGCATCGGCAATCATTGCTGATCTTCAAGCTAACCCAGCAAACATCGCATCACGTAAAGCATCTCAAAATGCACTAGAAGCGTTCGGTGCTATGCTACCTGAATTTATGGGCGGCTCTGCTGACCTTGCGCCTTCTAACCTGACTATGTGGTCTGGTTCTAAGTCGCTAACCGCTGAAGACTTCTCTGGTAACTACATCCACTACGGTGTACGTGAATTCGGCATGACGGCGATCATGAACGGTATGGCTCTGCACGGCGGTTTCGTACCGTACGGCGCAACGTTCCTAATGTTCATGGAATACGCTCGTAACGCTATGCGCATGGCGGCTCTGATGAAAATTCAGAACATCCAAGTTTACACTCACGATTCTATTGGTCTTGGCGAAGATGGTCCAACTCACCAACCGGTTGAGCAGATTGCTTCTCTACGTCTGACTCCAAACATGAGCACATGGCGTCCATGTGACCAAGTTGAGTCTGCAGTTGCTTGGAAACTGGCAATTGAACGTAAAGATGGCCCTTCTTCGCTTATCTTCTCTCGCCAAAACCTAGCACAACAACCTCGTGACGCAGAGCAAGTGGCTAACATCGCTAAGGGTGGCTACATCCTGAAAGATTGTGAAGGCAAGCCAGAGCTTATCCTTATCGCGACTGGTTCTGAAGTTGAACTAGCCGTTAGCGCTGCGGTTGAACTAACAGCTGAAGGCAAGAAAGTACGCGTAGTATCTATGCCTGCAACAGACGCTTTCGATAAGCAAGACGCTGAATACCGTGAGTCTGTACTTCCAGCTGACGTAACAGCACGTATTGCTGTAGAAGCTGGCATCGCTGACTTCTGGTACAAGTACGTTGGCTTCGGTGGCAAGATCATCGGTATGACAACGTTCGGCGAATCTGCACCAGCAGGCGAGCTATTCAAGATGTTCGGTTTCACTACTGAAAATGTAGTAAACACTGCAAAAGAGCTTCTTGCTTAATCATTGATTGCTAGCCTTGTGCTAACAATGAAATGAATGAAAAAACCGAGCTCTAAGCTCGGTTTTTTGTATCTGGGATTTGTTTTCACTTAGACTAATACCTACAAGCAACAGATCAATCTGTCATAAGTAAGCTGAATTATTCAAGTAATGCCTTTTAGGTAGGATTCAGTTATCATCTGTTGCACGAAATTTTGGTTAGATGTACGGAACTATGCTAAAAGTCGCGATAAACGGATTTGGAAGAATAGGGCGCAATGTATTGCGCGCTATCTATGAAAGTGGCAAAAGCCAACAAATCAAAGTAGTAGCTGTCAATGAGCTTGCTCAGCCTGACGCTATGGCTCACCTATTACAATACGATACCAGTCACGGTCGCTTCGGTAAGAAGATCTCCAACGATCAAGAGCACATCTATGTCCATCATGGCATTGGTGCAGAAGATAAAGGAGAGTTTGATACGATTCGTATCTTACATCTTGCTGATATTGAGTTGTTGCCTTGGCGTGACCTTGAGGTTGATATTGTTCTCGATTGTACAGGTGTTTACGGTTGTCGAGATGATGGCCTAGCGCACATTGCTGCAGGGGCAAAAAAGGTTCTGTTTTCACATCCTGGTGCGAATGACCTTGATAACACCATTATCTATGGTGTTAACCACGATACCATTGAAGCTGATCATCGAATCGTTTCTAATGGTTCATGCACCACCAACTGTATTGTTCCAATCATTAAAGTGCTTGATGATGCCTTTGGTATTGAGTCTGGTACCATCACCACGATTCACTCTTCAATGAACGATCAGCAAGTTATCGATGCATACCATAGTGACCTTCGTCGTACTCGAGCTGCAAGCCAATCCATCATTCCGGTTGATACCAAATTGCATAAAGGTATTGAAAGGATCTTCCCGAAATTTTCTAACAAGTTCGAAGCTATATCTGTGCGTGTGCCTACGGTAAACGTAACTGCGATGGATTTAAGTGTCACAATTAATACAAATGTGAAAGTTAATGACGTAAATCAAACCATTGTTAATGCATCCCAGTGTACATTACACAATATAGTTGACTATACTGAAGCGCCGCTCGTTTCCATCGACTTTAATCACGATCCCCATAGCGCAATTGTTGATGGTTCACAAACTCGAGTGAGCAACGGCCACCTAGTGAAGATGCTGGTGTGGTGTGACAATGAATGGGGCTTTGCGAACCGGATGCTGGATACGGTTCTTGCAATGCAAGCTTCTGAAGACAAGAAGTAAGACCTAGAAGCAAATGTGTGGATTATTTATTTTTTAGCTTGAAATAAATGCTAAGTGTCCACATATTATGAGTAGTTAAAGAATTACCAGTTGAATAATTTATAGGCTTAGCAGGGTTGCTGAGTTTCCAAAACTTTATTTTTATTTAAATTTGAGAGGACAAATCATGTCTGTGATCAAGATGACTGACCTGGAACTTGCAGGTAAACGCGTATTTATCCGTGCTGACCTAAACGTACCAGTAAAAGACGGTAAAGTAACTTCAGATGCACGTATCCTTGCATCTCTACCAACTATCAAACTTTGCCTAGAAGCTGGCGCAAAAGTTATGGTTACTTCTCACCTTGGTCGTCCTACTGAAGGCGAATACAACGAAGAGTTCTCTCTAGCTCCTGTAGTTAACTACCTAAACGACGCACTAGACTGCGAAGTTAAGCTAGCGAAAGATTACGTAAATGGTCTTGAGCTAAACGCTGGTGAACTAACTGTTCTTGAAAACGTTCGCTTTAACAAAGGCGAGAAGAAGAACGAAGAAGCACTTTCTAAGCAATACGCTGCACTATGTGACATTTTCGTGATGGACGCATTCGGTACAGCTCACCGTGCTCAAGCTTCTACTCACGGTGTTGGTACTTATGCTCCTGTAGCATGTGCTGGTCCTCTTCTAGCGGCTGAACTTGAAGCACTTGGTAAAGCAATGGACAACCCAGCTCGTCCACTAGTTGCTATTGTTGGTGGTTCTAAAGTTTCTACTAAGCTAACGGTTCTAGAGTCTCTATCTAAAATTGCTGACCAACTTGTTGTTGGTGGTGGTATTGCGAACACGTTCATCGCAGCTGAAGGCCACAATGTAGGTAAGTCTCTATACGAAAAAGACCTAGTTGAAACCGCTAAAAAGCTAATGAAAGAGTGTGCTATCCCAGTAGCAACTGACGTTGCATGTGCTAAAGCATTCGACGAAAACGCAGAAGCTGAAATTAAGCACGTTTCTGAAGTTCAAGACGACGACATGATCTTCGACCTTGGCCCAGACTCAACTGCTGCACTAGCTGAAATCATCGGTAACGCAAAAACGATCCTTTGGAACGGCCCTGTAGGCGTATTCGAATTCAAAAACTTCGAAGCGGGCACTGCTGGTATTTCTAAAGCAATCGCTGACTCTGAAGGTTTCTCAGTAGCAGGCGGTGGTGACACGTTAGCGGCTATCGACAAGTTCGGTATTAAAGCAGATGTTTCTTACATCTCTACTGGCGGCGGCGCTTTCCTTGAGTTCGTTGAAGGTAAAGTACTTCCTGCAGTTGCGATGCTTGAAGAGCGCGCAAAAGCGTAATAGATTTAGAAAGGCGAGATGTGAATCTCGCCTTTTAACGTTTGCGGCATATCACAGTTTTTTGCTAGAATGGCACAAGTTGTGAGCAAACGATTGCAAATTTTTAAACTTAAGTTTTTTATCTTAAAACGAATAGAATAATAGGACTATTTCCATGTCTAAGATCTTCGATTTTGTAAAACCTGGTGTGATTTCTGGCGATGACGTACAGAAAGTATTTGAAGTAGCAAAAGCAAACAAATTTGCTCTACCTGCAGTAAACGTAATCAACACTGATACTATCAATGCTGTTCTTGAAGCTGCTGCTAAAGCTAAAGCTCCAGTTGTTGTTCAGTTCTCTAACGGTGGTGCTGGTTTCTTCGCTGGTAAAGGCGTTAAACTTGAAGGTCAAGGCGCGCAAATTCTTGGTGCTGTAGCTGGTGCAAAATACGTTCACGCAGTAGCTGAATCTTACGGTGTTCCAGTTATTCTTCATACTGACCACGCAGCTAAGAAACTTCTTCCATGGATCGACGGTCTACTAGACGCTGGTGAAGAGTTCTTCGCACAAACTGGTAAGCCTCTATTCTCTTCTCACATGCTAGACCTTTCTGAAGAGTCTCTAGAAGAGAACATCGAAACATGTGCAGCTTACTTAGCTCGCATGGCTAAACTAAACATGACAATCGAGATTGAACTTGGTTGTACTGGTGGTGAAGAAGACGGCGTTGATAACTCTGATATGGACGCATCTGAGCTTTACACTTCTCCTGAAGATGTTGCATACGCATACGAGAAACTAAACGCAGTTAGCCCACGTTTCACTATCGCAGCTTCTTTCGGTAACGTACACGGTGTTTACCAAGCGGGTAACGTTGTACTTACTCCAACTATCCTGCGTGATTCTCAAGCATACTGTGCTGAGAAGTTTGGCATTGCAGCTGACGCTCTTAACTTCGTATTCCACGGTGGTTCTGGTTCTTCTGAAGCAGAAATCCAAGAGTCTATCGGCTACGGTGTTATCAAAATGAACATCGATACTGATACTCAGTGGGCTTCATGGGATGGCGTTCGTACATACGAAGCTGAGAACCGTGATTTCCTACAAGGTCAAATCGGTAACCCAACTGGCGAAGCTGCGCCAAACAAGAAGTACTACGATCCACGCGTATGGCTACGTGCTGGCCAGTCTTCAATGGTTACTCGTCTTGAGAAAGCATTTGCTGACCTTAACGCTGTAGACGTACTATAATTCTTTGAATTAAGTACTCTTTAAGTTTTAAAAGCCCGCTCATTGAGCGGGCTTTTTTATGTCTGATAAAAACTTGTATTAAATATGTGAAAAACCTAGCCTACGGTGAATAAATTTCGTAGTCTTTTAGTTATCGGTATTTGTGTTTATTGGTAAGTTTTATTAATTCAAAAACTTACATAAATATGGCTTTGCAATCTGTCAAAGATAGGATATCGTGCCGAAAAATTGAACTCGGTTCAGTTTATAAAAAGGACTTGGCTTTAATTTACTTTTAACACAATGACTTAACAGAAATAAAACTGTTTTTTGTCGTTGAGTAAGTTTGGCTTAAGGCAGTTTAGCTCATAGCATATTATATAGAGGATGCACATTATGGCTGATAGTTCGACAGCGATTGAGACTCCAATTGTGGATGGTTTGTCTCACGCAGAGCAGTGGTTAACAAATAATTCAGATTTATTTATCCAATATGGTGTAAATATTATCTCAGCACTGGTTATTCTATTTATTGGTAACCTGATTGTGAAAGCAGTAGCGAATAGTGTGTCTAAGGTTCTTCAGAAGAAGAAAATGGACAGAGCGGTTGTGGAGTTTGTCCACGGTTTAGTTCGATATTTATTATTTGTTATTGTTTTGATTGCTGCTCTTGGTCGCCTTGGTGTTCAAACGGCATCAGTGGTTGCTGTTATTGGTGCGGCTGGTTTAGCGGTAGGTCTAGCACTTCAAGGTTCATTGTCTAACTTTGCTGCGGGTGTACTTATCGTTGCATTCCGTCCATTCAAGTCTGGTGACTACGTAGAGATTGGTGGTGTGGCAGGTTCGGTTGATTCAATTCAAATCTTCCAAACGGTTTTAACAACGCCAGACAATAAGATGGTCGTAGTACCGAACGGTAGCGTTATTGGCAGCCCAATTACAAACTACTCACGTCATGATACGCGTCGTATTGATTTGATGATCGGTGTTTCTTACAACGCTGATCTTCAGAAGACAAAAGCGCTACTGACTAAGATCTGTGAATCAGATGAACGAGTACTGAAAGAACCTGGTGTTCAAGTTGGTGTTCATACACTGGCTGACTCTTCAGTCAACTTTGTTGTTCGTCCATGGGTTAACACGGCCGACTACTGGAATGTATATTTCGATCTGATGCAAGCAATCAAAGAAGGCTTGGATGACGAAGGTATCGAAATTCCGTTCCCACAAATGGATGTACACATGAATAAAGTAGAAGTTTAATTTCTAGTTAGTTTTTATAGCTATAAGCTTTTATAAGGAAAGGCGGATAACTTAGGTTATCCGCCTTTTTTGTTGGCTGCGTTTATTTTGAAGTCGGATTACCAGTATTGTTCAATCAATCCGTTGGCAAGTACAAGTGCAATGGCAAACATCATTGTCGCTACAGCAATATCGATGCCTTTCTTAACATGTGGTTTAGAGAGTGTTGGACCTAATTTCGCAGCACCTAATGACAAAGAATAAAACCATACGAATGAAGCTAAGATAGTGCCCATGGCAAAAGCAATTCTGTCACTACCTTCAAACTGCCCGCCAATTGAACCTAGGATAACCACGGTATCCAAGTAGAGATGCGGGTTTAATACTGTTACAGCCAATGCACCTAAAACAACGGTACGCTTACCACGGGCCAGTATCTCACCTTGTGACTCGTCACTTGAGTGTGTTTTAAAAGCGCTGCGCAGAGACATCAGGCCATAGACTGTTAGAAAGGCAATACCGCCTAAGGTAACTGACGTTAGCAGTAATTCATTTTGCGACAGGATCGCTCCGCCACCAAAAATACCTAATGAGATAAACAGAGTATCGAGTAGGCTGCAAATCGTAGCGGCCGTTAAATGGTGGTTGCGCTTTATCCCTTGATTTAGGACGTACGCATTTTGAGCGCCAATAGGGATTATCATACTTGCCCCTAGACCAAAACCTTGTAATAAAACCCAAAAATTCATTTTAACCTCCACTTATTTAACGATATTTACGTGCGATATGACGAAGATACCCTCGCCCTTTCAATAAGTATAATTAATGATTTTAATCTATTATTAGAGTTGCTAATGTGGTGGGTAGTCAGGTCAAAAAGGAAGTAAATTGATGCGTGGATTGGATTACAAATGGATAGAAGCACTGGATGCCGTGGTAAAACAACGCAGCTTTGAAAGAGCTGCTGAGCAGTTATATATCTCCCAATCGGCGGTGTCTCAGCGTATCAAGCAGCTCGAAAAATGGTTAGCTCAGCCAGCTCTGGTGAGAGAAAACCCGCCAAGACCAACACCAGCGGGAAAAAAACTGTTGGGTTTGTATCGTCGAGTGCGTTTACTAGAACATGAACTTGTCCCTGAGCTCATGAATGAAGAGGGCTCTCAGCCTTTATCGATCTCGGTAGCAACCAACGCTGATAGTTTAGCAACTTGGTTGTTACCGGCGTTATCTAATGTGATGAAGTCTCGCCAAGTTGAATTGAATCTTGTCATTCATGGCGAGTCGAGAACCATAGATAAGATCAAAAGCGGTGAGGTTGCCGGGGCGATCAGTTTAGAGTCTCAAGCTATTCCGGGTTGCAGTGCTGATTATCTTGGTAGGATGGATTATGTCTGTGTAGCTAGTCCTGATTTCCACGAGCGTTATTTTTCTGAGGGCGTAAATTATTCGACCCTGAGCAAAGCACCAGCCGTTTCATATGATCAATACGATGATCTGCATAAGAAGTTTTTACATGATCACTTTAACATGCCTAGAGATAGCGTGATCAATCATACGGTTGGTAGTTCTGAAGCCTTTGTTCGCTTAGCGTTGTCGGGCGTTGCTTACTGTTTGATCCCTCGATTACAGATTGTTGAGGAGCTTGAGTCCGGTGCGCTGATTGATATTACTCCTGGCTTCCTATTGTCTTACGGCATCTATTGGCATCATTGGCAACTAGAAAGCGGGGTACTGAAAGAGATATCTCAAGCGATATTGAATTATGCTCACAATCACTTACCTCAGTAAGCTGTTGGTTTTTGCAGCGTCAAAGTTGTGTTAGAAGTCCTATCACGGGATTGGTTATGTGACAAATTGCTCTATGATAAAAGGATATTTGTTCAGCATAGGTCTACCTAATGAAGTTTGTACCAAAGATGTTAGCAACGTCTCTTACTCTTACTGCAGCACTGAGTGCCGTGAGTTTTCCGTCATTGGCTAACTCACCATCTTTTCCGCATATCTCAACGACAGGCTATGGTGAAGTGATCGCAACACCAGATATGGCTACATTTTCTGTTAGAGTCGTGGAATCTACAATGACTGCTGAACAGGCTAAAAATACCGTTGATAAAGTGGTCACTGGGTTTCTCAACAAGTTGCATCAAGCTGGCGTAGATGAGGCAAGTGTCCACAGTTCGAACCTCTATTTGTCTCCTCAGTACCATTACCCTAAAGATGGTAAACCTGAGCTGGTGGGCTATAGAGCTTCACGTAATGTGACCGTTCAAGTAAATGAGTTAGCGAATCTAAATGAGTATATGGATATTGCTATCGGACAAGGTATTAACCAAATCGATAATATTCAGCTTCAAGTTCGCGACCAAGCTAAGTATCAAGAGCAAGCGCGCTTGGAAGCCATAAAGGATGCTCGATCGAAAGCTAAGTCATTAGCTGGCGGTTTTGAGCGTGAGTTAGGTGATGTCTGGCGCGTGGATTACAACGCACAATCTTCTCAGCCTGTATTGATGCGTTCAATGGCGATGGATGCGAGAACCGAGTCGAATTCTTATGAAGATTCAACGATCACCATTCGTGATCGAGTGAATGTGATCTACCAACTAGAAGAGTAGTGAACATACCTTTGGAAGATACTAGATCATCATGATCTATTTACCTACAGTAGGCCAAATACTAAAAAGGCTCTCATTACGAGAGCCTTTTCTATTTTTACTTATGATCTAATTCGATGATTAGTGAAGTAGACGAGCACGAATTGTGCCTTCGATCTCTTTCAGTTTAAGCAGAGCTTCTTCTGAACGATTCGCTTCCACGTCGATAACCACATAACCCATATCTGCTGCAGTTTGTAAGTACTGACCTGCAATGTTAATCCCTTCCTCTGCGAAGATGGTGTTGATCTGAGTTAGGATGCCTGGGCGGTTTTCGTGAATGTGCAGCAGGCGAGAAGCACCTGTATGCAGTGGTAATGATACTTCTGGGAAGTTAACACTTGATAGCGTTGAGCCATTATCAGAGTATTTTGCAAGCTTACCTGCTACTTCAACACCGATGTTCTCTTGTGCTTCTTGAGTTGAACCACCCACGTGAGGCGTTAGGATCACGTTATCGAACTGCATCAATGGTGACTCAAATGGGTCAGCATTGGTTTTTGGTTCCGTTGGGAATACATCGATTGCTGCACCTGAAAGGTGACCAGAATCTAGAGCGCCGCACAGAGCTGGAATATCGACTACCGTGCCACGCGCTGCATTGATAAAGATAGAACCAGGCTTCATGCGTTCAAATTCTTCTTTGCCCATCATGTTCTTAGTTTCATTGGTCTCAGGAACGTGCAAAGAGATTACATCACATTTGTTGAGCAAATCAGTCATCGTATGAACTTGAGTTGCGTTACCCAGAGAAAGCTTGTTCTCGATATCGTAGAAGTAAACTCGCATACCAAGGTTCTCTGCAATAATACCCAACTGAGTACCAATATGACCGTAACCAATAATACCTAAACGCTTGCCACGAGCTTCGTTTGAGTTATCTGCACTCTTTTTCCAAATGCCACGGTGAGCAAGTGCGTTCTTTTCAGGAATGCCACGTAATAGCAGTAGCACCTGACCAAGAACGAGCTCTGCAACACTTCGAGTGTTTGAAAACGGCGCGTTGAAAACAGGGATACCACGTTTTGCTGCCGCTTGAAGATTTACTTGGTTAGTACCAATACAGAAACAGCCGACTGCAACTAGCTTTTCAGCAGCATCAATAACTTCTTGGGAGATGTTTGTGCGAGAACGGATACCAATGAAGTGAGCATCTTTAACGGCTTCAAGAAGTTCATCTTCAGGTAGCGAGCCTTTATGGTACTCAATGTTTGTGTAACCAGCGGCTTGTAGAACTTCTACAGAAGAAGGGTGAAGACCTTCTAGAAGTAGAATCTTAATCTTTTCTTTTTCCAGTGAAACTTTAGCCATTGTTCTCGTCCTTAAAATGGAAAGGTTGGGCAAATGCGGCGCACGTGCTACAAAATGGCTGAAAGGGGAACAAATTCACCACTTTGTCAGGAGACAAACGTTTTCCCTGTGCGTCTTCTGAACAATAAAGTAACAAAAAAAAAATGTTTTGGGTAAGAAAATTACGGAATAAGACATAATTTTACAGGCAAAAAGCAAAAAAAACGGCGCCCTTGGGCACCGTATGTAATGAAGTAACAGAAAAACTCAATCTTCTATTATTTATTCTTCAATTTTTGCACCTTCAGGCGTGCCTGTGATAACCACATCAGCACCACGGTGAGCAAATAAACCAACCGTCACTACACCAGCGAGACTATTGATGATGTCTTCTAGCTGTTTTGGATTTTCGATAGCCATACCGTAAACATCTAAGATTACGTTACCGTTATCAGTGGTGCAGCCTTCGCGGTAAACTGGGTCACCACCAAGTTTTACCAGTTCACGAGCAACGTATGAGCGTGCCATAGGGATAACTTCAACAGGCAGTGGGAATTTACCCAACACATCAACTGCTTTCGTACCATCAACGATACAAATAAACTTGTCTGAGATAGCGGCAACGATTTTTTCACGGGTCAAAGCAGCACCACCGCCTTTGATCATATCGCGTGAACCGTTAATCTCATCTGCGCCATCAACATAGATGTCTAACTTGAACACGTCGTTGCATTCAAACACTTTGATTTCTAGCGCTTCTAGTTTTTCAGTAGAAGCGACAGAGCTTGAAACCGCACCTTTGATTTTGTCTTTCATTGTGCCAAGTGCGTCGATGAAGTGATTTACTGTTGAGCCAGTACCTACACCTACAATGCTGCCTTCTTCAACATATTGAAGTGCTGCCCAGCCAGCTGCTTTTTTCATTTCATCTTGAGTCATGCCATTCTCCTGAATAAGGTCGTGCGCTTTGAATTAATCGTTCGCGTATTGAAGTTAACGTTTGGATATCGAGGTTAACGTTTGCGGCGCGATTATAGCGCTTTAATGGTTGTTTTCCCATTGCCAAGTCTTACTCGGAGTCACGATTTTAGGTAACGGAATGTCCCATTCTTCAGTTGGCAGTGTATCGACATGCTGGCAATCATGAGCCAAACCAATTGGCGTTGCGCCTTTGCCAGTCTCAAACCATCGAGCCAAAGTGCGATCGTAATAACCGCCGCCCATGCCTAAGCGATGACCTTGAGAGTCAAAGCCAACCAGTGGTGTGAGAATCAGGTCGAGTTGTTGACATGGTTTGACGAGCATTTGATTCAGCTGAGGTTCAACGATTCCGTACTTATTAAAAACAGTGGGTGTGGTTGGAGAGTAATGTAGAAACAGCAGATGTCCGGCAGAGAAGGGGTGCAATACCGGTAAATAAGTTTGTTTACCTTGCGCCCATAACCATTCGATCAGAGGTTGAGTATCGAGTTCACCATCAATAGAGATATAGAGTGCAATATGCTGAGCCAGCTGGATCTCTTTGAGTTGAGTGAACTGCTGGACTAAATCTAAACCGGATTGAGTTTGTTGGTCACCAGATAAGGCATTACGTTTGATACGGATCTGTTTGCGAAATTCGCTGCGTGTGAGCGTCTTCATAAGAAGGGATACCCCAAAGTGCCGTTGAGAATAGATGGCCCTTGAACCAGCGAGTTCAAGGCGGATCAGCAATGATTACCGTAGGCTTCTCGGCGGACCGAGCATGCTCAATAGCACTCAAGTACTAACCCTTAGGGATTGCTTATCGGCTCGGGGACGTGAATCCTCTGACAAACACTCCAGGGTAAATTTTGTGTACGCTATTGCTGTCCGTGCTTAACTTTACTGAGGACATCTGAAAGTGATGTCGTGAGCTGTTCCATTCGCTCGGTCAGTGCGTTTTGTTCGTCGTTTGCTTCAAACTTCTTAGTTTGTAATTCGTAGCAAATATTCAGAGCTGCGATCGTTAGCAGCTTCACTTCATTGGTTACCTTAGTACGTTCAGCCATCTCTTTCAATCGATTATCAAGATCGGCCGCCGCTGCAATCAATGACTCCTCTTGCCCTGGGGGACAATTCACTCGAGTCAGTTTTCCTAATATTTCAACGTCTACCGCTTGATTACTCATGATGGATGAACTCTTTTACGCGCTATTTTAAGGCTATTACACTTTATCATTTTTTGAGAAACAAAAAGTGCAAGTACCGATGAGGAAGCAATCTCCTCTGAGGGAGAAACTATAGGTAAACCGCTATTAAGATTCAAGCTTTTCAGAGTGACTGTTTGTAAATGAGAGCTTGAGCACACAGTAATTCAGCAAATTGAACAATTGGTAGTCAGTCATCCTTCAATTGCTTGGGATCGACGCTTACCAGAATTAGGGTGAAGTGGTACGATTATACTATCGATATAAAGAATAACTGAGCGAGCTATCTGATGAGCGAAACGACTTTACCTGACTACCTAACGGTTGCGACTGAACTTCAATCGGCAAGCCTAGCCGTAAATCCTGCTGAGATGCATGGTTTATTAACGGGTATGTTGAGCGGAGGCTTAAACCTAGCAGATAAAAGCTGGCAACCACTGATCTTTGATTACACCAATGAAGGTATGGGCTGGCCAGATCGCGCATTAACGCTTGCGGAAGCAACGCTAAAAGTAACGACCAGCGAAATCACAGGTTCAGGCATGGAACTGTCTATGTTGTTGCCTGACGAAGACGCAAGCGCAAGCTTGTTTGATCTTGCGGACGGTGTGTCTGATTGGATTAACCACTTTATTTCTGGCTTAGGCTTGGTTGGCGCTCAATTGAATAAAGCGTCTGACGGTACCAAAGAAGCTTTGGCTGATCTTGAAGAGATGGCAAAACTGGGTATCGATGAAGAAGATGATATGGAAGAGCAAGCGCAGCTTCTAGAGCACGTTATTGAACACGTAAAAGCGTGTGCACTAACCATTCATGCTGAATTCGGTGCACGCCCATCTGAAGATGCGGCTCCAACCATTCATTAATCCGCTTGTCGGTTTGAGGTTATGATGGCTCAGTATGATGTTGTAATTGCTGGTGGCGCAATGGCGGGGGCGACCTTAGCCCTTGCTCTTAATCACCTCAGTCAAGGTTCGCTGTCGATAGCGGTAGTAGAGCCTTATCAGGTTGATCGTCAAGCTCACCCTGGTTTTGATTCTCGTTCGATTGCTTTGTCTTATGGCACGGTGCAGATCCTCGATTCTTTGCACCTTTGGCAATCTATCGCTCCGGTAGCGACCCCAATTAAAGATATCCATGTATCGGATAGAGGGCATGCCGGGATGACGGACATCTACAGTGAAGAGCTTGCTGTTGATGCGCTTGGCTATGTGGTGGAGTTGGCGGATGTCGGTCTAATCTATCAGCAAAAGCTTGAATCTGAAGCCGCAATTACGATGCTTTGCCCTGAATCTGTCAGTAAAGTGGTATGTGATGAATCGTTAACGACGATTGAGCTAACAAGTGGGCAAACAGTAACAACTAAGTTATTGGTTGCCGCTGACGGGGCTATCTCTACCTGTTGTCAGCAACTCAATATCTCATTGAGTGAACATGACTTTGACCAAGTTGCGGTGATTGCCAACATCGTGGCGAGTGAACCGCATCAAGGTCGAGCGTTTGAGCGTTTTACTCATCATGGGCCAGTCGCTCTATTGCCGATGAGTGGTAACCGTTTGTCTTTGGTTTGGTGTTTGTCGCCGGAGCAAGCGCAAAAAGTGATGACCCTAAACGACAACGAATTTATTGAGCAACTGCAGAGTGACTTTGGTTGGCGACTAGGCCGATTAGAGAAGGTAGGCAAGCGTGCGAGTTATCCATTGATTCTTCGTCATCGTCAGCAGAATATTTCTCATCGCTTTGCGATTGTAGGCAATGCCGCTCAAACGCTTCACCCTATTGCGGGACAAGGCTTTAACCTCGGTATTCGTGACGTCGCTTCATTAGCTGAAGAGCTGTGTACTCAATTGGATGACGTGGGTCGTTATACTGGTCTTGTTAACTTTAGAAAGCGTAGAGAACAAGACAGAGAAACCACGATTACGCTGACATCAAGCTTAGTCCACCTGTTTTCAAACGATTTTTTGACCGCTCGTATTGGGCGTAATCTTGGGTTAGCTGTCATCGATAACCTCCCACCCCTTAAAGGTCCACTTTTGCGTCATACGCTTGGCCTAGTAGAAAGATAAGGTAGAAAAATAATGATGCAAAGTGTTGATATCGCCATTGTTGGCGGTGGCATGGTTGGTTTAGCACTCGCGGTAGCGCTGAAAGACAGCGACTTGAGAATTGCTGTGATTGAAGGTAAAGCACCCAGTGAAGGGCTTAGTGAACTGCCGGATGTTCGTGTGTCAGCTCTGAGTCGCTCTAGTGAAGTGATCCTTCGTAACCTAGGCGCATGGCAAGGCATTGAACAAAGACGTGCTGCACCGTACCAAGCGATGGAAGTATGGGAACAAGATAGCTTTGCTCGCATTGAATTTGACTCGACACGTTTGGCTCAAGCTAACCTTGGCCACATTGTTGAAAACCGTGTGATTCAATTGGCCCTGCTTGATCAGGTTAAGAAGCAAGGCAACGTTAGCCTATACATGCCTGCAACGTGCAAAACGATGGCGATTGGTGAAAGTGAAGCATGGTTAACGCTAGATAATGGCCAAGCACTGACAGCTAAATTGGTTGTTGGCGCTGATGGTGCAAACTCTTGGGTTCGCAAACAACAAGATATCCCATTAACACATTGGGATTACGGCCACAGCGCGATTGTCGCGAATATTAAGACCACAGAGCCGCACCACAGCGTTGCTCGTCAAATATTCACACCACAAGGGCCGTTGGCATTCCTGCCAATGCAGCCAACGAATATGAGTTCAATTGTTTGGTCGACTGAACCAAATCGTGCCGAGAAGCTTGTATCAATGTCAGATGCTGACTTTAATAAACAGCTAACAGCGGAGTTTGATGCAAAGTTAGGGTTGTGCGAGGTGGTTGGTGAACGTTTTGCCTTCCCATTGCGTATGCGTTATGCGCGTGATTTTGCTGTAGAACGTGTTGCTCTAGTTGGTGATGCGGCGCATACCATTCACCCATTAGCTGGTCAGGGTGTGAACCTCGGTTTACTTGATGCAGCAAGCTTAGCGCAAGAGCTATTAACGCTATGGGCTGCTGGTGAGGATATTGGTACCAAGCGTAACCTTCGTGGCTATGAGCGTTGGAGAAAAGCTGAGGCGGCCAAGATGATTGCTTCAATGCAGGGCTTTAAAGATCTGTTTGAAGGTGATAATCCAGCCAAGAAGTTGATTCGTGGTATCGGTATGAAGCTAGCTGGCCAATTACCGGGTGCGAAAGATGAGATCATGAAGCGAGCACTGGGTTTGTCAGGCAATCTTCCCGATCTAGCCAAGCGTCCAGTTACGCACCAATAGTCGTGAATCAATAATCAATAATCAATAATCAATAATCACAAATCACAAATCAATAGTCGCGCACGGGTGAGCCGTTGTTGATGGTTAGTAGCTGGATCTGATTGCCATTGGCTCAATCATGAACACGAAAAAAGGGTTGGCATTATGCCAACCCTTTTTGTTTTTAATTCTGTAGATAATCAGATCATGCGTATGCGCAGCGCAGTTTCATGATTTCACTATTTATTTCTTTTACCGTTTGAAAGTGACGTCTTTCTGCTCGGTCTGGTAGCACGAGTTTACCGTTATCAAACTCAAATTTTCCTACGCCGTAAATGTAGATTCGTCCTTTGAAAAGTCGACTTACATGTTTAGCAATCATACTCGGTGTATAGCGCTTAAACAGTCTCATTTTAATTATCCTTATATTTACCTAGCCTGCATATTATAGAAAAACTCCGAGATAATAATTGTGATAAGCATGGAGTAATATGCAGTAGAGTTGACGTTAATTAGATATTTGTGCTGTTCTAAGCACTTTCTTCAGTAAATATCTATTTTTACGTGAGCTCCTCCCCAAAATAATACTGAGTAGTGAACTGCTGTGAACTTTCCTGTCCGGTATTAAGCAGTGATAATGTTACAAGTATAAGAATAGGCGGGATTTTTTTGTTTGTGTAATCAAATTGTAAATTTTTGACAAAAAAAAGCCCGTCTAAAACGGGCGAATAGTCACAGATGCATTACACAAAAGTGGATACTGATGTTACTCAGTGGATTCACTTGTACTGATTTGCCTAAAGGCTAGCCAGTGAATTTACAATAACGCAAATTCACCCTTGTGACTACTTATGCTTTTATTTTGATTAACTATTTACTATTTGTGTGTTTTTCTTATGACAAAGCTCACACTAAAAATGTATTCAATGAAAAAGCTTAATGAAGTTTGCGAACGATGACACGATCGAAAAGATCATCGACTGATGTCAGCAACGGGCCATAAGATCATTGGGATCCAACGCAATGCCAGCCATTCGATCGCCAGAGCTGATCGTCACGAAGACGTTGTTCTGCAGAGAAGGATCAAAAATGATCGGCATGTATCTCTTTAGAGCAAGAGGGCCAACACACCCAGCCTTAAACCCTGTGATCGTTTCAACATCAGCGAGTGATACACAGGTCATTCGACGGCAATTCAGTACCGAGCGTACTTTCTTAGGGTCGACTGAGCGGTCACCAGCAGTACAGGCCAACGCATATTGGTTGCCCATATCCTTGAGCAGGATACACTTCACCATTTGAGAGGCGTCGATACCTCGCTCTTGAGCTGTTTCTTCTATGCTGGTGGTTGGTTTACTTTGCATCAGCAGGCGATAGTTCACCTGCTGTTGATCCAGCCATTGTGTAATCAGTGTTTCCACGTGGTTACTCGTCGTCAAGGCTGTAAGGTAGTGACAGGATATTCCATGTTTGATCAGGCTGCGCGGTCAGTCGAAGCTGAACGTCGTCATCAAGGTTGTTTGGTAGTACCATCAAACCAATCGCGTGATTATCAGCAAATTGATACACGTTTAATAGTCGTCCTGCGCCACGCCAGTTTTCGCCAACGCTACGTTCAAGTTCAATCGTATTCTCTAGAGACAGTACATCTGAAGTCGTTCCAGAAACAATGCGCATTTCACGCTTGTTCATGCCGCGGTACTTGGCTCGAGCAACCGTTTCTTGACCTGTGTAACAGCCTTTTGAAAAGCTGATACCGCCAATGGCTTGTAGGTTAAGCGCCTGAGGGATATGTTCGTTTTGCTCTACCTTCGATAGGTTAGGCTGAGCATCAAGAATTTCATGATACTGCCAAAGCGCTTCCGATACTTTTTCAGCTGAGCTGCTTGATACCAAAGCCTCTGCTGCTTCTTGCGTAACAAGTAGAGCCCAACGGTTGTCAGATACCTGAACGGCAGTGCCACCAGAGATAGTACGCACTTTTCCTTGACCCTCTGCAATCGAATCAACGTATTGGTTCGCTGAAGTGCCCATGATTCCGATAACCACGTCTGAGGTCTGCTCGATATCAACCTTAGAGAATACAGCGTATTTCTTGATTTCAACTAACTCGACTTCAATCGCAGATTTAGGCTGCATAAGTGCGTAGCCGCCGTTGTGGTGGAACAAGCGAAAGATACTCCATACCTTTCCTTTTGCATCACAATGCGCGCCTAATGTAGATTCATCATTAGGAAGAGTGACGACATCGCATGTTACTTGACCTTGTAAGTACGATTTTTTGTCATCGCCTATCATGGTAATGGCACTCCAATCAGAAACGTGAGTCATCATCAGTTCTGGAAGTGAATCATTTTGTGTGTGAGCGAGCGGCTGAAATGTGTTTTTCCAATCCATTTTATCTTTCCTAAGAATTTTATTTGGCTCTATGTTAATCCGGTTCTGTTTCTTTGTCAGCCTAGGTTTTTTTGTGAGCTTAGATAGGGACTGTGACTCACATAGTAGTTGCAGAGCGTGTGACTTGTTACACTCCGAGAAAGAAAAATTATAGGTGAGGATAGCCAATGTACACTGCAGAGCAGAAAGCACGAATTAAATGGGGTTGCCGTCGCGGCATGTTAGAACTTGATGTTGTTATCATGCCATTTTTTGAAGAGTGTTTTGATTCGTTACAAGATCAGGAACAGCGCGAGTTTGTTTCTCTACTTGAGTGTGATGACCCAGATTTGTTTACTTGGGTGATGGGACATGGGCGCAGTGAAAATCTAGGCCATGCTTCAATGGTTGATAAAATTGTCGCGCATAACCTCAGCAAGGTTCGTTAAGCTTCAGCTTAACCCTTCATATTTCGCATTATTTGCAAAAGGCACTGTTTTCGGGTGCCTTTTGTTTGTCACTGTCTTTTCTTCCATTCCTCTCGTCGTTGCTCTCTATTGTTTATCCTTAATCATTAACTTATTTATAACGAATCACGTAATTCTGAACAGTGCTCAAGGGCGTTTTGATTATAAAGAAGATGGTGAAATTCGACTGAATGACCAACGTTATATTCTAAAGTCGGTTGATAAGATCTGGGCGCAGTTTTTCATTAAGTTGAAGTTTGAGTGCGGGCATTCGGTATTGATATGGCGAGACAGTTGTCATGATCGTGAATATCGCCATTTTCTGGTGAACTTACAACGAGAACGATAGACAAAGAAAAAGGAGCACTTAGCTCCTTTTCGTTTGATTGCTCTTAACTAAATAGTTAAATCTAAATAGCTAAGGCTAAGTGACTATAACTGGTCTTTCTCTGGTGTAAGAATCGTTGGACCACTGTCTTTAGCAAGCTCAGGGTAATCCAACGTGTAATGTAGGCCACGGCTTTCCTTACGTTGCATCGCACAACGAACCATTAACTCAGCGACTTGCAATAAGTTACGCAGCTCAAGCAGGTTATTGGAAACCTTAAAGTAGCTGTAGTACTCATGAGTTTCTTGCTGCAGCATCTGAATACGGCGCATTGCACGTTCTAGACGTTTATCCGTTCGAACAATACCCATGTAATCCCACATGAACAGGCGTAGTTCGTGCCAGTTGTGTTGAATGATGACTTCTTCATCACTGTTGGTAACTTGGCTTTCATCCCAAGCTGGCAGTTCTGAGCACAGTTGAGGTTGGTCTATGTTCTCTACGATATCTTTTGCCGCAGCCCAAGCATAAACAACACATTCAAGCAGTGAGTTTGACGCCATGCGGTTCGCACCATGTAAGCCGGTGTAGCTCACTTCGCCAATAGCATACAGATTCGTTAGATCGGTTTGACCTTGCTTATTGACCATGACACCACCACAAGTGTAGTGAGCGGCTGGTACGATAGGGATCGGCTCTTTGGTCATATCAATCCCCAAATCCATCAAACGAGTATGGATCATTGGGAAGTGCGTCGTGATGAATTCTTCAGGTTTGTGGCTGATATCGACATACATACAGTCTGCACCCAAACGCTTCATTTCGAAGTCAATCGCACGAGCAACCACATCACGTGGAGCCAGTTCACCGCGCTCATCGAAGTCCTTCATGAAACGAGAACCATCTGGACGGCGTAGGTATGCACCTTCGCCACGTAAGGCTTCCGTTAGCAAGAAGTTGCGTGCTTCTGGGTGGAACAGACATGTTGGGTGGAACTGGTTGAATTCAAGGTTTGCGACACGACAACCCGCACGCCAAGCAATAGCAATACCATCGCCTGAAGAGACATCTGGGTTTGATGTGTATTGATAAACCTTTGAAGCGCCGCCAGTTGCAAGTACAACAAATTTAGCGCGCACGGTTTCAACGTGCTCTTGGTTGCGGTTCCAAATGTAGGCACCAATAACCTTGTCTTTCGAACCACCAATTTTATCTTCAGTGATCAAATCAAGGGCATTATGGCGCTCGAAGATCTCGATGTTTGGGTGATTATTGACGTTATCTTGTAGTGAGGTTTGCATTGCCATGCCAGTGGCATCGGCAGCGTGCAAGATTCTGCGGTGGCTGTGTCCACCTTCACGAGTGAGGTGATATTTTGGTTGGCCTTCGGTGCTGTTCTCATCTTTATCAAATGGAACGCCGCCATCAATCAGCCATTGCACACACTCTTTTGCATTCTCAGCAATGAATTGAACGGTATCTTCTTCACATAACCCAGCCCCAGCAATTTGAGTATCTTCTACATGAGACTCAATACTGTCCGACTCATCGAACACCGCGGCGATACCACCTTGTGCGTAATACGTCGATCCTTCGCTGCGTGGTCCTTTGCTCAATACAATTACTTTTGCATGTTCAGCTACACGTAAGGCTAATGACAAGCCTGCCGCACCACTTCCTACCACTAATACATCACACTGATGTTCACGGTTTGCGTTCATAAAACTTATTCAATCCCGGGCTATAGTCGAGTTGTCCACTCTCAATTGACCTTGTCTTGTTTTAGGAGTTGCGGTAAGACTGTTATAATCTCCCGAGTCATCCTAAAACGTTACGCAGAATCAAGATATAGACAGCTATCTAGAAATATTTAATTGCTCAATACCATTGCTTTTGCTCAAGTTTCCCCAAATTGATAGGGATAACTATTTTTATTACATCACATTGTGAAACAATAATGGCAAATAATTTTAAGAAAGTTGGAACTTTCAGTATTTGGCTTAGTCACAATAGTGCTCTTGTAGACGGTGGTGTCAATACTACATTTCGCATAATTAGTACCCATATCTGCGAAGGTAAGGGCTATAACAATAGGAGTACCCGCTCGAATGAACGAGCAGCTAACCGATCAAGTGTTGATTGAGCGAGTTCAGAGTGGAGATAAGCAGGCATTTAACTTATTAGTGGTTAAGTATCAAAACAAAGTCTGTAATCTTATCTCTCGATACGTGAATAATTCCGGTGATGTACCTGATGTAGCACAAGAAGCTTTTATTAAAGCTTACCGCGCGATACCTAACTTTCGTGGCGAAAGTGCCTTCTATACATGGTTGTACCGAATTGCCGTGAACACCGCTAAAAATCATATCGTTGCCCAAAGCCGTAGGCCGCCAGCAACAGATGTAGATGCAGAAGATGCAGAATATTACGAAACAGGCAGCGCGTTAAAAGAAATATCGAACCCTGAGAACTTAACGCTGTCAAACGAATTGAAACAAGTCGTTTTTGGAGCGATTGAAGCGCTACCGGAAGACTTAAAAACTGCAATGACGTTGCGTGAACTCGAAGGTTTGAGCTACGAAGAGATTGCAGAAGTAATGGATTGCCCTGTAGGAACCGTACGTTCGCGTATTTTCCGAGCTCGTGAAGCGGTGGAAAAGAAAATTAAGCCTCTTTTGCAACGCTAGAACTTGTAATAATTATGGTGAAAATAATGGCTGATAAAGAAAAGCTTTCGGCACTCATGGATGGTGAAACGATCGATAAAGCTCTCATTGTAGATCTCGAATCTGATCAAGAAAGCATGGATACCTGGCAGAGTTACCATCTAATTGGTGATGTTATGCGTGGGGATGCGCCAGAAACTCCAGAGTGGAACATTGCTAACAGTGTTGCGGCAGCGCTTGATAACGAGCCTGCACATAGTGCAATGCCGAACCTGCACCAAGTGCATGTTGAACCAACTGTTGCTCCAATTGAAGAGCAACCTAAACCTCAGCAAGCGAAGCGTCAGCTTCCAGCGTGGTTACAACAGTTTGGACAAGTTGCCGTGGCAGCGTGTGTCTCACTAGTCGTTGTACTAGGTGTTCAACAATATGGTGGCAGCGACCCTGCTGCGCCAGAGCAGTTGCCTGTACTCCAGACGATTCCATTTGCGGGTTCTGCGGAACCAGTAAGCTTAACGCGTGACTCTGTTGAGAAGCCGGCATCTGAAGCTAACTTGCAAGAGCAGCGCAAACGCGTTCATGCAATGCTAGAAGATTATGAGCTGCAGCTAAGATTAAACAGTGATGCATCGCCAATGCAAGATGCACATCTAGAATCGGACATTGAATGAAGAAAATCCTGGTCAGTGCACTGACACTGTTCAGCTTGATGTCTCCAACAGCCTTTGCAGAGGAAATTACTGCAAAGGCGTTGTTACATCAAATGAACGAGGCCAGTCAGCATCTAAATTACGAACTTTCCTATATCTTGATAAAGAAGAGCAGTATTGAACCTCTTGTTTATCGCCATGCGGTTAACGACGACCAACAACTTGCTCACCTTGTTTACTTAAGCGGCCCTGTCCGTGAAGTCATTCGACGTGGTAACGAAGTTAGCTACATTGAACCGGGTACAGAGCCATTTACGATTCAGTCTGGCAGCATGGTTGCGCCTGTCATTTCGATGATTAACAGAGATATCGATTCTCTTAGCGAGTACTACGATTTTGTTAAGGTCGGGCGTGCGCGTGAAGCGGGTACGACAACACAAGTGTTACGAGTGGTGCCAAAAGATGGCCTTCGATACTCTTACGTTGTCTGGGTCGATGAAAAAACGAGTCTTCCATTGCGTGCCGATCTTCTTGATCGTGATGGCGAAGTCCTTGAACAATACCGCACAATATCTTATGTGGTGAATGACAAGATTGCCGAGGCTATGGGGGGCTTAAATCAAGCTCAACTGCCGAAGGTTTTGTCACTACCTGAAGGTCTTGTGAGCGAAACTAACTGGCAAGCGTCTTGGATTCCTGAAGGGTTTAAGTCGAAAGAGCTCAGTCGCTATCAAATGGCGACGACCGATAAAATGGTCGAAAGTCAGCTTTTCAGTGATGGACTATTTAGCTTTTCGGTGTATATAGCCGATAAAGATGAGCATTCATTGAAAGGGCAATTGGTTCGCCAGGGTCGCAGAACCTTACATAGCTTAGTGGTTGGCGACAAAGAAATATCTGTGGTTGGAGATATTCCTCCAGCAACGGCCAAGCGTATTGCTCAATCTGTAAAGTTCAATAAACAGGCGTCAGCGCAATGATGACCGCGCTGGCTACTGTTAGCTCAGTCGAACAAAAAGGTAAGCAATATTTTGTTCAACTGAGCTGCGAACAACAAACCAGTTGTAGCAGTTGTTCTTCTCAAAAAAGCTGCGGCACCGGTATTGTTACCAAAGCTGTTGGCAATAAATCTTTGTTTTGGCAGTTGAAAACTCTAAGCCTTGTTAAAGCCGGGCAAATTGTAGAAATTGGCTTCCCAGAAAAAAGCCTGCTTCAGTCCGCGGCTATCGTTTATCTTATCCCACTTTTCATGCTGATGATTGGTGCTGGTTTTGGACAACTATTGTTACAACCCTTACTCCAAAGGGGCGAGGGGATAGTGATACTCTGTGCTGCTCTATTTACCGCTGGTGGTATTGCCCTCGCGAAGCGGTTAGCCAAACCAATGGAAGACAAATCCAAGCAAGAAGTCGTCTTGATTCGAATCCTAGGTGAGCCTCTCGTCTAATTTATGATGCGTCTTGCACTTAAATTCGGTAGAATCTGCCAACTTGATTGAAATGCCGCCACCAATGCTGAATACAGATTGGAAACACAGCGGCTTTCTTATTATCCCTATTCAAAGAGTTTAGTCACACCAAGCCTATGAAGCACATTCGTAATTTTTCGATTATCGCCCACATCGACCACGGTAAGTCGACCCTTTCTGACCGCTTAATCCAAGTTTGTGGAGGATTAAGTGAACGTGAGATGGCAGCTCAAGTCCTCGATTCTATGGATATAGAACGCGAGCGTGGTATTACAATTAAAGCGCAAAGTGTGACTTTAGATTATACAGCGAAAGACGGTGAAACTTACCAACTAAACTTTATCGATACCCCTGGACACGTAGATTTCTCTTACGAAGTATCTCGCTCTCTAGCCGCTTGTGAAGGCGCACTACTTGTAGTGGATGCTGGCCAAGGTGTTGAAGCACAAACTCTAGCTAACTGTTACACCGCTATTGAAATGGAACTGGAAGTGGTGCCAATCTTGAACAAGATTGACCTACCAGCTGCTGAACCAGATCGTGTTGCTGAAGAGATCGAAGAGATCGTTGGCATTGATGCGATGGAAGCGACTCGTTGTTCTGCGAAAACAGGTTTAGGTGTTGATGATGTTCTTGAGAACATCGTAACGGCTATCCCGCCACCGGAAGGTGATCCAGAAGCGCCTCTACAAGCACTGATCATTGACTCTTGGTTCGACAACTACCTCGGTGTTGTTTCTTTGGTTCGTATTAAAAACGGTAAGCTGAAGAAGAACGACAAGATTAAAGTTATGTCGACAGACCAAGTTTGGGGTGTTGACCGTCTAGGTATCTTCACACCTAAACAAATCGATACCACTGAGCTAAATACTGGCGAAGTTGGTTGGGTTGTTTGTGGTATTAAAGACATCCTTGGCGCACCAGTTGGTGATACGTTGACGCTTGCGAAAGGCGGTAGCACAGAACGTCTACCTGGTTTCCAAAAAGTGAAGCCTCAGGTATACGCGGGTCTATTCCCAGTATCGTCTGATGATTACGAAAACTTCCGTGATGCACTAGGCAAATTAAGCCTGAACGATGCTTCACTGTTTTACGAACCAGAAAGCTCGGCTGCACTTGGTTTTGGTTTCCGTTGTGGCTTCTTGGGTATGCTCCACATGGAGATCATTCAAGAACGTTTAGAACGTGAATACGACCTAGACTTAATTACGACGGCACCAACCGTAGTTTACGAAGTTGTAAAAACTGATGGCGCCATCCTTTATGTTGATAGCCCAGCAAAACTGCCAGCGACTAATGATGTAGAAGAGATTCGTGAGCCTATCGCTCGTTGTAATATTCTTGTGCCTTCAGATTACCTAGGTAACGTAATCACACTATGTGTTGAGAAGCGTGGCGTACAGGTCGACATGGTTTACCACGGTAACCAAGTTGCTGTGACTTATGACCTTCCTATGGCAGAAGTAGTTCTAGATTTCTTTGACCGCTTGAAATCAACATCTCGTGGCTACGCGTCACTGGATTACAATTTCCAACGCTTTGAAATGTCGAGCATGGTTCGTGTTGACGTATTGCTAAATGGCGAAACGGTTGATGCACTTGCGATCATCACGCATAAAGACATTGCACAGTCTCGTGGTCGCCTACTGGTTGAGAAAATGAAAGAGTTCATTCCTCGTCAGATGTTTGATATCGCGATTCAAGCTGCGATTGGTAACCACATTATTGCTCGTTCTACAGTGAAACAACTACGTAAGAACGTAATCGCAAAATGTTACGGTGGTGATATCAGTCGTAAGAAGAAACTTCTTAAGAAACAAAAAGAAGGTAAGAAGCGTATGAAGCAGATTGGTAACGTTGAACTGCCTCAAGAAGCATTTTTAGCGATTCTTCATGTTGGTAAAGACTAACTTTATCCAGCATTAAACGAATAATTGAAAGTGGAAGAGTAGCTCGCTATTCTTTCACTTTCGTTATTTTTAAAGAAATGAAATTTAAGGGATATCAATGGCTAATACATTTTCGCTTATTTTAGTGATCGTAACTCTAGTGACCGGCATTGTATGGGCGTTGGAAAAGTTTGTGTGGGCGAAGAAACGCCAGCAAAAACTAGCTGACGTTGAAGCACAATCGAATGGCCTAGACGCTGAAACCAGCGCTAAAGTTACGGCTCAGCCTTGGTGGGTTGAGAACAGTGTGTCCATTTTCCCGGTAATTGCATTTGTTTTGGTTTTGCGTTCATTTATTTATGAACCGTTTCAAATTCCTTCTGGCTCGATGATGCCAACCCTCTTGGTTGGTGATTTTATCTTGGTAGAAAAGTATGCGTACGGCCTAAAAGACCCAGTATGGCGCACTCAGTTGGTAGAAACAGGCAAGCCAGAACGTGGTGACTCAATTGTATTTAAGTATCCACCTCAGCCGAATATTGACTACATCAAACGTGTTGTTGGTATGCCGGGCGATACTATTCGCTACAGCAGCCGTAAAGAGGTCTGCATTCAAGCGAAAGGTGCTAGCAGCTGTGAACCAGTGAAACTAAGTAACGTTGAAGAAAGCCAATTTATTCAAGATGGTGTCCCCCTGATTCAGCTGAATGAACAGCTTGGAGACGTGGAGCACCAGATTTTAGTTAACCCATTACGCCGTGATCGTGTACAAGCATATCAGCCTCGTAATGGTGTTAATGAGTGGGTCGTTCCAGAGGGCCAGTATTTTGTGATGGGTGATAACCGTGACAACAGTGCTGATAGCCGATACTGGGGCTTTGTCCCTGAAGCAAACCTTGTTGGTAAGGCCGTTGCTATTTGGATTAGCTTCGAATTTGAACGTGGTTCAGACAGTGTACTTCCAACATGGATTCCTACTGGTGTGCGTTTTAATCGCATCGGTGGGATTCATTAATCGATCACATAACACATCGAGAGAGCATGAATTCTCCAATTGATAAACTAGAGAGAAAGATTGGCTATCAGTTCAATGATGCCGATCTTCTCCATTTGGCGCTGACTCACCGCAGCGCCGCAGGTAAACATAACGAACGTCTTGAGTTTCTGGGCGATTCAATTTTAAGTTTTGTTATCGCTGATGATCTTTTCCATCGTTTTCCTAAGGTAAACGAAGGTGATATGAGCCGCATGCGTGCAACATTAGTACGTGGTCATACGTTGGCAGAACTAGGTCGTGAATTCGAACTAGGAGATTACTTAAAATTAGGTCCAGGTGAGTTGAAGAGTGGCGGTTTCCGTCGTGATTCTATTCTAGCGGATGCTGTTGAAGCTATCATCGGTGCTGTCTATTTAGATAGTGATACTGAGGTGGTTCGCGGCATTATTTTAAGCTGGTACAAATCTCGCCTAGATGCTATTCAGCCTGGAGTATCTCAAAAAGATCCGAAAACTCGTCTACAAGAGTTTTTACAAGGTCGAAGAAATCCTCTACCTGTCTACACAGTGACTAATATTAAAGGTGAAGCACACAACCAAGAGTTTACGGTTGAGTGTGAAGTGGCAGGTGTGGATAAACCTGTTATCGGTAAAGGCACTAGCCGCCGCAAGGCAGAACAAGCGGCTGCTGAAACAGCATTAGAGCAACTAAGCAATGTCTGATAACAACCAAGATTTCGATATCGATGCATTCTTTTCATCTGATAGCAAAAAAACGGGCCTACCGGAAAACCAACACTGTGGCTTTATCGCTATTGTCGGTCGCCCAAACGTAGGTAAGTCGACGCTTCTGAACCATATTCTGGGTCAGAAGATTTCTATTACATCACGTAAACCTCAGACGACACGTCACCGTATTATGGGCGTAGAAACTGAAGGTGATTACCAAGCGATCTACGTTGATACTCCTGGACTTCACATCGAAGAAAAGCGTGCAATCAACCGTTTGATGAACCGTGCGGCGAACAGCTCACTGAGCGATGTGAACCTAGTGTTTTTCCTTGTTGACGGTACTCACTGGACTGACGATGATGAAATGGTACTGAACAAGCTGAGAAAAACAGATTTCCCAGTCGTACTTTGTATTAACAAGGTAGACAACGTTCAAGACCGTACCGATGTGATGCAGCATATGATGGAAGTGTCTAAGAAGATGGACTTCCTTGATGTTGTACCTATTTCGGCGAAGCAAGGTAAGAATATCGATGTACTGCGTAAGCATGTTCGTAATTGTTTACCGAAAGCGACGCACCACTTCCCTGAAGAGTACGTAACGGATCGTTCACAGCGTTTTATGGCATCTGAAATCATCCGTGAAAAACTGATGCGATTCACAGGCGAAGAGCTACCATACTCAGTAACGGTTGAAATTGAGCGTTTTGATTACAACCCAGATAACGATGGCTTCCATATCAATGCCCTGATTCTTGTTGAACGTACAGGTCAGAAGAAGATGGTTATTGGTAAAGCGGGCGAGAAGATCAAAACGATTGGTCGTGAAGCTCGTCTCGATATGGAAGAACTATTCGGTCGTAAGGTTTACCTAGAGACTTGGGTTAAAGTTAAGTCTGGTTGGGCTGATGATGAGCGTGCACTTCGCTCACTAGGTTACATTGACGATCTATAATATAGATTGAGTATCACTTTCTTCGGTGAGAAAGTTGAACTGACCATAAATTCAAGAGAGAGTGCGAACTCTCTCTTTTTGTATCTGTAAGAAGGGTAAGTGATTGAGCGAAGGGTTACAGCGATGCTTTGTGTTACACCGTCGACCATACAGTGAGACGAGCCTGATTCTGGACGTCTTCAGTGAAGAGTATGGTCGGGTGACGTTGATGTCTAAAGGTGCTCGGAGTAAGCGTTCTAATTTGAAAGGTGCATTGCAACCTTTTACGCCGCTGCTACTTAAGTGGTCAGGCAACGGTTCAATGAAAACTTTACGCCAAGCTGAGCCAATTAGCTTGGGGCTCCCTCTTGCCGGTATCAACTTGTATTCAGCAATGTATGTCAATGAGTTGGTTGGGCGAGTGTTGATGGCCGAAGTGGCTATGCCCGCATTTTTTCACGACTATCTTCATGCTTTAACAGAACTGGCTCATAATGAGAACCCAGAGCCAGCGCTACGTCGTTTTGAGCTGGCTCTACTTTCAGCTATGGGGTATGGCGTCGACTTTTTACACTGCGCGGGTACCGGCGAACCGATTGATCCGAATATGACCTATCGCTATCGAGAGCAGAAAGGTTTCATCGCTTCGATACGTAGAGATAACCTGACATTCATGGGTGATGAACTTATCGCAATCAGCGAACGTAGGTTTGTCACTAAAGAGCAGTTAAAAGCGGCAAAACGCTTTACACGCATAGCCTTAAAGCCGTATCTTGGCGGCAAACCATTAAAAAGTAGGGAGCTATTTATGCCAACAATAGCCCTCTCTAGAGCACGGAGTATTGGAAAATGAGCTCAATTCTTTTAGGCGTTAATATCGATCATATTGCAACTCTACGTAATGCACGTGGTACTAAATACCCAGATCCAGTACACGCAGCCGAAATTGCTGAACGTGCGGGTGCTGACGGTATTACCATTCACTTACGTGAAGATCGTCGCCATATCGTAGATCGCGATGTACGCATTCTTGCTGAAACTATCCAGACTCGAATGAACTTAGAGATGGCGGTTACGGATGAGATGGTTCAAATCGCACTCGATACTAACCCTGAGTTTGTTTGTCTGGTTCCAGAAAAGCGTGAAGAGCTAACCACAGAAGGTGGCTTGGATGTTGTGGGTCAACTAGAGAAAATCAAAGCAGCGACAGAAAAACTGTCTGCAGCGGGTATTAAAGTATCTCTGTTCATCGATGCGGATCGTGAGCAAATCGACGCAGCAAAAGCGTGTGGCGCACCTTTCATTGAGCTGCACACTGGCCATTACGCCGATGCTGAAACAGAAGAAGATCAGCAAGATGAACTGAAAAAGATTGCTGCAGGCGCAAGCTATGCAAACGATCTTGGTATCACCGTCAATGCTGGTCATGGTCTGACTTATCACAACGTAGCGCCGATTGCGGCACTTCCTGAGATTTACGAGTTGAACATCGGTCACTCGATCATGGGACGCGCGGTCTTTGATGGTTTGAATAAAGCCGTTGCAGATATGAAAGCCGTGATGGAAACAGCACGCAACAACGCTTAGGTCTTTAACTCGTCATTAGTTTAGTCGTAAGCGTTAATCAGTAGAATCGATAAAGTTAATAGATAGAAGCTTGGTAGTAGGGTAAACATGGCTGTTGTTGGATTAGGTACAGATATCGCAGAAATCGAACGTGTCGAGAAGGCATTGTCGCGAAGTGGCGATGCTTTTGCGCAGCGTATTTTGACGGATTCTGAGTTTGAAGTGTTTCAACAACTAAAGCAAAAAGGGCGTTACCTTGCAAAGCGTTTTGCTGCTAAAGAAGCAGCGTCTAAAGCGCTAGGTACGGGGATTGCTCTTGGTGTTACCTTTCACGACTTCGAGATTTCCAATGATGAGCATGGTAAGCCAGTATTACGCTTACATAAGAAAGCTCGTGAAATCGCGGAGGCGAGTGGAACCAAGTCGATTCACCTGACTATCTCAGATGAGCGGCACTATGCCGTGGCAACGGTGTTACTCGAGTCATAAATAGATTACCGCCAATCTCAATCTAGTTTGAATTCAGCACTAGACAAAAAAAGCAGAGCTCATGAGCTCTGCTTTTTATTGGTCTGCATTTAAGGCTTCAGTCTTTATTATTTCGGCTGATGCTATCTCTTGGCCGGTTTTAAGTAGTGAATCGCGGTTGCTTGAACCTTATCTAATTCATCCTGAAGCTCAAAAAGCTCCGGTTCAATATCTTCAACTGAAGTTCCAGAACGTAACTCTTTCTCTATCGTTGCACAAACCGATTTTAGCCTTGGTACGCCGCTGTATGAGCTGCTGCCATGCATTTTATGGATGATGTGTGTCAATTGTTCAACAGGGTAATCACTGTCTTCAATCGCTTTGTCGGCGGCCTCATAAACCTCAGGAATAAAGTCCACTAGCATTTGTAACATATCTCGTGCGAGATCTTCTTTGTTGGCTGCCTGCTTCATTGCTGCTTGCCAATCAATGATGATGTTTTTGTGTTCGTTAGCTTCTGTTTCTGATACTTGGCTATTGTCCACCTCAGTGGAAACTGCTGGGTGGTCAGGGTCTATTTTTTCGATGTGATCAACTTCTGACGTTGGGTTCCAATGAATGAGTACTTGTTGTAAAACATGTTCTTCAATTGGTTTGGTGAGGTAGTCATCCATACCGGCTGCAAGTAGTCGATCACGTTCGCCCACCATGGCATGAGCTGTCACTGCAATGATCGGTGTATTCGCATTGTTAGCCAGCTTCTTGATGTTCTGACAAGCGGTCACACCGTCCATCTGTGGCATTTGGATATCCATGAAAATGATATCAAATGGTGTTTCTTTTGCCTTATCGATGGCCTTTTGACCGCTGGTGCAACTGATGACTGTTTCTACGCGTTCTTTCAGTAGTGCGGTAATTAATTTTAGGTTGGCAGGGTTGTCATCAACGGCTAATACGGTGAGCGGCAACTTCTCTTCCGAGTGTGTTTCAATGGCAGGAGCAATCAAGGTTGGCGCTTGATTCGATATGAGAGTTTGCAACAGTTTCTTACGAGAGAGGGGTTTGGTAATGCATTGAACGTCCACCTCTTTCATTAGTTGCTCTCCTAGTGCTAATTCGGTACTTGGCGTACCAATAATTACATTCTGAGCTATTTTCTTCGCACCAATAGCCCAACCACTCACGGTATCAAATTGATACTCTTGGTTCGCGGCTAGGTTGAGTAGAACGTAGTCATACGAGGTAGACTCGTCAGGCATAACTGAACGATAAGTGACCACCAAGCCTTCTTGGGTTAAGATTTGTTGAGTAATCGACGCCGCTTGCATGTTTGGTTCGATAAGCAGCAGTTGCTTGTCTTGCAAACACTGAGTCTCAATCAGCTCAGTCATCGGCATATCAGTGGTAGAAAGCCTTAACGTAAACCAGAACGTCGAACCTTGGTGTAGGCGACTGGTTAGACTGATCTCTCCACCCATTTGGCTCACCAATTTCTGGGTAATGACCAGACCTAAGCCTGTACCGCCATAGCGACGAGAGATGCTCGCATCCGCTTGACTGAAGGCTTGGAATAATTGAGCTTGTTGACGTTCAGAAATACCAATCCCCGTGTCTCGAACCATGAATTGTAATTCAATACTGTCTTCGGTTTGTGAGCGTAGCTCGACGCTGATATCGATGTTGCCACGCTCAGTGAATTTGATTGAGTTACCTACAAGGTTAGTCAATATTTGCTGGATACGTAGTGGGTCACCAACAACACCTTGCGGTACTTTAGGATCAATTTTAAGGGTTAACTCTAAGCCTTTTTCATGAGCATTGGTTGCTTGAAGGTTGACGACCTCTTCAAGGCTTCCTTGGAACTCAAATGGGATGTTTTCTAAGGCTAGTTTGCCCGCTTCGAGTTTGGAAAAGTCCAAGATATCATTAATGATGCTAAGTAGATTGTTCGCGGATCGTTCAATGGTTTGCAGATAGTCGGTTTGGCTGTTCGATAGGTGGGTTTTGAGCATTTGGCGAGTAAAGCCAATCACACCGTTGAGTGGTGTTCTCAATTCGTGAGACATATTTGCCAAAAATTCAGACTTAACACGAGCGGCTTCTTGGGCGCGTTTTTTCGCGATATCTAACTCAACGTTTTGAATCTCTAGCTGCTCAAGGGTTTCACGCAGATCGGAAGTTGCTTGGTCGATACTGTGCTGCATCTCGACGTGATATTCTGATAACGAAACCGCCATCGCGTTGATACCGTTTTTCAGCGAATCTAGCTCACCATGCATTTTACCTTCGATACGCACATCTAGGTGACCACGACGAATTCGGTCGACCATGTTTTTCATGTGTGTGATCGGTTGGGTTACGTCATGCATCAAGCGAAAAGCAAATACACCAGAAAGCCCAAGCCCCAGAATCAATACCAAGAAAGCAGAGAACACCTCTTGATACTGTTGTAATCGTAATGAAGACAAGTCGAGTTCAATCGCGATATAGCCGATCGCTTGGTTGGCCTGAGATTGCCCGTTTGCTGAGTTGATGTACTGACCTTCCGCAATGATAGGCGTTCGAAGAATCAACGTATTGTCGAGCAAGTTCGATGAACTTAAATGCGGGATGGGTTTGTCTTTTGGATAAGTTAGGCTTTCAAAGTCAGGATGGAAGTTTGAGGTTACAAACAACTCATGACGTTCATCAAACACCGCGATACTGCGCACCAGTTTGGAATTCTTTCGGTGAGCATAGCTAATCAGCTGACGAACAGACTCTCGACTTTCGAGCTTCATGCCTGATTCACTCGCAATCGCAAGTGGTTCAATGATACTGGTACCAGTGTTAACCACTTGCCCTTCAAGGTCTTGATAGCGGTTAAATGAGAAAAATGCACTCAATAGCAGCCCAATAATCAGGGTTGGAGCTAGAGTTAAGGTAATTACACGGGCTCTTAAGCCATATCTGGTCATGTTCTTTAATTACATCGAGGTCTGGATATGGGAAAATAACGCACACAATGGCGGTTAAGTGAACGGTAAGCTTAATCAAAGCCGTGACGTTCGACAATGATTCCAAGACAGAATAGTGAGTCCTGGATACCAATTACTTATTAAAAGATACATTAGGCACAAGCAATGGCACGTTTTTTCCAACCAAAAAAGAAAACTCAACTCGAGACCAAGCATCAATCGATTTTGGTTGAACGAATGGATCACAATGGCGCTGGCATCGCTTATCAGAAAAATAAGCCTGTTTTCATTGATGGCGCATTGCCTGGTGAGCAGGTTGTTATTCAACTTACTGAGAGCAAAAGTAAGTTTTCGCGAGCAAAACTCATCAAATTACTGAAGCCGAGTGAGCAGCGTTTAAAGCCGTTTTGTAAGCACTTTAATCAGTGTGGTGGCTGTCACCTCCAACACCTCGGTTACGCTTCTCAGGTAGAGCACAAAGCTCAATCCCTTACGCATCTGATGAGTCAATATCAAACCACTAACACTGAGCTTGCGCAGCCTATTTTGGGTGAAGAAACGGGTTATCGCCGCCGTGCTCGAATTAGCTTATTTGTTGATAAAAAAACACAGCTGCTTCAGTTCGGTTTCCGTAAGAAGCAAAGTAAGCAGATTGAAAATATCACCGACTGTGCCGTTCTTGATTCTCGCCTTAATGTATTGTTGCCAAAGTTGAAGAATTTACTGAACACTTTCAAGAACCTTACGTCTTTAGGACATCTTGAATTAGTACTCGGAGATACTGGTCCAGTGATGGTGCTACGTCACCTTAAACCTTTGGTCGAGAAAGATGAGCAAGCGCTGATTGCGTTAGCAAAAGAAGAGGGCGCAACGCTCTATTCGATGCCTGAAACCGATCAATTGGTTCGCTTAGTTGGGGATGCGCCAGCTTATAGCGAAACTGGCGTAACGTTACCTTTTGAGCCAAACCACTTTATTCAAGTAAACCAGAAAGTGAACCAACAGATGGTTGCTCAAGCGATTGAGTGGCTTGAGCCTCAAACCGATGACCGCGTGCTTGATCTGTTCTGTGGCTTGGGTAATTTCAGTTTGCCTATCGCTCAACAATCGGCGTTTGTGGTTGGCGTGGAAGGCGTTGATGAAATGGTACAACAAGCCAAGTCTAATGCTGCGCTAAACCAGTTAAGCAATACTGAATTTTATCAAACCAACCTTGAAGAAGACCTATCTTCGCAATCTTGGGCAAAAGAAAAATTCGACAAAGTGTTGCTTGATCCAGCACGTGCCGGAGCGAGTGGGATCGTTGATCAAATTTCAGCGCTAGGAGCGAAGCGTGTGGTTTATGTTTCGTGTAATCCTGCTACTCTAGCTAGAGATTCTGAGAGCTTAGAAAAACAAGGCTACCAATTGGCTAAGCTGGGTATGTTGGACATGTTCCCTCATACCAGTCATCTAGAATCGATGGCTCTCTTTATCAAGGCTTAGAGGCTCCTAAACACAGCTTCAAAATGAATCAAAGGCGCAGGGAAGTCTGCGCTGATATCAATATGATTCGAACTAACGCGGAACCAGTTAGTCATATTGAATTGGGTATAAAACATAATAACTAGGAAGGCATGATGGTTGCGGTACGAAGCGCACATTTAAACCCAAGCGAACAGTTTGAGCTAGATAATTGGATTGCGTCACTAAATCAAGACGCAAAAACCTCGAATAAACTGACCAAAGTTTATCGTCACTGTGAAGAGCTATTAAAAGATCACGATCAAGGAACACTTTTGCTTTGGCGTGGACGTGAAATGATCGAAATCTTGGTCACATTGTCTATGGATCGCGCTACTTTAATTGCAGCACAGCTATTCCCTGTCGTATCAAGCGGTGTTTTTGAGCGCGAAGCGTTTGAAGAGAGTTACGGGAAAGAAACCGTAAAGCTGATTGATGGCGTGGAAGAAATGGCGGCTTTGGGCCAGCTAAATATTACCCTTGAAGGCAGTGCAGCCTCGGGTCAAGTCGATAATGTTCGTCGAATGCTACTCGCAATGGTGGATGACTTCCGCTGCGTAGTCATCAAGCTAGCTGAACGAATTTGTAACCTTATAGAAGTGAAAAAGGCTCCTGATGCTGTGCGCCGTGCGGCAGCAAAAGAGTGTGCCAACATCTATGCTCCGCTTGCAAATCGTTTGGGTATTGGTCAGCTAAAGTGGGAAATTGAAGATTACGCTTTCCGCTACCAACAACCTGATACGTATAAACAGATTGCAAAACAGCTGTCTGAGCGTCGTATCGTGCGCGAACAATACATTACAGATTTCGTTGATGATTTAACGGCAGAAATGAAGCGTTCAAGCATCAATGCTGAAGTCAGCGGCCGACCAAAACACATCTACAGCATTTGGCGTAAAATGCAGAAAAAAGGCTTAGAGTTTGATGAGCTTTTTGATGTACGTGCGGTGCGTATTATCGCCGACCAACTGCAAGACTGTTATGCCGGGTTGGGCGTGGTTCATACCAAATACAAACACCTACCCAGTGAATTTGATGACTATGTGGCGAATCCCAAGCCAAATGGTTACCAATCAATTCATACCGTGGTTCTTGGCCCTGAAGGCAAGACCATTGAGATTCAGATCCGTACCAAGCAGATGCATGAAGACTCTGAACTTGGTGTTGCTGCGCACTGGAAATACAAAGAAGGTGCATCTAGCAACGTACGTAGCGGCTACGACGAAAAAATCACTTGGTTGCGTAAGCTTATCGACTGGCAAGAAGAGATGTCGGATTCTGGCGAAATGCTGGATGAAGTGCGCAGCCAAGTCTTTGATGACCGTGTCTATGCCTTTACACCGCGCGGTGATGTCGTTGATCTACCAATGGGTGCAACACCGTTGGATTTTGCTTACCACATCCACTCGATGGTCGGGCACCGTTGTATCGGTGCAAAAGTAGCGGGTCGAATAGTTCCGTTTACTCATAAGCTCGCAATGGGCGATCAAGTTGAGATCATCACTCAAAAAGAACCGAACCCATCACGTGATTGGCTAAATCCGACCACAGGATTTGTTCACTCTAGCCGTGCAAGAGCAAAGATTAATGCATGGTTCCGAGCTCAGAGTCGAGAGAAAAACCTTGAAGCCGGACGAGATATCTTAGAAGTCGAACTCGGCAGAGTCGGTGCAACATTGAAAGATGCTGAGCAATATGCGCTGAAACGATTCAACGTCAACACGCCCGATGAGTTGTATGCGGGTATTGGTAGTGGCGATTTGCGTATTAACCAAGTCGTGAATCACATCAATGCCCTAGTTAATAAGCCGACGGCGGAAGAAGAAGATAAGAAAGCGCTAGAGAAGTTGCTTGAATCTGATAATAAGCCCGCTCATCAGAGCCGCCCGAAAAAAGATGCCGTGGTCGTAGAAGGGGTCGATAACCTAATGACCCACTTGGCTCGTTGTTGTCAGCCGATCCCGGGCGATGTGATCAAAGGTTACATTACTCAAGGTCGTGGTATATCGGTACACCGCAGCGATTGTGAGCAGTTAAGTGAGCTTAATTTACATGCACCTGAGCGTATTATCGATACAGTCTGGGGACATGGTTTTGTAGGCTCATATATCCTAACACTGCGTGTAGAAGCGCTAGAGCGCAACGGTTTGTTAAAAGACATCACATCATTGTTCTTGAACGAAAAAGTCAGTGTAACGACAATGAAGAGCCGTATTGACTATAAACGTCAGCTGTCGGTTATGGATTTCGATTTGGAAGTGACCAATATTGAGATTCTGAGTCGAGTGACCAGCCGAGTAGAACAAATCAAAGATGTAATGAGCGTAAAACGCCTAGGCTAAAATTCTCGTCATACTTGAAGCTGATGGCGTTGTTGCCTGCGCGCACTCGCTCAATCACATAGACAAGCTATGCTCAGGAGTCTCGTTTGCTTGTCGCCTAGCCACAGTTTCAATTATTTAGAGAATTAGACAGTATCAACAAAGGTGAGTGGTTTTGGCTACTCACCTTTTTTAGTTTTAGAAGACGTTATAAATTTAAAATCAAAGACAGTGAATAGGAAGAAAACGATGAATCACCCGATTGAACAACTTGAACAGATTATGGCTAAGCTGCGCGATCCAGAAGGTGGCTGTCCTAGGGATTTAAAACAAAATTTTGAAACAATTGTGCCGCATACTATCGAAGAGACCTATGAGGTGGTGGACGCGATTCACAATAAAGATTGGCCAAACTTACAAGAAGAGTTAGGTGACCTGTTGTTTCAAGTGATTTTCTATAGCCAATTGGCGAAAGAGCAGGGCTTGTTTGAGTTTTCTGATGTGGTAGACGGTATCAATGAGAAACTGACACGCCGCCATCCGCATGTATTCTCTGATGCCGAGTTTACTAACGACGAAGAAATTAATGCTAATTGGGAAGCTGAAAAAGCCAAAGAAAAAGCAGAGGCAGGAAAAACTCAGGAAAGTATTCTAGACTCAATACCAAACTCTCTGCCTGCACTTTCGCGTGCTACAAAGATCCAGAAACAAGTCGCAAAATTTGGCTTTGATTGGGACTCTATTGGACCAGTAGCGGATAAGGTTTTAGAGGAAGTGGATGAGGTGCTAGAAGAAGCGCTTCAAGTAACACCAAACGAAGAGTTAGTTGAAGAAGAACTGGGTGATTTACTGTTTGCAACGGTAAATTTGGTTCGACATCTGGGCAAAAATCCGGAATCGGCTCTGACAAAAGCGAACTTGAAATTTTCACGTCGTTTTAAAGGGGTGGAACAAATAGTTCGCCAACAAGATAAGAATTTAACCGATTTTTCTCTACAACAGCTTGATTCCATGTGGGATGAGGTCAAAGTGGCGGAGAAAAGATAACCAAAGCATTTATCATGAATTGATTTGAAGCAAAAAATAAAAAATAGCAGTGTGATAGATTTCACGTTGTGGCGATAAGGGGCTTCTGGTATATTTTCATCCCGTCCAGAAGTAATCCATTTCCCTCATTCAACCAATTTCAGGTTAAACATGACGACAAATTACATTTTTGTTACTGGCGGGGTTGTATCCTCTCTAGGTAAAGGTATTGCAGCAGCATCTCTTGCGGCTATTTTAGAAGCTCGTGGTCTTAAAGTGACTATGATGAAGCTTGACCCTTACATCAACGTTGATCCAGGCACTATGAGCCCGACTCAGCACGGTGAAGTGTTCGTTACGGAAGATGGCGCTGAAACTGACCTTGACCTTGGTCACTATGAGCGATTCATTCGCACCAAGATGACCAAGCGTAACAACTTCACTGCAGGTCGTGTTTATGCTGACGTTCTACGTAATGAACGTCGCGGTGATTACCTAGGTGCAACTATCCAGGTTATTCCACATATTACTAACTCTATTAAAGAACGCGTAATCTCTGGTGCTAAAGGCCACGATATCGCGCTTGTTGAAGTTGGTGGTACTGTTGGTGATATCGAATCTCTACCATTCATGGAAGCGATTCGTCAGTTAGCTGTAGAATTAGGTCGTGAACGCGCGATGTTTATGCACTTAACTCTCGTTCCTTATTTAGGTGCAGCGGGTGAGCTTAAAACTAAGCCAACGCAACACTCTGTAAAAGAGCTACTGTCTATTGGTATCCAACCTGACATTCTAGTTTGTCGTTCAGATCGTGTTATCCCAGCAAACGAACGTAAGAAAATTGCTCTTTTTTGTAATGTACAAGAAAAAGCAGTTATCTCTATGAAAGACGTAGATTCAATCTACAAGATTCCACAGTTAATCCGTGCACAGGGTACTGATGATCTTGTATGTAAGCGTTTCGGTATCGATGCTCCAGAAGCTGATCTGTCTGAATGGGAACAAGTAATTTACGAAGAAGCTAACCCAACGGGTGAAGTAACGATTGGTATGGTTGGTAAGTACATTGAACTACCAGATGCATACAAATCAGTAAATGAAGCACTTAAGCACGCAGGCTTGAAAAACCGCCTAAGCGTCACAATTAAATACGTAGACTCTCAAGATGTTGAGTCAAAAGGCGTAGAGATTTTAGAAGGCCTAGATGCAATCCTAGTTCCTGGTGGCTTTGGCGATCGTGGTGTTGAAGGTAAGATCCTTGCTGCACAATACGCTCGTGAAAACAAAGTACCTTACTTAGGTATCTGTCTAGGTATGCAAGTTGCTCTTATTGAGTACGCTCGTAATGTTGCGAAAATGGAAGGTGCACACTCTTCTGAATTCTGCAAAGAAACTAAATACCCGGTTGTTGGCCTAATCACTGAGTGGATTGACGGTGAAGGTAAAGTTGAAGAGCGTACTGAAAAATCTGATCTAGGTGGTACTATGCGCCTAGGTTCGCAACTTTGTCACCTAACTAAGGGGACAAAAGCTTACGAATTATACGGTAGTGCGACGATCCACGAACGTCACCGTCACCGTTACGAAGTGAACAACAATCTTCGTCCACAAATTGAAAAAGCGGGCCTAAAAGTATCGGGTCTATCTGCGGACAAGAAACTGGTTGAAGTTATTGAGAACCCTAACCACCCATGGTTCATTGCTGCTCAATTCCACCCAGAGTTCACTTCAACACCTCGCGATGGTCACCCATTGTTTGCAGGTTTCGTTAAAGCAGCTGGTGAATATCAGCGCGGCGAATTAGAAAAGTAAAAAGGAATACAGGTAGTAGCGTAAGTTGTGCTGCTACCTTTTAAATTTGACATTTATATATTCAACGAGAAGGAAACATTCAATGTCTAAGATCGTTAAAGTTCTAGGTCGTGAAATCATCGATTCACGTGGTAACCCAACTGTAGAAGCTGAAGTACACCTAGAAGGCGGTTTCGTAGGTATGGCTGCTGCTCCATCTGGCGCATCTACTGGTTCTCGCGAAGCTCTTGAGCTACGTGACGGCGACAAATCACGTTTCCTAGGTAAAGGTGTTCTTAAAGCTATTGAAGCTGTAAACGGCCCAATCGCTGAAGCTCTAATTGGTTCTGACGCTAAAGCACAAGCTGACGTTGACCAAGTTATGCTTGATCTAGACGGTACTGAGAACAAGTCTAAGTTTGGCGCTAACGCTATCCTTGCTGTTTCTCTAGCTAACGCAAAAGCTGCTGCTGCTGCGAAAGGCATGCCTCTATACGAGCACATTGCTGAGCTAAACGGTACTGCTGGTCAGTTCTCTATGCCTCTACCAATGATGAACATCATCAACGGTGGCGAGCACGCTGATAACAACGTTGACATCCAAGAGTTCATGATCCAACCAGTTGGCGCTAAAACTCTTAAAGAAGGTCTACGTATCGGCGCTGAAGTATTCCACAACCTAGCTAAAGTACTTAAGTCTAAAGGCTACAGCACTGCAGTTGGTGATGAAGGTGGTTTCGCTCCTAACCTTAAGTCTAACGCTGAAGCTCTAGAAGTTATCGCAGAAGCTGTTGCAGCTGCTGGTTACGAACTAGGTAAAGACGTTACTCTTGCTATGGACTGTGCTGCATCTGAGTTCTTCGACAAAGAAGCTGGTATCTACAACATGAAGGGCGAAGGTAAAACTTTCACTTCTGAAGAGTTCAACCACTACCTAGCTGACCTAGCGAACAACTTCCCAATCGTTTCTATCGAAGACGGTCTTGACGAGTCAGATTGGGATGGCTTCAAGCACCAAACTGAACTTCTAGGCGACAAGCTTCAAATCGTTGGTGACGATCTATTCGTTACAAACACTAAGATTCTTGCTGAAGGTATCGAGAAAGGCGTAGCTAACTCTATCCTTATCAAGTTCAACCAAATCGGTTCTCTAACAGAGACTCTAGCTGCTATCAAGATGGCTAAAGACGCTGGCTACACTGCAGTAATCTCTCACCGTTCTGGCGAAACTGAAGATGCAACTATCGCTGATCTAGCGGTAGGTACAGCTGCAGGTCAAATCAAAACTGGTTCTATGAGCCGTTCTGACCGTGTTGCTAAGTACAACCAACTAATCCGTATCGAAGAAGCTCTAGGTTCTAAAGCTCCTTTCAACGGTCTTAAAGAAGTTAAAGGTCAATAATCTCTCTGGTTTTTAAACCAAAGGAATTGTTAATCTAAGCTTTGAATGCCTCGCTAATGCGGGGCATTTTTTTGTCTGTAGAAAACTGAGGGAAAGAAGCTCTAGGTTCTAAAGTTCCTCCTTTTACAACAAAAGCGGTCTCAAGGAAGTTAAAGGTCAGCACTTTCTTCAGCACTTTCTTCAAGACTTAAAGCCTAGCGAATTGTTAACTTAAGCTTTTGAAAAACGCTCTACTCCGGTAGGGCGTTTTTTTGCCTGAAATTCGTGATTCCCCTGGCTGACGAAAGAAGGAGTAGGGAATCCCTTATTAACGTTTGTCGTTATAGATGCCCAACTCAGTCGTTCCTCCTTCTTGAGAATGACGATATAACAGCCGAGCGGATAAGTGCTCTATCTTCGATTGTTCTATCATTCTTTTAGTTTTACGGAGGAGGTTCGTGGGAATCTCATTCTTACAACCCACTATTCTGCCGAATAATTCTTCGACTTATTGATTCCCTGACACCACATATCTCGCACCAATAAGCGCATTATGGTATATATGTGCCTTATTCTAGTTCCTTCTTTTTCAACCGGCGAAAGGTGTTATGCGAATTTTTGCTTTAGTACTGCTCATAGTGTTTGGCTGGCTACAACACACACTGTGGCTCGGTAAAAATGGTATTTCTGATTACTACGGTGTGAACAATGAAATCCAAGTTCAGCAGCAAGTAAATGAAAAGCTTCATCTTCGTAATGCTGAGATGTTTGCGGAAATCGACGATCTACGCCAAGGCTTAGACGCGATTGAAGAGCGCGCACGTCATGAGCTGGGAATGGTGAAAGAAGGCGAAACGTTTTATCGTATTATTGGTGAGGAATCTCATTAATGTCGAACCAACTTCAAAGCATTATTGCAGTGGTCCCCGCTGCGGGCGTCGGCAGCCGAATGAAGGCAGACCGTCCCAAACAATATCTTCAGATTCACGGTAAAACGATTTTAGAGCACACCGTTGAAAAACTGTTGTCTCACCCTCAGGTGTCTAAAGTTGTGGTAGCGGTCAGCGACGATGATCCTTACTACCCTGAATTACCGCTTAACCTTAACCCGCAGGTGATCAGAGTTTCAGGCGGAACGGAAAGAGCCGATTCGGTGCTTTCTGCTCTGGATTATATTGCTCAACAGCAACTCAGTGACTGGGTGATGGTGCATGATGCCGCTAGGCCTTGTATCCAGCTGAGCGATATCGACAAACTGATCTCTGGGGCCATGACCCATGATGTGGGCGCGATTTTAGCTGCGCCGGTTCGCGATACAATGAAACGTGGTGTGCAAGGACAAATTGAACACACGGTCGATCGTGTCGATCTTTGGCATGCGCTTACCCCTCAGATGTTTCGATCTAAGCCTTTAAGGAAAGTCTTGAGTGAAGCCTTGCAACAAGGCGTTTCGATTACCGATGAGGCCTCTGCATTTGAGTGGAAGGGTTTATCACCAGCATTGATTGCTGGGCGTTCAGATAATTTTAAGATTACTCAGCCTGAAGATTTAGCTTTGGCTGAGTTTTATTTAAGTCAGAATAAGGAATAATGATGATTCGTATTGGTCATGGCTTTGATGTGCATAAGTTTGGCGGTGAAGGCCCAGTAATTATTGGTGGCGTGAGCATTCCTTACGAGCAAGGGCTTATGGCACATTCAGACGGAGATGTCGCCCTTCATGCGTTGTGTGACGCTTTGCTAGGTGCTATTGCTGCGGGTGATATTGGTCGTCATTTCCCCGATACTGATGATGAGTGGAAAGGTGCGGATAGCCGTGAACTGCTTAAAGATGTATATCGTCGAGTCAAAGAGCAAGGTTATGAGATCGGTAATGCTGATATTACTATCATGGCGCAAGCTCCTAAAATGGCACCTCATATAGACTCTATGTGCCAAGCTATTGCACAAGATTTAGAAACTAGCATTAGTAATGTGAATGTAAAAGCGACGACTACCGAGCGTTTAGGTTTTACAGGTCGCAAAGAGGGCATCGCGTGTGAAGCGGTGGTCCTAATTACCAAAAGTGCGTAAGCACCAACACGAAAAGAACAGCATGTCAGATATTTTATCTTCATTGGTTTACCTAAACGGTAAACCAACTGCGAAAGCAAAACTAAAAGCAAAAGCCGAACACTTTGTCGTTAATGAAGACTTGGGTTTTGAGTTCACTGGTGAAGGCGAACACCTAATGGTTCGTATTCGTAAAACGGGTGAAAATACGAGTTTCGTTGCAAACGAACTGGCTAAAGCATGCGGTGTTAAGTCGAAAGACGTGAGCTGGGCGGGTTTGAAAGACCGTCACGCTGTTACAGAACAGTGGTTGAGTGTGCACTTACCTAAAGGTGAACCTGACTTTTCAGCTTTCTTAGCACAGTACCCAAGCATTGATATTTTAGCGACTGCACGTCATAACAAAAAATTACGTCCAGGTGATTTAGTTGGCAACCAATTTGAGCTGACCTTGTCTGAAGTAACAGATTGCGATGATGTGGTAAAACGTTTAGAAAAAGTCGCTCAAGTAGGTGTGCCAAATTACTTCGGTGCTCAGCGTTTTGGTAATGAAGGTAATAACCTTACTGAGGCTCGCCGTTGGGGCCGAGAGAATGTACGTACTCGTAACCAAAATAAGCGTAGCTTGTATCTTTCTTCAGCACGCTCGTGGATTTACAACCTGATCCTTTCAGACCGTATTGAACAAGGTGTTTTTGCATCAGCATTGGTTGGTGACATCGTGTTTAAAGACGGTGCTCAACTTATTGTGACAGCTGACAACATTGAAGCGTTAAACCAAGATATTGCGAACGACTCTGCATTTGTTACTGTCGCTTTAGCTGGTGATAATGCTTTGCCAACAGCGGGTGAACCTCAAGCTTTAGAGCAGAAGCATCTTGATTCTGAACCTGATCTTATGGCTCTGATTTGCGGTAATCGTATGCGTCATGACCGCCGTGAAGCGTCGCTTAAACCTACTGGCTTAACGTGGGAAGTGAGCGAAGATAACGTGACTCTCAAGTTCTCTTTAGATGCTGGTTGTTTCGCTACCGCTATTGTTCGTGAACTGGTTGAAGAAGTACACGTAGAGAGAAGCTACGATCAATAACGACTCTGCTTGGATCTAAGTGACTTGATATTGGAATTTAAGTCACTTGGAATTGGAACAAAAGAAAGGATAAAAGATGAAGATTTTACTCAGCAACGATGATGGTGTGCATGCTCAAGGTATTCATGAGCTTGCAAATGAACTATGTGATCTTGCTGAAGTTATCATTGTTGCACCTGATCGTAATCGCTCGGGTGCTTCAAATTCATTAACTTTAGAACAACCTCTGCGTGTTCAAGAGATTGCTAAAAATACTTATTCGGTACAAGGGACACCAACCGACTGTGTACATTTTGCGTTAAATGAACTTCTAAAAAATGACATGCCTGACCTAGTTTTAACGGGCATTAATCACGGTGCAAATCTTGGTGATGACGTGCTTTATTCGGGTACGGTAGCTGCGGCAATGGAAGGGCACTTTTTAGGTGTTCAATCGGTGGCGTTTTCTCTGGTTGGAAAAAAACATTTTAAGACAGCGGCGACTATAGCTCGTCGTATCGTCGAACAACATTTAGCAAATCCAATCCCTACTAATCGTCTATTAAACGTTAATGTTCCTGATTTAGCCTTGGAACAACTGTCTGATACTCAGGTGACACGCTTAGGTGCGCGGCATCATGCTGAAGATATGATTAAGCAAAAAGACCCTCGTGGTCATGATATCTATTGGCTTGGCCCTCCGGGTAAAGAGCAAGATGCTGGCGAAGGCACTGACTTCTGTGCGATAGAACGTGGCTTTGTATCGGTAACACCATTACAAGTTGATCTTACGGCACATGAGTCGTTGGGTGCGATGGCAACGTGGTTAGGAGAGAAGTAAGTGAGTAATCCACAAGCAGAACGCTTAGTCACTTTTCTGATTGAAAATGGTATTCAGGACCAAAAGGTTCTTGATGCTATTTACCAACTGCCAAGAGAGAGTTTTTTATCACAGGCAATGTATCATCAAGCCTATGATAATAATGCGCTGCCGATTGGGCAGGGCCAGACAATATCTCAGCCGTATATTGTTGCTAAAATGACAGAGTTACTTGAGTTGCAACAGGGTAGTCGTGTTTTGGAAATTGGAACCGGCTCTGGCTACCAAACCGCAGTATTGGCTCAACTGGTTGATCATGTTTATTCGGTTGAAAGAATAAAATCGCTGCAATGGGATGCTAAACGCCGCCTAAAACAACTCGATTTCTATAATATTTCAACTAAGCACGGTGATGGCTGGCAAGGATGGTCGTCCAAAGCGCCTTTTGATGCCATTATTGTAACCGCCGCCGCGGAGTCGATTCCTCAAGCGCTTTTGCAGCAGTTGAAAGATGGCGGTCGTTTATTAATTCCTGTCGGTGATGATGAACAACAGTTATTGAAGATCGTTCGCCATGGAGATGAGTTCCTATCCAGTGTTATCGAGATGGTGAGATTTGTACCTCTTGTTCCTGGTGAGCTAGCTTAATAAAAAGACTAATGGTGTAGGTGGATAGAGAGTCGATGCGTTCGAAGTTGTTAAAAGTAAGTACTTTACTGCTTAGCTGTGCACTTATTGGGTGTGCAGCTAATTCGCCTGCGCCAGTTTCAAGCCTAAATAAAAAATATTCCTCGATTGATCGTGGCAGCTATCGCGGTAGTTACTACGAAGTGAAAAAAGGCGATACACTTTATTTTATTGCTTATGTAACGAATAAAGACGTTAACGATCTTGTGAGTTATAACAAGCTTGCTGCTCCTTACACTATCCATCCAGGGCAGAAGCTTAAGTTATGGCGTCCGAGTTACAACGCACCAGCGTATGGTAAATCAACGGTAGCGGTAGCAGCCGTTGCTGCTCCTGTCGCGGCATCCACAACTTCATCTACAGCAAGTAAACCTAAAACCACTCCACAAAAGAGTAAAAACTCTAAATCTGCACAAGCTCAAACTACGACTAAAGTGGTTAAAAAAGATCCACCAAAGAAGGTTGAACAATCCAAATCAAAGGAGTATGTTGGTTCTAAAGGTAAACAGAATGTTACACCGTCCACCAAACCAACAAGTGATAAAGTATCCAAATGGTTATGGCCAACGAAAGGGAGAGTGATTAAGAATTTCTCTGTAGGCGAACAAGGAAATAAAGGCATCGACATAGCAGGACAGCGAGGTCAGCCAATAGTATCGACTGCAGGGGGAACGGTTGTTTATTCGGGTAATGCATTAAGAGGCTACGGCAATCTAGTGATTGTGAAGCACAATGATAATTACTTAAGTGCATACGCGCACAACGACCGACTATTAGTATCTGAAGGGCAAAGTGTGAAACCAGGGCAGAAAATTGCAACAATGGGAAGCTCTGGAGCCAGCAGTGTTAGGCTGCACTTTGAGATTCGTTACCAAGGCAAATCAGTTAATCCAAAACGGTATTTGCCTTAAATACAATATGAATTAATAACGTATTGTATTGAGTGACATAGTCATTTAGCGACATATGAAGTTGAAATGTCATGCTAATTTCGCCAGGGGGAGGCGTTATGAGTATAAGCAATGCAGTAACCAAACAAGAGTTCGATCTTAACCAAGCAACCACGGAACCGGAAAAACTTGGAAAAGCAAAACGAGCTGTCACTAAGAAAACCGAAACGAAAGAAGAGACCGAAGTTACATCTAAAAGTTTAGATGCTACTCAACTCTACTTGGGTGAAATCGGTTTCTCACCATTACTTACCGCTGAAGAAGAAGTGCTTTATGCACGTCGAGCTCTACGCGGTGATGAAGCAGCACGCAAACGCATGATCGAAAGTAACCTGCGTTTGGTAGTGAAAATTTCTCGTCGTTACAGCAATCGTGGCCTTGCACTTCTCGATCTAATTGAAGAAGGCAACCTAGGTTTGATTCGCGCCGTAGAGAAGTTTGATCCTGAACGTGGCTTCCGCTTTTCAACTTACGCGACATGGTGGATTCGTCAAACCATTGAACGTGCTTTAATGAATCAGACTCGCACCATCCGTTTGCCAATCCATGTTGTGAAAGAGCTGAACATCTACCTACGTACGGCAAGAGAGCTATCTCAAAAGCTTGACCATGAACCAACAGCTGAAGAGATTGCCTCTAAGTTAGATAAACCTGTTGGTGATGTGAGCAAGATGCTTCGTCTAAACGAAAGAGTGAGTTCTGTCGATACGCCAATAGGTGGTGACGGTGAAAAAGCACTGTTGGATATTATTCCAGACATCAACAATTCAGATCCTGAGGTTTCAACTCAAGATAATGATATTAAGAACTCGTTGATTTTCTGGCTTGATGAACTGAATCCTAAGCAGAAAGAGGTATTGGCACGTCGATTTGGACTACTAGGGTATGAACCGTCAACATTAGAAGAAGTGGGCCGTGAAATCAGCCTGACTCGTGAACGTGTTCGTCAAATCCAAGTTGAAGGTCTTCGTCGTCTACGTGAGATTCTAATCAAGCAAGGCTTGAACATGGAAAATCTGTTCAACGTAGAAAACGACTAAATGAACTGATGACGTTTCTTTGAATAGAAGACAAATAAAAACGCTGACTTAAGTCAGCGTTTTTTTGTTTGTGGCTTTTGTATTTTATGTCGCCTAATCAACACGACATTGCCAAACGACAGAAAGAAGCTACTTGGAAAAGACTAAAGCAGTTTCTTTAAACGGTAGAGCTCTTCTAATGCTTGGCGAGGTGTTAAATCATCTGGGTCTACATTCGCTAGTGCTTGTTCCACTTCACTCGGTTCAGGTATCAGGCTCAGTTGGTTCGCGATATCAACGCCGCTTGGCTTTGACGTCGGTGAATCGATACTGAGTGCTTCTAACTGGGTTAGTTTAGCGCGTGCATTTTTGATTACCGCTTTAGGTACACCAGCCAATCCAGCTACCGCGAGGCCGTAAGATTTACTGGCAGCACCTTCTTGAACTGCGTGCATAAATGCAATGCTATCGCCGTGTTCAACCGCATCTAAATGTACGTTCGCTAAGGTTGGAATTTGGTTTGGTAATTCAGTTAGTTCAAAGTAGTGCGTTGCAAACAGTGTCATCGCATTGATTTGATTAGCTAGCCATTCAGCACTTGCCCAAGCCAGTGATAGGCCATCATAAGTGCTGGTGCCGCGGCCGATCTCATCCATCAACACAAGACTATTTGGTGTCGCATTGTGCAGAATATTCGCAGTTTCTGTCATTTCGACCATGAAAGTTGAGCGACCAGACGCCAAATCATCGGACGCACCAATACGAGTAAAAATACGATCGATAGAGCCAATTGTTGCGCTTTCTGCTGGTACATAACAACCAATATGAGCCATCAATGCGATGAGCGCTGTTTGGCGCATGTAGGTCGACTTACCGCCCATGTTTGGACCTGTGATGATCAGCATCTTACGTTGGTCATTCAGATCAATTGGGTTAGCAATGAAAGGTTCGTCCATCACTTGCTCAACAACGGGGTGACGACCCGCTTGAATTTGCACGCCTGCCGACTCTGTCATCGTTGGACGACAGTAATCAAGAGTGTCTGCACGTTCCGCTAAGTTTTGTAGAACATCAAGTTGAGACACTGAAGAAGCGATGTTTTGTAGTTGCTCTAGATAAGGCAGTAACAAATCAAACAACTCTTCCCATAACTTCTTCTCAATAGCTAGGGCTTTCGATTTAGAGCTGAGAACTTTGTCTTCGTGCTCTTTCAGTTCTGGAATGATGTAACGCTCAGCATTTTTTAGCGTTTGGCGGCGAACATAGTGTGGCGGCACAAGGTGGCTTTGTCCGCGGCTTACTTGAATAAAGAAACCGTGTACGTTGTTGTAGCCAACTTTAAGCGTGTCGATACCATGACGTTCACGCTCTTCTTTCTCTAGCTTATCAAGAAACTCGGTTGCACCGGCTGCAAGATCGCGCCATTCATCTAGTTCAGCGTTGTAGCCTTCTGCTATCACGCCACCGTCTCGAATCACGACGGGTGGATTCTCTTTGATCGCACGCTCAAGCAGTTCTGAAACTTCATCCACAGGTGATGCATACTGAGCAAGCTGAGTAAGGTAAGGATGCTTAAGTTGCGTAAGTGTTTCTGCTAACTCTGGTAAGTATTCCATTGCTTGGCGAAGTCGCGCCATATCACGAGGGCGAGCTGAACGAAGTGCAAGGCGAGCAAGAATACGTTCGATATCACCAATCTGTTTCAGTGTTGGCTGTAACTCCGTAAACAGAGACAAGTCTTTCATTTCGCCAATTGCATCTAAGCGTTGATCAAGTGCTGAGATATTACGCATTGGTTGATGTAACCAACGCTTCAACATACGGCTGCCCATAGCTGTTGCAGTGTGATCAAGTACTTCGGCAAGGGTGTTGTCAGTGCCACCAGATAAGTTCTGAGTTATCTCTAGATTTCGACGGGTCGCCGCATCAAGGATCACTGAGTGATCTTGTTTATCCATTGTGAGTGAACGGATGTGCGGAAGGGCAGTACGTTGCGTATCTTTCACGTATTGGATTAGACAGCCAGCTGCGCAGAGGCCTAGTTTCGCGCCCTCAACGCCAAAGCCAACGAGGTCACGAGTACCAAATTGTTGGTTTAGCTGCTGTTTCGCTGTATCTAATTCAAATTCCCATACTGGACGACGGCGATTACCATTGCGGCTTGCCATTAAGGTTACAGGTTCGAAATCTTCAGGGAACAACAACTCACGTGGTGATGTCCTTTGTAGCTCCGCGGCCATCGCTTCTTCAGTTTCAGGCTCACATAGCTGGAATCGACCAGAGGTTATATCAAGTGTTGCGTAGCCAAACTTACCGTTATGGTGGTAAATAGCGGCAATCAGGTTATCAACACGCTCAGAAAGCAATGCTTCATCTGTCACGGTTCCTGGTGTCACAATTCTCACGACAGCGCGATCAACGGGGCCTTTTGAAGTCGCTGGATTGCCAATCTGTTCACAAATCGCTACGGATTCTCCCAACTGCACTAATTTCGCAAGGTAACCTTCGACGGCGTGGTACGGAACACCTGCCATAGGAATTGGCTCGCCATTCGAAGAACCACGCTTAGTCAGTGAAATATCTAGGAGTTGAGAGGCTTTTTTAGCGTCATCGTAGAAAAGCTCATAGAAATCGCCCATGCGGTAGAACAACAGAATTTCTGGGTTTTCTGCTTTGAGTTTTAGATACTGCTGCATCATGGGAGTATGTTTTTGATCGGCTTTCACAGTTAACTTCTTTCGTTTATTTCTATTGCGGCTTAGGATACGTGAAAGCGTTTCGTGCGAAAAGCGACACATGCGAAAAGATGCAAATCCAAATGATATGACTGTGAATAAAGGGAAGCCGACAATGCATACGACTCAAGAACTTAGTGAGCAGCTTGGACATTTACTTGCGAAACACCAACACATGCTAGTAACGGCTGAATCCTGCACTGGCGGGGGCGTAGCGAGTGCTGTGACAGATATTGCAGGTAGCTCTGCGTGGTTTGATCGTGCCTTTGTGACTTACAGTAACGAAGCCAAACAAGAGATGATCGGAGTTCAGCTTGAAACCTTAGCCAAATTTGGTGCTGTGAGTGAGCCTGTGGTAATTGAAATGGCCGATGGTGCGTTACAGAATTCCAATGGCACGATTTCTGTCTCGATCAGCGGCATCGCTGGTCCTGGTGGTGGCACTGAAGATAAACCCGTAGGTACTGTGTGTTTTGCTTGGAAGGCGTCAAGTGGGTGGAATAAAGTAGAAACGAATGTATTTGCAGGCGATAGATCACAAGTACGTCAACAAGCCACGCATCATGCCTTGCAAGTTATTTATGATTACCTCTCAATGGAAGACAAGTAACATTTGTACAAATTATTTTCATACAGGTATAGACACTGTATGAATCAACAGTATAATAAAAGTCAATTAGTCACCCCTTTGTGGGTTAGAAATAGATTCTAAATCGCTTGTTAGACAACCGATTATGTGGAGATAGAAATGGACGATAATAAACAGAAAGCGTTAGCTGCAGCCCTTGGTCAGATTGAAAAGCAATTTGGTAAAGGTTCGATCATGCGTCTTGGTGATAACCGTACAATGGACGTAGAAACTATTTCTACAGGTTCTCTATCTCTAGATATCGCACTGGGTGCTGGTGGCTTACCTATGGGACGTATCGTTGAAGTTTACGGTCCAGAATCATCAGGTAAAACAACGCTAACTCTTGAGCTTATTTCCGCAGCTCAGAAAGTGGGCAAAACGTGTGCATTCATTGATGCGGAACACGCACTTGATCCTATCTACGCTCAAAAGCTTGGTGTTGATATCGATGCTTTGCTTGTATCTCAACCTGATACCGGTGAACAAGCTCTAGAAATCTGTGATGCACTGGCTCGTTCAGGTGCTATCGATGTTCTTGTTATTGACTCGGTTGCTGCACTAACACCTAAAGCTGAGATCGAAGGCGAAATGGGCGATAGCCACATGGGTCTTCAGGCTCGTATGCTTTCTCAAGCGATGCGTAAACTGACAGGTAACCTTAAGCAGTCTAACTGTATGGCTATCTTCATTAACCAAATTCGTATGAAAATTGGTGTGATGTTCGGTAATCCAGAAACAACAACCGGTGGTAATGCACTTAAGTTCTACGCATCTGTTCGCTTAGATATCCGTCGTACGGGTGCGATCAAAGATGGTGATGAAGTTGTTGGTAACGAGACTCGCATTAAGGTTGTTAAGAACAAGATTGCAGCGCCATTTAAGCAAGCTGAGACTCAAATTCTTTACGGTAAAGGCTTCAACCGCGAAGGCGAGCTTATCGATTTAGGTGTTAAGAATAAGTTGGTAGAAAAAGCGGGCGCTTGGTACAGCTACAAAGGCGACAAGATTGGCCAAGGTAAGTCGAACTCTTGTAAGCACCTACGTGAAAACCCAGAGATCGCTCTGGAACTTGACACTAAGCTACGTGAATTGCTTTTGACTCCTGCCGTTCTTGAAGAAAAAGGCGCAGAGAAAGAAGAAAGCGAAGAGCTATAAGCTAACGGTTTATAGAGCGGGTGTTTGAAAGGAACATCCGCTTTGAAAGAATAGGAAGCCTCGCATATTTTATGCGGGGCTTTTTTTGTCAAAGTATCTGTCCCCATCCTTGCAGCGCCTTGCTAGATCTATTTGGTTGTTTGAGGTAGCTTGCCAATTTTTTGTTTGTTCCTATCTGAGCTAGTGGAATATTCTTCGTTTTATCTAATTCCAACTAAAATCCTACCCAAGGGTGTCTTTTCTACAAGAAAACTAGTCGAAGCCTTAACCATGATCTACAATACGGCAAAATTCTAACTCGACTATTTTCAGGAAGAGCTGCATGTACATGAGCACTGACGAGGTTCGCAACGCGTTCCTTAAGTTCTTTGAGAGCAAAGAACACCAAATCGTAGACAGTTCATCGTTAGTTCCACATAACGATCCAACCCTGCTATTTACTAACGCAGGTATGAACCAATTCAAAGATTGCTTTTTAGGCGCCGAAAAGCGTGCCTACACACGAGCAACTACGGCTCAGCGTTGTGTACGTGCGGGTGGTAAACACAATGACCTTGAAAACGTAGGTTTCACGGCTCGTCACCACACATTCTTCGAAATGCTAGGTAACTTCAGCTTTGGCGATTACTTCAAAGAAGAAGCGATTGGATTTGCTTGGGAATTCCTGACTGAAACACTAGGTCTGCCAAAAGATCGCCTGTTAGTAACGGTTTACGAGACAGATGACGAAGCATTCGAAATCTGGAACAAGAAAGTAGGCATCCCAGCTGACAAGATTGTTCGCATCGGCGACAAAGAAGGCGGCAAGAAGTTTGAGTCTGATAACTTCTGGACAATGGGTGACACAGGTCCTTGTGGTCCATGTACTGAAATCTTCTACGATCACGGTGAGCATATTTGGGGCGGCCGTCCTGGAACACCTGAAGAAGATGGTGACCGTTTCATCGAGATCTGGAACAACGTATTCATGCAGTTCAACCGTCACGCTGACGGCACAATGGAACCGCTACCTAAACCAGCTGTAGATACTGGTATGGGTATTGAGCGTATTTCTGCAATCATGCAGGGCGTTCACTCTAACTACGAAATTGATGTATTCCAAAAGCTAATCAAAGCAACAGCAGAAGTGGTTGGTCATGATGACCTATCTAACCAATCGCTGCGCGTTATTGCTGACCACATCCGTTCTTGTTCATTCCTGATCGCTGATGGCGTTATGCCTTCAAACGAAGGTCGTGGTTACGTTCTACGTCGTATTATTCGTCGTGCAGTTCGTCACGGCAACAAGATCGGCGCTCAAGGCGTGTTCTTCCACAAACTTGTGGGTGTACTGGCTGAAGTGATGGGCTCTGCCGCTGAAGAACTTAAGAAACAACAAGAGCTTGTTGAAAAAGTACTTCGCATTGAAGAAGAGAACTTTGGTCGAACTCTAGAGCGCGGCATGGTTATCTTGAATGATGCGCTAGACGCACTTGAAGGCAAAGAGCTTGATGGTGAAACAGTATTCAAACTTTACGACACATACGGTTTCCCAGCTGACCTTACTAACGATGTAGCTCGTGAACGCGACTTTACTATCGATGAAGAAGGCTTTGAAAAAGCGATGGAAGCACAGCGTAAGCGTGCACGTGAAGCAGGTCAATTCGGTACGGATTACAACGCGACTATCAAAGTAGACACGAACACTGAGTTCTGTGGTTACACCACTACTGAAGGTGCTGGTGAAATCTCTGCGCTATTTGTTGACGGCGAAGAAGTATCTTCACTATCGGCGGGCGACAAAGCAATCATCATCCTTGAAGAGACACCATTCTACGCTGAATCAGGCGGTCAATGTGGTGACGCTGGTACGCTAAGCACTGCGTCGGGTCTATTCAAAGTGCAAGACACTCAGAAGCTAGGTAGCGCATTTGCACACCATGGCGAGCTCGTTGAAGGTGTATTTGCTCAAGGCGATAAAGTAGAAGCGCGCGTTGATGCTGAGCGTCGTTCTGCTATCTCATTAAACCACTCTGCAACTCACTTACTTCACTCTGCATTGCGCGAAGTGCTAGGTGAGCACGTTGCTCAGAAAGGTTCTTTAGTTAAGCCAGACAACCTACGTTTTGACTTCTCTAACCTTGAAGCGGTAACACCAGCACAGATTAAAGAAGTAGAGCGTCTAGTTAACGCACAAGTTCGTCAGAACCATGTGATTGAAACGAACATCATGGACATCGAGTCAGCGAAAGAAAAAGGTGCGATGGCACTGTTTGGCGAGAAGTACGATGATGAAGTTCGCGTTCTGTCTATGGGCGATTTTTCTACTGAGCTTTGTGGTGGTATTCACGCGAGCAACACAGGTGATATTGGTCTATTCAAGATCACTTCTGAAGGTGGTATTGCTGCGGGTATTCGTCGTATTGAAGCGGTAACCGGTGAAGCTGCTTTAGATGCTGTGGATGCACAGAATAACGCTTACGAAGAGAAATTGGCTGAATCGGCTAAGAAAGCGAAATCGCTAGAGAAAGAAATCCAACTACTTAAAGAAAAGATGGCTGCTGCTGAAGGCGCAAACATCATGGGTAAAGTGGAAGATATCTCAGGTACTAAAGTACTGGTTGCTGCAATTGAAGGCGCAGACAACAAGAACCTACGTACTATGGTTGATAACGCTAAAAACCAAGTGGGTAGCGGTATCATCCTTATTGCCAATATAGCGGACGGAAAAGTTGGCTTAATTGCTGGCGTAACGAAAGATCTTATCGGTAAAGTAAAAGCGGGTGACCTCGTTAAGATGGTTGCTGAGCAAGTTGGCGGTAAAGGCGGCGGTCGTCCAGATATGGCTCAAGCGGGCGGTACAGACGTTGAAGCGCTACCTGAAGCTTTAAAATCGGTACGTACTTGGCTAGAAGAGCGTCTTTAAGCTTAAGTAACTGATATAAAGATGCCCAATCCGTTGATTGGGCATCTTTTATTTTGCCTATTGGAAGCTTGTCTTAATAAGGTTTGATTGAGATTAACCAAGAAGTCTAGTGATAACGTTAGACTCCTTGGTTAATTTTTTATTGCTTCGCCATGACGCGGAGCATGTGTTTTTTTGTCATATATAGACATTGGTCTTGGGAAGGTGAGGAAGGGTGAAAATGCCTCTTATCGTGCAGAAATTTGGTGGAACGTCGGTGGGTTCAATAGAACGAATCCATCATGTAGCAGAGAAAATCATTGAAGCGAAAAATGAAGGGAACCAGATCCTGGTTGTCGTTTCTGCTATGTCAGGTGAAACAAATCGGTTAGTTAACTTGGCCTCACAAATTGATAGCGTACCAAACGCTAGAGAATTGGATGTGTTGTTAACGGCTGGAGAGCAAGTTTCTATGGCTTTGTTGGCGATGACGTTGCACAAGTTGGGTTATGAAGCGACATCGATGACTGGCTATCAAGCCAAAATACACACCGATGCGAATCATAATAATGCGACGATTGAGCGTATTGATACCGCTCCTATTAAAGCGCTGTTAGATGACGACCAGATTGTGATTGTTGCAGGCTTTCAAGGCGTTAATGCAAAAGGCGATATCACGACATTAGGCCGAGGTGGTTCAGATACCACTGCGGTTGCGTTGGCTGGAGCACTTCAAGCGAAAGAGTGTCAGATCTATACTGATGTTGATGGTGTTTACTCTTGCGACCCCAGAGTCGTGAAGCATTCGAAAAAATTAGATACCTTGGACTTTCCGTCTATGGAAGAAATGGCTCGTAGAGGCGCAAAGGTATTACACCTGCCGTGTGTTCAGTTTGCGTGGCACCACAATGTACCACTGAGAGTGCTTTCAAGTTTTGAAGAAGGTGAGGGCACGTTGATCGCGGGTCACCAGTGTTTGAATGATATTGCTGGTATCGCCATTCAAAGAGATATGGTGCGTATTGAGTGTTTGAATGAAGATTTACCATCTTTCATATCGCATTGCCAACTGTTAGGGATCGAAGTCTGTAGTGTGATCGAGGAAACAGAACGAGCAGCACTCATTATTAAACAAGACATAAGTGCTAAATTAAAACTAGTTTTTGCAGAAAAAATCCGTAATAGTGAACAGGTTAGTTTGTTAACTGTGGTAGGAAGCCGAACACAAGATATTGTGGTCAGTTCACATGGATTGTTGTCTGAAGGCGAAATTGATGTACAACATCACTTATTGCAGCAGCAGTCTTTAACTTTGGTGATATCACCAACGCAAGTCGATATGGCTGCTAACATATTACACAATGCATACATCGTAGCGCGTGAAACACAGGGTTATCCTAAAAAAGAAGTGCATTTTGGTTAAATAAACTCAATCGATAGTTTACGAAAATATAACTTTTGTTGGATAATGCTCTCGTAGCTAGATAAATTTAGAGATTACTCAAGGAGCAAAGAATGCTAATTTTGACTCGCCGCGTTGGCGAAACACTGATGATTGGTGATGAAGTAACAGTTACTGTACTTGGCGTTAAAGGTAACCAAGTACGTATTGGTGTTAACGCACCTAAAGAAGTATCTGTTCACCGTGAAGAGATCTACATGCGCATTCAAGCTGAAAAAGGTAATGGTAACGTTGCACCTGGCAACTACTAATACTTTTGCGTAGAGAAAGGGCTAGCATTGTTGCTAGCCTTTTTTGATCTTGAGGAACAGAAAAGAACGTTTGGATATACATTGGTTGTATAACTGCTTTGTTTTGAACTGGCGAAGCGCCGGTTTCATTAATCGGTGAAATGCAAACATGCTGAGTACGATCGTTTATCTGTTTTTGTTTGCCAAAGTTCAAGATTTGTTAGCTTACCCTATGGCGCAATTACGCATCCCGTAGTATTGTGCAAACAGCGGTAGCACTTGCTGCTGGATAAATTAGATAATTGTTTTCGGTTGTTTATTATGGCTAATCTTTCACCTTAATTTTTAAGGGAAAAAGCGTTAAATTGATCTTATAAGTTCAATTTGCAAGCGCTTTGATTAAATAGCAAACGGTTGGATGTTTTTGTCCTATTTTTTTCAATAAAGTGTTTGACATATTTTCGGTAAAACGTAATATGTGCCTCCGCAAGACGGTGAGGTGGCCGAGAGGCCGAAGGCGCTCCCCTGCTAAGGGAGTATGTGGTTTATAGCCGCATCGAGGGTTCGAATCCCTCCCTCACCGCCATTTCTTGCACGTTTGAATTTGCACGCAAACACAGAAGTAACAATGTGCGCCCTTAGCTCAGCTGGATAGAGTACCTGGCTACGAACCAGGCGGTCGGAGGTTCGAATCCTCCAGGGCGCACCATTCTTAATATTACTTTGTTAAGAAGTGATAGATTAGAATAATGAATTAGGTGAGGTGGCCGAGTGGCCGAAGGCGCTCCCCTGCTAAGGGAGTATGTGGTTTGTAGCCGCATCGAGGGTTCGAATCCCTCCCTCACCGCCATTCATTACAGGCCTATGGCCTTTTTTTTGTTTCGTAGAAACAGAATGTGATATATTTCACAACTTCTTCTTTTGAAGACACCGTGCGCCCTTAGCTCAGCTGGATAGAGTACCTGGCTACGAACCAGGCGGTCGGAGGTTCGAATCCTCCAGGGCGCACCACTATTTAGGGTTTTCACTAACCCTGATGTTGATGATTTAGTTTGGCTCAATTACCTTACTTCATAATTAATATCGAAACCGTTGCGCCCTTAGCTCAGCTGGATAGAGTACCTGGCTACGAACCAGGCGGTCGGAGGTTCGAATCCTCCAGGGCGCACCACTTTTAGGGTTTTCACTAACCCTGATATTGAACGTTTAGTTTGGCTTTATTGTCTTAACGGCTTTATTGCTTTAATTAACAGCTTAATATCGAAACCGTTGCGCCCTTAGCTCAGCTGGATAGAGTACCTGGCTACGAACCAGGCGGTCGGAGGTTCGAATCCTCCAGGGCGCACCACTTTTAGGGTTTTCACTAACCCTGATATTGAACGTTTAGTTTGGCTTTATTGTCTTAACGGCTTTATTGCTTTAATTAACAGCTTAATATCGAAACCGTTGCGCCCTTAGCTCAGCTGGATAGAGTACCTGGCTACGAACCAGGCGGTCGGAGGTTCGAATCCTCCAGGGCGCACCACTATTTAGGGTTTTCATTAATCCTGATGTTGAACGTTTAGTTTTGCTTTATTGCCTTAACTGAAAGCTTAATATCGAAACCGTTGCGCCCTTAGCTCAGCTGGATAGAGTACCTGGCTACGAACCAGGCGGTCGGAGGTTCGAATCCTCCAGGGCGCACCACTATTTAGGGTTTTCATTAATCCTGATGTTGAACGTTTAGTTTTGCTTTATTGCCTTAACTGAAAGCTTAATATCGAAACCGTTGCGCCCTTAGCTCAGCTGGATAGAGTACCTGGCTACGAACCAGGCGGTCGGAGGTTCGAATCCTCCAGGGCGCACCACTATTTAGGGTTTTCACTAACCCTGATGTTGATGGTTTAGTTTGGCTTAACTGCCTTACTTTATAATTAATATCGAAACCGTTGCGCCCTTAGCTCAGCTGGATAGAGTACCTGGCTACGAACCAGGCGGTCGGAGGTTCGAATCCTCCAGGGCGCACCACCTTATTAAAAAAAGCCTCGTTTATACGAGGCTTTTTTTATGTCTGCTGTAAATTTGTTGCGATAATGTTAAATTTTGTCGTTGTTTAACTTGTTGTATTTAAAGTGATTCTTGATTGCTTCTTTGTTATTCCACCTTTCTCATATCATTTCCAAGAAAAGCTCCGTTTAAGTCACAGTTTAAATATCTAAAAATGACGTATTTGACAGATTTATGTGATCTGATAGGCGAATAATTAACCTTATGTGTGCGTTATCCGTAACAGAACCTTAAACAAAATTGACAAACTTTTACCAATCGAGATAATCCATGGGTCGGGATCACTATTCGCTGAAATCCTGCACTTATGTCAGGATGACGAAGAAAGGAAGCAACATGACTAATATTGGAAGCCTGCTAGGAGATGCAGCAACTCTAATGATAACGGGAATGTCCGTTGTCTTTATTTTCCTAACTATTCTAGTTTACCTCGTTCGGTTGATGTCAAAACTGGTACCAGAAGAAGTACCTGAACCGATCGCAGCACCTAAAAAAATTCAAAAATCACAATCAAACCCTTCTGCTGTTAGTCCACAAGTTGTGGCAGCAATTTCGGCCGCGGTTCATCAATACCGTGCGTCTACTGCTAAGTAGCATTTAAAGGATTAAAAAGGAGTTTATGAGCATGTCTAAACCACTAGCTATCACAGATGTGGTACTTCGTGACGCGCACCAGTCACTATTTGCTACTCGTATGCGTATCGAAGATATGCTGCCTATTGCGGCAGAACTGGATAAAGTCGGTTACTGGTCATTAGAGACTTGGGGCGGCGCGACGTTTGATTCGTGTATCCGTTTTCTTGGAGAAGATCCTTGGGAGCGTTTGCGTGAACTGAAAAAAGCGATGCCAAATACACCAATGCAGATGCTACTGCGTGGTCAAAACCTGTTAGGTTACCGTCACTACGCGGATGATGTAGTAGAAAAGTTTGTTGAACGTGCCCACAAGAATGGCATGGACGTCTTCCGTATTTTTGATGCGATGAATGACGTACGTAACTTTGAAACAGCAGTGAAAGCAACGATTGACGTTGGTGGCCACGCTCAAGGTACGTTGTCTTACACAACCAGTCCGGTACACAACTCAGATACGTGGGTTGATTTGGCTAAGCGCCTAGAGGATTTAGGTTGTCATTCTCTATGTATCAAAGATATGTCTGGTTTATTAAAGCCCTATGAAGCGGAAGAGTTGATTACACGTATCAAAGCATCGTGTGACGTGCCTCTAGCGCTACATAGCCACGCAACAACGGGTCTATCGACAGCGACTGCGGTTAAAGCAGTTGAAGCCGGGATCGATATTTTAGACACCGCAATTTCTTCAATGAGCTGTACTTACGGGCACACGCCAACCGAAACGGTTGTAGCGATGTTAGAAGGTACAGAGCGTGACACTAATCTTAAGCTTGATCAGATCGAACCGATCGCCGCTTACTTCCGTAATGTACGTAAAAAGTATGCGAAGTGGGAAGGCCAACTTAAAGGTGTGGATTCACGTATCTTGATTGCTCAAGTTCCTGGTGGCATGTTGACGAACATGGAAGGCCAGCTCAAAGAGCAAGGCGCAGCGGATCGTATGGACGAAGTTCTGGAAGAGATCCCTCGCGTACGTAAAGAGCTCGGTTACATCCCTTTGGTAACGCCAACTTCTCAGATTGTCGGTACTCAAGCGGTTATCAACGTTTTAACTGGTGAGCGCTATAAGAGCATCACTAAAGAGACGGCGGGTCTACTGAAAGGCGAATACGGTCAAGCTCCTGCTGAGGTTGATGCTGAACTACAAGCAAAAGTTCTAAATGGTGCAGAGCCAATTACTTGTCGTCCTGCTGATTTACTTAAATCAGAGATGGATACGTTAACGACAGATCTTTTAGAGAAAGCTAAATCAGATGGCATTTCTTTAGCTGAAGACACCGTTGATGACATACTGACTTACGCGCTGTTCCCACAGGTCGGTCTTAAGTTCCTTAAGAATCGCCGTAACCCTGAAGCATTTGAGCCTGCACCAACGTTAGAAACAGCGGCTCCAGTTGCAGCAGCTCCGGTACAAGCTTCTGGTAGCATTGAAAGCTACAGCGTGAAGGTTGACGGGCAAGTTTATGATGTCGAAGTTGGTCCTCAAGGTGAACTCACATCTGTAGCACCATCGGCAAAGCCTGCTCAAGCAACTCAAGCTGCACCTGTGGCTGCGTCTGACGCAGAAGCTGTTCCAGCACCGTTGGCAGGTAATATCTTCAAAGTAATAGTTCAAGCAGGCTCTGAAGTTGCTGAAGGCGATGTGCTACTTATCTTGGAAGCGATGAAGATGGAAACGGAAGTTCGTGCTGCTCGCAGTGGCATCGTGCAAGAACTGAATGTTAAAGAAGGCGATGCAGTTACTGTAGGCGCTCCACTACTAAGCTTAGCGTAAGGGAGTACCATGGAAGGATTGATGACCTTATGGTCTGAAACTGGGATTGCGAACTTTGAGTTCGGCCAGATCTGTATGATGTTGGTTGGTTGCTTATTGTTATTTTTGGCAATTCGCAAAGGATTTGAACCATTGCTGCTATTACCGATTGGTTTCGGTGCTGTGTTGGCGAATATTCCAAATGCAGGATTTACCGATCCAGGTGGATTGCTTTACTACGTGTATTACATAGGTATTGAGACAGGTGTTTTCCCGCTACTGATCTTTATGGGTGTTGGTGCAATGACGGACTTTGGTGCGTTGATTGCTAACCCTAAAACATTATGGTTAGGGGCTGCGGCTCAATTTGGTATTTTCGCAACGCTGTTTGGTGCGATATTGTTGAATTATGTTCCAGGAATGGAATTCTCAATGGCAGATGCTTCGTCAATTGCGATTATTGGTGGTGCCGATGGCCCAACCGCGATCTTCTTGGCGAGTAAGTTATCTCCTGATTTATTAGGTGCAATTGCAGTAGCGGCATATAGCTACATGGCTTTGGTTCCTATTATTCAGCCGCCAATCATGAAAGCGCTGACGACTCCGGAAGAACGCAAAATTAAGATGGCTCAACTTCGTCATGTTAGCAAAGCGGAGAAGATTCTTTTCCCGCTGGCTGTACTATTGATGACGATTTTGTTCCTACCTTCAGCGACACCTCTAGTAGGTATGTTCTGTCTGGGTAACTTAATGCGTGAAGCTGGTGTGGTTGATCGACTGTCGAAAACAGCGCAAAACGAGCTGATTAATATTGTGACTATCTTCTTAGGCCTCGGTGTTGGTTCTAAGTTGCAGGCTGAACAATTCTTGAACTTAGAAACCCTAGGTATCTTAGGTTTAGGTGCGGTAGCGTTCAGTATTGGTACTGCGGGTGGTGTATTGATGGCGAAAGTACTGAATCGCTTCTCGGAAGAAGACATTAACCCACTTATTGGCGCTGCTGGTGTATCAGCGGTTCCGATGGCGGCTCGTGTTGTGAACAAGGTTGGTTTAGAGGCAAACCCTCAGAACTTCTTGTTGATGCATGCGATGGGCCCGAACGTGGCTGGTGTACTTGGTAGTGCCGTTGCGGCGGGTATCCTTTTAGCCTTAGTGGGTTAACAGGATAACGAGTTAATGGCCAAATGGACTTATTGTTTATTTTAGGTTTTAGCTCGTTACTCGTTACGTTAATTAGTCGTTACGTTAATTGGTCGTCAATTTACGAATGAGCGGTTAACTTCGCCTTATTAAATGGTTTATAGTCAAAGGGATGCTTTCGCATCCCTTTCTTTTTATCAATTAGGGTGTTTGCTCACTAGGGCTTTTATCAATCAAGGAAATGTGGAAATGGAAAATAAACAGATAGCGATTACTCAATTCGGCGGCGTCGAAAACCTAAGTATTCAAACCAGTGCTATTCCTGAGCCTAAAGCCGGGGAGGTCGTGGTTAAAGTTTCTTTTTCAGGCATTAATCCGATTGATGTCAAAACCCGTGCTGGCCTTGGTTGGGCTGCAGCACAGAACAAAGATAACCTGCCTTGGGTACCTGGTTATGACATTTCAGGGCAAATTGTCACCCTAGGCGAACAGGCAGAGTGTTTTACTGTTGGTGATAACGTTGCCGGCTTTATTGGCTTTCCATTGCAAGGCGGCGGTTACAGCCAATATGTGTGTGTCCCAGAAACGGCATTAAGCATGGTTCCTGATTCGGTCACTCTAGAAGCGGCAGCTGCATTACCACTAGCCAGCCAAACGGCAGCGCAAGCGCTCAACAAAGCTGAAGTGAAAGAGGGCGATCGCGTACTCATCTTGGCGGGCGCAGGCGGCGTTGGTCATCTAGCGGTTCAAATTGCCGTGGCAGCGAAAGCCGAGGTTTACACTACTTGTAGCGAAGCCAATCTTGATTACTTAGCAACGTTAGGCGCTCATGCGATTAACTATAGGTTTGCTCCAGCATCAGAAAGAGTATCCGATGTTGATGTACTGATTGATTTGGTCGGTGGCGATACGGCACTTGATGCATTGAAGTGCCTGAAAGATGGCGCGAGAGTCGTGACAGTCCCAACCTTGTCTGCAGAACTGATCTGTGAAAAAGCCACACTACTGGGTTTTACTGCATCAGGTATGCTGGTTGCGCCAAACCCAGAGCAAATGGACACCATGCTTTACATGGTCAGCGTCGGATTGCTCAAAACAGAAATTCAAGGTATCTACCCGCTAGATGAAGCGCAGTCAGCTCATCTACAGGTTGAAACCGGGCACACCAGAGGCAAGGTACTGCTTAAGATGCAAGAAGGTTGATATGCAGTGCTAGAGTTTTTTAATTCTCTTTTCGAAAATATAGCGCTGTGGTTCTCTGACTCGGCGCTGTGGGTACTCTTCATCAGTGGCTTCTTGAGTGCCACATTGTTGCCCGGGGGATCAGAAGCGAGCCTTGTGGCTGCCTTGAGCTTAGATCAGTTCTCAACATCATCGATCATTCTTCTGGCGACACTCGGTAATACTTTGGGGGGCCTTACCAACTATTGGATTGGTTTGTGGTTGCCTAATCGAACTCAATCTGAAAAGCATGGTCATAAGGCTATGGCTTGGCTGAGCCGTTATGGTTACTGGACATTGTTATTCAGTTGGTTACCCATCATTGGTGATCCTTTATGTCTGGCTGCGGGTTGGCTGAGAATGAAATTTATCCCTAGCGTTATTTTGATAGCGATTGGCAAAGCCGCTCGCTACAGCTTACTTGCTGCTATCTACTTCGGTTTTTTCTAAGGAGAACCTATGAAAAAGGTTTTACTTGGTACATTTTCTCTTATCGCCATTGCTGGCTGTTCTTACAATGTACCTAGCTCAACACCCTTCTTTTCCTCGTTACCGGAAGGCGTCACTCTGTTAGAAGAGGTTAAGCCTTCTAAAGATAAAGTCGTGATTCCTTATGCGAAATATCAGCTTGAAAACGGCTTGACCGTTATTCTTTCTCCTGATGATTCTGATCCACTTGTTCATGTAGATGTGACCTATCACGTCGGTTCTGCTCGTGAACAGATTGGCAAATCAGGCTTTGCTCACTTCTTTGAACACATGATGTTCCAAGGTTCTGAGAATGTCGGAGACCAGCAACACTTTAAGATCATTACTGAAGCGGGTGGTTCGTTAAATGGCACCACTAACCGCGACCGTACTAACTACTTTGAAACCGTTCCTTCTAACCAACTCGAGAAAATGTTGTGGCTAGAATCAGACCGAATGGGCTTTCTATTGGACGCTGTATCTCAGAAGAAGTTTGAGGTTCAAAGAGGCACGGTTAAAAACGAACGAGCTCAAAGTTATGAAAACCGCCCTTACGGCTTGATGTGGGAACGCATGGGTGAAGCACTGTATCCAGAAGGTCATCCGTACTCATGGCAGCCAATTGGTTATATTGAAGATCTTGATCGTGTTGACGTTAATGATCTTAAGGCGTTCTTCTTGCGTTGGTATGGCCCAAATAATGCGGTATTAACTATCGGTGGTGATATCGATGTTGATGACACGCTAGAGTGGATTAACAAGTACTTTGGCCCTATCCCTAAAGGCCCGGAAGTTGATGCTGCTGAGAAACAGCCAGCGGTACTGACTGAAGATAAGTACATCACCTTAGAAGATAATATTCGTCAACCAATGGTGCTAGTTGGTTGGCCAACAACGTATCGCGGTGAAGAGACACAAGCTTCATTAAATGCGCTGTCCAATGTTCTAGGCTCAGGTACCAACAGTTACTTGTATCAATACTTAGTCAAAACTCAAAAAGCGGTGAGTGCAGGATCTTTCCATGATTGTGCTGAACTGGCTTGTACCATGTATGTTTATGCGATGGGTAACTCGGGTGAAAAAGGCGATTTAACGGTTCTGAACAAAGAGCTAATGGATACCTTAGAGCAATTCTCGAAAGAGGGTGTTGAGCAAGAACGTTTAGATCAGATTACCGGTATGGCGGAAGCAAATGCGGTGTTTGCACTGCAAAGCGTAAAGGGTAAGGTTTCCCAACTTGCGTCTAACCAAACCTTCTATGGTCAACCGGATCGCATTGAATCACAACTGGATCAAATTAGAGCAGTAACACCTGAAAGTGTGAGCAAGGCCTATCAAGATTTTATTGAAGGCAAGAATAAGGTTATTTTGAGTGTTGTTCCTAAAAAACAGTTAGATTTAGCGGTACGTGAAGCTACTTTCAGCACGCCTGCTCGCACGCTTCCTGAGTACAGTAAGGTGACGGAAGACCAACTGAATTTCAGAAAAGCACCGAACACCTTTGATCGAAGCGTGATGCCAGAGGTGAGCTTTGGTGTTGAAGCGACTATGCCTGAGTTGTATCGCATGCATTATGCAAATGGCATCGACTTGATTGGTACTGTGACCAACGAAACGCCGACAGTGCAGTTACAGATTCAACTTCCTGCAGGTGAGCGTTATGTTCGTCAAGGTCAAGAAGGCTTAGCAAACTTAACCGCAGCGATGATGGAAGAAGGCTCCACTCAACGAACGGTGGAAGAGTTGCAGGCTACCTTAGATAAGCTTGGCAGTAGCGTTAGCATTAGCGCGGGTAGCTATACCACGGATATTTCTATCTCAACGTTAGAGAAAAATCTGCCTCAAACCTTAGCGATAGTGCAAGAGGTTCTGTTTAAGCCTAAGTTTGATAGTCAAGATTTCGAACGTGTTAAGAAACAAATGCTAGAAGGCATTGTTTACCAACATCAACAACCAAGCTGGATGGCCTCTCAAGCAACTCGCGAAGTGTTGTTCGGTAACAGCATCTTTGGTCGAGCGAGTGATGGTACTAAGACCTCCCTGGAGTCATTGACCCTAGACGATGTAAAACTGTTTTACAGTCAGCACTATACTCCTGAGGGGGCTAATATTGTTACTGTAGGGGACATCTCGAAGAAAGAGGTTAGCAAACAGCTCCAGTTCTTTGAGCAATGGCAAGGCGACGCAGCACCATTAACGCGCCCTCAGATCATCAAAGAGCTTTCTGAGCAACGCTTGTATCTAGTGGACAAGCCAGGTGCGCCACAAAGTATTGTTCGTTTAGTTCGTAAAGGTTTACCTTTTGATGCCACTGGTGAATTGTATTTGAGCCAACTTGCTAACTTTAACTTAGCGGGCAACTTCAATAGTCGTATTAACCAAAACCTACGTGAAGACAAGGCGTACACTTACGGTGCAAGCGGTTACTTTGCGAGTACTCGAGAAACCGGTGCCGTGGTATTTAGCGCCCAAGTAAGGGCAAATGCGACGGTTCCATCGATTCAAGAGTTTATTAATGAACTGAATGAGTTTAGTCAGAGTGGATTAACTGACGAAGAGGTGAAATTTATGCGCCTTGCGGTCGGTCAACAAGATGCGCTTAAATACGAAACGCCAAGTCAAAAGGCTGGTTTGTTGAGTAACATTGTCGCATTGAGCCTTGATGAAGATTACTTACAACAACGTAATCAGATAGTTGAAACCGTCTCGAAAGAGACGTTAAACGAGCTATCGAAGAAATGGTTTGACCCGAATGATTATCAAATAATCGTTGTTGGCGATGCGACTTCGCTTCGTCCTCAATTAGAAAAGTTAGATATTCCAATAGAAGAGCTTGAAATCATTCGTTAGAGTACACATTAAAGGGGGAGGGAAGAGACTCTACTTTTCTCCTCCAACCTAATTTATGATAGTTCTAATCAGAACGATATAAGATAAGTGAACTGAATTTTGACTGATTTTGCTGCGCGACTAAAGCAAGTTGCAACCAACCCTAAGACCTTCTCTCAATTTGGTCGTGGTGTTGAAAGGGAAACGTTACGCTACACGGAAGATGGGCACCTTGCTACTGGGCCGCACCCTAAGGCTTTGGGATCGGCGTTAATGAACGGATGGGTAACGACCGATTTCTCTGAGTCGTTACTGGAATTTATCACACCGGTTTCTAACGATGTCCCGACTCTTTTGAATCAGTTGTCTGATATCCATCATTTCACTCAAACCAAGTTAGATGGCGAAAAAATGTGGCCGCTTTCTATGCCTTGCTACGTAGGCAGTGAAGATTACATTCAGCTAGCGCAATACGGTTCGTCTAACAACGGTAAGATGAAGACGCTATATCGTGAAGGCCTAAAGCGCCGTTACGGTAGCCTGATGCAAATTATTTCTGGTGTTCACTTCAACTTCTCTTTCCCAGAAAGTTTTTGGGATAGCCTGTTTGGAGAGCAAACAGAAGAAGCGCGTTGTGAAGCTAAGTCCGATGCTTATTTTGGTTTGATTCGTAACTATTACCGTTTTGGTTGGCTAATCCCATACTTCTTCGGTGCATCACCGGCGTTGTGCCCTTCTTTCATTAAAGGAAGAGAAACAAATCTACCTTTTGAAAAGATTGGTGAAACTTTATACCTACCAAAAGCAACAGCACTCCGTCTGAGCGATCTTGGCTACACCAACAGCGCTCAAAGTGTATTGAAAATTGGCTTTAACAGTCTCGAACAGTACCTTGAAGGCTTGAACGAGGCGATTCGCACGCCGTCAGAAGAGTTTGCTGAGATTGGTACTAAGGTTGATGGCGAATACCGTCAGCTTAATACTAACGTTCTTCAAATCGAGAACGAACTTTACGCGCCAATCCGCCCTAAGCGTGTAGCTAAAAACGGTGAGAAACCGTCTGAAGCATTAGCTCGCAGTGGTGTCGAGTACATTGAAGTTCGTTCTTTAGATGTAAACCCATTCAGTTCAGTTGGTATCAATGAACAGCAAGTTCGTTTCCTTGATCTCTTCCTAACGTGGAGTGTGTTAACTGACTCTGCTGAGATGGATAATTGTGAGCTGGAATGCTGGCGTGATAACTGGAACAAGGTAATCTTAGAAGGTCGCCAGGTTGGTTTAGAGCTAAAAATTGGTTGTGACGGCGAGAGATTATCATTACAAAATTGGGCTAAACGCGTATTTAAAGACCTTCGCTCTATTGCTGAAATGATGGATGATGAGCAAGGTGGCCGAGCTTACCAAGAGACTTGCGATACGCTTGAAACTTGGATCGACAACCCAGAGCTGACTATTTCAGGCCAGTTGCTTGAAGAGACCAAAAAATTAGGTGGTTTGGGTAAAGTAGGCTGTGCGTTAGGAACAACTTACGCTCAACAGCATAAAGCGCACCAATATAAAGTTTATTCAGCTGAGTTGATGGAAGCAGAAGTCCAACGTTCTATGATCGCTCAGCAACAAAGTGAAGAAGCCAGCACTCAAGATTTTGATGGTTTCTTAGCGGATTATTTTTCGTATCTAAAAGCATAGCGAGACTTTGGTGGAAAGGAAGCAAGCCTTATTAGGTCAACCTACTCATACGAGTGGTAAGTGGTTACCTGTAGTGACTGTTGGTGTTGTCTCTAGCCTTTTGGTTGGATGTGCAACGCCACCGCCTAAACAGCAAGATAATCTGTGTAGCATCTTCAGAGAACACCCGTCGTGGTATGACGATGCATTAGATATGCAAGAAAAGTGGGGCACTCCGATCAACGTAGCGATGGCTTTTGTTAAGCAAGAGAGTAGCTTTCGTCATGATGCCCGCCCACCTAAAGATTACATTCTGGGCTTTATTCCGTGGGGACGTGTCAGTAGTGCCTACGGCTATGCACAAGCTCAAGACCCTGCTTGGGAAGATTTCCAAAAGGCGACGAATAACGGTGGTTCAAGAACCAACTTTGATGATGCATTGATGTTTATCGGTTGGTACACCAGTGAGACGCGTCGTCAGCTTGGGGTCTCTTTATGGGACCCATATAACCAATACTTGGCTTATCACGAAGGTCGTGGTGGCTATAAGCGCAAATCATACAACAGCAAACCATCTTTGATTAAGGTGGCACGCAAAGTCGAACAACAAGCAAAAGATTATGGCTGGCAACTTAAACAGTGCCGCAAAGAACTAGAAGACAATCGAAGTTGGTTTTTTTAAAGCCAACCGTCATGGAGAATAGCAATGCCTTTATTAGATAGTTTCACTGTTGATCACACACGCATGAACGCACCAGCCGTTCGTGTTGCTAAAACAATGCAAACCCCTAAAGGGGATACCATCACTGTGTTTGACCTGCGTTTTACTGCGCCAAACAAAGATATCCTATCTGAGAAAGGTATTCATACTCTAGAGCACCTATACGCAGGATTTATGCGTAATCAACTGAACGGTTCCGATGTAGAGATCATCGATATTTCACCGATGGGCTGTCGTACTGGTTTCTACATGAGCTTGATTGGTACGCCTTCAGAGCAACAAGTGGCAGACGGTTGGTTGGCTGCAATGCAAGATGTGCTGAAAGTTGAGAATCAAAATAAGATCCCTGAACTGAACGAATACCAATGTGGTACTGCGGCAATGCACTCTTTGGATGAAGCGAAAGATATCGCCAACGCGATCATCGCTGCAGGTATCTCTGTAAACAAAAATGATGAACTGGCACTGCCAGAGTCGATGCTTCAAGAGCTTAAAATCGACTAGCCATTGTTAGTTCACCTTGAATACGCTTCACTCAGATACATATCACTCTAGAGACAAAGCGCTTTAGATACTAAAAGGCCCGGTTCAATGAACCGGGCCTTTTCTTTCGTCGTTAAGTGAGTCGGTGGTATGACTCATTTAGTCAATAATCACTTAACCATTCGCGATTAACCGTTAGCAACCTGCGGAAATACGCGTACCAATTTGATACGGTTTTCTTCTAGCTCAACGATTTCCATCGGATGGCTGGCTACTTGAACACTAAGGTGACTCTCGGGGATTTCCTCAAGGTACTCTAATATCAAGCCGTTAAGTGTTCTTGGGCCATCGGTAGGCAGTGCCCACTGCAGGCCTTTGTTAATATCTCGGATGTTGGCGCTGCCTTCAATTAAGAAGCTGCCATCGCTTTGAGGTGTGATCTCTTCAGATAAACTTGGTGTGATTGAGGTCGTAAATTCACCGACAATTTCTTCCAAAATATCTTCGAGTGTAACCAAGCCATTGATATCGCCGTACTCATCGACAATTAAACCGATTCGTTGTTTATTGCGCTGGAATTTAAGTAGTTGAATGTTGAGTGGTGTCGCTTCAGGGATAAAGTAGATCTCATCTGCCGCACGTAAAAGTGTCTCTTTATTGAACTCATTTTTTTCAAGCATCAAACGGTAAGCTTCTCGTAGCCTAAGCATACCAACCACTTCATCTATTTGGTCTCGGTATAATACGATACGGCCATGAGGTGAGTGGGTGAGCTGGCGGACGATAGATTTCCAGTCATCATTGATGTCGATGCCGGTGATTTCATTACGTGGGACCATGATGTCATTCACGGTGACATGTTCTAAATCTAGAATAGAGACCAACATATCTTGGTGACGCTGCGGTATCAGGCTTCCTGCTTCATTTACTACCGTTCTAAGTTCTTCTGAGCTTAAGTGATCAGTCGCATTATGGCTGGCTTTGACACCTAATATCCGAATGAAACCGTTGGTAATAAAGTTAACCAAAATCACTAATGGCGACAATACCTTCATCAGTATTATTAATAAAATACTGCTGGCGTAGGAGACGCGTTCTGGAAATAGAGAGGCGATGGTTTTTGGCGTTACTTCGGCAAACACGAGGATCACGAGAGTTAGGACACCGGTAGCGATAGCTACACCGATATCCCCGTAAATGCGCATACCAAGAATGGTCGCGATCGCAGATGCAAGAATGTTGACAAGATTGTTGCCGATTAGAATGAGGCCAATCAATCTGTCTGGGCGGTTCAGAAGTTTTTCTACGCGTTTGGCACCTTTATGACCCGTTTGGGCCAAGTGCTTTAAACGGTAGCGGTTCAGGGACATCATGCCCGTTTCTGAACCCGAGAAATAACCAGAAATTACAATGAGACACGCGAGTAGCGCAAATAAGATACCCGTTGATATGTCGTCCAAAACTATTCTTTTCCTATTTGTGTATCTTGATTAATTTATGACCGAACATGGTCGAGATGTCAATTGAATGTATCGCACTCAATATTTTAAAGGCAAGGTATGTGAGACCTTGCCTTTATTTTACCGATTAGCTCAGGATGATTTCCTGAACGAAGCGACTACCGAAGTAGGCTAATGTGAGCATGCTGGCGCCAGCAAGGGCAAACCAAGTGACTTTTTGTCCACGCCAACCTTTTTGATAGTGACCCCATAGAAGGATGGAGTAGATAACCCAAGCAATAAAAGATAGCACAGCTTTGTGTGCCTTCCCTTGAGCAAACATATCTTGCACGAAGATAAGGCCAGTCAACAAGGTGCCGGTTAATAAGCCATTACCAATAAGAATGGTCTTGAAAAGCTGTCTTTCCACCATCATTAATGGAGGTAGGTTAGGGTTGATTACTAACGCTTTCTTCTTTTTAAGTTTGTGATCTAGCCACGCAAGTTGCAGCGCGTATAGTGCGCCGATAGTCAACGTCGCGTATGAGAACAACGCCAAAGAGATGTGCACTAGCAGTTTTGGATCGTTTTCTAGGTGCTTGATGAAGGTGCTTGAAAGAAATGTGGCAGCCATTAAATTCAGGGCAGCGAAGCTGTAAACGACGGGTAAAATGAACCATAGTCGGGTTTTGAGCATAGCACCGCTCATCACCAGAGATATGATTAAACTGATTAATGAAGCAACGTTCAAAATACTGAGGTTTTGACCACTGGCATTAAAGATTAAATCGCCTAGCAACCAAGCATGGAAAGCTAAAGCAAGTAATGCGCTGATAAACACCGTTTTTACACGGATTCCTGTTTGGTGCACGAGACCTGGAATGATCGTGGAAATCGCCATTGAATAAAGAAAGGCTGCTGCGATCGCAATAAGACTGTCCATGGTATCCATTTAAATGATTACTAATTGACGAATTATACCTCGCATCGCTCTTTGGGGCTATGGTGAACCTCACTCAATTCCAAGTGAACAATGTCTCACATCACAAGCGCGGATGATTAACGCTCTACAACGGGTATGACTCTAATCCACGCTAATGTATACTCACAGTAATAGTCGCAGGATTGAGCGAAGAGAAAACTATGTTTGATAATTTAACGGATCGTCTATCCAAAACGCTGAAGAATATCAGCGGTAAAGGTCGCCTGACCGAAGACAATATTAAAGAGACGCTGCGTGAAGTACGTATGGCGCTGCTTGAAGCCGACGTTGCACTGCCAGTTGTCCGCGATTTTGTTAAGCGCGTAAAAGAAGGCGCTGTGGGTGTTGAGGTGTCTAAATCTCTAACACCTGGCCAAGAATTCATTAAGATCGTTCAAGCTGAACTTGAAGCGGTGATGGGTGAGTCTAACGAGGCTCTTGACCTAGCAGCACAGCCGCCAGCAGTCATCTTAATGGCCGGTCTACAAGGTGCGGGTAAAACCACATCGGTAGGTAAGCTATCTAAGCTCCTGACTGAGCGTGACAAGAAAAAAGTTTTGGTTGTGTCTGCCGATGTTTATCGTCCAGCCGCGATTAAACAGCTTGAAATGTTAGCTAGTGATGTTGGCGTTGATTTCTTCCCATCTTCAGCTGACCAAAAGCCTCTTGATATTGCCAACGCTGCAATCGACCACGCGAAGAAGAAATTCTACGACGTGCTAATTGTCGATACTGCCGGTCGTTTGGCTATCGATGAAGAGATGATGGGCGAGATCAAAGAGCTTCATACTGCTATTAAACCAGTAGAGACTCTGTTCGTTGTTGATGCAATGACTGGTCAAGATGCCGCGAATACGGCTAAAGCCTTTGGTGATACGCTACCACTAACCGGTGTTATCTTGACGAAAGTTGATGGTGATGCGCGAGGTGGTGCTGCACTATCTGTTCGTCATATCACAGGCAAGCCGATTAAATTCTTAGGTGTGGGTGAAAAGACTGACGCACTAGAACCATTCCACCCAGATCGTGTTGCTTCTCGTATTCTAGGTATGGGCGACGTACTGTCTCTTATTGAAGACCTACAGAAAAACGTTGATACCGAAAAAGCAGAGAAGCTGGCTAAGAAGTTTAAAGAGAAGAAAGGTTTTGACCTTGAAGACTTCCGTGAACAGCTTGGTCAGATGCAAAACATGGGTGGCATGATGGGCATGATGGATAAGCTTCCAGGCATGTCTCAGCTACCAGACAACGTTAAAGATAAAGTTGATGACAAGATGTTCAAGCAAATGGAAGCGATCATCAACTCTATGACAATGAAAGAGCGTCAGCGCCCAGACCTAATTAAAGGCTCACGCAAAAAGCGTATTGCTGCAGGTTCTGGTACGCAGGTACAAGATGTAAACCGTATGCTTAAGCAGTTCACCCAAATGCAGAAGATGATGAAGAAAATGCAGAAAGGTGGAATGAAAGGCATGATGCGCAACATGCAAGGCATGATGGGCGGCGGTGGAGGTATGGGCGGAATGGGTGGTGGTTTTAACCCGTTTGGTCGATAATCTACAAATGTAAGCTTTAGCTACGTTACTTTTCATAGTGTTAGCCGTGTCACAGAAAGTGTACGGTTGCTATGTTGGTGAAAAAATAGCTAAAGCCCTTGCATTGCACCGGAATAAGAGTAAAATTCCGGGGCTTTAATTTGGCACGAGACCCCAAGCTATTTACTATACTTGGGGTTAATTATTTTATTAAGAAAGCAAAGAGGACGACATGGTAACCATTCGTTTGGCACGTCACGGTGCAAAGAAGCGCCCATTTTATCAAATCGTAGTTGCGGATAGCCGTAACTCTGTAACTGGCCGTTTCATCGAGAAAGTAGGTTTCTTTAACCCTACAGCTCAAGGTCAAGAAGAAGGTCTACGTCTAGACCTAGATCGTGTTAACCACTGGGTTGGTCAAGGCGCATCTCTATCTGATCGTGTAGCTAAGCTAGTTAAAGACGCTCAAAAAGCGGCTTAATTCTTTTTTAAAGAGAAATAGCTTATGTCGATGAAGGGTACAGAAACTATGAGCGAGCAAAACAATAGAATTGTCATGGGTAAACTTGGGTCTACCTATGGTATTCGTGGCTGGCTTAAAGTGTTCTCCTACACAGACAATGCTGAAAGCATATTTGATTACAGCCCTTGGTATTTAAACCAAAAGGGCAAGTGGGTTGAGTACAAAGTTGAAAGCTGGAAACGTCATGGCCAAGGTTATGTATGTAAGCTAGCGGGATTAGATGTTCGTGAAGACGCACAACTGATGACTAACTTTGAAATTGCTATTGACCCTGCTTCGTTACCTGAATTGTCAGAAGATGAATTCTACTGGCGCGAATTGTTCGGTATGCAAGTTTTTACCACTAAAGGTTACGACCTTGGTGAGGTCACTGACCTATTAGAAACTGGCTCGAACGATGTTCTAGTAATCAAAGCAAATCTTAAAGATGCTTTTGGCCAAAAGGAACGGTTAGTACCGTACCTTGAAGAGCAAGTGATCAAGAAAGTTGATCGCGAAGCTCGCCGGATCGAAGTTGACTGGGATCCTGGATTCTAACTCCAAATTACAGAGCGAGAGAACACATGTGGGTTGGCGTAATTAGCCTGTTTCCTGAAATGTTCCGTTCTGTTACTGATTTTGGAGTAACAGGTCAAGCGGTTAAGAATGGTCTTTTATCTATTGAGACATGGAATCCTCGCGATTTCACTCATGATAAACATCGCACTGTTGATGACAGACCTTACGGTGGTGGTCCTGGCATGTTAATGATGGTTCAGCCTTTGCGCGATGCTATCAAAACAGCCAAGCAAGCAGCACCGGGTAAGACGAAAGTTATCTATCTTTCACCTCAAGGTCGTAAACTCGATCAGAAAGGTGTTGAAGAGCTGGCTACAAACGAGAACATCGTTCTAATTTGTGGGCGCTATGAAGGGGTAGATGAGCGTATCATTCAATCTGAAGTTGACGAAGAATGGTCAATTGGGGATTTTGTGATGACGGGTGGTGAACTGCCAGCCATGACGTTGATTGATTCAGTCTCTCGGTTTGTTCCGGGTGTACTTGGCGATTTCGCGTCAGCAGAAGAAGATTCTTTTGCTAATGGCTTGTTAGATTGCCCTCATTATACGCGTCCTGAAGTGTTAGATGGAAAAGATGTACCTAGTGTACTGAAATCTGGAAACCACAAGGATATTCGTCTCTGGCGATTGAAACAATCGTTGGGCCGAACTTGGCTAAGAAGACCAGAACTCCTGGAAAACCTAGCTCTGACTGACGAACAGGAACAATTACTGGCTGAATTCATTAAAGAGCATCGCTCTTAACGAAAAGCAAGCAGTAACCTATTAAATTTAGTATCAGTTTATTCTAGGAATTTATACAAATGAGCAACATCATCAAGGCTCTTGAAGAAGAGCAACTAAAATCAGACCTTCCTAAATTCGCACCAGGTGACACTGTTGTAGTTCAGGTTAAGGTAAAAGAAGGTGACCGTGAGCGTCTACAGGCTTTCGAAGGCGTTGTAATCGCTATTCGTAACCGTGGTCTACACTCTGCATTCACAGTTCGTAAGATCTCGAACGGTGAAGGCGTAGAGCGTGCGTTCCAAACTCACTCTCCAATGGTTGATAGCATCGAAGTTAAACGCCGTGGTGCAGTACGTCGTGCCAAGTTGTACTACCTACGTGAGCGTTCTGGTAAGTCAGCTCGTATTAAAGAGAAACTTACTAGAAAGTAATTCTTTTTGCATTCTATCGATAAAAGCGGAGCCATTGGCTCCGCTTTTTTGTGCCTGTTATTTAGAGTTTCGCAGACAATAGCTCCTCAACTCGCTCGTTCATCATTCTTGAGGATGACGGAGTAAGGAATCGGAACCTCTGACCTCGGGGTTGTTAAACCTTTAAGATCCTTAATCCAATAAAAAAGGATTGACGTTAAACGCCAACCCTTTCATTTTACTCGAATCTCGAACCACTTAGTGTGGGTCTTCTGACCAACCATCGCTATCAGACATATCTGGTGCGCCAGCGATGCTGTTTTCTTCATCTGCCCATTCACCAAAGTCAATCATCTGACATTGTTTGCTGCAAAACGGGCGATGTGGGCTTTGTTCACCCCATTCAACGTCAGTATTACATTGAGGGCATTTAACGATGGTGATTTTTTTCGACATAGTGATTCTTAATTTGAAGGTGTAATAATACCAATCGTAGTAAATAACTGGTCATCCTAGCTTGTTAAAACGCTCGATAACTTCGTTAGAAATTTTGATTGTAGAATAACTACTTATCGAAAATTTCTGTCTTGTTCTCAAACCTTTTTCCTACGCTATTTATGAACACTTACTTACTGTGATTGGCATAAGAGTTCGTTTAGGCTCGAGTAGGTACTCAAGCCAAACTATAAAAGGAAATTTTAGGTGCAGATAGCCAATTCAAATTCGATATCTTGAGTACAGGCTTGCCCTGTTTCAAAGCTCATGAATTTGACGGCAAAACGGTTTTTATGTCCCGAGATCATCGGGTAGGCACCGTATTGCATTGGAATAGATAGGCGAAGGATATTCGCTTCATCAGCATCGCTCTGGAAGAAGCCAGCCCGAGCAATTTTCTCTTTAAAGTGCCCAGTCTCTCTGGTTAGCTTTAACCATAGCGTTAGCGCTTCATACAAAGGCTGTAGGCTATCCATCCACGCTTTGGCATCTCTCATTCTCTTATCTAGAGGAAGGTGTAGCCAATAATGCAGTGCGGGTAAATCAAAGCAGCATGAACCGCCTGGTAGATTAAAACGTTGACGAATAGCACTTAGGAAACGGTCTTCCTTAAGTGACTGACCAAAACGCTCTGCCTGCATCAATTCACGATAGATATTACCAATATCGTTGAGCAGTGATGTAAGCATCTCTTGATCGACACCTTCAACATCTAACCAGCTTTTGTAGGTTACACGTTGCTTCTCAATGTCTTTTGCGAGTTCGCTTTTGAGTTGGATCTGCTCAAAGATTTCAATCAGATCGAAGATCGAACGGAAAAAGAGTTGATACTGTTGAGCATCAGAAAATGTAGAAGACAAGTGTAACTGCCTCAAGAGTGACTCAACTCTTAAGTAGATTCGTGTTTTCTCATTTAGAGGATGTTCAAATTTGTGGGTGATCATCGAGCAAACCTTCATTCAACATAGTTCTATTCTGACCTATCTACTGTACTGATTGCCAGATACTTTTGATGTAAATCTGTGATTTGAAGCAAAAGTTCTTGGTTTTTAGTATGGTTTTTAATCACGTCATCTGCAACTGCTAAGCGTTGTTCTCTTGATGCTTGTGATTTTAAAATTGATGTAACTTGTTCTCTAGAGACATTGTCACGACTCATTGTGCGTTCTATTTGCACTTCAGCTGGCACATCAACGATTAATACGCGATCGGCCATGCCTTGCATCTGGTTTTCAACCAATAGAGGCGCTACTAATAAAGCATAAGGAGATGTGACTTTAGACAGGTCACTGTCAATTTTGTCGCGGATCATTGGGTGAAGAAGATCATTGAGCCACTGTTTCTCTTTGGGATTAGAGAAGATTAGTTCACGTAACTGACTTCGATTTAGAGTCCCATTTTCAAGTAAGATAGCGTCCCCAAAATGAGCCGCAATTTGTTTCAAGCCTTCGCTGCCTAGTGCCACAACTTCACGTGCCACGATATCAGCATCGACAATATCAATATTAAAATGTTCATTGAAGAGGTTAGCCACTGTGGTTTTGCCACTTGCGATACCACCACTTAATCCGATAATCGTTGCCATGGTTAAATTCCTAGTACAGAAGTGAAATACCAACCCATGATGTCGTTGCCCCACATCAAGCTTACCCAACCAGCAATGGCGAGGTACGGCCCAAATGGGAACGCTTTATCAATGCCTTGTTGTTTCAATCGAAGCTGAATCAACCCAAAAACAAGGCCGACAAGCGAAGACAAGAGAATGATCATAGGCAGATGCTGCCAACCAAGCCACGCCCCAAGTGCTGCTAATAATTTAAAGTCACCGTAACCCATCCCCTCTTTTCCCGTGAGTAGCTTGAATAGCCAGTAAACAGACCAAAGAGCTAGGTAGCCTGCCATTGCACCTACTACGGAGTTTTGAAGGGATATCGGGCTGATATTAAACAGAGCTAATGCGATACCAGACCAAACCAAAGGTAAGGTAATTTGATCCGGCAGCAGCATAGTATCGAGATCGATAAAGGTCGCAGTGATCAATGCGAATGTGAAAAATATCAGAGCAATAGCGTAATAGCTGAAACCAAAGTGACTAGCGACGACGGTGCAAAGTGTTGCGGTAAGCAGTTCGACTAAAGGGTAGCGAGCACTGATCGGATTAGTACAACTGTGGCACTTACCTTTTAATAGTAACCAGCTTAATACCGGGATGTTGTCGATGACTCTTAATTGAGTTTTGCACTTCGGGCAGGTAGATCGCGGAACACTGAGATTGAATGTACCTTCAGGTGCTGGGATTTTATATTGAGAAAAATATTCCGAGCACTCTTGTTGCCATTCGCGTTCCATCATAATAGGCAGTCGATGAATCACAACGTTGAGAAAGCTGCCAATAAGAAGGCTAAAAATGAAAGCTAATACAGGGAATAGCCAAGGATAGTAGTGAAATACTTCCATAGTGTTTTTTTACCACTTGATCAATATGAGCAGAGGTTTGCTACTCAGGGGTGTTTAGTTGCTTTTGCTATCCTAACACACTCATAAGGTTAAAGATCGGTAAGTACATCGCGACAACTAGCCCCCCTACAACTGTGCCTAGAAAGACGATGATCAGTGGCTCTAAAATCTTGCCTAAGTTATCGACGGTATTGTCTACTTCAAATTCGTAAATAGAGGCCACTTTATTGAGCATGTCATCAAGATTGCCTGACTCTTCCCCGATCATAACCATTTGTAAAACCATTTCAGGGAAGGCGTTGGTATTGCGCATCGCGATATACATAGGCATACCAGCAGCTGTTTCACGGTGAACCTCGATGATTGCCGATTCATAATGTAGATTACCCGCCGTTTTAGCCGTTGTTTTAAGGCTGGTTAAGATAGGAATCCCAGAACTAAAACTGGTTGATAGCGTTCGGCTGAACTTTGCAATTGATGCCTTAGTGATGACAGCACCCAAGATAGGGAAGCGTAAACCAAGACGACTGGTTGAAAGTCGAATCGAGTAGGATAGCTGACGCAGCTGCTGAAAAGACAGAATTAATAAACCAATACCGATGGCACTATAGAAACTATAAGCCTGCATCCAATGGGAAAGATAAAGCACTTGCTGGGTGAACCAAGGTAAGTCTGCTCCGAAACCAGAAAACATCGATTCAAATTCAGGGATGACCATGGTCAGCATTAAATAGGAAACGGTAAGGGCGACTGCTACAACCATTGCTGGGTAGATGAGAGCCTTTATAACCTTGGATTTTAGTTGCTCACTCTTTTCTCGATAGGTCGCCAAGCGTTCAAATACTTGTGCAAGGTTGCCGGAGAGTTCGCCTGTCGCGACCAAGTCGGTATAGAGGTCATCAAAGTGGCGGCTTGCGGTTCGCATCGCTTTTGAGATTGGCGTGCCGGCTTCTACACCTTTGCAGATGTGCGATAAAATCGATTTCATTTCTGCTTTGCGGTGATTGTCTGACACTAACTTGATGGCCTGCACGATCGGCACACCAGTAGCCAACATGGTAGCCAGTTGGCGAGTCAAAATAGTGATATCTTTGGCTTTGACTCGATGAGTTAAACGAGTGATTGCTGAGATGCTTTTCTTTTTGATCTTCTTAATCTGAATGTGCTGCTCTTTGAGCTTCTCTCGCACTTCTAATTCGGTGAGCGCTAAGCTCTGCCCTGATACTTTCTTGCCAGAACTATTGATTCCCTTCCAATGGTAGTTTTTTAGTTGTGATTGTTTGCTTTTGCTACTCATTTTCGCTCCGTGAATTATAGGTATAGAACACGTTGTAGCTCTTGATAGCTGGTGGTGCCTTCAAGCAGTTTATCTAGCCCTGACTCTTGTAGTGTTCGCATGCCTTCTCGACGTGCCAAGTTTTCAATGGCTAACGCGTTCGGTTTGTCTATCAGGCTATTTTTCAGTTGGTCGCTAAACGGCATGACTTCATAGATACCGACTCGCCCAGAGTATCCCTGGTTACACTCAATACATCCTTGTGAGCTGGCTTTGTAGATGATTTGGCTATTGGGAATCGAGTGACGCAGAAATATGTCCGGTGAGTCGTCTTTTGTTTTGCAGTGATTACATAGACGTCTCGCGAGGCGCTGCGCAATGATCAGGCTCAGTGATGAGGCGAGGTTAAAGGGCTCTATCCCCATATGAGCAAGCCGGGTGACGGTTTCTGCTGCGGAGTTGGTGTGGATAGTTGAAAGTACTAAGTGACCTGTTTGCGAGGCTTTGATCGCGATCTCGGCGGTTTCCAAATCACGGATCTCTCCGACCATCACCACATCAGGATCTTGTCGTAAAAATGATCGCAACGCTTCAGCGAAACCAAAGCCGATTTTAGGCTTCACTTGTACCTGATTGATGCCACACAAGTTAATTTCAACAGGATCTTCGGCTGTTGAGATGTTGCGTTCAGTGGTGTTAAGAATTCGAAGGCCAGTATAAAGAGAAACCGTTTTACCGCTGCCGGTTGGCCCTGTCATTAAGATCATCCCTTGCGGGCGTTTCAATGCATTAAGGTAGAGTGCTTTTTGATCCTCGCTGTAACCGAGCTTATCGATATCGAGATTGGCAGCGCTGCTGTCTAGAAGTCGAAGAACGATCTTTTCTCCCCATAATGTTGGCAGCGTCGATACACGCATATCAATCGCCAGTTCGTCGTTTAAACGTAATTTAATACGACCATCTTGAGGTAAGCGACGCTCGGCGATATCGAGCTTGGCGAGGATTTTTAGGCGAGCCGATAAGCGACGACTTAAATGATAGGCTGGCTGTTGAATTTCGACAAGGATGCCATCGCAACGTAGACGTACGCGGTAGTTTTCTTCATAAGGTTCGAAGTGGATATCCGATGCGCCTTTACGTACAGCATCAACCAGGATTTGATTGATAAAGCGACTGACAGGGGAGTCATCTTGGCTGAGGTCTTCAATCGAAGTTATCTCGTCGTCAGATACTTGTACGAGATTGGCGAGTTCATCTTGGGTGATCTCTTTGCGTTTCGAATCTTGCCCGGAAATCGAACGGCCATACAGCTTTCGTATTGCACCTTCTAGTTCTGAGTAGTTAGCGACAACCAACTCAATCTGCAATCCAGTAGCAAAGCGGAAATCGTCTTCAGCCTGTAAGTCGGTTGGGTCGGCCGAAGCGAGTGTGAGAGTTGAACTAGATACTGAAATCGGGATAGCGCGATACTTGGTGATCAGCTCACGAAGCCCTAGTTGTTCACACAATACTTCATAGTCAGTACTGGCTAGTTGTACTAACGGTAAACCGAAAATGGTTTTGATATTGCTTGCTAAGGAATCTCCGCTGAAGAAATTAAGAGCGAGCAAAGCTTCAGGTGTAGATACACCTGAAGATTGCATGTGATCTGTAACAGCTTGTTCTTGAGTCAGGCTAAGTAAATTAGCCTGACGGAGAATTGCTGGGAGGTTGGTTAGCACTTATCGACAACCATCTAAATCGGGGACTGTTGTTGATTTAGCACAAGCCCAACCAGTTGTCGCATCACGAGATAATGTTAATGTGGCACTGTTTAATGAACCACCGTTAAATGTAAATAGAATTGTAGGAGAAACTGTTGATGAACCTACGTTGCTAATGCTTAAAGTTCCTAATGTGTTTGATCCCGAAGAAACTCCAAGAGCTGAGATTGCGCTACTAAGAGCTCCCTCTTCTTGAAAGGTAAGTTCTGCTGGTGTTTGCAGTGATTTTAAAGTGGCAAGAGCAGACGATGCCTCACTTTTAGATACGTAATCTTTGTACGCAGGTACAGCAATCGCTGATAATACCCCGATAATGGCCACTACAATCATCAGCTCAATCAACGTAAAGCCTTTCTGACTTGTTCTTTTGTGTTTGTTATTCATTGTTCTATTCCATTGTTTAGTTTGTTTCAGCGCAAGCACTGGTTGATGGAAAGAATAGAAGTCGGAATGGGGAAGTGGAATGGTGTTCAGGTGTGGTCGCGAGCGGTTTGGTATTTATTAGTGTGGTGTTTCATATGGCGAGCAAAATTATGCGATCAACTTAAATTAACCACTTGATATACTGATAAAACAAGCAATAAAAAAGGCACTGTCATTAACAGTGCCTTCGCAATAAGTTATTTACTATTCAGTGAATTACGCTTTGAATCTCATTGAAAGATCCATTGCTTTTAAGTGCTTAGTTAGTGCGCCTACTGAGATGTAATCAACACCCGTTTCAGCGAACTCTGCAATCGTGTTTAAAGTTACATTGCCTGAATTTTCTAATGCTGCGCGGCCAGCGTTGATTTTCACGGCTTCACGCATCATGTCTGTGGTGAAGTTGTCTAGCATGATGATGTCTGCACCAGCGCTGATCGCTTGCTCCAGCTCTGCTAGGCTTTCCGTTTCAACTTCCACAGGTTTACCCGGGTTAAGTTCTTTTGCTGTCGAGATAGCTTTCTCAATACCACCACAGGCGATGATGTGGTTTTCTTTGATTAGGTACGCATCGAAAACGCCAATACGGTGGTTGAAACCGCCACCACAAGCGACAGCGTATTTTAGTGCGCTGCGCAGGCCAGGAATTGTTTTACGTGTATCTAACAGGCGACATTCCGTATGTTTGATTTTGTCTGCATAGATTGCAGTTGCCGTCGCGCAGCCAGATAGCGTTTGAATGAAGTTCATTGCATTACGCTCACCGGTTAATAGTGCGCGTGCAGGGCCTGTAAGGGTACAAAGCGTTTGGTTGGGTTCAACCTTGTCGCCATCTTCTACGTTCCACTCGATAGTGACTTCACCGCCCAATTGTTTAAACACTTCATCAGCCCAAGCTTTACCACAGAACACGCCGTGCTCACGAGTAATGATGGTTGCGCTGTTGATTGCATCAACTGGGATTAGACTTGCTGTAATATCAGCCGCCGGATCTAACGTTCCACCTAGATCTTCTCGGATGGTCTCAGCGACTGCACGAGTGATCTCTAGAGGCAACTGCTCTTTTAAGTAATCAAGGCGTTGGTGGCTGTTATGTGTGTTTTTCATCGCAAATCTAATCTTGAAAGGGAGTGGGAATGGAATGATACTCTTGCTTAACTTCAAATTAAAGAGGCTAGCGTGACTGCTCTATGGGCAAAGTCACAATCTATTGTGCTAGCGGAAAATAAAGTGAGATTAAGATGACGATCAGCTCCAACGGATGGTATGACAATGCTCGGCATGTTCCTTCCTCGTATTTTGATACTAGGCCGGATGCCGCAGATGTTTCTTTGCTGGTGGTTCATAACATCAGTTTGCCTCCCGGTGAATTTGGAGGGCCGTATATCGAACAATTTTTTACTGGAAAATTGAATGCTGCTGAGCATCCCTTTTTCAAGGTGATACATCAAATGGGTGTTTCAGCACATTGCTTGATTCGGCGCGATGGTGAGGTGGTGCAGTTTGTTTCGTTTTTTGATCGAGCCTGGCATGCTGGCCAGTCGAGTTTTGCTGGGCGTGAAAGGTGCAATGATTACTCGATCGGTATTGAGCTAGAGGGCAGCGACTTTGTCGCGTATACCGAGCAACAATATCAATCTTTGTCGCAACTGACGGAGGCTCTAATGTTGAACTTCCCAGAGATTACAAGCCAACGCATCACTGGACATCAATATATAGCCCCTTTACGAAAAACGGATCCCGGTTTAGTTTTCGATTGGCACAAGTTTAAAGAAAAACTCAACGCCTAGAACTGAAATTTGAATATGGCTTTGCTTGTTGCAGAGCCTGAATAGTCAACGCTTGGCATAATGACTTGTGAATTTTTGTTGTTGCTATGTAAAGAAAGCGGTTGAGAGAGGAGCATCAATAAATAGAGAGTGTGACGAGCTTATCAAACGCTTAAATATTAAAACTTATGAACAGGATTTCTACCTCTAATGTGCGCTTGGTTCGATTTTTAACCGACTTTGACTAATCTTTCTGAAACAATTCATTTTTATCCTGAAACTTTCTAGCACGAAACCTCCCCAAAAGTATTACCCCTGTAAATGGTAAGACCAATTTGGTTGCTGTTTTAAATTTCATTTGTTAAATCACGGTTAATTCACGCTGTGTTCTATGATGCAGGTCAATTTTAGACTGGACAGTGGCGTTTTAATTATGTTAATTTCTGCGCAACTTAAAATTGGTATTACCAATTGTCAGCGAAGAAAAAGAAGAACAACAAACTATGGCTTATCAAAGGATTCGTCAGCCAAAACTCTCCGATGTTATCGAGCAAGAGTTAGAAAGGTTGATAGTGGAAGGAACACTGGCTCCTGGGCAGCAACTGCCGCCAGAGCGCGAACTGGCGAAACAGTTCGATGTGTCTCGTCCTTCAATCCGAGAAGCAATACAACGTTTAGAAGCAAAACGCTTGCTTACTCGCCGTCAAGGTGGAGGTACGTTTGTTAGCGAAAATATCTGGAAAAGCTTTTCAGATCCTTTGCTTAATTTGTTGTCATCCCATTCTGAAACCCAACTAGACTTGTTGGAATCGCGTCATGCGATGGAAGGGATTTCGGCTTACTTCGCGGCATTGCGTGGTACTGATGAAGACTTTGCTCGAATTCAAGCATGCCAAGATAAGATTCATGGTGCGCAAGATAAAGGTGATATTGAAGCCGAATCTGCAGCGGTGATGGCTTTTCTTATTGCTTTGACAGAGGCAGCGCACAATGTGGTGTTATTGCACATTGTTCGTAGTTTGGCTCCGTTACTCGAACAAAACGTCTTAGAAAATTTAAAGCTGTTGCATCGTCGTAAAGACGTTGTGGAGAAAGTGAGTATACATCGAGCTAACATTGTAGATGCGATCGTTTCAGGGCAGCCAGAACAGGCACGTGAAATGTCACATTCTCATTTAGCTTACATCGAAGAAACATTGCTGGATTTGACCAAAGAAGAATCGCGTCGCGAACGTTCTTTACGTCGAATTCAACAGGGTAAATAGCCGTAATACTTCGGCTTTTTACGTGTTTAGTAGAATCCAACTAACAAAAAGGATAGATCGCCATGTCTGACATGAAGCATGACGTTGATGCTCTGGAAACTCAAGATTGGTTAGAAGCTCTTGAGTCAGTAGTACGTGAAGAAGGTGTAGAACGTGCACAGTATTTACTAGAACAAGTTCTAGATAAAGCGCGTTTAGATGGTGTTGATATGGCTACAGGCATCAACACAAACTACATCAACACAATTCCAGCAGCACAAGAGCCAGCTTACCCTGGTGACGTAACTCTTGAGCGTCGTATTCGTTCGATTATTCGCTGGAACGCAATCATGATTGTATTGCGTGCTTCTAAGAAAGACCTAGACCTTGGTGGTCACATGGCTTCTTACCAGTCAGCTGCTGCGTTCTACGAAGTATGTTTCAACCACTTCTTCCGTGCTCCAAATGAGACGGACGGTGGCGATCTAGTTTATTACCAAGGTCACATCTCTCCAGGTATCTACTCTCGTGCATTCGTTGAAGGTCGTCTAACTGAAGAACAGCTAGATAACTTCCGTCAAGAAGTTGATGGTAAAGGTATCCCTTCTTACCCGCACCCGAAACTGATGCCTGAGTTCTGGCAGTTCCCGACAGTATCTATGGGTCTTGGCCCTATCTCTGCTATCTATCAAGCGCGCTTCCTTAAGTATCTTGACGGCCGTGGCCTGAAAGAAACTTCAGCGCAACGCGTATACGCGTTCCTAGGTGACGGTGAGATGGATGAGCCAGAATCACGCGGTGCTATCTCTTTCGCTGCGCGTGAGAAGCTAGATAACCTATGTTTCCTAATCAACTGTAACCTACAGCGTCTAGACGGCCCTGTAATGGGTAACGGTAGCATCATTCAAGAACTTGAAGGCCTATTCAAAGGCGCAGGTTGGAACGTTGTTAAAGTTATCTGGGGTAGCAACTGGGATTCACTACTGGCTAAAGACACGACTGGGAAGCTTCTTCAACTAATGAACGAAACTATCGATGGTGACTACCAGACATTTAAATCTAAAGATGGCGCATACGTACGTGAGCACTTCTTTGGTAAGTACCCAGAAACAGCTGCACTAGTTGCAGACATGACTGATGACGAAATCTTCGCTCTTAAGCGTGGTGGTCACGATTCTTCTAAACTGTTTGCTGCATTCAACAATGCCCAAGAGACAAACGGTAAGCCAACTGTAATCCTAGCTAAGACTGTTAAAGGTTACGGTATGGGTGATGCAGCTGAAGGTAAGAACATTGCACACGGTGTTAAGAAAATGGACATGACTCATGTTCAACACCTACGTGATCGCCTAGGCCTAGAAGACATCCTTTCAGATGAGAAGATCGTTGAGCTTCCTTATCTGAAACTGGAAGAAGGTACGCCTGAGTATGAATACATGCATGCTCGTCGTAACGCGCTACACGGCTACACGCCTAAGCGTCTTCCTAAGTTTACTCAAGAGTTCAAGGTTCCAGAGCTAGACGCATTCGCACCTCTACTCGGTGAGCAGAAGCGTGATATCTCTACAACTATGGCTTATGTACGTACGCTAAACATCCTTCTTAAAGATAAGAACATTGGTAAGAACATTGTTCCTATCATCTGTGATGAAGCTCGTACATTCGGTATGGAAGGTCTATTCCGTCAGGTTGGTATCTACAACCCACACGGTCAAGAATACACACCTGAAGATAAAGGCATCGTTTCTTACTACAAAGAAGCAACGTCTGGTCAAGTTCTTCAAGAAGGTATCAACGAACTAGGTTCTATGGCTTCATGGGTTGCTGCTGCAACTTCATACAGCACAAACGATCTACCGATGATCCCGTTCTACATCTACTACTCAATGTTCGGTTTCCAACGTATTGGTGACATGGCATGGCTAGCAGGCGACCAACAAGCTCGTGGCTTCCTACTAGGTGCTACTGCGGGTCGTACAACACTGAACGGCGAAGGTCTACAGCACGAAGATGGTCACTCGCACATTCAAGCGAATACGATCCCTAACTGTATCTCTTACGACCCAACGTTTGCTTACGAGCTAGCGGTTATCATGCAAGACGGTATCCGTCGCATGTACGGTGAGAATCAAGAGAACGTTTACTACTACCTAACAGTAATGAACGAGAACTACGCAATGCCAGCAATGCCAGAAGGCGCTGAAGAAGGCATTCGTAAGGGTATCTACAAGCTTGAATCTCACGCTGGTGCTAAGGGCAAAGTTCAACTAATGAGCTCTGGTACTATCATGAACGAAGCGCGTAAAGCCGCTGAAATTCTAAGCGAAGAGTACGGCGTAGCCTCTGACGTATTCTCTGTAACGTCGTTCAACGAACTAACTCGTGACGGCCAAGCGGTAGAGCGTGACAACATGCTTCACCCAGAAGCTGAAGATAAAGTACCGTACATCACGACTGTTCTTGGTGCAGAACCTGCAATCGCAGTGACTGACTACATGAAGAACTATGCTGAGCAAGTACGTGCGTACATGCCAACTGAGTCTTACAAAGTACTTGGTACAGATGGTTTCGGCCGTTCTGACAGCCGTGCAAACCTACGTCGTCACTTCGAAGTTAACGCTGGCTACATCGTAGTTGCAGCTCTAACTGAACTGGCTAAACGTGGTGATATCGAGAAGTCTGTAGTTGCACAAGCAATTGCTAAGTTCGATATCGACACTGAAAAAACTAACCCGCAATACGCATAAGACTGGCATTAAGGTAGGTAAATACAATGACAATCGAAATTAATGTACCAGACATCGGTGCTGACGAGGTTGAAGTAACTGAGATTCTTGTAAACGTTGGCGACAAGGTTGAAGAAGAGCAGTCACTGATCACTGTTGAAGGCGACAAAGCTTCAATGGAAGTTCCTGCGTCTCAAGCGGGTATCGTTAAAGAAATCAAGATTTCAGAAGGTGATTCTGTTTCTACTGGTTCTCTTATCATGATCTTCGAAGCGGAAGGTGCTGCAGCAGCACCGGCTGCGCCAGCAGTTGAAGCGGCGGCACCAGTTGCAGCTGCTCCTGCAGCGGCGGCCCCTTCTGTTGCGAACGAACTGAAAGAAGTTCACGTTCCTGATATCGGCGGTGATGAAGTTGAAGTAACTGAAATCATGGTAGCTATTGGTGACGCAGTAGAAGAAGAGCAATCTCTTCTTACTGTTGAAGGTGACAAGGCTTCAATGGAAGTACCTGCACCATTCGCTGGTATCGTTAAAGAAATCAAGATCGCTTCTGGTGATTCAGTATCTACTGGTTCTCTAGTAATGGTATTTGAAGTGGCAGGTTCTGGCGCACCAGTTGCAGCCGCTCCAGCAGCATCTGCTGAGAAAGAAGTGAACGTTCCTGATATCGGCGGCGACGAAGTAGAAGTTACTGAAATCATGGTAGCGGTTGGCGATACAGTAGAAGAAGAGCAATCTCTAATTACTGTTGAAGGCGACAAAGCTTCAATGGAAGTTCCTGCACCCTTCGCTGGTACAGTGAAAGAAATCAAGATTGCAGCTGGTGATACAGTGTCAACTGGCTCTCTAATCATGACTTTCGTTGTTGAAGGCGCAGCGCCTGTAGCGGTAGCTGTTTCAGCTCCAGCACAAGCAGCAGCTCCAGCGGCGGCATCGGCTCCTAAAGCTGAAGCAGTAGCTCCAGCAGCTGGCGACTTCCAAGAGAACGGTGACTACGCGCACGCATCTCCAGTCGTTCGTCGTCTTGCTCGTGAATTTGGCGTTAACCTTTCTAAGATTAAAGGTACTGGTCGTAAGAGCCGTATCCTTAAAGAAGACGTTCAGTCTTACGTTAAAGATGCACTTAAGCGTTTAGAGTCTGGTGCTGCAGCATCTGGCAAAGGCGGCGACGGTTCTGCTCTTGGTCTACTACCATGGCCAAAAGTTGACTTCAGTAAGTTCGGCGAAACTGAAATTAAGAAGCTTTCTAAAATTAAGAAAATTTCTGGCGCTAACCTACACCGTAACTGGGTAATGATCCCGCACGTTACACAGTGGGACAACGCAGACATCACTGAGCTAGAAGCATTCCGTAAAGAACAGAACGCAATCGAAGCGAAGAAAGACACTGGCATGAAGATCACTCCACTTGTGTTCATCATGAAAGCTGTTGCGAAAGCACTAGAAGCATTCCCAGCATTTAACTCTTCTCTTTCTGACGATGGCGAAAGCATCATTCTTAAGAAGTACGTAAACGTGGGTATCGCTGTTGATACACCAAATGGTCTAGTTGTTCCTGTCTTCAAAGACGTGAACAAGAAAGGCATTTACGAGCTATCTGAAGAACTAATGGTTATTTCTAAGAAAGCGCGTTCAGGCAAGCTGACAGCGGCAGACATGCAAGGCGGTTGTTTCACAATCTCTAGCCTTGGTGGTATTGGCGGTACTGCATTTACTCCAATCGTAAATGCTCCAGAAGTAGGTATCCTAGGTGTATCTAAGTCTGAGATTAAGCCAGTTTGGAATGGTAAAGAGTTCCAACCACGTCTACAGCTTCCACTTTCTCTATCATACGATCACCGCGTGATCGATGGTGCTGAAGGTGCACGCTTCATTACTTTCCTAAACAGCGCACTATCTGACATTCGTCGTCTAGTACTGTAATTGAGAAAGTAATTATTAAGGTGACTTTCGGGTCACCTTAATTCTTTATATAAAGACTATTTTTAGAGAACAGTTTCCGGCATTTCTCATAAACTGCGGGGGAATTGTTGTCTAGCTCACAGGCTAACTTAAAGCTACTTTCACACTGTTAACATCTCTGTAAAATGTTTCCTGTTTGAAAGCCCAATAATTTTAAGAACATCTACTCAGCCTGTTAGGGATAATGACTACAAGAGGTCACAATGAGCAAAGAAATTAAAGCCCAAGTTGTTGTACTTGGTTCAGGTCCTGCTGGCTACTCAGCGGCATTCCGTTGTGCGGATTTAGGTCTAGAAACAGTACTAGTTGAACGTTACAGCACTCTTGGTGGTGTATGTCTAAACGTTGGTTGTATTCCATCAAAAGCACTTCTTCACGTTTCTAAAGTAATTGAAGAAGCAAAAGCGATGGCAGAGCACGGCGTTGTATTCGGCGAGCCACAAACGGACATCAACAAAGTTCGTATCTGGAAAGATAAAGTAGTTGATCAACTGACTGGCGGTCTTGGCGGTATGGCTAAGATGCGTAATGTTACTGTTGTTAACGGTTTCGGTAAGTTTACTGGTCCTAACAGCATCGAAGTTGTTGGCGAAGAAACGACAACAATTAACTTTGATAATGCAATCATTGCAGCGGGTTCTCGCCCAATCAAACTTCCGTTCATTCCACATGAAGACCCACGTATTTGGGATTCTACGGATGCACTAGAACTAAACGAAGTACCAGAAAAACTGCTTATCATGGGCGGCGGTATCATCGGTCTTGAGATGGGTACGGTTTACCACTCTCTAGGTTCTAAAGTTGAAGTTGTTGAGATGTTCGATCAAGTTATCCCAGCTGCGGATAAAGACATCGTTAAAGTCTTCACTAAACGCATCAAGAACAAGTTCAAGCTAATGCTTGAAACTAAAGTGACTGCTGTTGAAGCGAAAGAAGACGGCATCTACGTTTCAATGGAAGGCAAAAAAGCACCAGCTGAAGCTGAGCGCTACGACGCTGTTCTTGTTGCTATCGGTCGTGTTCCAAACGGTGCACTTATCGACGCTGAAAAAGCGGGTATCGAAGTTGATGAGCGTGGTTTCATCAATGTTGATAAGCAAATGCGTACTAACGTTCCTCACATCCACGCGATCGGTGACGTTGTTGGTCAACCAATGCTTGCTCACAAAGGTGTGCATGAAGGTCACGTAGCTGCTGAAGTTATCTCTGGTAAGAAGCATTACTTCGATCCTAAAGTAATTCCATCAATTGCGTACACTGAGCCAGAAGTTGCTTGGGTAGGTAAGACTGAGAAAGAAGCGAAAGCGGAAGGCCTGAACTACGAAGTTGCTACTTTCCCTTGGGCTGCTTCTGGTCGTGCAATCGCTTCAGACTGTGCAGACGGTATGACTAAGATGATCTTCGATAAAGATACTCATCGCGTAATCGGTGGTGCTGTTGTTGGTACTAACGGTGGTGAACTTCTTGGCGAAATCGGCCTAGCAATCGAAATGGGTTGTGATGCAGAAGATATCGCACTGACTATCCACGCTCACCCAACTCTACATGAGTCTGTTGGTCTAGCTGCGGAAGTATTCGAAGGTTCAATCACTGACCTTCCAAACAAAAAAGCAGTGAAAAAGAAGAAGTAATTCTTTTTTAGCCACTCGCTAATGTTTCTAAAAGCCGTTGATTCGTCAGCGGCTTTTTTGTATCTGTTGGGAAGGGCACTACGCTCTGAGATTAGAGTGTGCTCGCATCGGGATACGAAAGGACAACACATCAAGGTGGACGGAAATAAAAAAGGATTGACGCAGTACGTCAATCCTTTAGTTTTATTCGAATCTACTTATAAATACACAACATGTTCAGGTAGCTGTCTGTCAGGTTAGACAGCTCTTCATTTGTTTCTACACGTTTCGCTTGAATGAATAGTGAGTAGCAAATGCCGTGGAACAGATTCGCAAGATGCTTAGGATCGTGATCGTCACAAACTTCGCCACGCTCAATCGCTTTGCTAAACATGTTTTGTACTAACATTTGGTTAGTGCGGTTGGTTGTTACGAATAGAGGCCATACTTCATCACGAGTAGACGCACTCCATTCGAACCACACATTCAGCCAATGGCAATCGTGAGCCACCAAAGTCACCATTTCAGTCGCAATATTATGTAAGTTCTCTTTTGCGTGAATATCGAGATCGATATTGTCTGAAAGGAAGTTCGAGAATTGGCGAACCACGTGATTAAGCACTTCATCAACAAGATCTTCACGAGTTGGGAAGTAGTTAAATACGGTTGCCACTGATACCTGAGCAATGTCTGCTATATCAGCATGTCCACCGCGGCCAATGCCACGACGAGAGAACACCTCAAGTGCGATTTCCATCAATTGAAGTTTTCTTTTTAAGGGTGAAAGCCTAGTTCTAGGTCTCTTAGATATTGAGTCCATTTTGTTTTCCTTGCCAACGAATTTTTTATATTAATGATTTTATTATTATTTAAGCCAAGATGAGTGTAATGGTGCATATGCAAATGGTCAATCCTTTGAGCTTCTTTTATAGACAGTTACGTCAAACTTGATACATAAAGCGTGATCAGTATGGATGAGAAAGAAAGCGAGTATTGGATAAGGCATCTGTGCACATTTCACTGAGAATCTAACAGTAAATTCGAACCATAAGGTGGTGTGGGTATTTGAGCAATGCTAGACTTACGCACGAAATGAGCGGCACCAATGGCAGAACTGTCTAAACTTGTCGCAATCACCAAATAAAATGAGAGCAGTATGAAGCATACAGTTGAAGTCATGATCTCTGAGCAAGAAGTTCAGGATCGAGTGAACGAACTAGGTAAACAGATCACGGAGCACTACAAAGGTAGTGAAGATCTTGTTTTAGTTGGCTTATTACGTGGATCTTTTGTCTTTATGGCAGATCTTGCTCGTGCTATCGATTTAACTCACCAAGTTGATTTCATGACCGCGTCTAGCTACGGCAATGGCATGGAAAGCTCGCGTGATGTACGTATTCTGAAAGATCTTGATGATGATATTCAAGGCAAAGACGTTCTACTTGTAGAAGACATTATCGATACAGGTAATACTCTGACTAAAGTGAAAGAGATTCTGAGCCTACGTGGTCCTAAATCTATCGAAATTTGTACGCTACTCGACAAGCCTTCTCGCCGTGAAGTGATTGTTGATACTAAGTGGATTGGTTTTGCAATTCCTGACGAATTCGTTGTTGGTGTGGGTATCGACTACGCACAAAAATATCGTCACCTACCATACATCGGTAAAGTTGTGCCTCAAGAGTAATTATCGCTCTGTTGAACTCGAACAAAAAAGGCTCGCATAATGCGAGCCTTTCTATATCTGTGCTTAAGCGTTATCTGCGATTTAGCATTATATATTGGATCTAAGAGCTAACAGTTAACCAAGGATTGGGGATGATAGGATGTTATGCAGCGCTTCTAAATGACTGTTTTCTAACGTGTCATTGCTTGAGCAACGAACGCCAAGGTCTTGTAGTTTTCCATTGCCAATACCATAAACAACACCGTGGATTTCAATATCTTGTCCACGTTCCCATGCGGTTTGCATGATGGTTGAGTTACCGAGGTTGTAGACTTGCTCCGCAACGTTAATTTCGCACAGCTTGTCACCCCATTGTTCACGAGGTAGAGATTCGATCTGTTTGCGGTACTTAAGGTAGTTATCACGAATGTGGAGCAGCCAGTTATTGATTAGGCCTAGCTTAGGATTATCAATGGCCGCATTCACACCACCACAACCATAGTGGCCGCACACAATGATGTGTTTAACTTTGAGGACGTCAACCGCGTATTGCACAACCGATAAGCAGTTGAGGTCGGTATGAACTACTTGGTTAGCCACATTTCGGTGAACAAACAATTCTCCAGAATATAAACCAGTGAGACGCTCGGCCGGTACACGGCTATCTGAGCAGCCTATCCATAAAAAACCAGGGCTTTGACCCTCTTCAAGCGTTGTAAAATACTCAGGTCTTTGAGAGCGAATTTCTTCAGACCATTTAGAGTTGTTTTCAAAAAGCTGTTTAATCTCTGGCATTTTGCGTCTTACATCCCTTTATTAAGAACTGTAACTATACACAATGTTACAAATTCAATCCCGTAAAAACTGCGTCAACACGCACTCATCTGACGTGTTCTAGTCGTTAAAATCATTAACTTAGCACAGAAGCTACTATCTGGTTATAAGTCATGAATAATGTGATTGAATTAACACTTTCTGTCTGACCAACTCATTTGTTAAAGTTATACGGTTTGTCATTTCATCATCAGGAAGGTGTGTTTTGTTTGGAAGTCGTTTTGCGGATATCAATCTCAAAGGTGACATGTTTGGCGGTGTGACTACAGCCATCATTTCATTGCCTTTAGCGTTGGCATTTGGTGTCGCTTCTGGGGCGGGTGCTGAAGCAGGCTTATGGGGCGCTATCATGGTCGGTCTATTTGCGGCGTTGTTTGGCGGTTCGAGCAGTCTGATATCAGAACCTACCGGGCCAATGACGGTGATCATGACGGCAGTGATGACGAGCATGGTGGCGAAGTACCCTGAAACCGGAATGGCAATGACCTTTACCGTGGTAATGATGGCGGGTGCTTTTCAGATATTACTCGGTACATTAAAGCTCGGAAAGTACGTCACTTTGATGCCATATAGCGTGATCTCCGGATTTATGTCCGGTATCGGCGTTATTCTTATTATCTTGCAATTGTCTCCATTATTAGGTCATGCAGCTCCAGCTGGCGTGGTGATGGGCACGCTTTCTGCGCTACCTGATACGTTGGCCAACTTGAAAATAAGTGAGTTGTTCTTAGGAGCATTAACGTTAGGCATTCTTTTCGGTTTTCCAGCTAAATACCGCAAGTATGTGCCAGCTCAGCTCGTTGCTTTGGTTACCGTTACTCTGTTATCAGTCATCATTTTTGATACCGATTCTATTCGCCGTATTGGGGAAATCCCAGCGGGTTTACCTTCTCTTGTTATTCCTACTATTAGCTCTGAGCAATTTACTACCATGGTTATCGACGCTTTGGTGCTGGGTACGCTTGGTTGTATTGATACGCTTCTTACCGCTGTGATTGGAGACTCATTAACTCGTAAGGAACACGACTCGGACAAAGAACTTCGCGGGCAGGGTATCGCGAATATGATTTCCGGTTTGTTTGGTGCGCTCCCCGGTGCTGGTGCGACTATGGGCACCGTGACCAATATTCAGGTGGGTGCTCGCTCTCCGCTTTCTGGTGTCATTCGAGCCTTGGTGCTGGCATTAGTAGTATTGGTTGCTGGTGGCTTAACCGAACCTATTCCTATGGCGGTTTTGGCTGGCATAGCGATGTATGTTGGTTTCAATATTCTTGATTGGAGTTTCATCCAACGTGCGCATAAGGTGAGCTATGCAGGCATGGGCGTTATGTATGGCGTGATGCTGCTGACCGTATTTGTTGATTTGATTATAGCTGTCGGACTGGGTGTTTTTATTTCTAACATTCTGATTATTGAACGATTAAGCAGAGAACAAGCCAGACAAGTTAAAGCGATTAGTGATGGTGATGATGAAGACGATATCCCTTTGACCGATAGTGAACGTCAATTGTTAGATAGTGCCAATGGCAAGGTGTTGTTCTTTTATCTTTCTGGCCCGATGATTTTCAGTGTTTCAAAGGCGATTTCACGCCAGCACTCAAGTATCTCTGACTATGAAGCCATGATCTTGGATCTGACTGATGTGCCGATGATTGATGTGACGGTTGGGCTTGCATTAGAAAATGCCATTAAAGATGCTTTAGATGCAGAGTGCGAAGTGTACCTGCTTTGTCCTAATGAGAATACTCGTCAACAATTAGAGAAATTCCACGTGCTTGATCTCGTACCTGAGTCCAATACCTATCGATTTAGATATGAAGCGCTGACCGCGGCAACAAGTTATGTGGATAGAGATGAGCATCAGTTTGGCTCGGTCTAACCTTTAGCCTAAATTGACCTATTCGCTTTAACTGAATTGGTCGCGCAATAGATTTAAGTTGTTGAACCGATTCTATTAATAGGTGAATAATGCCGTTAAGTTAATGACTTGACGGCATTTTTTGTTATTAGAGAGTTTAAATGATGATGTTCCATCAAAATAAACTGGTAATCGCTATTTGTATTAATCGTAATTCAACGATAGACTTGTTTGCAAAATGGCCGTGCAGATAAGTATGGGTTGGTGCTTTCAACCTGTTCGCTTAAAGCTTCACACCCTTCCTCATGCGCGGCTAACAACACCTATCTATAGCAATGGCAGTCTATCTCTATGTATGCATTAGAAATTGAGCAATTAAGAAAAATTTATGCTGGGGGCTTTGAGGCTCTTAAAGGCGTTAGTTTACAAGTAGAAAAAGGCGATTTTTACGCACTGCTTGGTCCAAATGGTGCAGGTAAATCAACCACCATTGGTGTTATCTCTTCACTGGTTAACAAAACTTCAGGCAAGGTTAAAGTGTTCGGTTTCGACATTGATACCGATTTGGAGTTGGCAAAACAGAATTTAGGCTTAGTACCTCAAGAGTTTAACTTTAATCCGTTCGAAACGGTTGAGCAGATTGTATTGCAACAAGCTGGCTACTACGGTGTGTCAAAATCACTGGCGAAAGAGCGAGCGAAAAAATACTTATCTCAACTCGATTTGTGGGAAAAACGTGGCGAACGTGCACGTAACTTGTCTGGTGGTATGAAGCGTCGTTTGATGATCGCTCGTGCACTGATGCATGAACCACAGTTGTTGATTCTTGATGAACCAACTGCTGGTGTTGATATAGAACTGCGCCGCTCAATGTGGGGGTTTCTTAAAGAGATCAATGAGGAGCAGGGCATTACCATTATCTTGACTACGCATTACCTAGAAGAAGCGGAAATGCTGTGTCGCAACATTGGTATCATCAACCGCGGTGAGCTGATTGAGAATACGACAATGAAGTCGTTGCTGGGTAAGTTGAGTGCAGAGACCTTTATTCTTGATCTTGAAGAGGGTACGCCTGAGCCCAAGCTTGAAGGTGTAAATAGCCAAGTGATGGTGAATGGCTCTTTGGAAATCGAAATCGACAAGAACCTAGGTTTGAACACGATTTTTGCTCAATTGAGTGAACAGCAGGTGAAAGTTCGCTCTATGCGTAACAAAGCAAACCGTTTAGAAGAGCTATTTGTGAGTATTGTCCGTGAGGGGAGTAAATAATATGTACAGCCTATATTGGACCGCTTTCTGTAGCTTGTTGACCAAAGAGATCAATCGCTTTACTCGTATCTGGGTGCAAACGCTTGTCCCGCCAGCGATTACCATGACGCTGTATTTCATCATCTTTGGCAACCTTATCGGTGCGCGTATTGGTGAAATGAACGGCTTTAGCTACATGGAATACATTGTTCCCGGCTTGATCATGATGTCGGTTATCACTAACTCATATTCCAACGTGGCCTCATCGTTCTTTAGTGCCAAGTTCCAAAAAAATATTGAAGAGCTACTTGTAGCGCCAGTTCCTAACTATGTGATTATCGCTGGTTTCGTAATGGGTGGTGTGGTGCGTGGCTTGTTGGTCGGTATGATCGTAACGTTTGTATCACTGTTTTTTGTCGATCTACAAGTTGATCACTGGGGTGTGATTATTGCAACAGTGTTCCTGACTTCAGTTGTGTTCTCATTGGGTGGTCTAATTAACGCGGTATTTGCACGTACGTTTGATGATATCTCTATTATCCCGACCTTTATTTTAACGCCGTTGACGTATCTTGGTGGTGTGTTTTACTCAATCAGTCTGCTGCCTGAAGTTTGGCAGAGTGTATCGAAGTTGAACCCTATCGTTTATATGGTAAACGCGTTCAGATATGGCTTCTTAGGCGTGTCTGATGTCGGTATTGCCACGTCGTTTGGTGTACTGGGTGTGTTTATCGTCTTGCTGTATGGCATTGCACACTACTTGGTGACAAAAGGTATCGGCTTGCGTAGTTAATAAATAGCGGATTAAGCTCTGAATGACAGACAAAGAAAAAGGTCGATATTACATCGACCTTTTTTATGTCTTGCGTTCAAGCTAGAGGCTGATTACTCCGCCGTTTCTTCTTTCACTTCTTCTTTAGTTTCCGTTACCAAATCGAGAACTTGGTTGTCGATAAGACGCGTCTTACCTAGGAAAGCTGACATCAGAATCACGGCTTGCGTGGATTCTGAAGTGATAGCTTGCAACGTTTTAGCATCGCAAATGAAGATTTCATCGGGTTGAAGATCGGCTGCACGAAGCTGGTCTGTCGCATCTTCAATAACAGATGCGTAGTCATCACGACCGCCACGAATTGCGCTGCTGACCCAACGCATAGTACGCGCTAGAACAGGTGCTCGTTGACGCTCATCAATTGTCAAATTGCTATTGCGAGAGCTCATTGCCAAGCCATCCATTTCACGAACGGTCGCTACGCCGATAACTTCAATGTCTAACGCTAAATCTGTTGTCATCTGGCGAATAACAGCAAGTTGCTGGAAATCTTTCTCACCGAAGCATGCAAAGTTTGGCTGAACGATATTAAACAGCTTAGTGACAATCGTTGATACGCCGCGGAAGTGACCCGGACGAGACGCGCCTTCAAGCATGTGAGATATACCAGGGACTTCAACAAACGTCTGTTTGTCTAACCCATCTGGGTACATGACTTCTGGCGTCGGTGTAAACACTAGCTCAACGCCTTCACCTGTGAGTTTGTTTAGGTCAGCTTCTAACGTACGAGGGTAGTTGTTCAAGTCATCGGCACGCTCGAACTGCATTGGGTTAACAAAGATGCTTACCACAACAATATCAGCCAGTTCACGAGCTTTTTTGACCAGAGTCAGGTGACCTTCATGCAGGTTTCCCATTGTAGGGACAAAAGCAACCGTACGTCCATCACGCTTAAACTGTTTAATCTGCTCACGAAGAGCCGCTATTTCAGCAAAAGTTTGCATAGTTACTCCTAAGCGATTGTATGAGCATCATCAGGGAAACGTGCGCTCTCTACTTCTTCTTTGTATAGAGCGACGGCTTTACGTATATCACCTGTTTCAGCTAGGAAATTCTTAGAGAATTTCGGCATGTAGTTCGCAGAAATACCGAACATGTCATGCATAACCAAGATCTGACCATCGGTAACATTACCTGCGCCTATACCGATAACCGGTACGTCACAAGCTTCTGTAATTCTTTTTGCCAATGAAGCCGGCACACATTCAAGCAGTACGATCTGAGCTCCTGCGTTTTGCAGTGCTAGAGCGTCAGCAACCATTTTGTCAGCTTGCTCGTCGTCACGACCTTGTACTTTGTAACCACCAAAAATGTTCACAGATTGAGGCGTTAAACCTAAGTGTGCACATACTGGTACTGCGCGTTCTGTAAGCATCTTCACAGTATCAACCAACCAGCTTCCGCCTTCGATTTTTACCATGTTCGCACCAGCACGCATCAAGGTTGCTGCGCTCTCACAGGCTTGCTCTGGCGTTGCATAGCTCATGAAAGGCATGTCAGCCATAAGAAGACAGTTTGGGCTACCCGCACGCACTGAGCGCGTATGGTAAGCAATCTCTTCAACGGTTACTGGCAGTGTGTCGTTATGGCCTTGTAGAACCATACCCAGTGAGTCACCGACAAGCAGTACTGGCATTTCTTGGCTTTCGAATAATTGAGCAAAGCTCGCATCATAAGCTGTCGAAGTCGCGAATTTACGGCCTTCTCGTTTACATTTGATAAGGTCGTTAATGGTTACTTTTTTCATTGGTTTTCCTTAATGCGTTTGGCTATTGTTGCCAAACATTGAGCCCGTTCTTATCAACTAACTTGAGTAAGTCCGACAGCTCAGTCCCATCAGGGAGTTGTAAACTTGGTGCGATTTCAGCAAGCGGGTAGAGTACAAACTCTCGTTCTTTCATTCCATAATGAGGAACGGTTAAGCGCTCTGAATCGATCACCTCATTGCCGTACAATACAATGTCGAGATCCAAGGTTCTTGGTCCCCAACGTTCGTCTTTACGGACGCGCCCTTGCTCTAATTCGATTGTTTGAGTGCAATCAAGTAGTTCAATTGGCGTTAATTCGGTTTGGATTGCGACTACCGCGTTGATGTAGTCAGGTTGGTTTTGCGGTCCCATTGGAGTGCTACTATATAGCTGAGAGGTCGCAATAAACGTTGATCGCGGTAGGCTTTTTAGCGTTTCGATAGCCAAATTCGCTTGGCTAACAGGGTCGGCAAGGTTGCTGCCGACCGCAATATAAGCCGTTATCATTCGGATGGCTTACTTTTTTTATTTCGGTAAGTCTTACGGCGACGATGACCTGATTTTGATGGTGCAGCAACGTCGTTAGCCATCGCTTGACGCATGTTGCGACCTGCGGTTTGATAACGCTCCCACCATTTTGCTAGCTCTTTGGTTTCGCCACCCTCTATCTCGCCACGCATTTCTAGGAAATCGTAGCCAGCACGGAACTTGTTGAGTTCCATCAGGCGAACGGCACGTTTACCGTTACGGCGAGGCAGTCTCAGTTGCAGTTGCCAAATTTCACGAATGGTTGCAGTGTGACGACGAGGAATCGCAATCGATTTTACTTGTTGATCAAGGATGATGTTGCTCGCTTCCATGATCGCATCGTAATGAGCCATACCTTGTTCATCAACAAGTTTGTCAGCGAGCTTATTCATTGGGTACCAAAGAATTGCTGCAAACATAAATGCTGGATTTACTCGCTTACCCTCTTCAATACGAAGATCGGTTGAGTCGAGGACCAAATCAAGCATCTGTTCGGTATGAGAATCGTAACTTTCAGTGAAGTGCTCAGCGATAGACGGGAACATCTGTTGGAACAGGTTGTATTCACGCATCAGGTGGTAGGTTTCTAAACCATGACCTGATTGAAGTAACTTCAGAGATTCCTCGTAAAGGCGCGCTGCTGGGATATCTTTTAGCAGGTGTGCAAGCTCTTCGATAGGGTCAGCTGTGTCTTCTTCAATATCGAAATCCAGTTTTGCGGCAAAGCGCATCGCACGTAACATACGTACAGGGTCTTCGCGGTAGCGAGTTTCTGGATCGCCAATTAAGCGGATCAGTTTATCTTCTAAATCTTCAACACCACCCGCGTAATCGTGAATGCTGTAGTCTGCAATGTTGTAGTACATGGCATTGATCGTGAAATCACGACGCTCTGCATCTTCATCAACACTGCCGTACACATTATCGCGTAACAGCATGCCTTCTTTAGATTGCGCAGACTCGTTTTTTGATGGCTCTTGATGGTGACCACGGAAAGTGGCTACTTCAATGATGTCACGACCAAACATGATATGCGCCAAGCGGAAACGGCGGCCGATGAGGCGGCAGTTTCTGAAGAGGTGCTTGATTTGTTCTGGCGTTGCGTTGGTCGCTATATCAAAATCTTTTGGCTGAGAGCCTAATAAGATATCGCGTACACCACCACCAACTAAAAACGCGTCAAAACCCGCACCATTTAAGCGATATAACACTTTTAGTGCGTTATCACTGATCTGCTTGCGTGAAATACTGTGCTCTTGACGAGTATAAATATTCAGTGCTAATTCGTGGAATCCGCGTTGTTCGCTTGGGGTATTGTCGTTTGTATTCATTAGTTTAGAACAAAGTAGGTATCGCCAACTCTGTTTTTCTCTTAGTCCAAAGTGGTAGTGCAGGGTGTAATTGCGGCTAATAATAACTTAGCGCGAGCCATTTGAGAACATCGTCTGCTTAACCGCTGCTGTTGGTTATGGCATTTTTATGTGTCGTTTTTACTATTTGCCGTTCATTTCGAGCTAATTACAGTGCTCTTTTTGTAAACTATCAGGTAATTGACTGACGTTCCATTGTTGACTGCCCCACGATAAAATATCATCCATTGAGGCCTCATTTAGGGCTTCCGGTATATCAAAACCCAAGAATCGCATGGCGTTGATTAACGTTGGTTTTGGATTGTCGAGGTCTATCGCGGTGGCATGGTTCTGTTTTGACAGTTTATTCCCCAAGTCATCGGTTGCCAATGGTAAGTGCAAGTAACTCACGGTTTTTTGTTTGAGTGTTTTATACAAACTAATTTGTCGACCTGTTGGTTCTATTAAGTCTGCGCCTCTCACTACCTCAGTAATTCCTTGTTCTACGTCATCAAGAACCACGGCCAAGTTATAGGCAAACAATCCATCCCTGCGTTTGATAATGAAATCTTCTTCAGCCAACGCTTTAGGGATTTCAATCTTGCCGTGACGAACATCGTCAAAAGACTCGACTGGAAAGTCCATGCACAAGCGCACGGCTTGTTCGCCTGAATCAATCAAACCGGCATGTCGACAACGGCCAGTATAAAACCCTCCTAAGGACTTTATCTGTTTGCGGGTGCATTGGCAGTAATAAGCCTGGCTGTCCGCGACCCATTGGTTGATTTGCGCCTGATAAAATTCATGACGCTGGCTTTGATAAACGACTGTGCCATCCCAAAATAGGTGGTAAGCCTCAAGCGTCTTAAGAATAAGGTCTGCAGCTCCGGCCATTTCTCTTGGAGGATCTAGATCCTCCATACGAACGAGCCATTGTCCTTGGTTAGATTTCGCTTGAAAGTAGCTACCAAGCGCAGCAACAAGTGAACCAAAATGAAGAGGACCTGACGGTGATGGTGCAAAGCGCCCGATATAATTCATGAGTGAACAACCTAATCTAGAGGGTACCGCAGTAGCCGATTCTTAAGACGTTTAACTATTGGGTAGTACGTTTAGCTATCGTTTAATACGCTTAACAATCGCAGTAATAAACGAAGTTAAATCGTTTATTTGTTACTAGTAGCGTGAAATCTTTCGCTTAGATAGCAAACAAAAAAGGGAGCCAAAGCTCCCTTTCTTTACATCCGCAAGAATTAACCTTGCATCTGTTTCTCTTTGATCTCTGCAAGTGTTTTACAGTCAATACAAAGATCAGCAGTTGGACGAGCTTCAAGACGACGAATGCCAATCTCGACACCGCAAGAGTCACAGAAGCCGAAATCGTCTTCTTCGATCTTGTCTAGTGTCTTCTCAATTTTCTTGATAAGACGACGCTCACGGTCACGGTTACGTAACTCTAGGCTGAATTCTTCTTCTTGAGAAGCACGGTCAACTGGGTCTGGGAAATTCGCTGCTTCGTCCTGCATATGGTGCACAGTACGATCAACTTCTTCCCTGAGCTGGTTGCGCCAAGCTGCTAAAATTTTTGTAAAATGTTCCGTTTGCTCAGGTGACATGTACTCTTCACCTGGCTTTGCTTGGTACGGTTCAACACCTGCGATGGCTAGGATGCCTAGCGCTTTTTTCTTAGATTCTGGCATACAGCATCTCCTATTTACACCTAGTCAACTGCAAAGCAGCTAATTTTAAGGCGGGTATCTATAGCAGAAAGAACGAATGGTGGCAAATACTCTTATACAAACTTGCAATCAATGTGATTAGTTCAGCATCTTTGCTTAGCTATTGATAAATTCAACGGCTTGTTTTAGTTGTATTTGAGTACTGCTGAGCTCTGCTTTATAGCAAAGCACTTCAACTCCAGCGTCTTGTGCTTGTTTTAGTAATAACGAATATTTGGCGTCTATATGGTGTGCCGCGGACACTTTTTCAATGCCTGAATGCAAAACAGTGAATAAAAGTACGGCTCTATTTCCAGATTCGACCATTTCTGTGAGTTCACGCAGATGTTTTTGGCCTCTGGTTGTCACTGCATCAGGGAAAAAACCTTGCCCCTTCGTAGACGTTTCTTGTTTAGTTGACGTTTGTTGCTCGTCGAGCAAAGTGACGCTTTTTACTTCAATATAACAAGGCGGCTTTTCGTTATCTTCAAGCAGAATATCAATTCGACTATTCTCACTGCCATACTTAACTTCAGTCCGTAACGCGTTGTATCCTAAGAGTTCAACTATAGTCCCATTTTCAATTGCTTCCACTGCAAGCTGGTTTGCTCGCGCAGTATTTACACAAATACGGTGACCTTTGTCTGTTTCTGAGATCTCCCAGCTGTTTGGGTATTTTCTTTTTGCGTTATCTGATGTTGAGTACCACACCGTGTTGCCTGGGGTAGCGCATCCCGTCATCGCTCCGGTGTTAGCACAGTGAATAGTACGCTCGCTGCCGTCTGGAAGTTTGATGTCAGTGAGAAAACGTTTATAGCGTTTGATAAGAGTCGCTGGCTCTAATGGAGGATTGAAGTGCATATTACTTATTTAGACAGGTAGGTTTTTATGTACAATGTTGCCAACATTACACCACAAGGTTCTCCCATTGCCACAACTGCCCATTGAAGCTGTGATACCAGATCTGCTCGCTGGTATAAAAACACACACTCAACTTATTCTAAAGGCCGCTCCCGGTGCAGGTAAGTCAACATTCTTTCCCTTACAGCTTGTTAAGACCAATGCCGTTCAAGGCAAAATTATCATGCTTGAACCAAGGCGTTTAGCCGCAAGGAATATTGCGACTTACTTAGCGAGCCAATTGGGAGAGAAGGTGGGGAAAAGCATTGGTTTTAGAGTTCGTGGTGAATCTAAAACCAGCAGCTCGACGCGCTTGGAAATCGTTACCGAAGGAATCATGACGAGAATGATCCAAACCGACCCTGAATTGACTGGGGTTGATATGGTGATCTTTGATGAGTTTCATGAGCGCAGTATCCATGCAGATACCGCGCTGGCCTTTAGTCTCGAGATCCAAGAAGCACTGCGTGATGATCTAAAAGTGGTGGTGATGTCGGCGACGTTAGATCAACAAGCTTTGCAATCATTGTTACCCAACGCCAAATACGTTGAATCTAAAGGACGCACCTTTCCTGTTGATTTTCGCTATCAACCTCTTAACTCAAATGATTACTTGGCCCCTAAGATGGCCAACGTGATTCGCTCTCTGATGGAGAAACAGTCCGGCTCACTTTTGGCTTTCTTGCCGGGTGTCTCGGCGATTAAACAGGTCGAATCTCAACTAGAACAACTCGCCAGAGATATCGATGTGTGCCCTCTGTATGGGCAACTCAGCTTTCCTCAACAACAAAAAGCGATCGCGCCATCGAAACAAGGGCGTCGAAAAGTGGTGTTGGCCACTAACATTGCTGAAACCTCTTTGACGATTGAAGGCATTCGATTAGTCGTCGATTCAGGGTTAGAACGAGTTGCAAAGTTTGATTTGAAAACGGGTATTACTAAGCTTGAACAAGTGAAAATCTCGCAGTCTTCTGCTGAACAAAGAGCAGGGCGAGCGGGACGAATTGAAGAGGGGCTGTGTGTACGTTTGTACAGCGAAACACAGCTGATGCAGCAACCTGCTGTGCCAGAACCTGAGATTCTTCATTCTGATTTGTCTTCGTTGGTGTCTGAATTGACGCAATGGGGAGCCTCAAGTGCTGATGAATTACAATGGTTAGACCTCCCACCGAAAGCCTCAACAGAACAAGCCAAGCAACTCTTACAAAACCTGGAACTGTTAGACGGTAATGGTCAATTTACGGCATTAGGAAAACAGGCTCAACGCTTAGGGCTTGAACCTCGCATCGCCAGTATGTTGGTTAAAGCGCAGCAAAGCAGCCAAGAACTATTGAATGTCGCGATTGTTGCTGCCGCTTTACTTGAAGAGCCAGAACGCAACGTGACGAATATTCAGCATTCGTTGCACCGACTGAAGCAAAGAAAACACTCAAAAAATAGCGTTGTGATGCAGCGAGCGAAAAGTCTCGCCAGCAAACTCAAACATCACTTAGATTTGTCACAACTTGACGAATCATTGCTACCATTAGTGCTTTGTTTTGCATTTCCAGATCGTATAGCTCAATCAAGAAGTGTAACTGGTAATGCTTTTCTTCTTGCTAACGGCCACGGTGCTGAGGTTCGTGATGATGACCCATTGGCGAACAATGACTATATCGTAGTGATTGATTTGATGCGTAGCACAGGGCGAGCCAGCCAGATTTTCTTAGCCACTGCCGTTGATATTTCGCAGCTAGAAGCTGAATTCCCAAAACTGTTTGTGCGTTCAGATTACGCCGATTGGGATGAGAAACGTGGCCGCTTAGTGGCAGAGCAGCGAGTGTCTTTGGGTAAGTTGATTATCAGCACCAAAGCTTTACCTGAGCCAGATGCTAATCAGGCGAGCAAAGCGCTACTCAATTATATCGCTCGATGCGGACTAGATCGCTTACATTGGACACCTTCGGCTAGGCAGCTCGTTGAGCGTGTACGCTGTGCAGATCTTTGGATGTCTGAACATGATTGGCCAGCGATGGATGATGCGAGCTTAATTGAACATATTGATGAGTGGCTTTCGCCGTATTTGAATGGCATTAAGTCTGCCAAAGGGCTGTCGAATGTATCGATTGAACAAGCACTGTCGGCATACCTTGGATGGCCTTTGAATCAAGAAATCGACCAATGGCTGCCAACGAACCACCTGATGCCAACAGGCAGTAAAAAGGCGATTCGCTACCAGTATCAGTCTGAGCCTGTGATCTCAGTTCGAATGCAGGAAGTCTTTGGTGAACAAGACTCGCCATTGATAGCGCAAGGGCGTAAGAAAGTGGTGCTTGAGCTACTTTCTCCAGCTCAACGACCATTGCAAATCACTCAAGATTTAGCTGGCTTTTGGGCTGGTGCGTACAAAGAAGTACAAAAAGAAATGAAAGGCCGTTACCCAAAACATCCTTGGCCAGATGACCCTGCTAACCATGTAGCAACCACTAAAACCAAACGACAGTTGAATCGATGATGACCAAAATGTTAACGCCAAAAAAGGCACCACCTAAAAAAGCGCCAGCAAAGAAGTCACCAGCGACCAAAACCAAGCCTAGAAAGCCAAGAGCAGCAGCGAAAAAGACTAAACCTAAAGCTAAGCCGTCTGGCAAGAGAGGTTGGTTGAAGATCCTGTGGGGCATTTCTTGGAAAGCAGGTTTGGCACTTGCTGCATTGCTGTTGTTCGTCGGAATTTATTTAGATTCCGTGGTTAAGCAACGCTTTGAAGGCCAGTTATTTGACCTGCCAACCATTGTGTATGCTCGTGTGTTGGATCTATCTCCGGGTACTCAAGTTAACTTGATACAAGTGAAGAATGAGCTGGATGTACTTAACTATCGGAAGGTGAATTCTCCTCGTCATCCAGGAGAGTACTCTTCATCCTCAACCAAGATTGAAATGATTCGTCGACCGTTCGAGTTTGTTGATGGGCCAGAAGCGGACCGCCATGTGATGCTGCATTTCAATGGCAACGAATTAACTCGTATTCAGTCGCTAGAGAAAACAGGCGACATGGGTTACCTGCGTGTTGAACCGAAAATGCTTGGAATGCTTGAAAAAAGTAATGATGAGCAGCGTTTGTTCTTAAAACGCAACCAGTTCCCTGAAGTGATGGTCGATGCATTATTGGCCACCGAAGACCGAAACTTCTATCAACATGATGGTGTATCACCGCTCGCGATAGCACGTGCGATGGTGGTTAACGTTAAAGCAGGGAGAACGGTGCAAGGTGGCAGTACGCTGACTCAACAGTTGGCAAAAAACCTGTTCTTATCCAGTGAGCGCACACTGTGGCGTAAGGTTCGCGAAGCCTATATTGCACTTATCTTGGATCATCGTTACAGCAAAGACCGCATCTTAGAAGCCTACTTAAACGAGGTTTATCTTGGGCAAAATGGTGGACAAGCGATTCATGGTTTTGGTTTAGCATCTCGCTTGTACTTCGGACAACCCATTCAAGAACTCCGAATCGACCAACTAGCACTGCTTGTCGGTATGGTGAAAGGACCTTCGTATTACAACCCAGTTCGTTACCCTGAACGCGCAAAAGCACGACGTGATTTGGTTCTGCGTCTGTTGATGCAACAAGACATACTGACATCTAAACAGTATGAAGAAGCGGCAAGTCGCGACCTGGACATTCAAGATAACCCTCGTATTGCCAGCCGTCAGCCAGCTTACTTCCAACAAGTTAATATTGAACTTAAGAAATATGTTGGCGATCGATTTGAGGCTCAAAAAGGTATCAGAGTCTTTACTTCTCTCGATCCGGTCTCCCAAGACAAGCTAGAGAAATCGATAGCGCGTAAAGTGCCTGACTTGTCAAAAACGGCGGGTAATAAGCTTGAAGCAGCTGCAATTGCAGTTGATCGAAATACCGGTGAAATCCGAGCTATGGTAGGCGGTAAACGTACCGGTTACGATGGCTTTAATCGCGCTTTAAATGCAAGTCGTCCTATTGGTTCATTAGTTAAGCCTGCAATCTACCTGACAGCATTAGAACAACCACAGAAGTACACATTGGCGACAACCTTGATGGATACGCCATTGAGTTTGAAAGGCAGTAAAGGCAGTGTATGGAGCCCTAGGAACTTCGACCGTAAGTTCCGTGGCGAAGTACCATTATATGTGGCGCTTTCTAAGTCTTATAACGTGCCAACCGTTCGCTTAGGGATGCAGTTAGGCATTGATAGTGTTTCAGAAACGATCGGAAAATTGGGTGTAGATAAAAACGAGATTCGTCCGGTGCCATCGATGTTTTTGGGTTCATTTTCACTAACACCGTTTCAGGTAGCACAGATGTATCAGACGATTACCAATTCTGGCCGTATTGCGCCTTTGTCTGCGCTTCGTTCTGTGGTTGATAATGAAGGTGAGGTTTTGTATCAGTCGATTCCTCGCGTGTCACAAAGCGTTGATCAGCAAGCCGCTTGGCTAACAACCTATGCGATGAAGCGTGGTGTGTCGGAAGGTACTGGTCGTTTCTTACAAGGTCAGTTTGCATGGGCTGGATTAGCCGGTAAAACGGGAACCAGTAACGATAGCCGAGACAGTTGGTTTGTTGGTGTGGATGGACGTGAAGTAACCACAATTTGGTTAGGACGTGATGACAATAAACCGACCAAATTGACAGGCTCTAGTGGTGCATTACGTGTTTATGCTGATTACTTGAAACAGAGAACGCCAGAGCAACTACTATTGCCTTGGCCGACCGGAATCGCGACAGCCCACTTTACTCGAACGCCGGAAGGCGCTTTAGAATTAGACTGCGATGGCGCCGTTAAATTGCCGGTGTGGGATGAGAGTGGAAATATTAAAAAGGGTTGTGAAAGTCAACCAAAACAGTGGCTAAAAAAGCTTTTTCAGTGGTAAAGTCATAACAGAAAAGAATGACAAGGATAGTTAAATAATGATTTCTCGTTGGTTAGTGAGCGGCTTAGGTATTGTCGGTACGGTGATCAGTTTCCAGCTGTTTGCATCTACCGTGACAAAAGTTGATCAATCTCAACAGGCTGAACAAGCTCATAAAAGACCAACGGTTGCCGTTGTTCTTGCCGGTGGCGGAGCAAAAGGTGCTGCTCATATTGGCGTTCTTAAAGCCCTAGAAGAGATGCAAATCCCTGTCGATTATATTACTGGCACTAGTATGGGCTCCTATGTTGGTGGGCTTTATGCGACAGGTATGAGCGCAGACGAGATCGAGAGCTTTATTTATACGGTTGATTGGAATCGCGGCTACCGTGACCGCGTTAACCGTAGTGATCGTCGTGTGCGTGACAAAGAATATGAAGACCGCTATCAACTGAATACCGACCTTGGTTTAGGTTGGGGAGAAATCAAAGCAAGGAAAGGTGTGGTTCAAGGTCAGAATATGTTGCGTATTCTACGTGAAACTACAGGTAACTTATCTCCATTTGATTCCTTTGATCAACTTGCAATTCCTTACCGTTCGGTTGCCACCGATATTATCAAACTCGAAGAAGTCGTTATCGACCATGGCCATCTAGTTGATGCCATGATGGCAAGTATGTCTGTGCCAGGTGCTTTGCCGCCTTATGAAGTTGATGGACGAATGCTGGTCGATGGTGGTGTAACCAACAACATGCCGGTTGATGTTGCCAGAGCAATGGGAGCCGATATCGTTATTGCGGTCGATATCAGTTCGAACTACAAAGACAAAGAAGACTTCACGACCTTCCTATCTGCGGCTGACCAACTCTCCAACTACCTGGTTCGTCGTAGCACTCAAGAGCAAGCTGAGACATTAACAGACGACGATGTGTTCTTACGCCCTGATGTTGGGCAAATGGACACCACGGAATTTGATAAAATGCCGGGTGCCTATCAAGCGGGTTATGATGCAGCGCGCGAGTACAGCTCTGAGCTTTCTAAGCTATCACTCTCTAACGCGGATTATCAGAAGTATATCGAGCATAAACAACAAGCTCGAAAACAATTAAAACACGGTGATCAAACCGTCGTCGATAAGGTAGTTATCAATAATAACAGCCACTATTCCGATAAATTGATTGAAAATCGTTTGCACCTCGACCCTGGAAAGATCCTTAAAACCAGTGAAATTGAATCTCAGGTTAAAGATCTTTATGCATTAGATCGTTTTGAATTGATTACTTATGAGTTTGAAAATGTCGATGGTGAAGATCAACTGCAGGTTGATGTGAATGAAAAATCATGGGGCCCTAATTACCTTAACTTTCGATTTTATCTTGAAGATGATTTTGCTACCGAGAGCCAGTATTCAATAGGGATGTCTGCGAACTTTACGGATATTAATTCACATGGTGCGGAGCTAAGAACGAATGTAGAAATGGGCACAGATAAGCTCATCGAGGCAGAGCTGTTTTCTCCTTTTTTCTCAAGCCATAAGCTATTTACCTCGGCATCACTGGTCTATAGCAATCAAAAACGAAACCTGCCTGCCAATATTGACGATATCGAAGAGCCGGGTCTTGAAGTAACTCAAGATTATTTGCCGATGACGTATAAAGAGTTTATTAGCGAGTTAGCATTAGGTTATCAACCAACGCTATGGCAAGAGTTGAAAGTAGGTCTTCGATATACGGATGGTGATATTGAAGTTGCATCTTTGCCGTCACTTGGCGGTGGTTCTTATAAACGTACCGGTGCTTTTATGAGTTATCGATTAGATACCCTCGATAACTTTAGCTTGCCGACGGAAGGTTACTTTGTTGACCTGGAATACCTGATTACCCATGATGAATTTGATTCAGATACAACGATCTCTGATACGGCGTTGACGACAGAAAGCGATACCGTCTATGAGTTTTCAGCTAATTTTATGGCGGCACAAAGTATTGAGAAGCATACTTTAGTCGCAAAGTTGGATTACGGTATTGTTGAAAGTAAGAACTCTATCTTTCCAATCGACCCTAAAGAGCTCGGTGGTTTCCTTAACTTGTCCGGTATCCCAAGAAACAGCATGATAGGCCAGAACTTAGCCTATACGAGTTTGATCTATCGTTATAAGTGGTTTGAAAATGACTTTGGCCTCTTTAAGTCGCCATTCTACGTGGGTGCGTCCATTGAGCATGGTGGTGTATGGTCGAACAATGATCTGAGCATTGACGAAGCGCCAATGTTCACCGCTGGCTCGGTCTTTGCCGGAGTCGACTCCCCTGTAGGACCAATTATTTTGGCTTATGGTAGAACCGAAGATAACTACGACTCGGTTTACTTAATTATCGGAACATCTTACAAATAAACATGCGTGGGATAGCTCTTTTTCCGACTAAATAGGCAAAAATCGTAGGACTTTCGTCTTAACTTGCTATGTTGGTCAAAATGATAAGATTTTAATTTAACGTTAAATTTGCTATTCTACCGCCCACAGTTTGGCCTCTATGATGCCGCTCATCAATACAAATTGAATGACAAAAATGGCAATGGAGAGCCAAGTTTCCAAGGATGTTCACTTCTTTATTTTACTAATAATTATGAAGATAAGAAGTGAACCGCAATGAGAGGAAAAAAGTCGTGCTTGAAGCCTACCGTAAACACGTCGAAGAACGTGCTGCCGAGGGAGTTGTTCCAAGACCACTAGATGCTGAGCAAGTCGCTGGCCTAGTTGAACTTCTAAAGAACCCACCTCAAGGTGAAGAAGAATACCTTCTTGACCTACTAGAAAACCGAATTCCACCAGGCGTTGATGAAGCTGCTTATGTAAAAGCTGGCTTCTTGACGGCGATTACGAAAGGTGAAGTAGCCTCTCCACTAGTGAGCAAAGTAAAAGCGGCTCAGCTGCTTGGTACTATGCAAGGTGGCTACAACATCGAATCTCTAGTATCTCTACTAGAAGATGCAGAGCTTGCTCCAATTGCTGTTAAAGCTCTTTCTCATACTCTGCTTATGTTCGATGCTTTCTACGATGTAGAAGAGAAAGCGAAAGCAGGTAACGCTTCAGCACAACAAGTACTTCAATCTTGGGCTGATGCGGAATGGTTTACAGCGAAAAACAAAGTAGCTGAAAAAATCACCGTTAAAGTATTTAAAGTCACGGGTGAAACGAACACCGATGACCTATCTCCAGCTCCTGATGCATGGTCACGCCCAGATATCCCAGTACACGCAAAAGCGATGCTGAAGATGGAACGTGAAGGTATCAATCCTGATGAGCAGGGCAACGTTGGTCCAATCAATCAAATTGAAGAAATGCAAAAAGACGGCATTCCACTGGCATACGTTGGTGATGTTGTTGGTACCGGGTCTTCACGTAAGTCGGCAACTAACTCAGTGCTTTGGTTTATGGGTGAAGATATCCCATTCGTACCAAACAAGCGCACGGGTGGTGTTTGCCTAGGTGGTAAAATTGCCCCAATCTTCTACAACACAATGGAAGATTCTGGCGCACTACCAATTGAACTAAACGTTCAAGACATGAACATGGGCGATATCATTGATATCTACCCATATGAAGGTGTTGTGCATAAAAACGGTTCTGTGATTTCAAACTTTGAACTAAGCAAAGTATTGCTAGATGAAGTTCGTGCTGGTGGTCGTATTCCACTGATCATTGGTCGTGGCTTAACGGGTCGTGCTCGTGACGCTCTAGGTCTAGCTGAAACTGATTTGTTTGCTAAACCAATCGACCCTTCAGCTTCTGACAAAGGCTACACGCTAGCTCAGAAAATGGTAGGTAAAGCATGTGGCGTTGAAGGCGTACGTGCTGGTCAGTACTGTGAACCTAAAATGACAACAGTAGGCTCTCAAGATACTACGGGTCCTATGACGCGTGATGAGCTGAAAGATCTGGCTTGTCTTGGTTTCTCTGCTGACCTTGTTATGCAGTCTTTCTGTCACACATCTGCATACCCTAAACCAGTTGATGTAAACACTCACCATACGCTGCCTGATTTCATCATGAACCGTGCAGGTGTTTCACTTCGCCCGGGTGATGGTGTTATTCACTCATGGCTAAACCGTATGCTTCTGCCTGATACTGTTGGTACAGGTGGTGATTCGCATACTCGTTTCCCTCTAGGTATTTCGTTCCCAGCAGGTTCTGGCTTAGTAGCATTTGCTGCAGCAACAGGTGTTATGCCTCTTGATATGCCTGAATCAATCTTGGTTCGCTTTAAAGGTGAAATGCAGCCGGGTATCACGCTACGTGACCTTGTACATGCAATTCCTCTTTACGGTATCAAGCAAGGTTTACTGACCGTTGAAAAAGCCGGTAAGATCAATGAATTCTCTGGTCGTGTACTAGAGATTGAAGGTGTTGACCACCTGTCTGTTGAGCAAGCATTTGAACTTTCAGATGCATCTGCTGAGCGTTCTGCTGCGGGTTGTACCGTTAAGCTGTCTCAAGAGTCTATCGAAGAGTATCTGAACTCGAACGTCGTTATGCTTAAGTGGATGATCGCGGAAGGTTACGGTGATGTTCGTACTATCGAACGTCGTATTACGGCAATGGAAGAGTGGCTAGCGAACCCTGAGTTGCTTGCTGCTGATTCAGATGCTGAATACGCTCATGTTATCGAGATTGATCTTGCTGACATTGACCAACCAATCCTATGTGCACCGAATGATCCAGATGATGCTCGTCTTCTTTCTGACGTTCAAGGTACTGAGATTCAAGAAGTGTTCATCGGTTCTTGTATGACGAACATCGGTCACTTCCGTGCTGCAGGTAAGATGCTTGAAGAGTTTAATGGCTCTTTGAATACTCGCCTATGGGTTGCTCCGCCAACTAAGATGGATAAAGACCAACTGACAGAAGAAGGCTACTACGGCATCTTCGGTCGTGCTGGGGTTCGTATTGAAACCCCGGGTTGTTCATTATGTATGGGTAACCAAGCTCGTGTTGCTGATGCTTCGACGGTTATGTCTACGTCTACTCGTAACTTCCCGAACCGTTTGGGTAATGGTGCGAACGTTTATCTAGCTTCTGCTGAGCTTTCTGCTGTTGGTGCGATTCTTGGTCGTATTCCAACTAAAGAAGAGTACTTAGCGTACGCTGAGAAGATTAATGCAACAGCTGCAGATACATACCGTTACCTGAATTTCCATAAAATGGGTCAGTACACGGAAAAAGCAGACACTGTTATCTTCCAAGAGCCCGCATAAGCACTTTATAGATAGTAAGTCAGTACTTACTGCATTGCGGTAACGTACTCACTGTTAATACAACGCCTTCTCTATACGAGAGGGCGTTTTTGTTTATGCGTGTTGCTGGTGGCTTGTTCTTAGTGATTTGTTATTGGTGGTTTAGTGCAGCATTCAACACACTCGATCTCTCGTAGACTTAGCTATATACTCTCGCCTCATTTTTGCTACTACCTATTTATTGAACCTTCTTTTTATTAGAGCTTTGGAGCCTTATGGAATTCGAATTTACTAGAAACACTCTAATGGGTGAATACTATGTGAAATGTAGCATGGGCCATGAGATTGTTGGCCGCTGGCTTCAAGAAGAGATCGGGAAAGATAAGCAGAAGCTGGATCATGTGATGGCGTTGATTGATCAATCTCGACAAGATCTGAGCAATGAAGTGACGCTACTTGGCAAAGAGATCAGTCTTGCTATCAATGAAGATGACGTAACGATTCAAGAAAACGTGCTAGCGCATGAGCAAGAGATGGAAGAGGGCAGCGAGTTCGACTTCTATAACTGTGAGAGCCAAGCAAGCTGTGGAATCGATGACTTCGAGCGACTCATCGAACGCTGGATGGATTTTTTAGGCTATTAAAGTTTAACTTTCTAATCTTTAGTTAGCCCCTATTCTTGAGTAATCTAGAGCCTTGAAGGCTCGGTTGCCCAAAACTGGAGCAACAATAGCGCAACGCATTAAGATAGTGAAAAGGCCGCACCACATTGGTGCGGCCTTTTTCGTTTTTACGGTCGATTGAATAGTATATTGTTTAAAATCAACATCTTAACTTTTTGGCACGCTACTTGGATTGTATTAAGAGAATTAACGGATTAAGTGAAGAATTTAAGGAACGAATATGAAATTAATAAATGCCATTGTTAAGCCATTCAAATTAGACGATGTACGCGAAGCGCTCTCTGATGTGGGTATTGAAGGTATGACAGTTTCTGAAGTGAAAGGTTTTGGTCGTCAGAAGGGACACACGGAATTGTATCGTGGTGCGGAGTATCAAGTTGATTTCCTACCAAAAGTGAAGCTAGAGATTGCTACCCAAGCTGAAAATGTTGACCGAGTTGTTGAAGCGATTAGCCAAGCGGCACACACCGGAAAAATCGGCGATGGCAAAATTTTTGTGTATGACCTAAGCCAAGCCGTACGAATTCGTACCGGTGAAATGGATGCTGAAGCACTTTAAAGAATTACAAGGACTGGAGACTTTAATATGGAACTTACAACAACAGTAATGGAACTACGTTACGCACTAGACACTTTTTTCTTCCTCATTTCAGGTGCGTTGGTCATGTGGATGGCAGCAGGCTTCGCAATGTTAGAAGCTGGTTTAGTTCGCTCAAAGAACACCACAGAAATTTTAACTAAGAACATCTGTTTGTACGCGATTGCTTGTACGACTTTCTTAGTGGTTGGCTACAACATCATGTATGTCGATAACGGTGAAGGTGGATGGCTACCATCATTTGGTGCCCTAATTGGTACTCAAGGTGAAGGTGCAGACCACTCATTAGAATCAGATTTCTTTTTCCAAGTAGTATTTGTTGCAACAGCAATGTCGGTCGTTTCTGGCGCAGTTGCTGAGCGTATGAAGCTTTGGTCATTCCTTATCTTCTCTGTGGTACTAACAGCGTTTATTTACCCAATGGAAGGTTACTGGACTTGGGGTGGTGGTTTCCTATCAGAAGCTGGTTTCAGTGACTTTGCCGGTTCTGGTATTGTACACATGGCAGGCGCTTCAGCAGCATTAGCGGGTGTTCTATTACTGGGTGCTCGTAAAGGTAAATATGGTAAGAACGGTGAAATTTACCCGATTCCTGGTTCAAACATGCCACTTGCAACGTTAGGTACATTTATCCTTTGGTTCGGTTGGTTCGGTTTCAACGGTGGTTCTCAACTTATGGTTTCAGATTTTGAGAACGCAACAGCGGTGGGCCAAATTTTCCTGAACACTAACGCAGCAGCAGCAGCAGGTGCGATTGCAGCACTACTAGTATGTAAAACAACGTGGGGTAAAGCTGACTTAACAATGATCCTTAACGGCGCGTTAGCTGGTCTAGTAGCAATCACTGCAGATCCTCTATCACCATCACCTCTATTTGCTGTTGCAATTGGTTCGGTATCTGGTGCACTTGTTGTGTTCAGTATCATTGCTCTAGACAAAGCTAAGATTGATGATCCAGTAGGTGCTATCTCGGTACACGGTGTATGTGGCTTCTTTGGTCTAATGGCTGTGCCACTAAGTAACGCTGATGCAACATTTGGTGCTCAACTATTGGGTGCTGCGGTAATCTTCGCATGGGTATTCGGTGCTAGCTTAGTTGTATGGGCTGTGCTTAAAGCGACAATCGGTATTCGTGTAACTGAAGATGAAGAACTTGAAGGTATGGACATGCACGATTGTGGTGTAGGCGCTTACCCTGAGTTTGTATCAGTAAAATAATCAGCAGTAATCTTTTGACCTGATAAAAATCAGGCCATAAAAACAAAACCCTACAGCTCATGGTTGTGGGGTTTTGTTGTATTTATGGTCGAACATTGCAAGAGGGAATAAGGGGTAAACAGGTTTCATTTAAAGCGAAGACAAGGTGTTTTTTTGGAAATGCTTTGTTACAAATGTGAGGGTTTTAATGGTCTGAGTAGACGGATTTTTTGTCGCTCGTCATTGTAATTATGTTAATGATGAATATAATAACGCAACTGATAGACATTATCATTTCGATATAAAGGATTTTACAATGAAGAAACTGCTAACACTTTCAGCTCTAGCGTGTGGTGTAATTGCCCCGACAGCAATGGCTGCGGAAGAAGTAAACGTATACTCTTACCGTCAACCTTTCCTAGTTGAGCCAATGTTCAAGGAATTCACGAAAGAGACTGGCATTAAAGTAAACGTTAAGTTTGCTAAAAAAGGTTTAGCAGAAAAATTAGCTCAAGAGGGTGAATACAGCCCTGCGGATGTTGTCTTAACTGTAGATATCAGTCGTTTATCTGAGCTAACAAAACAAGATCTAGTTCAATCTGTCGAGAGTGATGTACTTGAAAAGAACATTCCAGCTCAGTACCAAGATTCCGCTAATGAGTGGTTTGCTCTAACAACTCGTACACGTAGTGTTTATTCTTCACGTGACCGTGTTGGTCGTCTAGGTGAAGAGTTCACTTATGCCGATCTAACTAAACCAGAATTCAAAGGCAAAATCTGTACTCGTAGCGGTAAGCACCCATACAATGTTTCTCTAGTATCTTCGATGATTGCTCACAAAGGTGAAGCTGAAACGAAAGAGTGGCTAGAAGGCGTAAAAGCAAACCTAGCGCGTAAGCCTCAAGGCAACGATCGTGCACAAGTTAAAGCGATTAAAGAAGGTCTATGTGATGTTGCTCTAGGTAACAGCTACTACCTAGGTAAGATGATTAATGATAAAGAGCAAAAAGCTTGGGCTGACTCTGTTTACATTAACTTCCCGAACCAAGAAACAACGGGTACTCACGTAAACATCTCTGGTATGGCTATGGCTAAATTCTCTCCAAACAAAGAGAACGCGGTTAAGCTAATGGAGTTCCTATCAGGCAATACTGCACAAGGCATGTATGCAGAAGTGAACTACGAATACCCAGTTAAAGCAGACGTTAAGCCTTCAGAGCTTGTTGCATCTTGGGGTGAGTTCAAAGCGGATACGATTTCTCTAGATGAAATTGCAGATCACCATGCTGCTGCAATCAAGCTATTAGACGAAGTTAAATTTGATCTTTAATTTATTATTGTAGGCTTCGGCCCACATAAAATTACAACCCCAAGTAGCTATTTTAGGCTTCTTGGGGTTGTTTGTTTTTGGATAAATCACTTTTTGATACAAAGCTCTCTCTTGAACCATTGAGTTATTCGCATCTCACCTTGAAGTCATTACGGTATATGGGTATAAATACCCCCACCATTAAAAGGATATGAGATGTATTTGCAAATGTATTTGTGTTTCATTAAGCCTCGTTGTAGTTAGTTGATGAAAGAAAAGAATTATTTATGGAACACCAGTAGCGGAATAATCGCTGTACTGCTTGTTTTACCAATCTTGGCGATTTTTACGACTGCTGTTGGAGAAACAGATGAGCTCTTTTCTCATCTTATGTCCACAGTAATGCCCACCTATGCCTACAATACGGTGGTTTTAGTCATAGGAACTATGTTCCTGTCTTTGATTTTTGGTATTCCATCTGCATGGATCATGGCAATGTGTCGTGTCCCTGGAGAACGCGTTTTGCAATGGGCTTTGGTGCTGCCATTGGCAATGCCTGGTTATATCGTGGGCTATATTTTTACCGACTGGTTTGACTTCGCTGGCCCTGTTCAAATCCTGTTACGAGATCTAACTGGCTGGGGACCTGGTGAGTATTGGTTCCCCGATATTAGAACCTTATCGGGCGCTATTATTGTTCTGTCTCTCGTTCTTTACCCTTATATTTATTTGCTCTGCCGTGCGGCGTTCATGGAGCAAAACGTATCTCTATTACAATCTGCTCGCTTATTAAAGTGCTCTCCTTGGGAAAGCTTTCGTCGTATTTCATTACCACTTGTTCGCCCCTCGATGGCGGTAGGTTTGTCTCTTGTTGCGATGGAAACTATTGGTGACTTTGGTACGGTAAGTTATTTTGCCGTAAGCACGTTGACGACAGCGGTATACGATACTTGGTTGGGCTATTCAAGCTTAACGGCCGCAGCAAAAATATCGGCAATAATGCTGGTGATCGTCATTCTATTATTGAGTACCGAGCGATACAGCCGTCGTAAACAGAAATTGTTTCAGAATCAATTCAGTAGCCGTGAAGACTTTCGTTATGAACTCATCGGCTGGAAAAAGTGGTTGGCACTCTTTTGGTGTTGGGGATTAGTGTGTATTGCGTTCTTATTCCCTCTCGCGCAGTTGATCATTTATGCCTACAAGTATTTTGCTCAAAGCTGGACCCCAGAATTCAGAGAGTATGCACTTAATAGTCTTTACGTCTCTGTTGTCGCTGCGATTATTGGTGTGATTGTTGCGTTGATTGTCAATTTTAATCAACGTGTTAGTCCTGGTAAGAAAAACTTGGCTTACATGAGGTTCGCTTCAATGGGCTACGCCGTTCCTGGAACCGTGTTAGCGATTGGCGTGATGGTACCTGTGCTGTTTATGGACCATTTAGTTAATGACATAGCGAAAGCGATGGAGTGGGGACGACCAGGTTTAATTTTCTCTGGTTCTATGTTTGCGCTCATATTTGCCATGGTCGTGCGTTTTTCAGCTGTTGCTATTGGTAGTATCGAAAGTAGCTTAAGTAAGGTATCACCTTCATTGGATATGGCTTCTAAAACCATGGGTTGCAATGCCAACCAGATGTTGCGTCGGGTACACTTACCTTTGATTAAGCGTGGTGCACTGATTGCAGGCTTATTGGTGTTTATTGAATCAATGAAAGAGTTAAACGCGGCATTGCTGCTGCGTCCTTTTAATTTCGAAACGCTCGCGACTTATGTTTATAACTATGCGTCAGATGAGCATCTTGAATTAGCAGCCATGCCTGCTGTGTTGTTAGTTTTGGTGGGTTTAATTCCGCTGATCATCGTAAACCGTTCCTTGGAGCAGAAACACTAATGAGTTGTGCATTATCAATTAAAGATCTGACTTGTAAGTATGAGTCCCAAACTATTTTGGAATCTCTTTCTTTAGAAGTCGAGCATGGTGAAATTGTTTGTCTGCTTGGTGCCAGTGGTTGTGGTAAGACAACGCTGCTTAAAGCGATTGCCGGCCTGCTTCCATTGAGCAGTGGCGTTATGAGCTTGAATTGCCAAGTCATTGATGATGCTGCAAATTGGTTGCCGCCAGAGCAGCGTAACATTGGTATGATCTTTCAAGACTATGCTTTGTTTCCACACCTTACGGTGAATCAGAACGTGGCATTTGGTCTGCGTGATATGTCTGAGCAAGATAAGGCAGAGAAAGTTCAAGAGATGCTTGAGCTTGTTCATCTTGATCAATTTGGTGATCGTTATCCTCATCAGCTCTCTGGTGGACAACAGCAACGTGTCGCGATTGCGCGTTCTTTAGCTTATAAGCCAGACCTACTGTTATTGGATGAACCGTTTTCCAACATTGATACCCAAGTACGTCACGAACTGATTTCTCAGATTCGTAAAATCTTTAAGAAGCAGGGTGTGACGGCTATTTTTGTTACTCACAGCCGTGAAGAGGCTTTTGCCTTTGCTGATAAAATGGCAGTAATGAATCACGGTGTGATTGAGCAATATGGCTCGGCATCGGAATTGTACTTCCACCCATCAAGCAAGTTTGTGGCTGACTTCTTGGGTGGCGGTAGCTACTTGAATGCACGGCGTATTTCAGATATTGAATTTGAAACAAGCTTAGGTTCGATCGAAGCGAAGGCGCAAACTGAAATAGAAGTTGGTGCTCAATGTGCGTTGTTGTTAAGGCCTCAACATATCGTAGCCACTCATGATGTAGATAGTAACCTATCTGTATTGGAGCAGCAGTTCATGGGTGACCATTGTCGCTATGTAATTGAAGCTAATGGTCAGAAGTTATTAGCGACTTCTTCAGAAGCTCTTGAAGTGGGCATGCCGGTAACTGTAAAAGTGGATACCAAAGGCGTATTAGCGTTTTAACGACGAGCCGCCAAAACAGTTTTGCCAAAAAATAAAACGCAGTTATAAAAAAGCCCAGCACTTAATCGAAAGTACTGGGCAAAAGCTCTTCATCTATAGGTTTAACAAGGCAGTGATTTATTAAATCCCATACAAGACTGCTGCACTCTATAAGCCTATAGAGAGAGGAAGTCTTTCACTTTTTGAAGAACATGTTCTGCAGTATCTTTATCTTCCATTTCTGCGAAGATTCGTAGTAACGGCTCTGTTCCTGAGAAACGAGCAATCACCCAGCCGCCATTTTTGAAGTACACCTTGGCACCATCTTCATAGCTGACTTTTTCAATTTCGTATTCAAATTCAGGCAGTTGTTTTTCGACGTAAATCTTGGTGTAGAGAGCTTCCTTCTCTGAAGGCTTAAACTTGCAATCCCCTTCAGCCGTATACGCATAACCATATTTAGAGTAGATCTCATCAAGCAGCTCTGAGAGCTTCTTACCTGTTACGCTGATCATCTCAACCAACAAGCTTGATGCGAAGACACCATCTTTACCTTTGATGTGACCTCGAATGGTTAAACCGCCCGAGCTTTCACCACCAATCAGTGAATCATCGGCTTCCATTTGAGAGCTGATATGCTTAAAGCCTACAGGAACCTCAAAGCTCTTTTCACCATGATCTGCCGCTACTTTGTCGAGCAGATGTGTGGTGGCGATGTTACGCACTACAGAGCCTTTCCAGCCTTTGTATTCCAATAAGTAGTAGTAAAGAAGCAGTAACACTTCGTTAGGGTGAATGAAGTGACCTTTCTCATCGATGATGCCTAAACGGTCGGCATCGCCATCGGTACCAATACCAATGTCATAGCCTTCTGCTGCTACCAAATGCTTCAATCGGTAGAGCGTAGCTGCATTAGGAGATGGCATTAGGCCCCCGAAATCTGGGTTCTTACCATCGTTGATTACGTCGACATCACAGCGGGCACTGATTAGAACGGTTTGAAGTGCGTTTTTCGCCACACCAAACATCGGGTCAATCAGTACACGTAGGTTCGCTTTCTTAATCGATTCGATATCAATGGCGTTGATAATCGAGTCAACAAAGGCGTTCATCGGATTGATGATCTCGATTTCTTTGTCGTTTAATGCTTGTTCGAAGTCGACTCGGATAACGTCTTCGCTGGTCAGTGATGCGATTTGCTGTTCAATCTTCTCTGTGATGATCTCATCAGCATCACGGCCACCTTCAATGAAAACCTTGATTCCGTTGTAATCAGCAGGGTTGTGAGAAGCGGTAATACAGGCTGAGTAGACACACCCCATCTCTTTCGCTTGGAACATCACGATAGGAGTAGGAACGAATTTGTCGATAAAGCTTACTTTGATATTGTTAGCGGCCAACACTTCAGCAAACCAACACGCGGCTTTATCTGAAAGGAAGCGGCGGTCATAGCCGATCACAAATCCGTTCTTTGCCGCTCCTTCATTGTTGATGATGTTTGCTAGTGCTTGCGCTACTAAGCGCACGTTTTCTCTAGTGAACTCTTCACCAATAAACGCGCGCCAGCCACCTGTACCAAATTTAATCATTAGAAAATCCTTTTAGTCTCATTGTCTCAAACCGGAAGGCTTGAGACAGGAGCTGTTCGTCAAATTGAGTGACTAGCCTAGAACAACGACAACATCGTTCACGCTGCCTTCTGCTTGCACTGGAATTGCACCTTCAACCTGTTCACCATTGATAGTGATAGAGGCAACGCCTTTGCTTACTGCATTCGGGTTCTGCACTGTGATGTTGTAAGTCGCGCCACGCCATTGACGAGTAACCTCGAACTCTGGCCAATCAGTCGGGATACATGGATCAACTGTTAAGCCTTCAAAGCCTGTACGAACACCAAGAATGAAGTTGGTTACCGCGAAGTAAGCCCAACCAGAGGTACCTGTTAACCAAGGGTGGTTTGCACGACCATGGTCTTTGTGATCTTTACCCATGATGAACTGCACGTACGAGTATGGTTCTGCGTAACGCGTTTCAATCATGTCGTTTTGGTTGTACGGGTTAAGTGCGTCGTAGAACTTCATAGCACGGTCACCACGACCTAGCTTCGCTTCTGCTACCCAAGCCCATGGATTCGGGTGAGAGAAGATAGCGCCGTTCTCTTTAACGCCTTGGTAAACACGAGTCACAAAGCCGATATCGTCGTTTGGTGTAGCAAATGATGGAGAGTTTAGGTGTAAGCCGTACTCAGAGAATAAGTTCTCATCAACTGCGTCCATCGCTTTCTCGCCACGCTCTTGAGATACCGCGCCAGATAGAACCGCTAGCGTGTTTGACTCAAGGTGAACTCGACCTTCAGCTTGTTGAGCGGTACCGATCTTGTCGCCATTTTTAGTCAGACCACGGATGTACCAGCCACCCTCGTCATCCCAAAGGTGCGTTTCACACGCTTCGCGAACGTTCGCTGCCATTTCAGTGTATTTAGTAACGTCAGCATCGTTATTACGGAACTTAGCTAGGTCTAAAAATTCTTGTAGCGCCCAGAAGTGTAGGAATGAAACCATTGAAGATTCACCACCACCTAGGTTTAAACAGTCATTCCAGTCTGCGCGAAGACCCTTACAGATACCCGTTTGACCTACGTATTCTGCAGAGAAGTTCAGTGCCGCTTTCATGTGTTCGTAAACCGTTGCTTCGCCACCATCTGCGTATGGAATCACTTCGTCAAAGAAATCGTGTTCACCCGTTTCCATCACGTACTTGATGATGGTTGGTACGATCCACAAGTGATCATCAGAACAGGTATCGTCAATGCCGTGGATCTTGTCGTCGTCTGACGGTGTTGGAACAACCGTTGGCGATTTTGAAGGTTCAACGTCAGCTTTCTCTGGATCGAACCAGTCAGGATCGAACAAGTGTAGACCGTAGCCCGCTTTAACTTGGCCGCGAAGCAGGTCGATAATACGTTTCTTGGTCATTTGTGGGTTGGCATGAGGTACTGAGATAGCATCTTGCGCCGTATCACGGTAACCAAGGCCAGTACGACCACCAACTTCGATGAATGAAGCAAAGCGTGACCAAACCACACAGGTTTCCGCTTGGTAAAGCGTCCACGTGTTGATCATGGTGTCTAAGCCTTCGTTTGGAGACTTAACTTGGAACTTGTTGCAGCGTTCGTCCCAGTGATCTTTGATTCCTTGGAATGCTGCGTCTACGTTGGCTGTGTCTTGGTATTTCTCACGTAGACGCTCGCCGTTGCCTTTGCCGATACCTAGTACGTACGCAAAGCGAGCCTCTTCACCCGGCTGAATCGTAAATTGCTTATGCAGAGAACCACAGTGGTTGTAACAAGTTTGCGCACTGTTAGAACACTTGCCATTTTCAACCGCAATTGGGTTGGCTTCGTCACGGTACATGCCAAGGAAGTTGTCACGTTGTCCGTCGTAGCTGTCTGGCGAGAAGGTGGATGCTAGGTAGTAGAAGCCTTCAAAGTCGTTGGTGTTGTAGTACAGGTCGTATTCCAGAACACCTTCTTGGTAAGACGTGCCCGCAGAGTACAAAGACATCTGATGGTTTTGGTTATCTGATTGAATGTGACTGAAAGAGAACTCAACAAATGAGAAAGTGCTGATGGTTCTTGGCTTATCTGTGTTGTTCTTCAGTACGACATCCCAAACTTCCGCATCTTCACCCTTAGGAACGAATAGTGTTTTAGTTGCCGTAATACCGCTGTATTCACATTTGAACTTTGAGTATGACAAGCCATGACGAACTTCGTAGTTCGCTTCATCTAGACTTTTTGCCACTGGCTGCCAAGAGATAGACCAGTAATCACCCGTCTCATCATCACGTAGGTAAACATAGTGCCCTGGACGATCGAATGTGCCGTTTGGACGGAACTTAGTAACACGGTTGTATTCCGGAGAATTGTAGAACGAGTAACCGCCCGCATTGTGCGAAATTACGGTACAAAACTTTTCAGTACCTAGGTAGTTGGTCCAAGGTGCTGGTACATCAGGGCGAGTGATGACGTATTCGCGATTGTCGTTATCGAAATAGCCGTATTTCATTGTCATTTCCTTTTTAACAAACTGCATCTATGCAGCTAATTTTTAAATAGTGATGCTGAGTCTTATCTAACTGAGTACCTTAATTTGAGTCAGCAACTTAATTTGAGCAGTAACCGCTCTATATGAGTGTTGCTTTGGTTTTGTTTTATTGAGCTTTCCAAGGGTTGCGATAATCAACATTGAGTCTGTCGAGTAATGGCAGGTGGCCCTTTAGGCGAGATAGGTAATCTAGCCAGTTTCGGTTGTTTTTATGTGTCCAACATCCTTCAGCTAAAGCGCTAATTCTTGGAAATACCATGTAATCCATACGCTTTTGATTGGTGACGATCTCACACCAGAGAGCACACTGAATTCCGCGAATCCGCTTACGAATTGGGTCGGTGTCGGATATCTCAGCAAGCGCTTCGTAGGTATAAGCTTGTTCTAATGGGATAACGGCAGCCCAATCTACGCCCGGTTCTTCCGGTGCATAATCTTGGGTCATGTCAAGATAAGTAAACTGTGCAGGTTGCAGCACCACATCAAAGCCTTGGCGAGCGCAATTGATAGCAGCTTCTTCACTTAGCCACGAGTAGATGATGGTCTCTTTACTGACTTTGTCGCCATGTTGCGCTTCTTCCCAGCCCACCATGCGCTTGCCTAACTGCTTGAGTTTGTTTTCGGCATAGCGGAATAGGTGACCTTGCAAGTCTTTGCTGTCTTGGTACTGGTGCTCTTTCATCAGTGCTTGAGCGGCAGGGCTGTTGCTCCACACTCCTGGTGGTACTTCATCTGCGCCCATGTGGATCAATTCGCTAGGGAACAGCTCTACCACTTCTTCAATAACGGCATCTAGGAATTGGTAAGTACCCGGTAAACCTGGATTTAGCACGTTGTCGTTGTAGTGCTGAATACTCTTGTATTGTGTGGTGTCTGCTTGCTCTACCAGCAGGTCAGGCAGTGACTTTATTGCAGCGCGGCAGTGTCCCGGGATATCGATCTCAGGGATGACTGTGATGCTGCGCTGCTCCGCATATTCAATCACTTCGCGAATCTGTTGCTGCGTGTAGAAGCCACCATAGTTCTCAGCAAGGTGTGTGTATTGTGGTTCTAACGGATGGTCAGGTCCACGCCAAGCACCGATTTTAGTCAGTTGAGGGAGGCTTTTTATCTCAATTCTCCAGCCTTCATCATCGGTTAGATGCCAATGAAAAACGTTGAATTTGTAGTGCGCCAACTGGTTGATTAAACGCTTAACTTGCTCCACTGAGTGGAAATGGCGAGCGCAGTCCAACATCATGCCGCGGTATTTGAAGCGAGGCTGATCAGCGATTTTGCAACATGGAACAGAGAAGTTCTCTGCATCCAGTTGCTGTACCAACTGAATCAAGCTTGCCACGGCGTGTGTGAAGCCAGACTGGCTGCCTGATTCAACCATTATCTGTTGTAACGTGACGGTGAGCTTGTACTCGGCTTCGTCTAACGTCGGATTACTGCGAAATAGAATGTCGCTGTTCTCTTCTGTTAGAAGTCCTGGTGAACGTTTAGTTGAAAGCTCATTCGAAAGAGATATTTCAAAGGAAGAAAGTAATTCTTGTTGCAGCCAAGATACGGCTTTATCTGCAAGGTGAGATTGAACCTCAATCTTGCATGCGCTGCCTAGCTCGAAGCTATCTTGTGTCAGTTCGATCTTATTCGCTTGAGGGATCAAAGCCACTTCAGCCGCACTTACTTGTGGTATTTGATTACGTTCACGATATGGCGAAGCCAAAACTATCGGAGATATCGCCACTGGCAGTACCGATGTTTCGCCCTCGTGATGCGATTGGATAAAGGCATCATTAAGGCCATCCGAATAGAAGCGGAACGGGGCGCTTTGAATACTGAACTCAAGGTAGTAGTGGTTGTTCGCCATTAATACAGGCGAGCTTGGTTTGAACGAACAATAGCTCCCAACTTGAGCCAATTCACCTTGCGATAAACTCTCTGGAAGAATGAATCGGTCAAAGGCAAAATGCAGTGACCAATCTTGTACGTCGAGGTCACTTAAGTTATGTACCGTAAGGCCAAATCGGCAGTTATTTTTTTGTTCGGAAAGAACGGCTAAGTCGATGCGATAATTCATATAACTTCCCTGCTAAGCCTGTTGGTACAGGTTGTGTTGTGATTGACCAGCAAACATCAATGCACCTTCGATAGCATCAAATTGAGGTTTAACGATCCATTGCTGTACTGGTGGTGACAACCAATTGAGAATACGTTCTGCAATACTGCCCATTAAGCACACCTTGTCAGCGCCTTTTCGATGAAGAGCTAAGACAAACATTTCGATATCTGCTGCGGTTAGTTTGAGCATTTCGATAGCCAGTTCGTCACCTTCATTAGCCAGTTGAAAAATGACAGGGGAAAATTGACCGTAATCTTTTGGGATTGCGACTTTCGACCACGCCACGATCGCATCAACATTGTGATTAAAATGCGCCATTACATGTTGAGTCAGTGGTGTTTTGTTACGAATGCCATCTTCAGCGAGTAGAACTTGCTGAATTAAACGAAGGCCCATCACTGCGCCGCCGCCTTGATCTGAAATTGGGAATTCACGACCGCCAACAACATGTTGCTCGCCGTTGTTTAAGTAGATGCCACATGAGCCTGTACCACCAATCATGATTGCGCCGTCTTGGCCATTGTGGGCACCAACACATGCCCCATAAGCGTCTGTGTTTAGCGTCATGCTTGCAAAAGGATGGGTTTGTGCCATGAATTCGAGCCATGCCGACTTTTGCTCAGCACCAGCTAATGCCAATCCAATATGCATATCAGAAAAGTGATTTGAGTCGAGATTACCTTGTCTTGCTGCTGACGTAATCGCATCAACAATGGATACCATCGCAACATCAACACCGAGCAGAATGTTGGCGCTGCCACTCTTTGCTTCGCCAATGAGTTTGCCTTGGTCATCTCGAATTCGAGCTCGGCAAGATGTACCGCCGCCATCAATACCTACGTAGTAAAGAGCCATCGTTATTGCTCCTTACGTTGTGTTAGGAAGTTGAACTGCGCAGCTGTGGCCAGTAAGTACCATGCGCCATGAGGGATCCATTGTTCGCCCCAGCGCCAATTTTGAAGCATGTCATCTTTTTGTGCTGGTGGGTTGAACGCGATGTCTTGCTCATCGTCAAAGCCCGCTGTGATGCCGTTACAAACTCCGCCTTTCGCATTAAAGAAACCAAGCTGTGGCAGGTAGTCTGGGTTGTTATGGCCGTGGCCATCGAGCATGCACATATGGTATGGGTTGAGACCCAAAATCCAATCAAGGCTGTTTTGTGAAAGTTGAATTAGGCGTTTTTGAAGGTCTACATTTTTAATATGAGGTTGAACTAAGTAAGCCATAGTAGCCAATGAGCCGAGGCGTGCATTTTCACCTTGCCACCAGTAACCAGTTTCGTTCTGTTGAGCGACAAAAAAGGCATCACGCTTATCACCGTCGACAGACTTAACGTACTGTCTTGGGTAGCCAAATGGGTTGGTGACTTTGTCGGTAATGTTGGTTTCGAACTGACAAGCTTGCTCAACCACAACTCGAGCTTGTTCTTTCAACTTAAGGTCAGTTTCATTGTCGATGTATTCGCATAGCGCAATCACCGGAAGGCCAGCTTCCGCAGCATGAAAGTACGGTCGACTGCCGTCAGAGTTCGCTGACCAAAAGTTTTCGAAAGATTCATCGGACTGCTGACGAGAGGTTAAACGAGCAGTCCAAATTCTTGCTTCTAAAAGATATTGTTCGTCTTGCGTTACTCGGTAAAGTTCATTGGCTGCGAGTAGGGCACAATACTCATCAATGATGTTCTCTTCACCATCGTTTAGGTACTGGAGGTTGTACTCTTTTAGGTGCCAGTAACCCTTAACAGCCGTTTCAAGGTAGGTGTGGCTCGAGTAACTGCCAGAGGTTTCAAGCTCAGATGCAGCAGCCAGTGCTGCAATAGCAACGCCTGCACCTTGTCGGTAGCCCGCCTGTAAGTCTGTTGATTTATGACCGTCTTGAGTCGCATAAGCGCAGATGTCGCGCTGATTGATATCTTTGCTCCATTTGTCGAATACCGTCATATAGAAGTATCCGTCGGCGTCTTGCATACGCACTAAGAAGTCGGCACCGAACAGAGCCTCTTCCGTTAGACGAGTCATGGAGAATTTAGGGAAGTCTGGATTATGGCTAGTCAAGCGCACGCTTTTTAGCATGTTCCAAACGACCATTGGAATTTGTTGTGGGTTTAGGTAGTTACCATAAGACAGGTGGCTAAAATACTTACTGACATCTCCTGATGCGTCATACCATCCTCCGTGGACATCGACGTATCTGTCGGTACCTAGAATTTGTGCTTGTCGATCTTTTTTGTCGAAAATACCGCCACAGCGTTGTGACTTAAAGTAATGAAGCACATCAGAGAATGTGTGGTTCATTAATAGGTTGCTACCAATCTCAAATACTTCTGAACGCAGGTTGTCAAAACGTAGGTAGTAGCGACCAGATTCAGTAACTGAACTGAAATCGATAGTGAAGAATTGCCCTTGATGCCAATTTGCTACGCGGCCTTGTTTAACCACATCAAAGCTTCCGACAGTCATATGATTGTCTGCACAGACGAGTAAAGCCGTAGTGCTCGATAGACGAGCTTTCTTTGTTTGTAAGATAGCCTGCTTTGGAGCGGTGGATTCGTAGCCAATATGGTTGGTCAATAACAACATCAATGTTCTCCAAAGGTCCTAGTTTCTATTGGCTAGGTACTTGAATGTTTTGGATATAAATAGTTAGGGTCCGCAGACCCTAACTTGGACTTTATTGCTTAGCTTTCGTGTAGGTAACAACGTACAAAGTGGTTATCAGCTAATTGTGTAACTCCTGGAAGCTGTTCTTTACACTTGTCCATCGCTTGAGTGCAACGCCCCGCAAATGGACAACCTACTGATGCCGGAGTCCAGAGCGGGATCTCGCCTTTGTTACCTGCTAGTTTTTCGTGGATCGATTTCTTAGGGTCTGGAACCGCAGAAACAAGAAGTTGCGTGTAAGGGTGTTGAGGGTTAGCAATTACATCATCGGTATCGCCCCATTCGACCATGTGTCCCACGTACATCACTGAAAGATCTTCAGCTATGTAGCGAGCGGTTGCGATGTCGTGGGTGATATATAGCAGAGACATTTGTTTCTCAAACTTCATCTCTTCCATCAGGTTTAAAACACCAGCACGAATCGAAACGTCTAGCATTGAGGTTGGTTCGTCCGCTAAAACGACTTCAGCACCTACCGCGATATTGCGTGCTAGATTGACACGTTGACGTTGGCCACCAGAAAGTTGGTGAGGATACTTTTGCGAAGTCTCTTTCGGCGGAACTAAGCCTACTTGTTCCAATAGATCATAAACTCGTTCTTCAAGCTCTTTCTTGTTGCCCGGAGCGACCTTTTTATGGATCAACAATGGTCGAGCAATATGGTGGAAGATATTGTGAGTAGGGTTTAGCGAACCAAACGGGTCTTGCCATACCATCTGCACACCTTCACGGTAATGCATAAGATCTTTTCGGCTTGAAATCTCTTGGATATCACGGCCTTTGTATTCAATGCTACCGCCCGAAGGCGCATACATTTTTGCGATCATTTTTGCTGTCGTTGATTTACCTGAACCTGATTCACCAACCACCGCTAGGCCACGGCTCTTGTACATTTTGAATGACACGTCGTTAATCGCACGCATCATTGGGGTTTGAATAGTGGTACTGCTTATCGGGAAGTCTTTTACGACATTCTTACCTTCTACCAATAATTGACCGAAATCTTTGCTCATAATTGTCTCCAGAATCCTTGTTCGCTTTGCTTGCTTTTGGGCAGTCGAACCGCCTTGTTAGTTATTCACGCTGTGTCAACGTGCAAGCTATAGCTTCCTTTGTACTATTGGGTCACCGTACAGGTGGCAGTTAGACAAGTGTCCCGGTTCGATAGAACGCAACTTGGTTGGTACTTTTGTACAGGTTTCATGTACACGGTCACAACGAGCTTGGAAACGACATCCTTCAGGTATTTCTAATAGATTTAAGGGGTTGCCTGGAATTCCTGCTAACTTTGTCTTTGGCCCTGTCAGTGGAGGGAAAGAACTACCCAACCCTTTGGTGTAAGGGTGGTAAGGGTTTTCTAGAATATCTTGAGAGTTAGCAACTTCAATAAGCTCACCTGAGTACATGATGCCGATTCGGTCAGAGAACTCGACCATCAATGATAAGTCGTGGGTGATGAACAAAATCGAGAAGCCAAACTCTTCTTTTAATGCATAAATCTTTTGTAGGATTTCACGTTGAACGACCACATCCAGTGCTGTCGTTGGCTCATCCATAATGATCAGCTTTGGATTCAGCGCTAGTGCGATAGCAATAACCAAACGTTGACGCATGCCACCAGAGAATTGGTGAGGGTAGTCAGTTAATCGACTTGGATGAATATCGACGATTTCAAGTAGACCTTCAGCTCGTTGTTTAGCTTGCTCACGGGTCATATTAGTGTGACGCATAATTACGTCACAGAACTGCTCTTCCATTGGTAGTACTGGGTTGAGTGCGTTCATCGCACTCTGGAATACCATGGACATCTCGCTCCAACGGAACGATTGCATGCGTTCATCACTGTATTCAAGGATGTTTTCACCGTTGAAGATAACCTCCCCACCACTGATATAAGCTGGCGGCTTATGAAGACGCATAAGAGAGAAAGCTACCGTTGATTTACCACAGCCAGATTCTCCAGCTAGGCCGAATACTTCACCCGGAGCGATATCGAAACTTACATTGTTACAAGCACGAACATCGCCTGACTCTGTGATGTAATCCACGCATAAGTTGCGGATAGAAATTAGTGGTTCAGACATGATTATTTATCTCCGCTCCAAAGTGCATTTTGTGGTGGTAGTTCTGGTTCACGTTCTTCTTTGTCTTGAGCCGCTAGTTTCTTCCAACGTTTCATACCTTTGTGAGAACGCAATTGAGGGTTAGCAATTTCATCGACAGCAAAGTTAAGCAAAGCAAGGCCTGTTACTAGTAGTGTCAGTGCGATACAAGGAGCCAACAGTTCCCACCAAGCGCCAATCAGCATAGATGAAGACGTTTGAACGTTGTAAAGCATGATGCCCCAACTGATTGTGTTTGAGTCACCAAGACCTAGGAATGAAATTGTTGCTTCCATCATGATTGCGTACATCACCGAACCGATGAAGCTTGCGCCGACAATAGAGATAAGGTTTGGTAGAATCTCTACGAAGATGATGCGGAATGAAGATTCACCCAAAACTTCAGCTGCTTTTACAAACTCTTTTTCACGCAGTGCTAAAGTTTGGGAGCGAACAACACGGGCCCCCCAAGCCCAGGACATAAAGCCGATAACTAAGGTGATGGTGAGTGGCCCTGCCTCACCGATAAAGGCCGCGACTACGAACAATAATGGGTATTGAGGAATAACCAGCATGATGTTCATCGCTGCGGTCAGTATGTCATCCACACGGCCACCAAAGTAACCAGCCGAAACACCGATAACAGTTGCTAATAAACATACGGTTAGACCAGCCCCAAAACCTACCGCAAGAGATACACGTGCGCCGTATACCACTTGTGACCAAACATCACGCCCCATACGAGTTGTACCGAGTACGTGGTCTGCCTTCTTAGACATAATTAATGTACGACGGTCGTCTGCTAAGTTTTGAGCAACCCAGCCGTCAGGGTTAGTTTGTGCAGACTTCACGATGAAACCTGGGTATTCGTGCGGGTTACCTGTACGTTTGTCTGGTACATGTTTGGTAATTAAAGGGGCAGCAATAGCGCCAAGAATAAAAATACTTAGGATGATGACGCCAGTTAGGGCCATCGGGTTACGCCAAATGAGTTTTAGAATGTCTTTCATGATTATTTACCACCCTTACGAAGACGAGGGTCAAGAACAACGTAAAGCATGTCGGCAACTAGGTTAAAGAACAGCATGAATAGCGTCATAATAAGCAGTTGGCCTTGCAATACTTGGTAGTCACGAGCGTTAATTGCGTTGAAAAGTACGCTGCCAAGGCCTGGGTAGTTAAAGATGATTTCGATGATTAATTGACCACCGATTGCCATGCCTAAAGACATTGAAAGGGCTGTAACACTTGGTAGCATCGCGTTACGAGCTGCGTAGTTGAATACCACTCGGTTCTCGCTAAGGCCTTTGCCTTTAGCCATAGTTATGTAGTCTTCTGCTAGCAGGTTGATCATGTTGTTACGCATGTTTACTAGGAAGCCACCAATTTGAACTATGGATGCACACACCAAGGGTAAGAAAGCGTGGTACGCAACGTCTTTTATGAATGCCCAACTTGTCCAGTCAGGTATCGTACCTGCGGTATAGGCGTAGCCTGTCGGGAACCACTTTAAGCCAATGGCGAAGGTGAATAGTGCAATCATCGCAATAACTACCTGAGGAACGGCTTGTAGAATAAGCATCCCCGGTGTAACAAATGCATCGTATTTGCTGCCACGTTTCCATGCTGCAAAAATACCTAGGATTGAACCAATAGAGAAAGAAAGAACAACTGCGGTCCCAGCTAAGAAAAGCGACCAGCCAAATGCTCCGCCCAACAATGTATTTACTGAGAGTGGGTAGAATTGGATTGATGTACCAAGCTCCCAGCTAAGAATGTTTTTCATATACGCTACATATTGAACGAGTAAGCCACCATCAACGAAGCCTAATAGTTCTTTCATTGCAGCTATACGCTCTGGAGTAACTTGTACAGAAGCGTTCGCAAACATCATGGTAACTGGGTCACCAGGCATTGCTCTTGGAATAATAAAGTTTAACGTCGCAGCAACTAATAGCGCGACAAAATAGAATGACAAACGTCTAAAAAAATAACCCATAACTCACACCTTACTCACCCAGATTGTTTCCCTGTTTCTGGATTCAGGTCGCTCCTAGCGAAATTTGGAACGAAAAATCCCCTGACGACTAGCGCCATACTTTCAATTGATAGTGTGGGGATTTTTATAAGCGGCGTAAGAAGTTACGCCGCAAAAATTGAACGATTACTTATTTAACTGGTTTTAGGTCCAGTACATGAAGTAGACGCTCTGGAATACCAGCCCAAATGTTTGGACGGCCTTTTGGATTTTCTTCGTTCCACCAACCAGTGAAGCGAGTTGTGTTGTATTGGTACATGTAAGCACCAGACATCACCGGAATTGTCACTTGGTCCGCAGCGATGATTTGCTGGATACCATGTGCAATATCTAGTTGTTCGTTCTTATCAGCTGTTTTGTAGAAGCTGTTTAGAAGACCATCTAGCTTATCATTTTGGTAGTAGTGCATTGCGAAACGAGGCATACCATCACCAGATTGTAGTGACGAGTTGTAAGCACTGTTCCAGTATGTGTATGGATCCGCACCATGGAAGTAGTTTGTGTATGCTACGTCGTATGTACCTTCAAGCATTGCTTGGTTGTACACTGAGAAATCAGGTGTACGAGCTTTCGCTTTAATACCGATCTCGTTTAGCTGTTCTACCGCAAGTTGAACTGTGTTGTTAAAGTCAGTCCAGCCATTTGGCGATTGAATCATTAGTTCGAAAGACTTGCCTGATGGAGTATCAACAAAACCATCTTTGTTTACATCTTTGAAGCCTGCGTCAGCAAGAAGCTTTTTAGCACCTTCAGCATTGTATGTGTTGAAGCCTTTGTACTTGTTGTGAGTCTTTTCATCAGACCAAGCTTCAAACGCGTAGCCAAGACCTGATGCGAAATCGTTCACAGTACCACCGCCGTAGAATGCGATGTCGATGATAGTTTGACGATCAAGAGCCATTGAGAAAGCACGGCGGAATTCAACGTTGCTCAATGCTTCATGCTTCGCAGCATCAGGGTGCTTGAAGTTAACGATGAATGCTTGCGTACCTGCTGGCGGGTACCAGTAGTGGTGTTTCGGGCTCGCTGCTGCGTAGGTACGGTCGATATCAGGAACGAAAGAAGACGTCCAATCCATTTCACTGTTTACAACTTTACCTAGGAACTGGTCGTTGTTAGCAATTTGTGGAACGCGCAGACAGTCAACATCTAGGTTGTCTGCATCCCAGTAGTTCGGGTTTGCACACTGGATGTATAGTTGCGCTGTAAACGTATCGATTTCTGTAAACGGACCTGAACCTACAGGGTTCTCATTGGTGAACGTAGATGGATTTTGTACGTCTTTCCAGATGTGCTTAGGTACTACTGGTACTTTAGCAATCTCATAAGGTACGTTTGAGTTAGCTTCTGTTAGGGTAAACTTAACTTGGTTGTCGTTCAGTTTTTCTACAGAAGTTACCCAAGAGTTGATACCAGATTGGTCAAGTTCTGGCTTCTCTTTTACAAGGTTGAAAGAAAAAACAACATCATCAGCAGAGAAAGTTTCTCCGTCAGACCATTTAACACCCTTACGAATGTCAAAAACTACGCTCATCAGGTCATCTGACATTGTGAAGTTTTCAGCTAGACGGAACACTGGAGTGTTACCGTGCATTTCGTTAAATACTACTAGCGGCTCATAAAGGAAGTCGGTTGTAGTATGTAGGTTAGTAGCACCAAGGTACGGGTTAAAGTTACGTACGAATGTAGTGTACTCTTTCGGGTGAATAGTCAACTCACTGCGTTCTGCAGCGGTTGCTACTGATGCAAAACCTGTTGTAGCAGTTGCAATAATTGCTGTTGCTATTGCTGTTTTTTTTATATTGGCAAGCATAGCTGTTCCTTACTATTTGCTTTCATTTCACTAATGGATTGAATGTTATCTGTCGCTAATTGTTTAGTAGATACACACTCTAGTTAAAGGCCTACCTCTTCTTCATTGCTCCAGATTTGTTGCTTCTTCTGAGAAGTGGTAAGAGTGGCCTGTAGGCCTTTGGCAGGAGTAAGAAAACACCTTATCGATGAATTAATCAAACTCGTTTCCCGTCAAAAACGTTAAAAACACACATCGACACGTCATTAACGTCAAAACATGGCGCTTTGATGGTTTTTTGCGCGCAGTTGTTAAGGTGATGTGACTCGCAATTGATTTTGTAGTAGTACCGGTACGTTAGTGGTTACTTACTTTTCTGGCTTTTAATTGTAATGGGTTATTCCATTTTAATGTAATTGTAGATCTCTATCACTTACTGGTTCTACGTTAAATTTCCCTAGAAAATTAAATCTGCCGTTCTGTTGTGACTCGCTTCTCAAACTGCAACAAAGAGTCGGAGGAATGTGAAATTCAGCCAAGAATAAGCTCTTAAGTATCGATTGAACAGGTGATTGTTTAAGCTTACGTGACGTATGATTTGGCTTGTTTAACTAGAAAAAAAAAGTAATAGCGTAGACTAAATGTTGTGCTTTTATTGAACGATTAGGCATGAAAAAGCCCACTCAAGGTGGGCTGCATTACTCACTGTATCGTGATATTTCTTCGGGGTTAGCTGGTCAGTAATTTCTGCAGTTTATCCCTTAGCATCTCGATATGAGTTCTTTCGGGGGTCTGCTCTTTACAATGTTCGAGAATAAACTCAATAGAGCTCAATACCGTTCTCCAGCGAGGCGTTCTTGGTAGTGTTTCTACACGAAGGTACTTATCTAAGGTTCGAGTTTGAAGTGTGCTGCGGTCTAAATAGACTCGCCACAAGCCACTTTTCTCTGCGAAAGCAAACTTGGTTTCCCCTGTAACAGACTCCCAGTAGATAATGGCATTGGTCATGACATCGACTAATACTTCACGCATCAGCTCTTGTTTGTTTTTACCTTCACCGGTTGCCTTATCAGCAAGACGAGTAAATTCACCACCAAGCTCCTTCAGTTGTTGCAGCTTATCTTTGTCACCTTCAAAGGCGTAGCTTGAAAGTGCCTCAACCGCCGTTTCAAGGTTATTAACTCGGTTTGAGTTAACGCCACCACCCACATTGAAGATATACATGGTATCGAGCCCTGAGCCTTCAGGTAGCTTGAGGATGTCACTTGGAATGCGCTGACGTGTGTCATCTATGTAGATATCAATATCACCACAGTAGTGGGCTTGTTCCACTTTAAGGTATTTAGGTGCGATGATCTCGTCGGCCATTGAACGCTTAAGTTGTTCTTGTCCGCGTCTAAATAGCTTAGCAGCCGCTTCGTTTGCAAATCGAATACGTTGGTCATCTCGAATACAGATGATCGCCTCTGGAGCTGACTCCAACTGTTCTAGCAAGCGTCCTTGAGTTTCTAACAGGTTGGCCTCAACCATGGCTCTATGTTTGAGCTCTAATTGCAGTTGGTCATTCTCAAGACGCCTTTGCTCGGCTTTACTTGCCGATAAGTGCGCTGTGATTCGAGCTGCAAGTTCTTGTTTATTAAATGGCTTGGATAAGTAGTCATTGGCACCCGCTTCGAAGCCTCGTACTCGGTCTTCTGCTTGGTTCAATGCCGTAAGCATGATGATTGGCAATTGTGCGTGATCATATTGCTTACGTAGCGCTTCACAAACCTGATAACCACTCATACCTGGCATCATGATGTCGAGTAACAGTAATTCTGGTTTCTCTTTTTCAATCAGTTCAATGGTTTCTGGGCCATCACATGCGGTACGAACTCGATAACCTTCTAATTTCAAGAAGCTGTCTAATACGCGCAGGTTGACTGGCTCATCATCAGCGATAACTAATAATGGACCATTAGGATCTTCACTGATAATGCTGTTTTCTTGTTGGCTATTATCTATCAAATCTGGCGCTTGGAAGTGTGAGTAGTTTCCAGACTCGTTATAGCTATCCAGTTCTTGTTGGGTAGCTACAGGCAGAGTAAAGCTGAAAGTCGTGCCTAGCATTGGCTGGCTACTCACGTACAGTGAACCTCCCATTAGCTCAATCAGCTGACGGCTAATAGATAACCCAAGCCCTGCACCTTGGCGGTAGTTACTGGCATCTTGGCCAGCTTGAATCAGTGGTTCAAAGATATGTTCAAGGTACTCTGCCGGTATTCCTTGGCCTGTATCGACAACTTGTACACGAATGTTGTCGTCGATAACGCTTGCTGAGATAACAATCTTACCTTCGGATGTGTACTTGATGGCATTACCAACCAAGTTATACATCACTTGCTCAAGTCGTTGAGGGTCCGATGAAACTAGGCCTAAATCACTTGGCACTTGGTTAATGATGCGGATTGGCTTGTTACCTAATAGGTGATGAGAAAGCTCAAGAACCAAGTTGGTGGCGGCAGACAAATCAACGGCAGACTTTTTAATGTCCAAGCTGCCATAACGCATTTTATGGTAATCAAGCAGGTCATCAACCAGTGTTGCCAATCTCTGTCCACTATTGATGATGATATCCAGTTGGTATTTCTGATTAGCAGGAATAGGGCCATTTGCGCCGGATATTAGCGCTTCAGCAATACCAACCATGCCATGTAGCGGTGTTCTTAGTTCATGTGAGGTCGTTGCTAAGAACTCATCTTTAAGCTTGTTGGCCAACTGCAGCTCTTCGTTTTGCTTTTGAATGGTCTTTAGGTTGTCCTCAAGCTCATCATTTTGGCTTCTAATTAGCTGCATTTTTTCGCGAATCGAACGCTGCATCCGTTCAAAGCTGACGGCTAAGCGGCCTATTTCGTCTTTGCGTTCGGTATTAATCATGGTTTCGTCAAGATCACCTGCAGAGACTTTCTCGGCAGCCCACGTGAGCTTGAGGAGAGGGGAAGTGATGAAATTGGACAGATAATGTGATGCGACAAACACAAGAATGATCGCTGTTAGCATTACGATCACGAAGATCTTTTCTAGCTGATGAATACGAGCAAAAGCTTCTTTCTCTGGAAGCTCCACGACCAAAGCCCATGTCGCATATTTTAGTTCAATAGGAGTGTATGCCGCGATGATCGCTTGATCTTGAGTGTTGTTGAATGTCCCAACGGCTGTTTCACCTGCAAGTGCTTTATTAACAACATCTAAGCTTAAATTGATCGACTCTTGTGAATGCGCGAGGCTACGGGGCAAGTGATCGTCACCGACCAATAACGTCTGAATGTTTGAACGCTTATTTACGTCGGCAATCAGCTTAGTAATGCCGTTAATCGGAAGTCTAAACATCGCATAACTGTGTAAGTAACCTTGTTGTACGATTGGCGCACCAAGCCATGCGGTTTGTTTTCCGTCTTCGTCTTTGAAGTCAGAGACAATAACGGGCGTGTAATCTTCGTTAGATCTACGTCTATCGGTCACGTCTTTTGCTAGTCGTTGAAACGTCAGGCCTAGGTTTGAATCTTTGTATTTGCCGGTTAATAAGTTGGTGCCGTAGTCATCATGCTTAAAGACTGAGTAAGCGATATTGCCATTGATATCGACTAATAAAATATCGTCAAAATCGGAGCGTTTAAGCAGCTCTAAGTAGGCATTATGGTAGCGCTTGTGCAGTAGACGATAACGCTCGCTGCCAATAAAACTGGTGGACTCTGGAAGAATCGATGTTTTTATTTGATCGCCAGAACCTTGAATGTAGCGCTGCTGCGCATTACTGCGTGCTTCGTCAATATCTAAACCAAGTCGTTGGAAGGCATTGATTAAGCCGTAAAATCGCCCACCACTGGCATTGGCGAGTTCTGAACGCACAAAGCCCATCACTTGAGACTCTTGAGCTTGTAGATAATCGACAATTTGCTGTTGCTTAGTATCACGAACGGAAACAAGGTGTGAGGTACTTTGTTCCTGAAGGTCCTGACTGTGCGATTGGAGGAAAAATATCGCGATAAGTGTCACTGGGGTAATACTGAGGACAAGAAATGCCAGCATTAGGGTATTTTGAAGGCGCTTAAACTTCTGCTTACGATAGAATCTAAACATAAATTGGGTACTACTTTCCTTTGATGTACTGCTAAAAGGGGCGAAAACAAGTACAGAGAATAGAATTAACGGGTTCCAATTTAACGAAATTAACGAGTTTTTTTACTTTGACAAGTAAGTGGTATTTAAAGCGTGTGCAAAAGCTCACTTTTATAGGCTTTTGATAAAAATATGAACAGACAGCGCAGATAATGACCCTGCGCTGTGCTAGATAGGCTATTTACTTGTGTGGTATATCGCGAATTTAGTGGTCTTATTTAGAGTCGCGCATTTTCCAAAAGCTTGTTCAATAATTGGAACGTATTTTAAGAAACTGTTTGCGACAATAATCATCTCACCCGCTCGCTTTAAATGCTTAGGCGCTTGTGTAAGCAAGGTCTCAGTGGCGCTATAGCTGGTATCTAACCCTGAGTGGAATGGTGGGTTGCTAATGATAAACTGATAGTCTTTTGAGGTGTCAGAATAGACGTCAGAGGCGAACACATTACCTGTCAAACCGTTCGCTTCTAAAGTGGCTTGGCTTGACGCTACTGCGAAGGCACTAATATCACACATCTCCAGGTCGATATCAGGGTTGCGAGACGCCATAACAGCACCTAAAACACCGGCTCCACAACCAAAGTCCAGCACCTTACCTTTTAGTTTCGGTAAAGTATCAAGCAGAAGTTGGCTACCCACATCGAATGCGCCATGGCTGAACACGCCAGGAAGGCTTTTTACGGTAAGTGATTGCTCATCAATATTAACCGTGTAGGTTTTAAACCAGTCTTGCAGGTTGAAAGTTTCAGGTTGTTCGAAACATTGACCCCAGTAGAAAGAACAACGACGCGCCGAATCGTATTTCACGACTTTGCCGTAAGGAGCGAACATCTTTTCGATGCTTTTCACACCTGAACGGTTCTCACCAACAACGACGATCTCTGTATCCTTGCCTAGCTTGGCAAATAACATCGCCAACAGAAACTCAGCTTCAGCTTTTGCTTTTGGCCAGTAAAGCATCACTAGGTCTGCTTTCGTTTCGTCTGTAAATTCAGCACCATAAAAACGTTGAATTGTGTTGCAGCCTTCTAATTGACGGTAGTAGCTGTAATTAGAAGTAAACACTGTGACTGATTCACAATGTTTCGCTAATTCAACAGGGAATAAGTCTTCTGCCTCACCAGCAACTAAAACATGTTTGCCTTCAAAGTAGGCGAGTTGACGTTGAGCAATCTGGCTTGGTGCAATATAAGCTGACATAGGACACTCTATTGAATCGTTAGCAAAAAATGAGGGCGGATTTTCGCACAATCCGCCCAAAGCTTGAAGTGTTTAATACTCGTTCGGCAACCAAGTTGCTGAAGAGTTGCTTAACTCTTGTCTTGCTGGTTCAAAAAGTCCTTAAACTCTTCATCGTAGATGTTGAATAGGACAATGGTAATAGCAAAAATCAATGGACCGTAGATAAGACCAATTAAGCCAAACAGTTGAATACCACCTAATAGCGAGAAGAAAATCATTAGGGTATTCATGCCAGCGCTGCCTTGCATCAGCAGTGGACGTAGAAGGTTGTCAATTGAACCTACAATCGCTACACAGTAAACCGTTAGGAAAATCGCCCACGTTGTATCACCTGTTAGGAACAAGTACGTTGCCGCTGGAATCCAGATTAATGCGGTACCCACTACAGGAATGAAAGAGGCGAAGCCCATCATGGTGCCCCAGAATAGACCAGGGAAGCCTGCTATCCACATACCTAAACCGCCAGCAAAACCTTGCGCGATTGCCGTTAAGAATGACCCCATTACAGCTGACTTCGATACCTGCTCAATTTCAGTTAGAAGCTTGTCTTCTTGGCTTCGAGATAGTGGAAGAATGTGACGAGCTGCGCTGATGATTTTGTCGTGATCTCTTAATAAGAAGAACAGAACAAACAACATCAAGAAGAAGTCCATTAAGAAATTGGTCGCATCACCAAGAATTTTTGCACTGATACCGACAAGTTTCGAACCGAAGCTCGTCGCGAACTCGCCCACTTTCTGTGCGATAGCTTGTGGTTCAATGTTGTCAAAAGGTAGGTAGTTATTTACAAACGACAGGGCTTTAACAACCAGAGGATGCGCAAATAGAGTTTGAATACCGCCATGTGTCACCCATTGATAGGTGTTTTGAGAGAATAGAGACCCTTGTTGAACAATGGCTGCAAATACGGCTAATAAAGGAATAACAATAATAAAGGTCAGGATCACACATGATAGTAGGGATACGATGTTTTCTTTATTAGGGAGTTTTTTTTCAAGCCATTCATGGATCGGGAACATCAATAGTGAAATGATAAATGCCATCACGATTGAGTTAACGTACGGCTCGATAAGTAAATAACAAGCATAAGCCGCCGCGAGCAGGGCAATGATGATCACCCAGTGACTGGAATTAATTTTAAGTTTTTCTGACACGGTAATGGTCTCTATATTGGCATTCTGAGTTTATAATGGCTGCAAAACAGAGAGTTAGCAATGAGGAGTTTTGATTATGGGATGCTGTAATAAAGATAAGAAATGCCAAGACGAAGAACAGCAAACAAAAAAAGAGATCCCTTGGTTCAGAATGTTCCTCGGTACAATCATGTTGTTGGTTTTTCTTTTTTGGGAACGTTAAGCGTTTCTGAGTCGAAAGGCAGGAGAACCCAAGCGACAATATGCGTGATTGATGAGTGCGATGTATTAAAAAGGGCTGCAGTAATGCAGCCCTAAATTCAAACGCTTAGCTTAAATGCTCGTGGTTTGATTAGTTGCTTTCAGAAGCAATGATAGCGAAACAACGGTCAGCGGCTTCTAATGTTGCATCAATTTCTTTTGAACCATGAGCAAGAGAAGTAAAGCTTGCTTCGAATGCTGATGGTGCAAGGTAAACACCATGCTTAAGCATTAGGTGGAAGAAGCGCTTGAAGCGTTCTACATCACACTTAGTTACATCTTCGTAGCACGTTACTGATTCTTGATCAGTAAAGAAGAAACCGAACATGCCACCAACTTGGTGTACAAGCATCGGGATGCCGTGCTTTTCAGCTAGGTATTTGAAACCGCTTGCGAGCTGTTTGGTTTTCGCAGCAAGACGCTTCTCGTTGCCTTCTTCTCTTAAAAGGCTCAGACACGCGTAACCTGCAGCCATTGCTACCGGGTTACCTGAAAGCGTACCTGCTTGATAAACTGGACCTGTTGGTGCGATGTATTGCATCACGTCTTTACGGCCACCAAAAGCACCCACTGGCATACCACCACCGATAACTTTACCAAGACACGTTAGATCGGGTTTGATGTTGTAATAAGCCTGAGCGCAACCTTCTGCAACACGGAAGCCGGTCATTACTTCATCAAAGATTAGCAATGCACCTTCTTGGTCACAGATTTCACGTAGGCCTTCGTGGAAGCCTTCTACTGGTGGGATACAGTTCATGTTGCCTGCTACTGGCTCAACGATGATACATGCGATTTCACCTTTGTTTGCAGCGAAGATTTCACGTACTGAGTCTAGATTGTTGAACGTTGCTGTTAGCGTCAGCTTAGCAAAATCAGCAGGAACACCTGGAGAGCTTGGTTGACCTAGAGTCAATGCACCAGAACCTGCTTTTACTAGTAGGCTGTCTGCGTGGCCATGGTAACAACCTTCAAACTTAAGAATTTTGTCACGACCAGTGAAGCCACGAGCTAAGCGAATTGCACTCATTGTCGCTTCTGTACCTGAGCTCACCATACGAAGTTGTTCCATAGAAGGAACCATTTCAGAGACAAGTTCAGCCATTTTGATTTCAGTTTCTGTTGGTGCACCGAAACTTAGGCCACGTTGTGCTGCATCAATCACAGCCTCACGGATAACTCCGTGGTTATGACCTAGGATCATTGGGCCCCAAGAGCCAACGTAATCGATATATGCTTTACCATCAGCATCAAAAATAAGTGGGCCGTCAGCTCGCTCAACGAAGATTGGAGAGCCACCTACACCGTTAAAAGCGCGCACTGGAGAGTTAACGCCACCCGGAATAGTTTGCTGTGCCTTTTGATACAGTTCTGCTGATTTGGTCATTGATATATCCTCTTTTGACTGTCGGACCAATTGGCACGCATTGTACCTATCCACAATCCAACTAGGAATGCTTTCGCTGATATAATCCCCCGAATCTGGTTGTTTTGTGTGGTTACACGTTTTAATGCTCAGATATTGACGAGTTTACGGCAGTAAAAGTAATGATCCTGTGGTGAATACTTGAACGTTTCAGTCAGGTATTAGATAATCATCAGAATATAAGAAAATACTCAACAACTATGGTCTCGAATTAGATTTGTATCATGTTGTTTTTGACACAGGTAAGAGAGGTTGTTGTGAGCGAAGTAAATATCCCATTGTCATTTTCTGATGCTGCTGCCATCCGTGTAAAAACGTTGATTGCAGAAGAAGAAAATCCAGAACTAAAACTACGTGTATACATTACAGGTGGTGGTTGTAGTGGTTTCCAATACGGCTTCACATTTGATGAAAAAGTAAATGATGGCGACACTACTATTATCAACAGCGGCGTAACGCTGGTTGTTGACCCAATGAGCCTGCAATACTTAATGGGCGGCATGGTTGATTACACAGAAGGCCTAGAAGGCGCACGTTTCTTTGTAAATAACCCGAATGCAACGACAACATGTGGTTGTGGCGCATCATTTAGCGTATAGCTTGGACCGAAAGATAGCTTGAGTTGAAAGCTATCTTAGAAATACTGTTAAACGCCGAACTTATGTTCGGCGTTTTTTTTTATGAATACATCATATAAAACAGAGGGTAAGTTCATTTCTTCTATGTCAATCCCATTTTAAAATGTCCTCATTTGTCCCAAATAGAAATGTCCCGTTGTTAGGTCTTTCGACTGGAGGTTTTGAATGGTTCGGTGAGCACTGGGTTGATGGCTCGAGGGGCTGTTTGAAGGGCTCTTTGTTGTGCACGGCGCTTGGGCGCTTTCTTACTGCGGGTTCGTTGCTGTTGTTGTTCGAATTCTTCTTGTTGTTGCTGAGCAAATTTTAAAACTTGGCCGAGGCGTTTGTTGTCGACGATTTGGGTTTGTTGAACGTGCTCGAGTTTGTCGAAGGTTTTGAATTCGAGTTTTCGATGCCCGTATTGGATGGCGATTTCACCGTTTGGGTAGTCGAGTACCTTGACATGTTCGTGCGCTAGTCGGCTGTTTTCTTCAGTAGGTTCAATGAGATAAATCACTTTATCGTATTGAAATGTCAGCGACTTTGAGAGCTTGCGGGTTTCTTGCCAACTGAAAATATCGTCGAGTTCTTGCTTGGACTCTCGAACCGGACGATGCATGTTTTTTGGGTATTGAGCGGGCTTAGCAAAGCGATGGTTAAAATCGGCGATGAAGTAGGGAAGCCAGGCGTTGGCTTGTTCGATGGTGTCGATACCTTGTAAGCGCATCTCTTTAACCAGTCGGTCTTGCAGCGTGAGGTTGGCTCGCTCAACGCGGCCTTTGGCTTGGGAGCTGTTGGCACAGATGAGTTCTATCGCCAGTTCTTTCAACACGCGCCCGTATTGAGTTTGGCCAACTTGTTTGTGTTTCTCCTGATTCACTCGAAAAATAGAGTGCTTGTCACTGTAAAATGCGATGGGCTTACCGTGCTCATTGAGGTATTCACGCGTGGTCATCATGTAGTCAAACGCGGATTCTGTCTCGCTGAATCTTAGGTTCATCAGACGGCTAGTCGCATCATCAATGAACACCAATAGGCAGCATTTGTCACAGCGGCCTTCAAACCAGTCATGATGGGAGCCGTCAATTTGGATAAGTTCACCCAAGCAATCACGACGGTAACGAGGCTGATAGACCCGAGGTTTGCGTTGTGAATGTGGAAGCCACAGTCCGTCGGCGATCATCCATTGACGTAAAGTTTCGTTTGATATGGGCAAGTTGTGCAGCTCAGATAACTTTTCTTGAGCGAGTGTTGGTGAGAAGTCGCTGTAGTTTTCACGGACAAGGCTTAGCACCGAGTTTCGATAACCACTTGAATAACGATGATTGCTAGGCTTACCGCGAGCGCGATGAGCCAATCCGTTCGCACCGTATTTACGAAGTCGGTTCATCAGGCGTTGGATGTGACGGACACTCAAGCTGAGGATCTCGGCAGCATCGGCCCGACGTATCCGTCGCTGACACACATCTTCAATTACTTTAAAACGATTGATCTCTGAATCACTCATAGTCACCAGCATGTTGTTATGTCCATAGCGTTTACCAATATCAATTAAGCCTAGTGGTGATGAGCTAAAGGGACATTTTAACTTTGGAAAATAGTGACATTACAACTTTGCGCTTACATTCTATTCGCGCATCTTATGGGTTATGTTGAATTGTGATGTATTGCGTTTGTTTTATTTACTTTAATTATAGTAGACGCCATATTTTTTAAATTGTCGAGAGCGTCCAACTTCGATCGGTGTTGCTCTGTTAAGGTAACTCTTTGTGCATCAGGATGTTGTACATTACGTTGTGCAATAAAATCGCACGCTTCAACCACACTGCACAAAAGGATTTGTTATGCCTACTCAATTTTCTGGCTCATCGCTTTCTCAGAAATTTAAGCAGCCTTGGTTAGTTTCACTCGTTCTCGTCATTTTATTGTCGATCTGGCTTGGCTTAGGTGTAGGGAAAGCTGAAGAATCGCCTGTAAAAAAGTCGACAGAAATCCCGATGGCAAAAGTCTCCTTTCAAGCGTTCACGTCTTCACCGACCTTTAAAACGATTGATCTCTACGGACGAACTGCGCCAGATAGGCATGCTCGTTTGGGGGCTGAAGTGGCTGGTAAAGTGGTCAAATTAAACGTGGTTAAAGGCGATATGGTCAAAGCAGGGCAGGCCATTGCTCAAATCGACAAAGGCGACTTAGAGATTCAACTGGAACGAGCCTCTGCTTTATATCGATTAAAACAAAAAGAATTTAAGGCCGCGCAATCATTGAAGAAAAGAGGGCTTCAAGGAGAAATCGCTTATACCACCGCAGAGGCTTCCCTAACCGAAGCCAAAGCCATGAAGCGCAATGCTGAACTGGCCTTAAAAAATACGGTTATTACATCGCCTTTTTCTGGTGTGGTTCAAGACTTGATGGTTGAACTCGGAGATTTTGTTGGCGTTGGAGACCCAGTTGCGGGAGTGATCGATCTCGATCCTTTAGTCATCGAAGCCGATGTTAGCGAGCGCCATATTCAACATTTATTAGTTGATCAATCTGCGTCGGTTCGCCTGCTAGGGAGAGAAGAAGCTCAAGGTCGTTTGCGTTATGTATCTCGAATTTCTTCTACTTCTACGAACACCTTCCCAATAGAGATTGAAATTGATAACTCCGAAGGTTTCTTACCTGCGGGGGTCAGTGCAGAAGTAACACTCAACCTAGAAACAAGCGATGCAATCAAGATTACACCTGCAATGCTGGCACTGGATGAGGCAGGTAATCTTGGGGTCAAAACCTTAATCTCTATTGATGACTCTCCAACCGTGAAGTTTGTCGGTATTCAATTAGTCAAAGCTGAGCAAGACGGAGTATGGCTTACTGGATTAGGTCAACAAGTCGATATCATCACCGTCGGGCAAGGTTTTGTACGCGATGGTGATGCGGTGATTGCTGTTGAGCAAAATACTGAACTTTCTAAAGCGAAAGCTGAGTAGGAGATAGCCGATGTATTCAATTATTGATGCAGCCTTGTCTCGCGCTCGAACAATGCTTTCCCTTCTAGCGTTGATCCTTGTCGCGGGTGCTGTGACTTATATTACGATCCCTAAGGAGTCGAGCCCTGACATCACGATTCCTATTATCTATGTTTCTGTAGGGCATCAAGGTATCTCTCCTACTGATGCCGAGCGTTTATTGGTTCGACCAATAGAACAAGAGCTTAGGTCTATTGAAGGCGTAAAAGAAATGACGGCAACGGCGGCAGAAGGCCATGCCTCTGTTGTGTTGGAATTTAATGTCGGTGTTGACCTCACCAAAGCAATGGCTGATGTTCGCGACGCCGTTGATCTGGCTAAACCCAAGCTTCCAGAAGATAGCGATGAGCCAACCGTGAATGAGGTGACGCTCGCATCGGAACAACCGGTACTTTCGGTGGTTTTATTCGGAACTGTCCCTGAACGCACCATAGTACAAATAGCTCGAGAGCTCGGAGATAAGCTCGAAAGCTATCGTCAGATCCTTGAAGTCGACATTGCAGGCGATCGCGATGACATCGTGGAAATCATCGTTGATCCATTATTGATGGAGAGTTACAGCCTAGATCAAGCGGACATCTATAACCTGATTGCTTTGAATAACCGAGTGGTGGCCGCAGGCTTTGTTGATACAGGCTACGGACGTTTCTCGGTCAAGGTCCCTTCGGTGTTTAACTCCTTAAAAGACGTACTTGAATTGCCTATTAAAGTGGATGGCAAACAGGTAGTGACTTTTGGTGATGTGGCCACCGTTCGTCGAGCGTTTCGAGATCCTGAGAGTTTTGCTCGTTTGGACGGTAAATCAGCGGTTGTCTTGGATATCAAGAAACGAGCGGGTGAAAATATCATCGAAACCGTTGAGCTAGTGAAAGCCGTGATGGCGGGTGCTCAGCAGCAAGAGGGCTGGCCAAATAATTTGCTAGTTAAGTACACGTGGGATGAATCTAAAGATGTGAAGATCATGCTTAATGATCTTCAAAATAATATCTTATCAGCCATTATTTTAGTGGTGATTGTTATCATCGCGATTCTTGGTGTTCGCACCGCCTTGTTGGTGGGCATTTCAATTCCCGGCTCATTCCTGACAGGGCTGCTGGTGCTGTCGGTGTTTGGCTTAACCGTCAACATCGTGGTCTTGTTCTCTCTGATCATGGCTGTGGGTATGTTGGTCGATGGTGCGATTGTGGTGACCGAATTTGCCGACCGGAGAATGCAAGAAGGGGAAAATCGAAAAGCCGCTTACCGAGATGCCGCCAAGCGTATGGCATGGCCGATAACGGCATCAACGGCAACGACATTAGCTGCGTTTGCTCCGTTACTTTTTTGGCCTGATGTGACAGGGGAGTTCATGAAATTCCTGCCATTAACACTGATTGCCACGTTAACGGCTTCATTGATTATGGCGTTGCTGTTTGTTCCAGTTTTAGGTGGCTTGATCGGTAAACCTCAATACGTTTCGCCTAAAAACCAAGCTCGAATGGTAGCACTGCACAATGGTGACTTCTCACAAGCAACAGGTTTAACGAAAGCGTATTACCAGACACTGTCGATTGCGATTAAGCATCCATTTAAAATTCTGATCAGTGCGATTGTATTGTCTATCGCAGTTGGTTTTACCTACTCAAAGGCAGGGCTCGGTGCAGAGTTCTTCCCTGAGGTTGATCCTCCATTTTTCAATGTAAAAGTTCGTTCTCATGGTGATTTATCTATCCAAGAAAAAGACCTGATCATGCGTGATATTGAACTAACGATGCTCAATCATGATGAGTTCGATACGGTTTACACGCGAACAGGTGGTGACGACCAAATTGGTTTGATATCAATTACTCCCGTTGATTGGCAATATCGCCGCAGTGTTAAGGCGATCATTGAAGAGTTAAAGGTGCAAACCGATCAATATGCTGGGGTTGAGATTGAATATAAGTTTCCAGATGCAGGGCCTCCGGTTGAGAATGACCTAGTTATTGAACTGTCAGCAAGAACGCCAGAGCAACTTAGTCAAGCGGCCAAGATCGTCAGAAACTGGGCGGATGGTAATCAGGCACTGACTAACATCAGCGATACTGCGAGCAAAGATGGTATTGATTGGAAGGTGGATATTCGCCGAGACGATGCCGCGCGTTTTGCAGCAGACGCGACTTTGGTGGGTAATACCGTCCAATTCGTGACTAACGGGTTAAAGATTGGTGACTACCTCCCTGATGACTCATCAGAAGAGGTCGATATCTTAGTGCGTTACCCGAATGATAAGAGAGACATTGGCCGCTTTGACCAGTTAAGAGTCAAAACACCGGCTGGCTTGGTTCCGATTACCAACTTTGCGCAGATTGTTCCTGACCATAAGCAAGACACGATTAAGCGCCTTGATGGCAAGCGTGTGGTGAACATAATGGCAGATATGGAAGAGGGCTATAACCTTGCGCTCGAACTGCCAAAGATTGAGCAAGCGTTAAGTGAGTTGGGCTTACCAAGTAGCGTGGAGTTCCGTATCCGAGGTCAAAATGAAGAGCAAGAGAACTCGTCAGCTTTTTTGCAAAGTGCGTTTTTGGTTGCACTGGCGGTGATGGCGCTGATTCTGATTACTCAGTTCAATAGCTTCTATCAAGCGTTTTTGATTCTTAGTGCGGTGCTGTTCTCAACGGTTGGTGTGTTTGTTGGTTTGCTTATCTTCCAGCGTCCGTTTGGCATTGTGATGTCCGGTATTGGAGTGATAGCGCTGGCAGGAATTGTGGTAAACAACAATATTGTGCTGATTGATACCTATAACCAACTGATAAAACGCGGCTTGGACAAGCGAGATGCGATTCTCAGGACAGGTGTTCAGCGTTTAAGACCAGTAATGCTCACTACGGTTACCACCATTTTAGGCTTGATGCCGATGGTGTTAGAAATGAACATCGATCTGATTAATCAAAAGATAGAATTCGGAGCGCCGAGCACGCAGTGGTGGTCGCAACTCGCTACGGCAATTGCGGGAGGTTTGGCCTTTGCAACGGTACTAACCTTGGTCCTGACACCTTGTCTGTTGATGTTAGGGCGAGATAAGAAGCCCGATGTGCTCCCAAGCAACGACGGTTAAAGATAAGTCCTAATTCGACGGAAATAAAAAGAGCGCCTAGGTGGGCGCTCTTTTTATATAGCATTTTCTTTCATAGAGCGGCTTCGTTGTGAAATGCCTGAAACCTATGCACTATCTAATTAGTCGCTAGCAACCTAATTAGTTGCTAGTAACTGGCCATACCGCTCAAGGTTATTGAGTCGAATTTCCGAGTTGGCTATGAAGGTTGCTTTTGCTTTACCCGTTAACGACTTAGATTGAGGTAATTTCACGGTACGCGCATTTTTATGTACGCCATTTACTAAGAATTCATAGTGTAAGTGAGGGCCTGTCACTCGGCCTGTACCACCTAGAGTACCAATGGTTTGACCTTGTTTTACGCGTTGACCCGTTTTCACCATGCGTCGCTTCATGTGCAGGTACTTGGTGATGTAGGTGTTGCTGTGTCGAATGAACACGTAATTACCGTTAAATTGGTTATAACCAGACTTCTGGACAATACCGTCACCGGCTGCCCATATAGGTGTGCCAACAGGGGCTGCGTAGTCAGTGCCTCGGTGAGCTCGAACTTTACCGGTTACTGGGTGTTTTCTGTTAGGGTTAAAGTTGGATGTCACACGACGGAAATCAATCGGTGAGCGCAGGAAGGCTTTCTTCATTGCGCGACCGTTCTCATCGAAATAGTTGCCACTCTTATCATCCAATACCGCGGTAAATGAATCACCTTGGTTCTTGAATACGGCCACCATAATCTTACCGCGACCAACAACTTCGCCTTCAACCACTTTCTCTTGGTACAAGATTTTGAAGCTGTCGTTGTTGCGAATATCTAACGCAAAGTCGATATCCCAACCGAATATACCCGCCAGTTCCATGATTTGGTTTGCAGTTAGGCCTGCATTGACGCCTGCATTCCAGAAGTTAGACGTGATGTTGGCTTCGGCATAGTTGTACTGGTAGGCCACTTCTTTTTTGTCGAAACTGGAAGAGAATGAATCACCAGATTTAGTAATTTTAAAGTTCTCAAACGCACTAAGTTGTCGTTTTAACTGAATGAGGTCGTTGTTTTCATCAAAACCGAATTGCAATACATCGCCAGGTCTTAGATTCGATAGCTGTTTCTTAATATCGTTATTGGTATTGAGTAGCGTGATTAGCAGGCGATATGAGAGCCCAATACGTTCGAATAAAACAGAGGTACTTTCGCCTGAGCGAACGGTGTATTTCTCCCAATTGAGCACAGCTGTTGGCGGCGCGTCACTTGAACTAACAAGCGCGGATGCATTAATAGTCAGTGGGTAATGTTTCCCCACCACTAAAGCGCCCGTATCGTCACGCAAACTGCTGACATCGGGGAGTAAGAAGATCGCGACGAAAATTACGGCACTAAAAAATGCGATAAAAGCCCGGTGCAAAATAGGAAGGCGTGCAAAAATAGACAACATGTTCCGGTTCGTTCTGTAAATATTATGAAAATAGGCGACGGAATAGTGTAACTGGTTTCAAAATACATCGCTATTCAAGTAAGATGTCTAATTATTATATTTTTGCCAAATCTGTGGGAGTGAACAAGAATGGCGAGTATTGAAGCTGCACTAGCCGAGATCAAACGTGGCGTAGAAGAACTAATTCCAGAAGACGAACTGATTGCTAAATTAAAAGAAGGTCGTCCTTTACGCATTAAGCTGGGTGCCGATCCAACTGCTCCAGATATCCACCTAGGCCATACGGTTATCTTTAACAAGCTTCGTGCTTTCCAAGAGCTTGGTCATGAAGTGACATTCCTTATTGGTGATTTCACTGCAATGGTTGGTGATCCATCAGGTAAGAACTCAACACGCCCGCCGCTAAGCCGTGAAGACGTATTGAAGAATGCTGAAACTTACAAAGAACAAGTATTCAAAATTTTAGACCCTGCGAAAACTCAAATTCGTTTCAACTCTGAGTGGCTATCTGAGCTTGGTGCTGAAGGCATGATTCGTCTTGCTTCTAACCAAACAGTTGCTCGTATGCTTGAGCGTGATGACTTTAAAAAGCGTTACGCTGGTGGTCAACCGATCGCAATCCACGAATTCATGTACCCACTTCTTCAAGGCCACGACTCTGTTGCACTAGAGAGTGATGTAGAGCTGGGCGGTACTGACCAGAAGTTTAACCTTCTAATGGGTCGTGAACTGCAAAAAGCAGCAGGTCAAAAGCCACAAGCGGTACTAATGATGCCACTACTTGTTGGTCTAGACGGCGTTAAGAAGATGTCTAAGTCTGCGCATAACTACATTGGTATCAGCGAAGCACCAAGCGAGATGTTTGGTAAGATCATGTCTATTTCTGATGATCTAATGTGGAGCTACTACGAGCTACTGTCTTTCCGTCCACTTGAAGAAGTTGCGGAACTGAAAGCTGGCGTTGAGGCGGGCAAAAACCCTCGTGACGTTAAAGTACTTTTAGCTAAAGAAATCATTGCTCGTTTCCACAGTGAAGCAGATGCTGAAGCTGCTGAGCAAGAGTTCGTTAACCGTTTTGCTAAGAATCAAGTACCAGACGAAATGCCTGAATTCGAGTTCGAAGCAGGCCTGCCAATTGCCAACGTTCTAAAAGAAGCGGGTCTAGTAAACTCTACTTCTGATGCGATGCGTATGATCAAGCAAGGTGCGGCTAAGCTTGAAGGCGAAAAAATTGAAGACAGCAAATTCGTACCTGAAGCAGGTACTGCGGTTTACCAAGTTGGTAAACGTAAGTTTGCTCGTATCACTATCAAATAATATCAATCTATATATTAAATTGTGATAGTTATACCGAAAGGCATCTACGGATGCCTTTTTTATTGCCCCCTATTTATTGACAGAAAGTTGACGAAGTTTTTGAACGTGCATTGCTACACTATGCGCGCTGTCATATTGACAGTAATTCTGGAGATTTTTATGAACAATACCGACCATCCTCCTAGTTTGAATGGAGAAGAATAACCCGTCTCGGTATTGATCTATTGTCCTGCCGTTCGGGTAGGGTATCTTTGTTTTTCCCCCTCATTCTTTTCCACACACTAGATTCTAACAAATAGACACACCAGTAGCTTCAGCTCTTGGTGCGCATAAATCTATAAACTTATGCTATTTGTTTTGATGGTCGTTACCTTTGCCAATCGGGAGATTCGCCATGACGGTAATGAACAACACTTTTTTATCTATTGAAGCTCTATACTCAGATCAAGACATCCAAGCTGTATCGAATGCATTTCAACAGTACGGACGTGAGCAACAAATTAACCTTTTGAACCGCATGCCGCTTGAAGATGCGGTGCTAGTACTTGGGCAATGTTCTCTTAGTACGATTCAGACTTTACTTAGTGAGTTAGAGGTGCAGGGTTTTGAGAAGCGCTCTCGACATCTAGCTCACCAACTAGGGCTGATCTACTCAGAGGTTGAACCTCAACAGGGTTACCTTTCAACAGGGGTAATGAGTCATGTTAGGCAGCGTATCGGTTGGATTATTGCCTTAGCGCTGTTGGGTATTGTCTCTGGGCTTATCATTGCTCAGTATGAAGACATTCTTAGTCAGCTAGTACTTCTGGCGATCTATATGCCGGTGATCGCTGCTGCGGGTGGCAATACAGGAACACAAGCTGCGACTTTGGTCATTCGGGCCTTAGCCACAGGCGAGTTGAAGAAACGCCAGTGGGCCAACGTTCTATGGAAAGAGCTTAGAGTCGCGATTTGCTTAGCACTTGCGATTGCCTTGGTGATGATAGGCCGCATCTTACTGTTCAGTGACAACCAATCAACGGGTGGTTACGACATTAATATGATTGCTTACGCGATTGCTGTCGCTCTGTTTATTCAAGTGACAATATCAACCGTGCTTGGCGCTGGATTGCCGATTGTTGCTCGGTTATTCAAGTTAGATCCTGCGGTGCTGGTGAGCCCTGTACTGGCTTCAATTGTCGATATTTCAGGGATGTGGATTTACTTTACGGTAGTGAATTCATTCTTGGGTATTGCTTAACGCTTTTAAATAAAGACTCTGAAAATAAAAAGCATCGTCGAAGAAAAACATCTTAGAAAGAAAAATGGCTCTGAAGATCTTAAATCTTCAGCGCCATTTTTATTTTTTAAGTAGAAGCTTACAGAGAGCCAAACATTACTTAGGTTTGCTTTGTATTTGACTGAATTCGACTACATCTGTGTAGAAAGCACGTTCAAATTGGGTGATTGGTGCTTCTACAGGTTTGTCTGGATCTTGCTCTTCTGGGAAGTAATCACGCACAAACTGCACAAACAGAGAGTTTGGATTGCCCGCTTTATCTAAACCAAAACCTGCCATATTGTAGCTACCGTACAAAGACCCACTTTTCGCAATAATATTACCTTGGATTGGTGCTTTTCTCATGCTCTGACGGTATTTGAGCGTTCCATTAGTGCCAGATGTAGGCATAGCCTCAATCAGGTTGAGCTGTTGATCGTTTTCCCAGATATAACGCAGAACCTGAGCCATGGTCTGTGACCTCATTCGGTTATTTCTGGATAGTCCTGAACCATCGACGAGCTGCGCTTTACTGAGGTCAATATTAGCCTTGGTCAGCAATATCTGTTTTATCGCTTCAGTACCGTTATTGAAACTGCCTGGTTGAACATAAAATGTCGCTCCTAGCGTTTTAGTTAGATTATCTGCGATAAGGTTATCCGACTTCTTCAGCATGATATCGAGCAGTTCAGGAAGCTTTTCTGAGTTGTGACTAGCGACTAACGTGGTTTTGTCTGCTTTCGCTTTTTTACCAATAATCACATCACCTTTTACTTCTATTTTCAGTTCTTTGAGAAGCGATGCAACGACTTGATAAGTGTAAAGCTCTGGATTTTGAATCGCGAACTTGAGTGGTAGTGGCTTCTTACGCTCTACTAAGCAACCAGAGAGCTTGTAAGCGTTGTCTGGAGTGGTAATGAGCTCTAAGTCGCATTGTGTCGCCTTCTGCCCTGATCGAGTTACGGTGGCTGCGGTGGTTGTCACGTCTATCGGATAGTGAGCGGGAATATAGACACGAGTGCTGCCGTTATCTTTTGTATAAATAGAGGCTTGTGCGCAGTTGCTGTCTAAGGTCATCGCACTCGAAGGCGCGCTGTAACAAACCCCTAGAATGTCCCAAGGCCAACCCACCGCTCGCTGATAGCCCGTAAAAGTCGAGTTATCTAGGTATAAGTTGCCTTTGATAGTTCTTGATTGCGATTTAGCATATCGAGCTAAAAGCCTTTTTAGCTGCTCTCGTTGTAGCGTCGGGTCGCCACTAAATGAAATGATTGAATCATTACCAGAACGAGCAATGCTAGTCGTGTAGTGGAAGCTATCCCCTAACTCCAATTTAGCCGCCAAAGCTGTAACTAGTTTTAAAGTACTGGCGGGTGGATAAAAGCCATCACTATTAGTGTCCATTTCATTTGAATCGCCACTCAGTGACTGCAAGATTAAACTTGTACTACTGCCATCGGGTAGTTTATTTAAAGGGGCGTAAGCGAAAGCGGTAAGTGAGTAGCTACTAAGTGATAAGCCACATAGAAGTAGGGTGGGTAGAAGGCGCATAGAAGATTTCTTGGATGGCTGATGTTTTCAGTATACAGATATAAAAAACGCCCGCTAGATAGCGGGCGTTTTGATTCTATATAACAAGGAAACTTGTTAACACATTAGAATGCGTATTTTAGACCTAGACGCATAGTGTCTTCGCCTTCGACTTTAACACCTTGAGCATTTGATACGCTATCAAGATTGTTCAGTGCGTAAGCAACATAAGCGTTTAGGTTTTTGTTGAATGCGTAGTCACCTGTGATTTCGAAGAAATCACTTTTATCTTGAGATTTGCCTAGGAGGTTATCTTCTTCAGTTTTCTGGTATGCACCCATTAGAGTGAAGCCGTTACCAAAGCCGTAAGTTGCAGCAAATTCCATACCGCTGAAGTCAGAGTTGTATTTATCGTCTGCTTCACCAGTAGTGTATGTACCAGCTAGGTATAGAGAGTCTAGTGTGTAGTTAACACCAGCGATGATAGCGTTACCAGTACCTGCGTTTTCACCATTGTCACCTGCTGAGTAACCAAGACCGAAGCCTAGACCCATAGGAAGAGTGTAGATAGCAGATACACCGTAAGCATCAGTGTCTTTATCTTCACCAGCAACCAAACTTGCTTTAACTGTTAGAGCATCAACAAAGTTACCAGTATAAAGGATTGTATTGTTGATTTGCTCGTTACCAGCGTTGATGAATTCTTTTTGAGCACCAGTAAATGTCGTTACATCAGACATTTGAGAGATTTGTACTGCTGCTGTATCTTGGCGACCAAATGATACTGCACCGAAATCACCTTGAAGACCCGCAAACATGTAACGCTGTTTGAAGTCTTCATTAGCAGTGTTGTCGCTTGAAGAGTTCACTGTTTGCTCAGCTTCGTAGAAACCAAAGCCGCTTAGTGATTCATTAATTTCTGTAGTACCACCAACGTTAAGACGGAAACGGCTGTTGTTAGCCATTGTGCCTTCAATTTCTTCACCACCGTTACCAATGAAATCGCCACGGAATTCCGCGCGACCACCAACGTTTAGTTCAGTGCCATCTTGGCTGTATACGTTTGCTGCATTTGCGCCAGCTGATACTGTTGCCGCTACTGCTAGAGCGATCAGAGTCTTGTTGTTCATGTTATTAATTCCTAATTACTGTCCATAGAAGTTTTATCAAGGATTTGAACCCTTTTGCGTATTGCCTGTATTAATCAAGCTTCATAATCATGATTAGAACAGAAGTCTGAAAAATGCCAGTGCAATCCATGGGTTACTTTTTACCTCTAAAGTTCCATAGTCAGTTAGTAAAATGATATAAAACTAAAAAATGAACACTGTTTTATTATATCTATTGTTGTTTAAGTGTATGTTTTAAGTTGGTTTTTACAAAAGTGTGATCTGTGTTTATTTTGTTTGTTTTTTGTTTTTTTAGGTATTTAACTCTCTACTTATTGGTGAGGGAGTTATTATTCATTTTTGTGATGTCTGTAATTTAGACCTAGATAAAGCTTTTATAACGCAAAGTGGAATAAAGGTGATTTAGCCATAAAGTTTGTTTACACTAAGCCAAATCGTTTTGTTTCTATCACCCAATAACTATGTTGGGTGGATTTATGTTGGCCAAAGAAAGCTTTGGCATAGAGGTAAAAAATGGAAAAGGTTCCAATGACAGTACGTGGCGCTCAAAAGCTACGTGACGAATTAGATCGCCTACTTAAGCTACGCCCTGTTATCTCAGCAGCTATCGGTGAAGCACGTGAACTAGGTGACTTGAAAGAGAATGCTGAATACCACGCAGCTCGTGAAGAGCAGGGTATCTGTGAAGCTCAAATTCGAGATATCGAATATAAGCTATCACTGGCTCAGATCATCGATGTAACCCAGATGGACAACACGGGTAAGATTATCTTTGGTACGACAGTGACTTTGGTTGATGTGGATACGGACGAAGAATTCCGTTACCAAATCGTTTCTGAAGATGAAGCCGAGATTAAAACGGGTCGTATTTCTGTGAAATCACCCATTGCTCGCGGTCTTATCGGTAAGATGGAAGGCGACGAAGTTCACATCTCTACCCCTGGCGGCGATAAAGATTTCGAAATTGACAAAGTTGAATACATCTAATTGAATTTGCTTTGTTTCTGATAAGTAAAAAGGTCGCTAATGCGACCTTTTTCGTTTCTCACGCTACACTAAAAGACAAACGCTATGGTTTTCTCTAAGTGAAGTTAGCTTATTATTAAGCTCGCTTATTTGCGTGGAATCTCGATTTTACGTGCTTCTGACTGACGGAACAGTACTAGAACTTTACCGATAGTCTGTACTTTCTCAGCTTTAGATTCACGTACAATTGCATCGATAATCAGTTGCTTAGTCTCACGGTCTTCTGATGCAACTTTAATCTTGATCAGTTCATGGTGGTCTAGAGCCAATTCGATTTCCGCTAGAACAGCTTCAGTAAGTCCATTTGCGCCCATTAGCACGACAGGTTTTAAACTGTGAGCTAGGCCCTTTAGATGCTGCTTTTGTTTGGTACTTAGGTTCATTACGCGGCCAATTTTATTTAGTATTAGGGTTGAAAAAACCTATTTTAACGCCATCTAAAGCTGAAGACTATAATTTATTCAGCAATTAGTACTTTCCTCCAATTTAGGTATCCAATGAGTAAACAGAAACACTCGGCCAGTTCAGGCCGTTGGTTGAAGGAACACTTCGACGACAAGTATGCAAACGAAGCTAGAAAAAAAGGTTATCGTTCGCGTGCTTATTTCAAAATGGAAGAGATTCAAACTAAAGATAAATTGCTGACTCCTGGAATGACCATTGTGGATTTAGGGGCAGCGCCTGGCGGTTGGTCTCAATATGCTGCTAAGATTATTGGAGACAACGGACAAATCATTGCTTGTGATTTGTTGCCAATGGACCCGATTGCAGGAGTGAGCTTTCTGCAAGGCGATTTCCGTGAAGAAGCTGTGCTAGAAGCTTTATTGGAACGTATACAACCAAACATGGTTGATGTAGTGATGTCTGATATGGCGCCTAACATAGCTGGCAATAATTCTGTGGATCAGCCAAGAGCTATGTATTTAGTTGAATTAGCTTTGGATATGTGTCGACAAGTTCTAGCTACCAATGGTAGTTTTGTTGTAAAAGTATTCCAAGGCGAAGGGTTTGACCAATATGTTAAGGACGTCCGTGAGATGTTTAAAACAGTCAAAGTGAGAAAACCCGACTCTTCTCGAGCTCGATCTCGTGAAGTGTTTATCGTAGCAACTGGTTACAAAGGTTAACGATTCTCTTCCAAGAGTGAGAGTTAACAACATGGCTACAGGTTACAAACTGTAGTACCCTACCTTTAATTACAATTAGTTATCGAGAGGCTTACACCTTGAGTGACATGGCAAAAAATTTAATTCTGTGGCTTGTTATCGCGGTTGTGTTGATGTCGGTATTCCAGAGCTTTGGCCCTGGGGAAAGTAACGGCAGAGCAGTAGATTACACCACGTTTGTACAGGAAGTTGGCCAAGGCCAGATTCAAGACGCACAGTTCAATAACAGCGAAATTACTTTCACACGTCGTGGCGGTGGTTCTAAGTATGTAACTTACATGCCTGTTTATGATCAAAAGCTACTTGATGACTTAATTAATCAAAACGTAAAAGTTCAGGGTACACCACCTGAAGAGCAGAGCCTGCTTGGCACTATCTTCATCTCTTGGTTCCCAATGATCTTACTGATTGGTGTGTGGATTTTCTTCATGCGTCAAATGCAAGGCGGCGGCGGCGGTAAAGGCGCGATGTCTTTCGGTAAGAGTAAAGCTCGAATGATGAGCGAAGAACAAATCAAAACGATGTTTGCTGATGTTGCTGGTTGTGACGAAGCAAAAGAAGACGTTAAAGAGCTTGTTGATTATCTTCGTGACCCAAGTCGTTTCCAAAAGCTAGGTGGTAAGATCCCGACAGGTATCCTGTTGGTTGGTCCTCCTGGTACTGGTAAAACATTGCTTGCAAAAGCGATTGCCGGTGAAGCGAAAGTACCGTTCTTTACTATCTCAGGTTCTGACTTTGTTGAAATGTTTGTTGGTGTCGGTGCATCTCGTGTGCGTGACATGTTCGAACAAGCGAAGAAAGCAGCACCTTGTATTATCTTTATCGATGAAATCGATGCTGTTGGTCGTCAGCGTGGCGCTGGTGTTGGTGGTGGTCACGATGAGCGTGAACAAACACTAAACCAAATGCTGGTTGAGATGGATGGTTTCGAAGGTAACGAAGGTATTATCGTTATCGCTGCGACTAACCGTCCAGACGTACTTGACCCAGCATTGCTTCGTCCAGGCCGTTTTGACCGTCAAGTAGTGGTTGGTCTACCGGATGTACGTGGTCGTGAACAGATTCTTAAAGTACACATGCGTAAGGTTCCACTATCAGGTGATGTTGAACCATCTCTGATTGCTCGTGGTACACCAGGTTTCTCTGGTGCAGACCTTGCGAACCTTGTGAACGAAGCCGCTCTATTCGCTGCTCGCGGTAACAAGCGCAATGTTTCTATGGTTGAGTTTGAATTAGCGAAAGACAAAATTATGATGGGTGCTGAGCGCCGTTCAATGGTTCTAACTGAAGAAACGAAAGAATCGACGGCTTACCATGAAGCTGGTCATGCAATTGTTGGTCGTTTAGTGCCTGAGCACGATCCAGTGTACAAAGTATCTATCATCCCTCGTGGTCGAGCGCTTGGTGTTACTATGTATTTACCAGAACAAGATCGTGTAAGTATGAACCGTCAACACCTAGAATCGATGATTTCTAGCCTATACGGTGGTCGTCTTGCTGAGGAATTGATTTACGGTTCAGACAAGGTATCGACAGGTGCATCAAACGATATTGAACGTGCCACTGATATTGCTCGTAAGATGGTGACTCAATGGGGCTTCTCTGAAAAACTAGGCCCTCTTCTTTATGCAGAAGAAGAAGGTGAAGTTTTCTTAGGTCGCGGAATGAGCAAAGCTAAACACGTATCGGATGAAACCACTCGACTTATCGATGAAGAGATTCGTATCTTAATTGATCGTAATTACGCTCGAGCGAAACAAATACTCGAAGACAATATGGATTTAATGCACTCAATGAAAGATGCATTAATGAAGTATGAAACGATTGATGCGGGTCAAATTGATGATTTGATGGATCGTAAAACCGAGATCCGTGAGCCTGCTGGTTGGGGTGAACAAGTAAAAGCAGAACCTGTAAAGGAAGAAGCCAAGCCTGAAGCTGAAGTTAAATCTGAAGAACAAGCTAAAGCCGAACCAGAAGCTGAAGAGTCGAAAGTTGAAGACGTTAAATCTGAATCAGATGATACTCAAAACAAAGATTCTTAATCGCTAAGCTATAAATTAAAACCCTGAGTACGCTCAGGGTTTTTCTGTTTATAGCTCAAGGTGTTTTTTTTACTCTTTAAGACCTGCCTTTCATGATATTAAAAGCAAACAATAAAACGCTCGTTTTAGACCGCCCACATGTAATGGGTATCCTCAATGTCACCCCTGATTCTTTTTCTGATGGTGGGGAATTCAGTTCATTAGATAATGCCTTACTGCGAGCTGAACGAATGATTCAAGCTGGCGTTAGCATTATTGACATTGGTGGCGAATCGACCCGTCCTGGTGCTCCGGAAGTTACCTTAGAAGAAGAGCTATCCCGAGTGATTCCTGCGATTAAAGCAATTCGTGCTAAGTTTGATGTCTGGATCTCTATTGATACCAGTAAAGCGGAAGTGATGCGCCAAGCTGTTGAGGTCGGCGCAGATCTGATCAATGATGTGCGCGCTTTACAAGAGCCCGGAGCCTTAGAAGCTGCCGCAAATGCTGATGTTCCTGTTTGCCTGATGCACATGAAAGGCCAACCAAGAACCATGCAAGCTAACCCAAGTTACGATGATGTGCTAACAGATGTGGAAGGCTTTTTGAAAGAAAGAGTTGAAGCTTGTGAAACTGTAGGTATCTCTAAAGAGAAACTGATTCTTGACCCCGGTTTTGGTTTTGGTAAAACCATTGAACACAATTACCACCTATTAGCACAACTTGATAAATTTCATAAGCTTGGGTTGCCAATTTTAGCTGGGATGTCGAGAAAATCGATGATCTTTAAGCTGTTGGACAAAGCACCGGCTGACTGCATGGTAGCAAGTGTCACTTGCGCCACGATCGCCGCAATGAAAGGTGCCCAAATTATTCGCGTCCACGATGTTGAAGATACGTTGGAAGCGATGAAAATAATCGAAGTGATGAATAACAATCACTAATAATTAAGGAAAATCAATATGTCTGATAAAAGACGTTACTTCGGCACAGATGGTGTGCGTGGCAAAGTAGGCCAGTACCCGATTACACCTGATTTTGTTCTGAAGCTTGGCTGGGCCGCGGGCCGTGTTCTTGCGAAACAAGGCACGAAGAAAGTGATTATTGGCAAGGATACTCGTATCTCAGGCTACATGCTGGAATCTGCGTTAGAAGCCGGTCTTGCTGCTGCTGGTCTTCAGGCTACTTTTACTGGCCCGATGCCAACACCTGCTGTTGCTTACCTAACACAAACATTTCGTGCGGAAGCCGGGATCGTTATCTCTGCGTCGCATAACCCATATTACGATAACGGCATCAAGTTCTTCTCTTCTGAAGGTACTAAATTGTCAGATGAAATTGAATTGGCTATCGAAGCGGAATTAGACAAAGATATCGAGTGCGTGGAATCTTCAGCATTAGGTAAAGCCGTACGTTTAAATGATGCAGCAGGCCGTTATATTGAATTTTGTAAAAGTACATTCCCACACAAAATGACGTTAGCGGGAATGAAGATTGTTGTCGATTGTGCACATGGCGCAACTTACCACATTGCTCCTGCTGTATTTAAAGAGTTGGGTGCAGAAGTGATTGCTATGGGCGTTGAACCTAATGGTACTAATATTAACCACGAAGTAGGCGCGACAGATGTACGTGCTCTGCAAGTGAAAGTCGTTGAAGAAAAAGCAGCATTAGGTCTTGGCTTTGATGGTGACGGTGACCGCATCATTATGGTTGATGAGTTAGGTAACAAGGTTGATGGCGACCAAATCGCTTATATCATTGCTCGTGATGCATTACGTCGTGGTGAATTGAAAGGCGGTGTTGTTGGTACATTAATGACGAACCTTGGTATGGAAAACGGGCTTAAGCAATTGGGTATTCCATTTGTTCGTGCCGCTGTTGGTGACCGTTATGTTATGGAACAACTGCAGGCTAAAGGTTGGAAGATCGGTGCTGAAAACTCTGGTCACGTTATTCTATTGGACAAAGTAACGACGGGCGATGCAATTGTTGCTGCGCTTCAAGTGCTGGCTTCAGTCGTTGATAGTGAAATGACACTAAACGAACTTTCTCAAGGTATGACTTTATACCCTCAAGTTCTAGAAAACATTCGTTTCAGTGGTGATTCAAACCCACTAGAAGCAGAAGCAGTTAAAGCTGCCGTTGTTGAAGTAGAAGCTGATCTTGGTGATAAAGGCCGTGTGCTATTACGTAAGTCTGGCACTGAGCCATTACTGCGTGTGATGGTAGAAGGTGAAGATGCAGAGCTTGTTCAAGCGTCGGCACTTAAGATTGCAGATGCGGTAAAAGCGAACTGTTAATTTAGCCTTAACTTTAACGGACACAATGAATTGCGTCTGTTATCAGAAGTGGTTGAGTTATATGAAGGTTAAAAGAGGCCCAAATGAGTTTTGTGTCGCTTTTGACCTTTTTTTGACCATTCACTTGGTAAAGGCTTATTTTTTAGCAAATTCTCCTTGTCAGCCTTCGCCTCATTCGCTAGTATTGCTCGGCCTTCAGTTAGGAGGTCGCTAGCCTTGTTCTTAAAAATAGTTTTTTGAACGGCGCTGGCTCAACAATTAGGAACATAGGTGGAAAAATGTTTACAGTTCTACTTGTGATTTACCTGTTGGCAGCGCTTGGTGTAATTGGCCTAGTGTTGATTCAACAAGGTAAAGGCGCAGATATGGGAGCCTCTTTCGGTGCTGGCGCTTCAAACACTGTGTTTGGTGCTGGTGGCTCAGGAAATTTCCTTACCCGAATGACTGCAGTTTTTGCAACTACATTTTTTATTCTTAGCTTAGTGCTTGGTAATATGTCTACACATAAAACTGAGTCACAATGGATTGACCCGACTCAAGGTCAGGTAATTCAGCAAGCTGATGATGCAGTGAGTGAAGTTCCGGCGCAAGGCGACGAAATTCCACAATAATCTGTAAAGATTTGATGCCGAGATGGTGAAATTGGTAGACACGCTAGCATGAGGTGCTAGTGCCTTAGGGTGTGAGGGTTCGAGTCCCTCTCTCGGCACCATGTTTACAAACTTGTAAAACATCTTGTTGGGCGTATAATGCTCGCAAGTCGGACGCGGGATGGAGCAGTTTGGTAGCTCGTCGGGCTCATAACCCGAAGGTCGTCGGTTCAAATCCGGCTCCCGCAACCAATTTCAATGCTATTATATAGCTTGTATTGGTAGCAAGTTTGCACAGTGTGAACCTCACTGTGAGTTAAGTGTGATATCCAATGTGATGGCACTTAACATATAAGGGTCCAGCAACAAAAACCCCGGTTTATACGGGGTTTTTTGTTATCTAAGCATTTGTAAATGCGTTTAGATAATGTTTGCTTGGAATTTAAATTGGGCTTTGAGCCCTTTTTTTGTTTCTGGAGTGGTTAAATGACTGGTTTAGAAAGACAACTTACTGAAATGCTTGACGCTCCAGTAGCAGCATCAGGTTATGAGTTAGTTGGATTAGAATTTATTCGTGCTGGTGAGCACTCAACGCTACGTATTTACATCGATTCACCAAATGGTATCAATGTAGATGATTGCTCTGAAGTTAGTCACCAAGTAAGTGCCGTAATGGACGTTGAAGATCCAATTTCAGTGGCTTATCACCTTGAAGTGTCTTCACCAGGTTTAGAGAGACCACTGTTCAAAGCAGAGCATTACCAACAATTTATTGGTCACGAGGTAAGCATCGTTTTGAAAATGGCTGTCGGCAACCGTCGTAAATGGAAAGGTGATATCCAATCTATTGAAGGCGAGACAGTAAAAGTATTGGTTGAAGGACAAGAAGAAGAATTCGTCCTTAGCAATATTGCGAAAGCTAACCTGATCCCTAAATTTTAGTTCTCCTAGAGAGATGAGCTTAAGAGGCTAGATTAATGAACAAAGAAATTTTGGCGGTAGTAGAAGCTGTTTCTAATGAGAAAGCAGTTCCTCGTGAGCGTATTTTTGAAGCGCTTGAAATCGCGCTTGCAACGGCAACAAAAAAGAAAAGCGAACTAGAAATTGAAGTTCGTGTTGAGATTGACCGTAAAACGGGTAATTTCGAAACTTTCCGCCGTTGGGAAGCTGTTGAGGAAGTTGAATTCCCAACAAAAGAAATCTCTATTGAAGCTGCAAAGTACGATGACCCAGAGATCGAACTTGGCGGTTTCATCGAAGATGATATCGAATCAGTAACGTTTGACCGTATTACGACTCAAACGGCTAAGCAAGTTATCGTACAAAAAGTACGTGAAGCTGAACGCGCTCAAATCGTTGAACAGTTTATTGATAACGAAGGCGAGCTAGTCACTGGCGCAGTTAAGAAAGTTAACCGTGATACCGTTATTCTAGACCTAGGTAACAACGCTGAAGCAGTAATCCTTCGTGATGATCAACTTCCTCGTGAAAACTTCCGTCCAGGTGACCGTGTTCGTGGCCTTCTATACGCAGTTAAACCAGAAGCTCGTGGTTTCCAGCTTTTCGTTACTCGTTCTAAGCCTGAAATGCTAGCTGAGCTATTCCGTGTTGAAGTACCTGAAATTGGCGAAGAGCTAATCGAACTTAAAGGTGCTGCACGTGACGCGGGTTCTCGTGCTAAAATCGCTGTTAAAACAAACGATAGACGTATTGACCCAGTTGGTGCGTGTGTTGGTATGCGTGGTGCACGTGTACAAGCGGTTTCTAACGATCTTGGCGGTGAGCGTATTGATATCGTTCTTTGGGACGATAACCCGGCTCAGTTCGTAATCAACGCAATGGCTCCTGCTGATGTTGCTTCTATCATCGTTGATGAAGACGCACACTCTATGGATATCGCTGTTGAAGCGGACAACCTAGCACAAGCGATCGGCCGTAGTGGTCAAAACGTACGTCTAGCATCTCAACTTACTGGTTGGGAACTAAACGTAATGACGGTTGCTGACCTTCAGAAGAAACACCAAGAAGAAGCAGTTGCTTCTATTGAAAACTTCATGAAGCACCTAGACATCGAAGAAGACTTTGCTCAACTGCTTGTTGAAGAAGGTTTCTCTACGCTAGAAGAAGTCGCTTACGTACCAGTAAACGAACTACTTGAAGTAGATGGTCTAGATGAAGGTATCGTTGAAGAATTACGTGGCCGTGCAAAAGATGCACTAACTACTCTCGCGCTAGCGAAAGAAGAAGCTTTCGACGGTGTTGAACCTGCTGAAGATTTGCTAGCACTTGAAGGCCTAGAGCGTGAAATGGCTTACAAACTAGCGGCAAAAGGCGTGGCAACATTGGAAGACCTAGCTGACCAAGGCGTTGATGAACTAGAAGGCATTGAAGACCTAACTACAGAGCGTGCGGGCGAGCTAATTATGGCTGCGCGTAACATCTGTTGGTTCGGCGACGAAGAATAACTCAGCAAGGAGAGAGAGCGGTATGACACAATTAACAGTTAAAGCACTGAGTGAAGAGATTGGTACGCCAGTTGACCGCTTAATTGAACAACTTGCTGATGCAGGCATGAAGAAAACAGATTCGGATCAAGTTACTGATTCAGAGAAGCAATCATTGCTAACGCACCTTAAAAAGGAGCATGGCGATACTTCTGGTGAAGCAGAACCGACTCGTTTAACTCTTCAGCGCAAAACCCGCAGCACGTTAAGTGTTGCTGCTGGAGGCGGTAAGAGTAAGGATGTTCAAGTAGAGGTACGTAAAAAGCGTACGTACGTGAAGCGCAGCACTATTGAAGATGAAGCGAAACGTGAAGCTGAGGAAGTAGCTAATCGTGAAGCGGAAGAGAATGCACAACGCGATGCTGAAGAGCAAGCGAAACGTGATGCTGCAGAGAAAGCACAGCGCGAAGTCGAAGAAAAAGTAACACGTGAAGCGGATGCAAAACGTGATGCTGAAGAGAAGACTCAACGCGCACAAGCTGAAAAGGCTAAAAAAGACATGAATTCAAAAAATGCAGACGCTAACGCACAAGCGAAAAAAGAAGCGGATGAACTAAAAGCTCGTCAAGAGCAAGAAGCAACTCGTAAAGCAGAAGCTGAAGCAGCTAAGCTTGTTGAAGAGGCTCGTAAGTTAGCAGAAGAGAACCAAGAACGTTGGTCTGAAGAAGAGAAGAAGAAGAAAGAGCAAGAGAAATCTGCGGATTACCATGTGACTACTTCTACTTACGCTCGTGAAGCAGAAGATGCGGCTGATAAAAAAGATGAGAAAGCTCCTCGTCGTCGCAAGAAGAAACCTGCTCCAGCAACTCAACCTAGCAATAACCGTGGTGGTCGTAACCAACGTGGTCGTGGCGGTAAAGGTAAGCTTGCTAAACCAACTTCAATGCAGCAAGGCTTTGATAAGTCAGCGACTGTTGCTAAATCTGACGTTGCTATCGGTGAGACTATTGTTGTTTCTGAACTGGCTAACAAAATGTCAGTTAAAGCAACTGAAGTTATCAAAGTAATGATGAAGATGGGCGCTATGGCGACTATCAACCAAGTGATTGACCAAGAAACAGCACAACTTGTTGCTGAAGAAATGGGTCACAAGGTAATCCTACGTAAAGAAAACGAACTTGAAGAAGCAGTACTAGCTGACCGTGATAACGATGCAGTTGCTGAAGGTCGTGCTCCTGTTGTTACTATCATGGGTCACGTTGACCACGGTAAAACTTCAACACTTGACTACATTCGTAAAGCACACGTTGCTTCTGGCGAAGCTGGCGGTATCACGCAGCACATTGGTGCTTACCACGTAGATACTGACAACGGTATGATCACTTTCCTTGATACTCCTGGACACGCGGCGTTTACCGCTATGCGTGCTCGTGGTGCTCAAGCGACAGATATCGTTGTACTTGTAGTTGCAGCAGACGATGGCGTAATGCCACAAACAATCGAAGCAATCCAGCACGCGAAAGCGGCAGGTGTTCCTCTGATTGTTGCTGTGAACAAGATCGATAAAGAGGGTGCAAACCCAGACAACGTTAAGAATGAGCTAGCTCAATACGACGTTATCCCTGAAGAATGGGGCGGTGAGAACATCTTCGTTCACATCTCTGCAAAACAGGGTACAAACATCGATGGTCTTCTAGAAGCTATCCTTCTTCAGTCTGAAGTTCTTGAGCTTACAGCGATTAAAGAAGGCATGGCATCTGGTGTTGTTGTTGAATCTCGTCTTGATAAAGGTCGCGGTCCAGTTGCAACAGTACTAGTACAGTCTGGTACTCTAAACAAAGGCGATATCGTTCTTTGTGGTCAAGAGTACGGCCGTGTTCGTGCAATGCGCGATGAAAATGGTCAAGACATTGAAACTGCAGGTCCATCTATTCCTGTAGAAATTCTAGGTCTTTCTGGCGTTCCTGCTTCAGGTGACGAAGCAACGGTTGTACGTGATGAGCGTAAAGCTCGTGAAGTTGCGAACTACCGTCAAGGTAAATTCCGTGATGTTAAACTAGCTCGTCAACAAAAAGCGAAGCTAGAGAACATGTTCGCGAACATGACGGCTGGCGAAGTTGCTGAGCTTAACGTTGTACTTAAAGCTGACGTTCAAGGTTCTGTAGAAGCTATTGCTGACTCTCTACTGAAACTGTCAACTGACGAAGTTAAAGTGAACATCGTAGGTTCTGGTGTTGGTGGTATTACTGAAACTGATGCAACTCTTGCAGCAGCTTCTAACGCTATCATCCTTGGTTTCAACGTTCGTGCTGACGCAACTGCGCGTGGTACTGTTCAGAATGAAAACCTAGATCTACGTTACTACTCAATCATCTACCAACTGATCGACGAAGTGAAACAGGCGATGGGCGGTATGCTTGCTCCTGAATTCCGTCAAGAAATCATTGGTCTTGCTCAAGTTCGTGACGTGTTCAAGTCACCTAAGATCGGCGCAATCGCTGGTTGTATCGTGACTGAAGGTATCATTAAGCGTAACAACCCAATCCGCGTTCTTCGTGAAAACGTTGTTATCTACGAAGGTGAACTTGAGTCACTTCGTCGCTTTAAAGATGACGTACAAGAAGTTAAGAATGGTTACGAGTGTGGTGTTGGCGTTAAGAACTACAACGACGTTCGCGTTGGTGACCAGATCGAAGTATTCGAAATCGTTGAGGTTCAACGTACTCTAGACTAACCAGTCTGTACGACTCGACATATTGACTAAAGTTACTAACATTACTCGTATAGGTAATAAGTAATCGGTTGTTGAATACACCATGGGGGGCTGGTTATTACCAAGCCCCCCATCTTTCTAAGTGAGAAAAGAAAATGTCAAAAGAATTTAGCCGCACACAACGTGTGTCTCAGCAGCTTCAAAAAGAGCTAGCACTTATCTTACAACGTGAAGTTCGTGACTCACGCATTGGTATGGTAACTATCTCAGACGTGGAAGTGTCTCGTGATCTTGCATACGCAAAAGTGTTTGTGACTTTCCTATGTATCGGTGAGCAAACACCTCAATCATGTCTTGCTGCTCTTAAAGAGCATGAAGTACCAGTTCGTATGGCTCTTGGTAAGCGTATTCGTCACCGCCTAACGCCTGAGGTTCGTTTTACTTATGACAACACTTTGGTAGAAGGCATGCGTATGTCTAACCTAGTAAGCGAAGTACTAAGCGACGACAAGCGTAAGCAAGAAGAAGCAGGCCGTACTGACGAAACTCAGTCTAAGGACGAAGAGTAATGGCTCGCCGTCGTAAAGGTCGCCCTATAAATGGGGTAATTTTATTAGATAAGCCTACGGGCATTTCATCTAATGATGCACTGCAAAAAGTAAAACGTATTTACTTTGCAGAGAAGGCTGGGCACACCGGTGCTCTGGATCCTCTTGCGACTGGCATGCTGCCAATTTGTCTTGGTGAAGCAACGAAGTTTTCTCAGTTTCTATTGGATTCTGATAAGCGCTACGTTGTGATCGCGAAGCTTGGTGAGCGTACCAACACCTCTGACTCTGATGGTGAAGTGGTTGAAACGCGTGATATTAATGTGACTCAAGAACAACTTGAACGCTGCATTGCAAGCTTCAAAGGTGAAACGGATCAGATTCCATCAATGTTCTCTGCATTGAAGTATCAAGGTAAACCTTTGTATGAATATGCACGTGCAGGTATCGAGGTTCCTCGTGAGTCTCGCAAGATCACCGTGTATTCTATTGAGCTACTTCGCTTTGAAGGTGATGAAGTTGAGATGGAAGTACATTGTTCTAAAGGTACCTACATTCGCACAATCACTGACGATCTTGGTGAAATGCTTGGCTGTGGTGCTCACGTTACCATGCTTCGTCGTACTGGCGTTGCAAAGTATCCATACGAGCGTATGGTCACTTTAGAGCAACTAAATGAGATCTTAGAACAAGCACAGGAGCAAGAAATTGCGCCTAAAGAGTTGCTTGATCCTCTGCTTATGGCAATGGATACCGCAGTGGAAGATCTACCGGAAGTTAATCTGAATGCGGAACTGACTGACCTAGTTCAGCACGGTATGCCAGTTCAGGTTTCTGGTGCTCCAACTGAAGGTACGGTTCGCATGACAAGTGGTGAAGAAAAGCTGTTTGTTGGTGTTGCTCATATTGCTGATGATGGCCGTGTCGCACCTAAGCGTTTGGTTGTTTTCAGAGATGAAGAACCACAAGCTTAGCGCTTAAGTCGAATCAGGTAGTAGCTGTTCGTGTTTAAAGCGATCAAATAATTCAGAAAGCGGGCTCTTAAATTAAGTGGCTCGCTTTTTTAGTTTTTAAGGTGTTCGATTGTTATTGCACCAATTCATAAACTTCCCTATAATCCTCGGCTCGCGTAGCGGCTGAATCAGAGATTGGCTGCTACAAATATAAACTTACTCTTATCAGGAGAGATTTATGTCTCTGAATGCAGAAACTAAAGCAGCAATCGTTGCAGAATACGCACAATCTGAAGGCGACACAGGTTCACCAGAAGTACAAGTAGCACTACTTACTGCTTCTATCAACCACCTACAAGGTCACTTCAAAGCACACAAACACGATCACCACAGCCGTCGTGGTCTATTACGCATGGTTTCTAGCCGTCGTAAGCTTCTTGATTACTTGAAAGGCAAAAACCTTACTCGTTACCAAGACCTAATCAAGCGTCTAGGCCTACGTCGCTAATAGCGATGTCTGCAAAGACAGTTTGAAGAAAAGGAGCATTTATGCTCCTTTTTTTGTGCCTGTAAGAAAATGTTTGACCGGATGCTCAGAATATCATCTGGCTTTTTCTGATAGGAAATATCTCTCCTAATAAAAATAGTTTATACTACGCCCGCCTATGCGTTTTCAACGCTGGGCAATCAACCTCTCAAGACGTTACAGTCACAGATGTCGGCCAATAGGTCGCGACTATTCAAAGGCGGATTTGGTCTTAATTCGGCGTATGAACTCATACAAAGAAGCATCATTCCCGAGTCCCTTTTTACTAGTCGCGATTGGTAATATCTTGAGTCATTATTCACTTAATCTAAAGTCATGACTTTAGAGCTAAGGATATACAATGTTTGAAAAACCAGTTGTAAAATCGTTCCAGTACGGTAACCACACCGTTACTCTAGAAACGGGCGTAATGGCACGTCAAGCTACTGCTGCTGTAATGGCAACTATGGACGATACATCAGTATTCGTTTCTGTTGTTGCTAAGAAAGAAGCTGTTGCGGGTCAAGATTTCTTCCCTCTAACAGTTAACTACCAAGAGCGTACATACGCTGCGGGTAAAATCCCAGGTGGTTTCTTCAAGCGTGAAGGTCGTCCTTCTGAAGGCGAAACGCTAACAGCTCGTCTGATTGACCGTCCAATTCGTCCACTTTTCCCAAGTGCGTTTAAAAACGAAGTTCAAGTTATCGCTACGGTTGTTTCTATCAACCCTGACGTAAACCCAGACATGATCACTATGATCGCAACGTCTGCTGCTCTTGCTATCTCTGGTGCTCCATTCAATGGTCCTATCGGTGCTGCACGTGTTGGTCACATCGACGGCGAACTTGTTCTTAACCCATCAAATACTGAGCTTGAAAGTTCTAAACTAGACCTAGTTGTGTCTGGTACAGAAGGCGCAGTACTAATGGTTGAATCTGAAGCAGATAACCTATCTGAAGAAGAAATGCTTGCAGCTGTTGTTTACGGTCACGACCAACAACAAGTTGTAATCAAAGCGATCAACGAGTTTGCAGCTGAAGTTGCAACACCATCTTGGAACTGGGAAGCACCTGCAGTTAACACTGAGCTTAAAGCTAAAGTTGCTGAGCAAGCTGAAACTCGTCTATCTGACGCGTACCAGATCACTGAGAAAATGGCTCGTTACGAGCAAGTTGGAGCAATCAAGAGCGACGTTGTTGAAACTCTAATTGCACAAGATGAAAACCTAGATGAGCGCGAAATCCGCGGCATGCTTGGTTCTCTAGAGAAAAACGTAGTACGTAGCCGCATCATTGCTGGCAACCCACGTATCGATGGCCGTGAAAAAGACATGATTCGTGCGCTAGACGTACGTACTGGTGTTCTTCCTCGTACACACGGTTCTTCTCTATTTACTCGTGGTGAAACTCAAGCACTTGTTACTGCAACGCTTGGTACACAACGTGATGCACAAATCATCGATAGCCTAATGGGTGAGAAGAAAGACAACTTCCTTCTACACTACAACTTCCCTCCATACTGTGTAGGTGAGACTGGTTTCGTTGGTTCTCCTAAGCGTCGTGAAATTGGTCACGGTAAGCTTGCTAAACGTGGTATCCAAGCAGTAATGCCTTCTGTTGATGAATTCCCATACACAGTTCGTGTTGTATCGGAAATCACTGAATCTAACGGTTCTTCTTCAATGGCTTCTGTATGTGGTACATCTCTAGCGCTTATGGATGCTGGTGTTCCAATCAAAGCTTCTGTTGCGGGTATCGCAATGGGTCTTGTTAAAGAAGGCGACGACTTCGTTGTTCTTTCTGACATCCTTGGCGATGAAGATCACCTAGGTGACATGGACTTTAAAGTAGCAGGTACTAACGCTGGTATCACTGCACTTCAAATGGACATCAAGATCGAAGGTATCACTAAAGAGATCATGCAAATTGCTCTTAACCAAGCGCAAGGTGCACGTAAGCACATCCTTTCTGTAATGGATGAAGCTATCTCTGGTGCTCGTGACGATATCTCTGAATTCGCTCCACGTATCCACACAATGAAAATCAGCTCTGATAAGATCAAAGATGTTATCGGTAAAGGCGGTGCAGTTATCCGTGCTCTTTGTGAAGAAACGGGTACTACGATTGAAATCGAAGACGATGGCACAATCAAGATTGCTGCTACTGAAGGCGCAGCTGCTAAAGAAGCTATCCGTCGTATCGAAGAGATCACAGCTGAAGTTGAAGTTGGCCGCATCTACCAAGGTAAAGTTGCTCGTCTAGCTGACTTCGGTGCATTCGTTACTATCCTTCCAGGTAAAGATGGTCTAGTACACATCTCTCAAATCGCTGACAAGCGTGTTGAGAAAGTGTCTGACTACCTAACTGAAGGTCAAGAAGTTCCTGTTAAGGTTCTTGAAATTGACCGTCAAGGCCGTGTACGTCTAAGCATGAAAGAAGCAGTTGAAACGCCTGTTGAAGGCGAAGCACCTGCTGCTGAGTAATTCTTAGTGTATTAATGGGAATATCGCTTTTTAGTGATTTCTAACCCATTGGTAAAAAAGCATGTTATAAAGGGGAGCATATCGCTCCCCTTTTTTATTGCGGTCATAACAGGAGTAATTATTTGTGAAATGGTTTCAAACCGCGAGTATGTGTTTACTGCTTGTACTAACTGGTTGTGCGACAACATCAGATAACACCTCACGTTGGGTGTATCCACCAATGGCTGTGCCACTGCAACCAAGCGTTCAACAAGAAGTTCAAATTGCACGCCTTAGTCAGTTACTGCAGCGTCCAGATTTGAACGATGAAGTTAGAGCTAAAATGTTGTTCGAGCGCGGTAACTATTACGACAGCGTTGGCCTGCGTGATTTAGCGCGTCTTGATTTCAATCAGTCTCTTTCATTGAACCCCGCTCAACCTAATATCTTCAACCTTTTGGGTGTTTACTTTACGCAAGTAGGGGAGTTTGATGCCGCTTATGAATCTTTTGATTCTACGTTAGAGCTTGATCCTGCAAACTCGTACGCAGAAAGAAACCGCTCTATCGCACTCTATTATGGTGAGCGTTACGACTTAGCTAACGAAGAGATGATGAAACATTACGCCGATGATCCAAGTGATCCATTCCGTGCGCTTTGGCTTTACATCATCCAGCATGAACTCACGCCTGAACAAGCTAAGATTGATTTGCAAACCCGTTATGAGAGTCGTGATGAGCAATGGGGTTGGGTGTTAGTTGCAATCATGCTTGACGACATTACTGAAGAACAGGCTTTCAAAGCTATCCTAACTGGTACTCGTGATAACACGCTTCTTGCTCAACGCTTAACAGAGACGTACTTCTACCTTGCTAAGCGTCACCACATGAATGGTGATTACGCGAATGCTATCTCTTTGTACAAGTTAGCGGTTTCTTTTAACGTGTATGAATACGTAGAACACCGTTACTCTTTCTTAGAGTTAAGCCGTATCTTCACTACGCTTAAAGCCGAACATTTGGCGCAATCTAAATTAGCGGCCGCTAAATTGGCAGAAGCTGAAGAAGAAGCTGAAGAAGAAGCTAACGCTAAGTAAAGCGATACATTTTGATTCCGAAAAGCCGCTGCCTGTCAGCGGTTTTTTTATGGCCCTTTTTTATGCTCCTTTTTTATAAACGGGGAGCTCGTTTTTGATTGCTTTTTATTTAAACAACATTAAAATAGTTAGCCTTGCTAATTAAATGTGAATTCTGTGGTTGGAAATCTATGCTGGACCAAAATCTAGAAAAAATTGAACGCTTTGCTTCTAAGATATGGCGAACTCAAACTAATGAAGATCCTATCTGCCAGTTGAGTTTCAATGAGTATGATTATTTGAAGGTCATTCAGGCTGCGCCAGAGCCAATTAGGTTGACCGACCTTGCCATTGAGATGCAAGTGACTAAGCCTTCAGCGACTACCATGGTTCAAAGGTTAGAAAGAAAAGGTCTCGTTGAACGTAAAGCTTCTCTAGAAGATGCGAGATCCAAATTGGTAATTTTGACCGATAAGGCAGAAGTGGGGTTGGAAGAAGAAAGTAAGATCTATCAGGTAATGGCACAAATATTAGAAAGTCGTTTGTCTGAGCAGGAATCCTTACAATTAAACCAGCTGTTAGATAAAGCTTTGAAGTAAACAATTTAGATATTTAATTAGCCTTGTTAACTAATTTTCGAGCCGCATCTTAATGATAGGTGGCTCACAGATGAAAGTAGAGTAAGAAATGAGTAACTCAATTAGTCGTCAGTTTTGGCGATACACAATTCCTACTGTTGCGGCTATGTTAGTGAATGGCCTCTACCAAGTGGTGGATGGTATTTTCATTGGTCGTTATGTTGGTGCCGATGGACTTGCGGGTATTAATGTCGCGTGGCCTGTGATTGGTTCGATCTTGGGTATTGGCATGCTCGTGGGTGTTGGTACTGGTGCGCTTGTCTCTATTCGTCAAGGAGAAAAGGACACCCAAGGTGCTAAGCAAATCTTAGCGACGGGTTTAACTTTGTTGTTAGCGATAACACCAATTGTCTCTATAGTGCTGTTCTTGTTTGCTGATAATTTCCTGTTATGGCAGGGTGCTGAAGGCAGGGTGTTTGATCTTGGGTTGCAGTATCTACACATTCTTATTGGAGCGAGTGTATTTACCTTAGGTTCTATCGCTATGCCGTTTTTGCTGCGGAACGATGACAGCCCCAACTTAGCTACAATACTGATGATCGTCGGTGCGGTGATTAACATCGTTCTTGATTACTTGTTTATCGCATTGTTTGGTTGGGAGTTGATGGGCGCAGCAGTGGCGACTGCCATTGCTCAATTTGTGGTAACAGGTTTAGGCTTAGCGTATTTCTTCTCTCGTAGAGCAAACCTTCGTTTACGTTGGAGTGAACTAAGGCTGAAGCTCGATGTGATTCCTCAAATTTTTGCTATCGGTACTTCAAGCTTCTTTATGTATGCCTATGGCTCGATGATGGTCGCTCTGCATAATGCTTTATTTGCACAGTATGGTAACCAATTGATGATTGGTGCGTACGCTATATTAGGCTACATCGTGACGGTTTATTACCTCACAGCTGAAGGTATCGCGAACGGGATGCAGCCATTAGTAAGCTACAATCATGGTGCTCGTAATCAAGCCAATATTCGTAAGTTGTTAAAGATTGCGATGGTGAGTTCAGTATTGATTGGTATCGCTTTTGTGTTGCTCTTGAACCTATTCCCGAGAGAGTTTGTCTCAGTGTTTAGTTCTGATGAACCACAACTGATTGAATACACGGTACTGGGTATTCGACTTCATATGTTTGCATTGGCTCTAGATGGTTTCTTGGTTGTGGCTGGTGCTTATTATCAGGCAGTGAATAAGGGCAGTAAGGCGATGTTTGTGACGATAGGTAACATGCTTATCCAGTTACCTTTCTTGTACATCATGCCTAAGTTATATGGTGTTCCGGGAATATGGATTGCGTATCCGCTATCGAATATTGCGTTGAGTGTAGTCGTGATGGTGATGTTGTATAAAGATGTAAAAAAGCTCGAACCCTCGACGCTGGAAGCGGCAGCAGCGTAGGGCATTTTTCTTGAATTGAATTAAAAAGGTCTAGCGCATGCTAGACCTTTTTGTATGCGTAATTTGTTGGCTTAATCGCTGTGCTAGATGTTCTTAACGTCTAGGCCTGCGAGTTGATGCCAGTAACCGTTGCATTGACGGCTTTCGATTGGCATTGGCTTTTGGCCGTGCTCATTGGCTTTGAAGTTGTTGATCTCAGAGAAAGTATCGATACCGAGTGGGCTTAAACGTACAACATCAACTAAGTCATGCATGTTGGGTAAGTCATTCACTAGGTTGTAGCAGTAGCCTGATTGTGTCTGGATACCATTAAGGTTAAATACAGACTGGCCTTCTTGGCTATCTACTTGTAGCCCTGTTGGATACTTGATGCAGCAAGTTTCGCAGTCGTCTTTAGCTTTGTTTTCTGCACGAGCGGTAAAGCAGCGTGCTGAATAAGCAAGAGGCAGATAGCCGTGGCTAAACACTTCCACTTCAAACTTATTACGGATGTTCAACTCTTCGCATTGGGTCATCACGTTGTTTAACCAATCACGAGAAAGCTCAACAGGCATACACCAACGGGTCATGCCTTGCTTTAAGAATAGGTTCAGAGTTCGAGCGTTGTAGGTATTGACTGCTGGGCCGACAATAAACGGTACTTTGCTTTCGCTTGCTAGCTGAATCGCAGACACGTCATTGGCTTCAATGGCGAAGTCGCCGTTATCAATGTACTTCTTCATGATGTTGACTTCGCTTGATGCTTCCAGCAAGGCCATGGTCGATAACACCACCTGCTTACCTGAGGCCGACAGCTCTTTGGCGATATCCATCCAATGCTTGGCTTTCATCTCACGACGTTTTGAGCAAACCGATTCACCTAGATAGATGATATCAGCAGAGCTTGATTTCGCTTGCTCATAGAAACTTTCAACGTCTTGTTTTGGCCAAAAATAAAGCAGAGGGCCTAATGCGTATTTCATTGAGTTCTCCATGTGGCTCTATTGCCATTTACGGTGATAAGCGCCAAGCGTAGTTTGTGTACCTTCCGATACATTCGCCAGTGTCGCATTCCAAGCTTGTTCCACCTGGTATTGTTCTGGATTGGCTAAGTAGCGGTCGATAGCTGCTCGCCAAGTTTTAGTTACTTGTTCAACATAAGCTGGGCTACGCTGGCGACCTTCAATTTTAACTGAGGCTACATCAGCGGCAAAAAGCTCTGGTAACATTGACAGCGTATTGAGACTAGTTGGCTCTTCAAGTGCGTGGTAGCGTTTACGTTCACCATCAATGTTCGCTTCAAAGCGACCTTTGCACAGTGTTGGGTAGCCTGCGTTCTCACCGGCTACATATTTGTCGATAAGGATCTCATTCAATCGCGATTCTAGGCCAGTTTCTGTTTCTTGCCAGCGGACGTATTTTGCTGGAGAGCATGCGCCAACCGTATTGGGTGATTCACCTGTCATGTATGAAGAGAGGTAACAACGACCTTCAGCCATAATGCACAAACTACCAAAAGCGAATACTTCAAGGTCAACGTCAGAAGTGATATTACGAGAAAGCTGTTTGACCTGATGAATCGATAATACGCGAGGCAATACCACACGTTTAACGTTGAAGTTTTTGTGATAGAAGTCGATTGCTGCTGCATTGGTTGCAGAAGCTTGTACCGAGAGGTGCAGTTCTAAATCTGGATACTTATTTGCTGCGTATTCGAGAACCGCAATATCAGCGATGATTAAGGCATCAACCCCAAGTGCAGCTGCGTTGTCTACGGCATTGGTCCAGCGTTCGAAGCCATTTGGGTGAGCAAAAGTATTTAAGGCAACATGAATTTTCTTGTTGCGGTCATGCACATACTGCACAGCACGATCGAGCTTTTTACCCGCAAAGTTTAGGCCTGCAAAGTGTCGGGCATTGGTATCGTCTTTGAATCCGATATAGACAGCATCCGCACCGCAATCAATGGCGGTTTTCAAAGCAGGTAAGTTACCCGCTGGGCATAAGAGTTCCATTTGCTCACTACCAGTAGAAATAAGTTGAGGCGAGCATTTTATGAAGAATTATGAATGACAGAATTGATGTAAGGCAGGTTTAGATGGATAAATCTACTTTTACTCCGTTTGAGGTACTGACTCGTGACCATTTTGCTTGGTTTTGTGGGTTTGATTTATAAGGGGAGTTTGAGTCGAATTACTTAACTAGTTTTTATGACGGCGATTCTGGGCAAATAGCTCTTCAACATCTTGTTTTGGCTGAGGGCGGTAGAAATGGAATCCCTGAATGGAGCTACAGTTGAGGTTGGACAGTAGCGTCGCTTGTTCACTGGTTTCGACACCTTCCGCAACCACTGTTAAATCGAGAGATTTACCAAGGTTGATGATGTTTTCGATTACTGTGATTTGCTTTGGTAGCGTATCGATATCAGAGATAAAAGCTCGGTCAATTTTAAGCTCATCAATTGGGAAGCGAGCCAAATAAGACAGAGAAGAGTAACCCGTACCAAAATCATCGATGGACAGAGCAAAGCCCAGCTTTTTAATAGCATTGAGCATTTGAAGTGTGTGCTCACTATCACTCATTACTGCACTTTCTGTTAACTCAAACGTAATTGCACTTGGATCTAACTCAGTAGAACGCAGTAGTTTTTCAACGTAATCAATCAGTTTTGGGTTGCCAAATTGCTCTGGCGAAAGGTTGATCGCTACGCGGCCTGGAAGGATACCTTGCATCTTCCAGCGTTTAACCGTAGCAAATACCTCACGCATAACCACACGACCAAGCTGCTCGATAAGGCCGGCACGTTCTGCTACTGGGATGAATGCCGCAGGGCTGATATAGCCTTCTACAGGGTGCTTCCAACGTACCAGAGCTTCAGCGCCATTGATGGTGAAGTCACGCGCATTCACCTTCGGTTGATACCAAACTTCGAGTCCGTTCTGTTGAAGTGCTTTTTGTAGTTCTATCTCAAGCCATAGGCGCATACGCGCTTCTTTGTTCATCTGTTCGTTGAACTTAATCAAGCGGTTACGACCACGATCTTTGGCTTCATACATCGCAGTGTCTGCATTTTGCAGCAAGATACGTGCGTCTGTACCATCTTGAGGAAAGCTCACGCTGCCAATCGAGCAGGCCAAGCGCTTACTAAAGTGATGAAGATCGAAGGGCTGATTGATCAACGCGATGATCTTTTCTGAGAGCGTCTCTGGCGTTCGAGGGTGTTCTGGTTCTGGCAGAATGATACCAAATTCATCGCCACCTAAGTGACCAATAACAGCTTGTCGAGGTAGTAGGCGTTTTAAGCGAGAAGCGACCTCTTTAATCACCTTGTCACCGATGTGATGGCCCAGTGAGTCATTGATATTTTTAAAGTTATCAATGTCCAAATAGAGCATCACAACAGGAGTGTCATTCTGAATGAACTGCTCAAGGCGCTTGGTAAATCCTACTCGATTATAAAGCTTCGTCAGCGCATCAATGTAGGCGTCTTCACTGTTAGCCGGTGTAAACTGCTTTGCAGTCTCTTGCGCGTCTTGGATAAGAACAAGTTGCGTATTACTTCCAAGAATGGAAGTTGAGTCGATATGCAATTGAACTTTACGTTCAAAACCACATCTGGCGCCCGTTAAGCAAACTAAACCAGACTCAGAAATAATAGAACTCAGGTTATTATTGAAGACTGTTTTGGTTTGTTCATCGATAAATAAGCGACCTAATTCTTCGCCAATTAATTCAGTGGTCGAGTTGAACCCGAGCAATCGTGCTGCGGCCGGGTTTGACGACAAGATGTAGTCGCTTTCGACTAGGAGTAACCCGTCTGGGAGCAGTTGAGATAGCTTGTGGAATTTTGCTTCGGATTCCTCTAAAGAACGGACAAGCACTTGGTTCTCTGAGGTGTCGAAGGCGTGAAAGACGATGTAGTCGGTTTTGTTGCCGTGAGTAAGAGGGGATATGCTGAAATGCAGACTGGTATCGAGATCGGTTTCGTTGAGGGTGACTTCGGCCTCAATCGCTTCGCCATTGAACGCACGCTCATAATACGGTTTAAGGTGTTGGTAGAATTGTTCGCCCAGTGTTTGGCGGTCATTCATGCCAGCAAGCTCTGTTTGACTTAAACCAGCAATATCGCAATAACGCTCATTAACCATAAAATAATTATGTTGAGCATCAAGGACAGCAAAAAAAAACGGACTGTTTGCCGTTAGCTGGGTAAACCAATGTTGTAGTTGTTGGGGTGGCATCAAAGTACTACCAATTCTCCAAGAGCTTGAATATTCACTATCGATAAATATTTATTACTTTTTGTGTGGCTATCGATATTTACCTGTGAGTGCAGCGATCCGCTGTAATTCTCATTACCTGAGTTACTATAACTGTGATTTTCAGGATATTAAAGGTCGAGTATCAAAGAGAAGTTAATTTGATACATAACAGTAACTGAGATTTCAACATCATCTATGATGCATTCCATATTATTGACAAAGTTACGGATAAGTCACGTGATAAACAAGATTCGCACTCAACTAGTTCAAAATGCCGCATCAATTTTGCGATCTCCAGTCCAGTTATTGCCTAAAACAGTACAAAAAAGAGCCTTATTAGAAGCACTGAAAAATGTTTTTAAGGAAGCTTTAGAAGACGGTGACTTTGAGTTCTTAGAAGACAAGTGGCTTAAGGTCTCAATAAAAGATATGGGATTAAGTTGGTGTATTAGCTACCAAAATGAGCAACTAGTTGTAGCTGATAAAGATGTTGATGAAGATGTAAGCTTCAGCGGTAATCTGAACGATCTTGTACTCATTGCGGGCCGTAAAGAAGACCCTGATACGCTTTTCTTCCAACGTAGACTGTCTATTGAGGGTGATACTGAGCTAGGTTTAGAAGTCAAAAACTTGATGGATAGCGTAGATTTGGACTTATTGCCGACTCCTATGAAAACTTTGTTAAATCAATTAGCTGATTTTGTGCAGAAGGGGGTACAATCCCCAGATACACAAAGTGAGGTAATGAATGCTTATTCGAACTGAAGCACCGGCAGATATACTTGTCATTGATCGTTTATTGAAATCTGTTTTTGATACGGATGCAGAAGCTAATTTGGTTATGAGCTTGCGTGAGAATAGTCATTTAACGCTATCGCTGGTGGCTTGTTCTGATGACGGTGAGGTGGTTGGTCACCTGATGTTTAGCCCTATCACCCTCGACGGTGACGATCATAACTGGCAGGGCCTTGCGCCTCTAGCTGTGAAAGAAGAGTATCGTAATCAAGGTATTGCGAAGTCTTTGGTCGAAGAAGCTTTCTCTACTTTAGTTGATTTTGGTTATCCAGCCTGTGTTGTGCTAGGTAACCCTGCTTACTATGGTCGCTTTGGGTTCAAAGCAGCGAATGAATTTGGCCTTAGTTGTGTTTGGGATGTGCCTGAAGGGGCGTTCCAAGCCATTGAACTGGTCGAAGGTACGTTGGCTGGTCATTCGGGTGAGATTGCTTATAGCCCAGAGTTTGATGACTTATAACCAACGACACTTAGATGCAGTGCTAAAGTAGCCATGCGCATCAGAAGATAGCGCTAAACTACATGAACTGATTCAGTATAAATAAAGGAGCTTGATGCTCCTTTATTTTTTGTTAGTATCAGCCCGTTCTAATAAGCTTCTTTCAATTAGTTCAGTACCAATAAATACAGCTTCAACAAACTCAGATCTAACAAACTTAAGGTTACAACCGCTAGATATGTCACAAACACACGCGCAATACCTGCAAGAGATGGGCATCAGCCAATGGGAGCTTAGTCACCCTGAACGTTTGGCTGGTTACGAGTCTGAACTGACTCCGCTCTCTAATGACTGCAAGTTATTACTAGTTTCTCCTGAAAAACCGCAGGAAGATCTCGCCGTGATGTTTGAGCGAGTTCTCAAAAGTATTAAGCTCGACTTATCTCAAGCATTACATATTCAACCTCAACATTTATCTTCCCTTGATCTAGGCGCGGTTGAATGGGTGTGGTTTGCTGGTTGTGACTCCAGTCATGAACTGAATGCAAAGACACTTCAATCTCCATTACTGTCTGACATTAACGGAAACAACCAACATCGCCGCGACTTATGGCAACAAATTTGTGCTTATGACTAATCAATTATTACCGACTTCAGAACAACACCTTGACGCTATTTGGAAGATTGAGCAGAGCGCGCATTCTCATCCTTGGTCCGAAAACATGATCCGTGATCTTAATAGCCGTGGAGGCAGCCACCGTGTTTTAGAGGTGGGTGGAGAGGTTGTCGGTTATTTCTACGCACAAAATATTGTTGGTGAAGTGACCTTGCTTACGATAGCGGTTGATCCGAAGCATCAAGGTAAAGGTTATGGTAAAGCTTTGGTGGAGCACTTTCTCGATATGTGTGAGCAAGCTGACGCTGAAAGTGCTTGGTTGGAAGTTCGAGAAAGTAACGTTAATGCTTTTCATCTTTACGAGAAGGCTGGCTTTAATGAAGTCGACCGCCGTCGTAACTATTATCCAACCAAGCAAGGCAATGAAGATGCGATCATTATGAGCTATCTTTTTATGTCGTTTAGCTAGTCATATTATGTCTTTTGGCTAACCCTAGATAGCTAACCACAGAATCAGCGATGAAATTGGGTGTAAACTGACCCTTTAGAAAGTGACTCGCTTTCTGTATAATCCGCACACAGAATTCAAGGGCAAGTATTATCTACTTGCCCTTTTTACGCTTTAGATCAGCAAAGGGCGACTATGTCTTTCCAACAAGAAGTGAGCAAACGTAGAACGTTTGCGATTATCTCTCACCCGGATGCGGGTAAAACCACGATTACTGAAAAAGTTCTTTTATTCGGAAACGCAATTCAAAAAGCGGGTACCGTAAAAGGCCGTGGCTCTAACCAGCACGCTAAATCTGACTGGATGGAGATGGAAAAAGAACGTGGTATTTCGGTAACCACGTCGGTAATGCAATTCCCATACAATGATTGCCTAGTAAACCTACTCGATACTCCAGGACACGAAGATTTCTCGGAAGATACGTACCGTACACTAACAGCGGTTGACTCTTGTTTGATGGTTATCGATGCTGCGAAAGGTGTCGAGGATCGTACTCGTAAACTGATGGAAGTAACGCGCCTACGTGATACTCCAATCGTAACGTTTATGAACAAACTTGACCGTGATGTTCGTGACCCAATGGAAGTGCTTGATGAAGTGGAAAGCGAGCTAGGTATGGCTTGTGCTCCAATCTCATGGCCAATCGGTTGTGGTAAAGAGTTTAAAGGTGTTTATCACATTCATCGTGATGAAACGATCTTGTACGAATCTGGCCACGGCCATGAGATCCAAGAAGTTCGCATCATTAAAGGTTTAGATAACCCTGAACTAGACGAAGCTGTTGGCGAAGATCTGGCGAGCAGTGTTCGTGAAGAGCTTGAATTGGTTATTGGCGCATGTCCTGAGTTTGATCTCGATTTGTTCCTTGCTGGTGAACTAACGCCTGTTTACTTCGGTACGGCATTGGGTAACTTTGGTGTTGACCACATGCTAGATGATTTGACTAAGTGGGCTCCGGGCCCTCAAACTCGTCAAGCTAACGAGCGTGATGTTGAAGCGACAGAAGAGAAGTTCTCTGGCTTCGTCTTCAAGATCCAAGCAAACATGGATCCAAAACACCGTGACCGTATCGCATTCATGCGTATCGTTTCGGGTACTTACAACCAAGGTATGAAGATGAATCATGTTCGTACTGGCAAGAACGTAAGTATTTCGGATGCGGTAACTTTCATGGCGGGCGACCGTGCGCGAGCTGAAAAAGCGTATGCTGGTGACATCATTGGCTTGCATAACCATGGCACAATCCAGATTGGTGATACCTTTACTCAAGGCGAAAGCTTGAAGTTCGCTGGTATTCCAAACTTCGCGCCTGAGCTATTCCGTCGTATTCGTCTACGCGATCCACTAAAGCAGAAGCAACTTCTAAAAGGTTTGGTTCAGCTTTCTGAAGAGGGCGCAGTACAAGTATTCCGTCCTATGCAGAACAACGATTTGATCGTTGGTGCGGTTGGTGTACTTCAGTTTGACGTGGTTGTAGCGCGCTTGAAAGCGGAATACAACGTAGAAGCTATCTACGAAGGTGTTAACGTTGCAACAGCTCGCTGGGTTGAATGTGATGACGTGAAGAAACTAGAAGAGTTCAAACGTAAGAACCAAGCTAACCTAGCGTTAGATGGTGGTGATAACCTGTCTTACATCGCACCTACAATGGTGAACTTGAACCTGGCTTCTGAACGTTTCCCTGACGTTCAGTTCCGAGCGACGCGCGAGCACTAATAGTGACAGTTCCACATAACACAGTTGGATAATATTAAAGCCGAATTGCTTCTAGCATTCGGCTTTTTTGTTACACTAAGAGTACACCGTTTTGATGGAGTAAAGCGTGTTTGACCTCAATTTAGTAAAGCCATTTCTCTCTGTATATCAACAAAGATCGATCACCAAAGCTGCTGAATCATTAGGGCTAACTCAACCTGCAGTCAGTGCTGCAATCAAAAGGTTTGAAGCGGTCGTAGGCTATGCATTATTTGTTAGAGTGGGTCGCTCAATAGAACCAACCTCGATGGCGCACAAATTAGCAGGCCAACTGTCAAGTGCGTTAGAGTTGATGGAAGGTGCTGTATCTAGGAAGCGAGACTTTACGGTTTACATCCCTGTTAACCTTCTCCATAAACTACCTATGCTCAATGGCGTTCAATTAGTTGAATCACCCATATCTGTCGATCATATAATTGAAGATATTCGATTGAATCGGGTCGACCTAGTTGTGGATACTGGTTTACCAAAGCAGGCGAGTCTAGAGTCTGAATTTGCGACTACTGACAGGATTATTCTTATGAGTGACCCTGAAGTGAGTAAATTTGGTGAACGAATTTCCATGGAAGAGTTTCTTGCAGCACGGCATGTAACCTTGAAGCTACTGCGACAAGATACTCAAATTGTCGACTTCCTTTCTGAAAAGAGCTTTACTCGTGATGTGGCGATTGAAGTTCGAAACCTAACGAACTTAATCTTAGCAGTAAAAGGGACCGACTATATTGCAGCTATCCCGGTTAGCATGATCCATTTAGCGAAAACTTTCGGTTTACAAATCCACGAACCTCCATTTGCGATGCGCCCGGTGGAATTCGAATTGTTCTACCACAAAAAGTATCAAACTAATGGGCAACACCAAGAATTACGAGAGAAGATAAAAGAGTTATTAAACAATTAGAAATCGAAGGCTAATCCGAATTCAACGTAATTATCGGCTTCAGGTCTTATGGTGTAAGTGACGGAAGGCTTTATGTATTTTAGGTTTATGAATGTAGCGACTTCGTAGTAGTGGGAGTTTTGTCTTGAACTCAACCTATCGAGGCTTCTATCTTGCCAGTGCCACTCATCGTCTTTAATGCCTATTTCTTGATTGTACTTAACAAGAAAGTCAGCATAGCTAATAGGGCTCCACAGAAAGCCAGCACTATAGTCTATAGAATCTGCAGCTATTTTTTCTACGCATACATTTGACTTACAATACTCTTGATCAAAAGCGTAGTTGTAATTGATATCTCCGATTAAAGTCCAATTATCGTGGATTAGCTTTGCTACGAAAATACCGGTTGTAATCTCATCTTCACTGACTTTTAATGTGTTTTCAGTGTAGTACGTGTCCCCTTGCCAGAATGAATATCCCAACCCTGCTTGCCAGTAGTCTTGAGTATCAACCTCTCCAAAAACACGCAATTTATCATTGATTTGATAGTTTATATCAAGTGTGGCGACTGTCTTATCATTGTCTGGGCTTTGAGATAAGCTGACGGAAAAGATATCTGTAAAACGCTCAATAGATTCAACAAGGGTGTCATTTGCAGATGAATGAAAAGGAAAGGTGGAAGCAAGTATTAGTAGAAGGCGTTTCATAATTAAATTCCGAATCGCTTTCCTTAGCTAGTGAGTAAAAACACCCGATAATAGCGTTTACTATTATCGGGTGAGAGGATTTAACTTGGTTTTAGATTAACCGCGTAAGCGTTGTTGAATGGCGGATTTAGCTTTTTGTAGTTTAGCTGGGTCAATGTTTTTGAGCTTGTTACGGTCGATAGACTTGATACGAGACTTGATTTCGTTGCCATCAATTGGTGTCACCACACCATTAGCGTTGATATGTACTAATTTTCCTTCTGTTGCTGTGTCACCACCTATTCGTACAATTTTGCTGCCATCAGTTTCATTATCGATAACTTTTACATCAAACTTTTTACCAGCCTCTGAGTTATAAGGGTTCACAGTAAGTTGACCATCTTTGTATTCTAGATATGCAACTTCTTCACCGTTAACAGAGAAGTATCCGTAATGACCTTGTTCTTCTTCACGAACACCAGATACTTGGTAGTGATTGTTTTCCATACCACCATCGATGCTTGGCAGTTCATTATCTGGAGTGCCAGGTTTGCCCCAACCTAAGTCAGCAGACTTGATAGCATCAGCAACACGGTCGCCAGAGATGATTTGAGCCATGCCGTTTTCAGCGATATGAACTAGAGAGAGCTCACCACCATTACTGATAACGTAGTACTCAGTGCCACCCATTTGAATGCCAGACATTACTTGCCCATCATTACCAGTAATGACATAACCGTTGTTTACTTTAGAAATTGTGCCGACCGTTTCGCCGTTAACGATAACTTGATCGCCAATAACAGCCACTGCATTTTGCCCCCAGTCACCTTCGCCGTATTCAGGAAGGTCATTGTCTGGTGTGCCTGGTTTGCCCCAACCCAAGTCAGCAGACTTGATAGCATCAGCAACACGGTCGCCAGAGATGATTTGAGCCATGCCGTTTTCAGCGATATGAACTAGAGAGAGCTCACCACCATTACTGATAACGTAGTACTCAGTGCCACCCATTTGAATGCCAGACATTACTTGCCCATCATTACCAGTAATGACATAACCGTTGTTTACTTTAGAAATTGTGCCGACCGTTTCGCCGTTAACGATAACTTGGTCGCCAATAACAGCCACTGCATTTTGCCCCCAGTCACCTTCGCCGTATTCAGGAAGGTCATTGTCTGGTGTGCCTGGTTTGCCCCAACCCAAGTCAGCAGACTTGATAGCATCAGCAACACGGTCGCCAGAGATGATTTGAGCCATGCCGTTTTCAGCGATATGAACTAGAGAGAGCTCACCACCATTACTGATAACGTAGTACTCAGTGCCACCCATTTGAATGCCAGACATTACTTGCCCATCATTACCAGTAATGACATAACCGTTGTTTACTTTAGAAATTGTGCCGACCGTTTCGCCGTTAACGATAACTTGGTCGCCAATAACAGCCACTGCATTTTGCCCCCAGTCACCTTCGCCGTATTCAGGAAGGTCATTGTCTGGTGTGCCTGGTTTGCCCCAACCCAAGTCAGCAGACTTGATAGCATCAGCAACACGGTCGCCAGAGATGATTTGAGCCATGCCGTTTTCAGCGATATGAACTAGAGAGAGCTCACCACCATTACTGATAACGTAGTACTCAGTGCCACCCATTTGAATGCCAGACATTACTTGCCCATCATTACCAGTAATGACATAACCGTTGTTTACTTTAGAAATTGTGCCGACCGTTTCGCCGTTAACGATAACTTGGTCGCCAATAACAGCCACTGCATTTTGCCCCCAGTCACCTTCGCCGTATTCAGGAAGGTCATTGTCTGGTGTGCCTGGTTTGCCCCAACCCAAGTCAGCAGACTTGATAGCATCAGCAACACGGTCGCCAGAGATGATTTGAGCCATGCCGTTTTCAGCGATATGAACTAGAGAGAGCTCACCACCATTACTGATAACGTAGTACTCAGTGCCACCCATTTGAATGCCAGACATTACTTGCCCATCATTACCAGTAATGACATAACCGTTGTTTACTTTAGAAATTGTGCCGACCGTTTCGCCGTTAACGATAACTTGGTCGCCAATAACAGCCACTGCATTTTGCCCCCAGTCACCTTCGCCGTATTCAGGGAGGTCATTGTCTGGGGTAATGTATACGGGGAATGAAGGAGTAGCTTCGTCAGTATCAGAAGATGAACTCGAACTACTTGAAAACAACCCCGCTACTAATGCTGCGGAAGCTGCACCAACAGCTGCCCAAGTACCATTCGATTGTTTCTCGTAGGTCACGTCATCGACAGTAGCTGTCGTGCCTGGAGTTGCATTGGCATATTGTTCGTTTAACTTATACTGGACAGAAGCATCGATAGCGCTTATCTGCCCGTCAATAAGTTGAAGTGTTTGCTGGTTAGCTAGTTCTACGTCAACTTGAGGTGCAGAAGCAAAAACAGGTGCTGCTAATATGCTAGAAATTGAAATGGCTAAGAGTGATGCTTTCATAAAGTAGGATCTCGTTATTGAATGGAGCGTCTTGCTATCAATGCCTCCTTGGCAAGTGCGTTTATTATTCGCTGTGGTGAGATTTTCTACAAGCAAGCCAGCTAGTGTTGATGTATAAATCTAATTTATGTTTTTACGGTTTTAAGGTTGTTTGTTGAGCTTTAATGTAATTTGTATGTGTAGTTTTGATGCTTTGTTTTATGTATTTTTTTTTGTGAGCGTTAAGACAAGACTTGAGGTAAGTATGTTGGGTTGGATAAAAGCTTGGATTAAGAAATACGATAAGTGGTGTGAAGAGCTTGGTTTAACGCCTGAGAACAAGCGCAGTTGTGTTGCTTATCGTCGTGATCCTCAAGGTAAACAAACAGAGAGTAGGGAAGATGACACAGCAAATAAATGACTTTCCGCTGTTTGATACTCATTGCCATGCGGATTTTGAGGCTTTTGAGCAAGGTTATACACCGGATCAAAGTATTGATAGCTATCTTAAAGAAGCGAAACAAGCGCAAGTCGAAAAGTTAATCATCCCTTCTATTGGCCAAAGTAACTGGAGGAAGCTCGATAAAATCGCCAAATCTTACTCTAATGTTTACTACGCCTTAGGTTTCCATCCTTACTTTTTAGAGCAAGCCAATGACGAGCAATTCTCAGATCTTCGCCAATTACTCTCATCAAAAAACAGTCAATGCGTTGCGATAGGAGAGTGTGGTCTCGACTTTTTTGTCGATGTCGAGCGGGAGAAGCAAGAGCGCTTTTTTATCCAACAAATGGAGCTAGCGAAGGCATTTGAGCTGCCTTTGATCATCCATGAGAGGAAGTCTTATAACCGACTCATTGAACTATTAAAGCAGCACAAGTTCACTTTTGGTGGGGTGATTCACGGTTTTTCTGGGAGTGAGCAGCAAGCTTTGGCGTGGATCAAGCTCGGTTTCTATATTGGTGTCGGTGGAACGATTACTTACCCAAGAGCACAAAAAACACGCACAACCATCGCAAAACTGCCTCTTGAATGCTTGGTATTGGAAACGGATGCTCCGGACATGCCCATGTATGGAAACCAAGGAAATGTTAATCATTCCAAACATTTAGTTACGATCTTAAATGAACTATTTTTGCTTAGAAAAGAGCCAAAGCAATCGGTTGCAGCGCAAATTTGGCAAAATAGCCATCGTGCATTCGGTATATGTGAATAAAATCGAAGGTTTTTGTTTATCGTTTGCGTAAATTGCACTGAGCTTGTGATTTGGTTCACATTTGCGTGTGAATGGTACATGAATCTTGTACGAAAGTGTGAGGACGGCATTACTTTATTAGTGGTCGCATGAGTATAATTGCCTCCGCTTTATAGCCCCATTTTGTAACACGCCAATAAATAACTAATAAGGAAGTCATAAACTATGAGCCTGTTTATGAGCCTCGTCGGAATGGTTGCACTGATTGCAATCGCAGTACTACTATCCGACAACCGCAAAGCAATTAATATCAGAACAGTGGGTGGCGCTTTCGCTATCCAATTCGCACTTGGTGCATTCGTACTTTACATCCCTTGGGGTCGTGATCTACTTGCAGGTTTCTCTGCTGGTGTAGCAAACGTGATCGACTACGGTAAAGATGGTACTGGCTTCCTATTTGGTAGCCTTGTTAACTTCTCAGTTGACGGTATCGGTTTCATCTTTGCATTCCAAGTTCTACCAACACTAATCTTCTTCTCTGCTCTTATCTCTGTACTTTACTACATTGGTGCGATGCAAGTTGTAATCAAGGTTCTTGGTGGTGGTCTTCAGAAAGCTCTAGGTACTTCTCGCGCCGAGTCAATGTCTGCAGCAGCAAACATTTTCGTTGGTCAAACTGAAGCACCTCTAGTAGTTCGTCCATTTGTTCCTAAAATGACTAACTCTGAACTATTCGCAGTAATGTGTGGTGGTTTAGCATCTGTTGCTGGTGGTGTACTAGCGGGTTACGCATCTATGGGTGTACCTCTAGAGTACCTAGTAGCAGCGTCATTCATGGCAGCACCTGGTGGTCTACTATTCGCTAAAATCATCAAACCTGAAACTGATGAAGTTGACGAGAACCTAGGTTCAGACATCGACGGTGGCGACGACAAGCCTGCTAACGTTATCGATGCAGCTGCTGGCGGTGCGTCAGTTGGTCTACAACTAGCACTTAACGTTGGTGCAATGCTACTAGCATTCATCGGTCTAATCGCTCTTATCAACGGTATCCTAGGTGGCATCGGTGGTTGGTTCGGTATGGAAAACCTAACTCTAGAACTTCTTCTAGGTTGGATCTTCGCACCGTTAGCATTCATCATTGGTGTTCCATGGGAAGAAGCAACTATTGCTGGTTCTTTCATTGGTCAGAAGACAGTTGTTAACGAATTCGTTGCATACCTAAACTTCGTACCATACATCGGTGACAACGCTCAAATCGTTGAAGCGACTGGTCAAGTAATGTCTGTTAAGACTCAAGCAATTATCTCGTTCGCTCTATGTGGTTTCGCAAACCTTTCTTCAATTGCGATTCTTCTAGGTGGTCTAGGTGGTATTGCTCCAAACCGTCGTCACGACATCGCACGTATGGGTGTTAAAGCGGTTGTAGCTGGTACTCTATCTAACCTGATGGCAGCAACAATTGCTGGCTTCTTCCTGTCTTTCTAATCAGTTAGAAATCGATATATAGACGCCATAATAATATCGCCCCGTAGCAAGAAATTGCTGCGGGGCTTTTTTGTTTTTGGGCCTAGTGATTTTGAGCATTAGCATGAGTGAATGCTTGGAGTCGAAAATGGGTCTAGAATGTTTTTTTGAGATACAAACCGTTTGCGTTCTAAGGAGCACTACAATTTATTGATGGATACCTATAATGTATAAGCTTAAGGGACAGGATGTCTCTTGTTGGCAAGAAAGTAACTGCTTGGATTTATCTAAAGGTTATTCTTCTGGGATTAAGCCAAACTTAGCGATACGCTATAGATGTTAGACACAACATGACTGATTTGTTGTGCCATAGACCAAACTGGTACTGTGCGGTGACAAGGATTGCAATTGATAGCGAAAGTTATCAAGTCTTCAGGGAACCAAGTCCGTTCATTTGTGACTACTGAGCATTACTAAAATATCCATCTATACTGGATGGGTGGCGAAGTAGTTAACTATTTGAATATATTGATCGGAGATAGAAATGAGCGATTTAAAAGCAGCAGCTCTACGTGCACTTAAACTTATGGACCTAACGACGCTAAATGATGACGATACTACTGAAAAAGTAGTGGCGCTTTGTCATGACGCGAAGACTGCAGTTGGTAACACCGCTGCAATCTGTATTTACCCTCGCTTCATCCCAGCCGCTAAGAAGGCGTTGCGTGAGCAAGGTACTCCAGAAGTACGCATCGCGACTGTAACTAACTTCCCTCATGGTAATGACGACATCGAAATTGCTGTTGCAGAAACGAAAGCAGCGGTAGCGTACGGAGCAGACGAAGTTGACGTAGTATTCCCATACCGTGCTCTTATTGCTGGCAACGAAGAAGTTGGCTTTGAGCTAGTTAAGCAATGTAAAGCCGCTTGTGGTGACATCACGCTTAAAGTGATCATCGAAACTGGTGAGCTAAAAGAAGAAGCACTGATCAAGAAAGCTTCTCAGATCTGTATCGAAGCAGGTGCAGACTTCATCAAAACTTCAACAGGTAAAGTGCCAGTAAACGCGACTCCTGAATTCGCGCGCATGATGCTTGAAGTTATTCGTGACATGGGCGTGGCTAAAACTGTTGGTTTCAAACCAGCTGGTGGCGTACGTACAGCTGAAGATGCTCAAGCTTACCTAGCAATGGCTGATGAGCTACTAGGCGCTGAATGGGCAGACAACATGCACTACCGTTTTGGTGCTTCAAGCCTACTAACTAACCTTCTTAATACATTAGAAGTGACAGACCAGACTGCTGATCCAGCAGCATACTAATTTACCCATTCGGGTATATAACAATTAAGTCTGTTTGATGGAGTGGCGTTAAGTCACTCCATATTACCTCTTTCCCTACACACCATACTCACTAGAGTTTGGGAGGCACTAATGTATCTACCTCAAGAAATTATTCGCAGAAAACGTGATAACGAAGTACTGACCACAGAAGAAATTAACTTTTTCATCCAAGGTGTCGCTAAAAACACGGTTTCTGAAGGCCAAATTGCCGCATTCGCAATGGCTATCTTTTTTAATGAAATGACGATGCCAGAACGTATCGCACTAACATGTGCAATGCGTGATTCAGGCATGGTGATTGACTGGAGCCACATGAACTTTGATGGCCCAATCGTTGATAAACACTCCACTGGTGGTGTTGGTGACGTAACTTCTTTGATGCTTGGCCCTATGGTGGCAGCATGCGGCGGTTTCGTTCCAATGATCTCTGGTCGTGGTTTAGGCCACACTGGCGGTACGCTAGACAAGCTAGAATCTATCCCTGGTTACAACATTACACCAACCAACGATGTGTTTGGTGCCGTAACCAAAGAAGCTGGCGTGGCGATCATCGGCCAAACCGGCGACCTAGCACCGGCTGACAAGCGTGTTTACGCGACTCGTGATATCACAGCAACAGTAGATAACATCTCGCTAATCACCGCTTCAATCCTATCTAAGAAACTGGCTGCTGGCCTTGATTCTCTAGTGATGGACGTAAAAGTCGGTTCAGGCGCATTCATGCCAACGTATGAAGCTTCTGAAGAACTAGCAAAATCTATCGTTGCAGTAGCAAACGGTGCAGGCACTAAAACAACAGCAATCCTAACGGACATGAACCAAGTTCTGGCTTCTTCAGCGGGTAACGCAGTTGAAGTCCGTGAAGCGGTTCAATTCCTAACTGGTGAATACCGTAACCCACGTTTGTTGGAAATCACGCTAGCATCGTGTGCGGAAATGTTGGTGCTGGGTAACCTAACAAAAGATTCAGATGAAGCGCGTGAAAAACTGATGACAGTACTGGATAACGGTAAAGCAGCAGAGTGCTTCGGTAAGATGGTTGCGGGCCTTGGTGGTCCAGCAGATTTCGTAACGAACTACGATAACTACCTAGAAAAAGCAGAAATTGTTAAACCAGTGTACGCCCTCGAAAGCGGTGTAGTATCAGCGATGGATACGCGTGCAATTGGTATGGCTGTCGTTGGTATGGGTGGTGGTCGCCGCGTAGCAACAGACAGCATTGATTACGCAGTCGGTTTTGATAGCTTCATTCGCCTTGGCGAAGTAGCAAGCGACGATAAACCATTAGCAATGATTCATGCTCGCAATGAACAACAGTGGCAAGAAGCTGCGACGGCATTACAAAATGCAATCACTGTGGGCGGAGAATATACAGCAACGCCAGATGTTTACCGTCAGATTCGTTCTGAAGACGTGTAAATAACAGATATCGGTATACCTCGTGTATACCGATAAACAGAGTTCTGGTGCAAAGAGCAATAAGTTGGTGAAGAAAATGAAAAGAGCATTTATTTTAGTTTTAGATTCATTCGGTATCGGTGAAACAGCGGATGCTGACACATTCGGCGATGTAGGTTCGGATACAATGGGTCACATTGCTGACCATTGTGATCAAGGCCTTGCAGACAACGCGGATCGTAAAGGTCCACTAACGCTGCCAAACCTGTCTAAGCTAGGTTTAGCGATGGCTCACAAAGAGTCGACAGGTCGCTTTGCTCCTGGTATGGACGCAGACGCTGAGATCATTGGCGCTTACGGTCATGCTGCTGAGCTGTCTTCTGGTAAAGACACGCCATCAGGTCACTGGGAAATCGCAGGTGTGCCGGTATTGTTTGACTGGGGCTACTTCACTGACAAAGAGAACAGCTTTCCAAAAGAACTGACTGACCGCATCCTTGAGCGTGCTGGTCTGTCTGACTTCTTAGGTAACTGCCACTCATCGGGTACAGAAATCCTAGATAACCTAGGTGAAGAACACATGAAGACTGGCCTGCCAATCTTCTACACTTCTGCAGACTCTGTTTTCCAGATCGCATGTCATGAAGAGACATTCGGCCTACAAAACCTATTAGACCTTTGTCAGATTGCTCGTGAAGAGCTAGCTGACTACAACATTGGTCGTGTTATCGCTCGTCCGTTTATTGGTGCAGGTAAAGGTCAATTCGAACGTACTGGTAACCGTCGTGACCTTTCTGTTGAGCCACCAGCGGCGACGGTACTTCAGAAGCTGGTTGATGAGAAGGGCGGCAACGTTCACTCAATCGGTAAGATATCTGATATCTACGCAGGTTGTGGTATCACTCAGAAAACGAAAGCAACAGGTATTCCAGCGCTATTTGAAGCAACCAAAGAAGCGATCACTGAAGCGGGCGACAACACTATCGTGTTCACTAACTTCGTTGATTTCGACTCAGCATACGGCCACCGTCGTGATGTTGCCGGTTACGCAGCTGCGCTTGAGTACTTCGATGGCCGTATCAATGAAATCATCGATATGATGAAAGAAGATGACGTGCTTATCCTGACAGCAGACCACGGTTGTGACCCAACATGGCCAGGTTCCGACCATACTCGTGAGCATATCCCTGTGATTGTTTACGGTAACAAGGTTCCAGCAGGCTCTCTAGGCCGTCGTGATACCTTCGCTGATATCGGTCAAAGCTTAGCGTCATACTTTGGCACATCGCCAATGGGACACGGTACAAGCTTTCTATAATAGTTAACGAAGAGAGAGGGAAACCTCTCTCTTCTTTTTTGTTTGAGATTAAGGATATTTTCAATGGCTACTCCACATATTAATGCTGAAATGGGTGATTTCGCTGACGTAGTTCTAATGCCTGGCGATCCGCTACGTGCTAAATACATCGCTGAAACCTTCTTAGAAGACGTGGTTCAGGTGTGCGACGTTCGCAACATGTTTGGTTACACGGGTACTTACAAAGGTCGTAAGGTCTCTGTAATGGGGCACGGTATGGGCATTCCATCTTGTTCTATTTACGCGACTGAGTTGATCAAAGACTTTGGTGTTAAAAAGATCATTCGTGTAGGTAGCTGTGGTGCAGTGAGTGAAGATATCAAAGTTCGTGATGTCGTTATCGGTATGGGGGCATGTACGGATTCAAAAGTGAACCGTATTCGCTTTAAAGGCCATGACTTCGCCGCAATCGCAGATTACAAAATGGTACGCGCTGCTGAAGATGCAGCTAAAGCTCGTGGTGTCGACGTTAAAGTCGGTAATCTATTCTCAGCTGAACTGTTCTACACGCCAGATCCTGAAATGTTCGACGTAATGGATAAGTACGGCATTGTTGGCGTAGAGATGGAAGCGGCAGGTATCTATGGTGTGTGTGCTGAATATGGCGCAAAAGCTCTGACTATTTGTACTGTTTCTGATCACATCAAAACAGGCGATCAAACCACATCAGATGAACGTCAAACGACTTTTAACGACATGATGGTAATTGCCTTAGATTCTGTTCTTCTTGGTGATCAAGAGTAATCATTATTCTATAGCTCGATAAGCTAACAGATAACAAAAAGCCCTGACGCTGCCTGAGCGTCGGGGCTTTTTATTGGCAATGATTTATTATTGAGCGCTATTCTTGGTTTCTAGAAGGCCCCGTGATCTCAATCGAAATAATTCATATTGCCTAATCTGAGGTTTTTATTTCGTGATTCCAAGGCGCGATAGGCTAGCTTATGAGCTCACATTTTTAAGCAGTAAGTTCTCGCCAGATTTGGTTTGTCTTTTTCGAATCAGCATGATGAATAAAACACCACTGATGAAGCCCATTAAGACCATACCGATCATGTAACGATCGCTCTTACGATAATGGTGATCAGAAATCGCCGTCATTTTACCTGTTTCAAAAGTCACACGGATAAAGCCGATGATCGTTTTTTCGGGCGAGTAAATAGGTTCGACTAACTGCTGTCTGCCGATACTTGCTGTTGAAAGTGGCGTGTCTAAGCCAAGAACTTCGCGTACCGAGAGTGCTTTTTCGCTCGAAGCTAGACGAATACCCTCTGCATCATAGATCGTAGTATCAAATACCAGTCGGTCTTGAGATAGCTGATTAGTCAGCTCAAGTAATCGTTCTTGGTCTTGTTGGGTGATCATCTTGCTAGCCGAAAGCGATGCCTGAGAGATAAGAACCTTAGTTAGTGTCTCTAGCTGTTTTGCTTGGATTTTTTCGTTACCTTTACTGATAACAACCGTATTTTTGATCGTTACGACGAACATGGTAGCCAACAAAATTAAGGCTAGCATTCGTAAAGCGTTACGTATTGAGAACAATGATTCATTCATGTTTCACGAAGCCTGAAATAAACAAATGTTATGATTAAGACATATTGAGACTTGCGTTTTCAAATTGCAATAGGTTAACGTTTAGCATAGTTAATTAGGAATCATACACATGGACGATCATAAATATCTGCCGATTAAAAGGCATACGACATTATTAACCCGACTCCCCGAGACTCGTTTTGCTTCTCAACTCGCGAAGGCTAAAGCCAATTGGATTGTATTTGGTGAGTATTTATCACCACAATCTTTCGATGACGTCGATTTCTTCACCGGTACATACAACACTATTCTAGATACATGGAAAGTGGGTAAATACGAAGTGGCATTGATGTCTGGAAACTTAACCCCAGCACACGAAGAAATCCTACAAGCGTTGAAACTTGATTATGCTTGCCTTAGCGAGGTTCCTGACCTATCTAAGCCAGGTTTGATCGTAATGGATATGGATTCCACAGCGATTCAGATTGAATGTATCGATGAGATAGCCAAGTTAGCTGGAGTAGGTGAGTTAGTTTCTGAAATTACAGAGCGCGCAATGCAAGGTGAGCTCGATTTTGAACAGAGCCTGCGTCAGCGTGTTGGGGCGCTTAAAGGTGCTGATGAAGCTATTCTTGAGCAAGTGCGCCAATCACTGCCATTCATGCCAGACTTAGTTGGGCTTGTTAACACGCTGAATAAACTTGGTTGGAAAACGGCTATCGCGTCTGGTGGCTTTACTTATTTCTCCGATTACCTAAAAGATACGCTCGATCTTGACCATGCTCAGTCAAACACCCTAGAGATTATCGATGGTAAATTGACGGGTGAAGTTTTAGGTGATGTTGTCTCGGCGCAAACCAAGGCCGACATCTTAGTTGAACTGGCTGAAGAGTATGAGCTTGAACTGCACAACACGGTAGCCGTAGGTGATGGTGCTAATGACTTGGTTATGATGGGCTCTGCGGGCTTAGGCATTGCCTACCATGCGAAACCGAAGGTAGAGCAGCAAGCTCAAGCCGCTGTGCGTTATGCTGGTTTAGGTGGGGTACTTTGTATTCTGTCGGGCGTGTTGGCTAAACAACAGAAAATTAGTTGGCAAGCGAAACCTTAAAGGTTCTTTTTATATATTGAATTTTTAAGCTTTATTGCTCATTTCAATGACAGTTCAGACACAAAAAAGCAGGCAATCAGCCTGCTTTTTTTATTTTTAATTCTGGTGTATCTACGGCGTTAGCTAGCGTGTTAGCTCTAACCGAATCAATACTTCATCGGTAATATCTTCTATCTCACCATAACCGACAAAAGCGGTGACCTCATTCTCTAACTTCTTCGCTTGGTGCATGCTAATTTTTGAAAGCTCTTCTAAATCCAGTTGGAATAAACTCGTTAGCGGGTTAAAGATGGGAGCGGTTGTGACTCGCAGTACGTACACGTCCCCTAAGTGCTGGGCTTTCTTGATGAATAAGATTCGCTCTTTTGCAGAAGCGAAATCTTTGACCAATTTAGTGTGCACGGATTGGATCTTGTCACCAAACTTAACTGCAGCAATATATACATCGTGGTGTTTGGGTACTGCACCTTCAATTCTTTTCAGTGGTTCAGCCAATAGAGAGTTAGAGTGTCCTTTGAAAATGGGCTCAAGTGAGAACTTTTGGTTGTGCCCAAGTTTCGCGAGTAACGCTAAGTGCTTATTCAATGGGAAGTTCACGCCAATAATCTTACAACGCAGTGTTGAACTTGGCTTATCGATGAATATCGGATTACTGACCATCTTGCTAAGTAAAATATTGTGTAGTGATTCGAGCAGTGAATGCGTTGGCAGTATTTCTTTCTTTTTAATCAGCTTGCTTTGGTTCTGATCGATAAGCCCGTTTAGAAAGGCAATGGTGCGCATTGTCTTAGCGTTCTCTGCGATAACCAATTGTACGTTTCGACCGTTAGGGCTTACTCGAATCACGAGATAAGGCACAGTGCTTAATGGCAAGTTCTTATCATAGAGTTGCAGCTCATTAAAATTCACCAATACTGGGTCATTGATCTTGAGGACCATTGGCTGCTCAAGGGTAATGCTTAGCCCGCGTTTCGAGATGTCTAAGGTATGTCCGTTCGCTGCCGCACCATCTTGCGAGGTAAGCTGTAACGGAGATTTAAATTGGTATCTCGGTTCTTTACGACGAGTAAGAGAATCAAAATAAATACTCTGAATATTCCCAACCACTGTTCGTGGATGACGGAATCGGTTCAGTTCACTGCTTGGAATGCGAGGTTTTTCACTTAATAGATAATCAGCCGCACTTTCGTGATCACCGATCTCTTGCAAGATGCCGCAATGAGTCAACTGCTCTGAGCTTTGAGCCAACGTATCCGAATGTTTCGCTAGTGCTTGTCTTTCGGTATCGGATAGTTCGAAAACAGAGAACTTGAACGCTTTCCAGCTTTTACGTTTACCACCGATATGCCAGAACAATTGTCTCTGTTCGCGAGAGGCCTCAGGTAGCATCATCGAGTAGAACAAAGTCTTGTTCTGATGCTCGTGAGTAAAAGAGTAAATAACGTTACTGGTTCCTTTCACCCCAGGTTTAGCCAGTAAATTCATTCTTTGTTCGTTGAACAGGGTGCCCAGAGCTTGCTGGTTGCGTTCATCATGCCAATATTGCCACAACGGATGGTTGTTATCCGTGAGTAGGGCAAGCTTTAGTTCGCTGCCATTGAAGAACAGAGGAAGGTTACAGGTGTGTTTTAAATAGGTGTGTTCGATGCCTCGAGTGCGGGTTCGAATAACCCTATCTTGATTCTCATGGCTAGTTTTCTTACTTGAGCTATTTAAAGACTCACCGAGTAAGCGACCCACAATATTGTTATCGCTTATCTTGATGGTTCTTAGAAACTTGACTGCGTTGTTCTCATAAGATTCATCAATGCCCAGAACTCGGAATTCAACAGCTTGGTTAACATCGATTTCTAGTGACTTCTCAACAAGCTCTGTGAATTTGACACTGATGATCTCACCAAGATTGTATCGAAAAGCACTCGGTACTTTGAATTTTGCACCCGAAGGAGAGATATCAACCGTAACACCATGCAAGCTTTGACCTTTAGATGTTGTAACCTCAACCTGTGAACTGATCTTAAGTCTGTTTTCTTTACGCTTTAAATCGTAGCCTAAGTTAATAGCCTCTGCTTCGTATGGGCTATTCGCGCTAGTTATGTCGTGGTTATTTTGAGATGAGGTATTAACGACACTACGAAGTGGCTGAGTTCGTGGCGTCATGACCAACTCCCACACCCCTTCTGTATAGCCTTTAAATTTTTTAGTGCCACGTTGATATGCGTTCAAAGCTATGTCATCAAGCCAGTGTTTACGACCATCTAGCGTGAACTGGCGACATTCATTATCAATACGTCCACGTAAATCAATGCTCTTTGTACACGGAGCCATGATACGATTCAGTTCCATTTTAACGAGCAGCTTTAGAGACGGCGATTCGTCTTCTGTCATTTGAGAAAGAAGGAATTCGAAATCTTCGGCGTGGTAAGCCGGGATTAGTCGTTCTGCTACAGATAGAATTTCAGATTGCTGCATACTTTTCTTGTTAGAATGGCCGGTGCGTTATTGTTATCGACAAGTTGTATTTGATCTTTAGATATTCGTGACCCTACTGCAACGTTTATTTTCATGCGTACGGTCAACGGGGTCACAGAATCGCAACATTTACCAGTTACCAAGCAAATTATTGAGGTTTTATGGCTAAGGCAAAACGAGCTTATGTGTGTAATGACTGTGGCGCTGACTTTCCACGTTGGCAAGGACAGTGCAATGCATGTGGTGCTTGGAACACGATTACAGAAGTTAGGTTAGCTGCTTCACCTCAAGTTGCGCGTAATGAACGATTAAGTGGTGGCTACGCGGGTGGCGCAACGGAATCTTCGGTTCAAACTCTCTCTGAAATCAACTTGCAAGAGGTCCCACGTTTCAGCAGTGGCTTTAAAGAGCTCGACCGTGTTTTAGGCGGTGGTGTTGTTCCTGGTGCCGCTATCCTGATTGGTGGTAACCCTGGTGCCGGTAAATCAACGCTGTTATTGCAAACCATGTGTCAGCTTTCTTCTCAACTACCGACACTTTATGTCACTGGGGAAGAATCTCTTCAACAGGTCGCGATGCGTGCTTCTCGATTAGGATTACCGAAAGAGCATCTTAAAATGCTCTCTGAAACCAATGTCGATAAGATCTGTCAGGTTGCCGAAAGGGAACAACCTAAAATAATGGTCATCGACTCAATCCAAGTTATGCATGTCGCCGATGTTCAATCATCGCCAGGCAGTGTTGCACAAGTTCGTGAATCAGCAACAGCATTAACGCGCTACGCGAAACAGAATAACGTTGCTGTGTTCTTAGTTGGACATGTAACCAAAGATGGTACGTTGGCAGGACCAAAAGTACTTGAACACATAATTGACTGTTCCGTGCTGTTAGATGGCGGAACGGATAGCCGTTTTAGAACGCTGCGTAGTCACAAGAACCGTTTTGGTGCGGTCAATGAATTAGGCGTGTTTGCAATGACAGGCCAAGGCCTTAAAGAAGTCAGCAATCCATCTGCTATTTTCTTGTCTCGCGGCGAAGAAGAAACATCAGGCAGTTCAGTGATGGTGGTTTGGGAAGGGACACGTCCGCTTCTTGTTGAAATCCAAGCGTTAGTGGATTATTCCCAGTTGGCAAACCCACGTCGTGTCGCGGTTGGTCTTGAGCAAAATCGATTGTCATTGTTATTAGCAGTGCTGCATAAACATGGCGGCTTACAAATGGCTGACCAAGATGTGTTTGTGAATGTTGTTGGTGGTGTTAAAGTAACCGAAACCAGTGCCGATCTTGCATTAGTGATCGCTTTACTTTCGAGTTTCAGAGACCGTGCATTGCCAAAAGATGTGGTGGTATTTGGGGAAGTAGGCCTCGCGGGTGAGATTCGTCCAGTACCGAGTGGGCAAGAGCGTCTTAATGAGGCGTTTAAGCATGGTTTCAAGAGAGCGATAGTGCCTGCTGCGAACATGCCTAAGGGCGGCATTCCTGGAATGCAGATCCATGGGGTCAAAAAATTATCAGAGGCAATTAATGCTTTTGATGAGTTGTAATTGAGCTCACTTCAGCTACTCTATACAGCAGAAAATCAGTCTAACTTGAACGTTAATTACGCTTTAAGTTAGCACTAAACCTAACAATCATTTAGATTGTTTCTACAGATTGCCTTTTCGTTTTTGTTACGAAAAGGCAAAGTTTTTTAGTCCCAAATGCATGCAAAGCTATCAGTCCTCACAGATTGTGATATACTCTGCGCGCATTTTATATCCTATTAACAGAGTAAGACAATGGCAGATTTATCGAAATACAGAAACATTGGTATTTTCGCGCACGTTGATGCGGGTAAAACAACTACCACTGAGCGTATCCTTAAGCTAACTGGTCAGATCCACAAGACTGGTGAAGTACATGATGGCGAATCAACTACTGACTTCATGGAACAGGAAGCTGAGCGCGGAATTACTATCCAATCAGCAGCTGTAAGCTGTTTCTGGAACGGTCACCGTCTAAACGTTATCGATACTCCTGGACACGTTGACTTCACAGTTGAAGTATACCGTTCTCTTAAAGTACTTGATGGCGGTATCGGTGTATTCTGTGGTTCTGGTGGTGTTGAACCACAATCAGAAACTAACTGGCGCTACGCTAACGAATCAGAAGTATCTCGTCTGATCTTCGTTAACAAACTAGACCGTATGGGTGCAGATTTCTACAACGTTGTTGACCAAGTTAAAAACGTTCTAGGCGCAACTCCTCTAGTTATGGTTCTACCAATCGGCCGCGAAGATGAATTCGTGGGTGTTGTAGACCTTCTAAGCCGTAAAGCATACGTTTGGGATGACACTGGTCTTCCTGAAAACTTCGAAATCAAAGATGTTCCTGCGGACATGGTTGATGACGTTGAGCAATACCGTGAAGAGCTAATCGAAACTGCTGTAGAGCAAGACGATGACCTACTTGAAGCTTACATGGAAGGTGAAGAGCCTTCTATCGAAGACGTCAAGCGTTGTATCCGTAAAGGTACTCGTGACCTAGCGTTCTTCCCAACTTACTGTGGTTCTGCATTCAAGAACAAGGGTGTTCAAATCATTCTTGACGCTGTTGTAGATTACCTACCTTCTCCAACTGAAGTTGATCCTCAACCTCTAATGGATGAGAACGGTGAAGAAACTGGTAACCACGCTGTTGTTTCTACTGAAGAAACATTTAAAGCGCTTGCATTCAAAATCATGGATGACCGTTTCGGTGCTCTAACTTTCGTTCGTATTTACTCTGGTAAATTGAACAAAGGCGACACGATCCTTAACTCATTCACAGGTAAAACTGAGCGTGTTGGCCGTATGGTTGAGATGCAAGCTGATGACCGTAACGAACTAACTAGCGCACAAGCTGGTGACATCATTGCGATCGTTGGTATGAAGAACGTGCAAACAGGTCACACTTTATGTGATCCTAAAGATCAAGTAACGCTTGAGCCAATGGTTTTCCCAACTCCAGTAATCTCTATCGCTGTATCTCCAAAAGATAAAGGCGGTTCTGAGAAAATGGGTATCGCGATCGGTAAAATGGTTGCAGAAGATCCATCTTTCCAAGTTGAAACTGACGAAGAAACTGGCGAAACTATCCTGAAAGGTATGGGTGAGCTTCACCTAGACATCAAGGTAGATATCCTTAAGCGTACTTACGGCGTTGACCTAACAGTTGGTGCTCCTCAAGTTGCTTACCGTGAAACTATCACTCAAGCAATTGAAGATAGCTACACGCATAAGAAACAGTCTGGTGGTTCTGGTCAATTCGGTAAGATCGATTACCGTATCAAGCCTGGCGAACCTGGTTCTGGCTTTACGTTCTCTTCAAAAGTTGTTGGCGGTAACGTACCTAAAGAATTCTGGCCTGCTGTTGAGAAAGGCTTTGCTGGCATGATGGAAAACGGCGTACTAGCTGGCTTCCCTACGCTAGACGTTGAAGTTGAACTTTACGATGGTGGTTTCCACGCAGTCGATTCATCTGCAATCGCATTTGAAATCGCAGCGAAAGGTGCATTCCGTCAATCTATGCCTAAAGCTGGCGCGCAACTTCTTGAGCCAATCATGAACGTTGACGTATTTACTCCAGAAGATCACGTTGGTGATGTTATCGGTGACCTTAACCGTCGTCGTGGCATGATCAAAGATCAACAAGCTGGCGTAACTGGCGTTCGTATTAAAGCTGACGTACCACTTTCAGAAATGTTTGGTTACATCGGTCACCTACGTACAATTACTTCAGGCCGTGGCCAATTCTCTATGGAATTCGCACAGTACTCTCCATGTCCAACGAACGTGGCAGAAGAAGTAATCGCTAAAGTTAAAGCAGAAAAAGCAGCTGGTAAGTAATTAGCTCTTTTCTAAGTTAACTAAAAAAGCACCGCAAGTGAAAGCTTGCGGGGCTTTTTGTTGCTTGTCATATACTGCGAGATGCGAGATGCGAGATGCGAGATGCGAGATGCGAGATGCGAGATGCGAGATGCGAGATTGATGTGGCCCCGTACTGAATGGATACGGGACAAATTCAGATACAGCTTAAACAGAGAGGGACTAACGTTTCAAATCAATGTAGATCTGCTCTACTTTAATACGTGCCCAGTCCGTTTTACGCAAAAATTTTAAGCTGGATTTGATGCTAGGGTCTTTTTTGAAACAGTTGATGTTTACCATGTAACTCAACTCTTCCCAGCCGTAATGCTCAACCAATTCAGTCAGTAGTTTCTGCAGAGTGATACCGTGAAGTGGGTTATTTTCTTGTGTCATGAGATGTTCTCGCCATTTGTTTGAGCTCAGTATATCAGTTTCGCTTTATGAATTATCGGACCATTTAAGCTCGTAATCGGTATCGATAATAGAAAGCTCTTCCCGACCTTTATTTCCAAATAACTGAACCTGACCTTGCATCCAAGCTTCAAAGCGTTTTATTTTCTCTCGATGAAAGTAACCAGCAGGTGCGCATAAAAAGTAATTGTATTTAGGCTTGAGTGCGATGTTGCCTATTCGAACTAATTTCCCTTCCTGTAGATAGCGGTACACCAAGCTGTGCTTAACGAGTGCGACTCCTTGAACTGATAGTGCGCCTTCTAGAACAAAGTGCGAGCCATCAAATTGCAACGATGTACGGCCAGCTCTCGCTCCGACAATTTCTAGCCATAGATTCCAATCCATATCCGGCCAGCGGTCTTCAATTAACTCAGCTTTGTGCAGATCACCGATATCGTAAATACCATGCTTTTCTTGGTAAATAGGGTGGCAAACTGGGTAAACCACCTCGTCCATTAACCAACGCGATTCAATGTTTGGATAACTACCATGACCATAGCGAACGCAGACATCGACATTAGAGTCTTCAAACGTCACTAGCTTATTGGTTGGTTCAATCAACATGGATAGATCAGGGTGGCGATCGCGAAAGTCGCCAATTCGAGGTACCAACCAGTGTTGGGCAAATGATGGCACGGTTGAAATAGACAGTTGAGTAGGGTTTGGATCTTGGTTAATTCGCCTCACGCCATCTTGAATGTGGGCAAAGCCTTTCTTAGCTTGCAGGTAAAGCACTTCACCTTCGTGAGTGAGTACTATTTTTCGGTGCTGACGAATAAACAAGTCTGCACCTAACCACACTTCAAGTTGACGAATTTGTTGGCTGACGGCAGCTGCCGTGACAAACAGCTTCTCAGCCGCGAGTTTAAAGCTGCCAGTTTCAGCTGCAGTATAAAAATAGTAGATCCCTTGGAAAGGTGGGGTTCGCTCTCTCACATTAGTTTTCCTTAACTGAATGCCAATATCTATCGTTTGTCGTTAGTGCGTTGTTGGTCGATTATTGACCATAACAAAGCGAGAGATCAACAGGAGAAAGGCTATGAATACGATAACAGCAACCGAAAATACCAACCATTCATTTTTGTCATCGTTATCAGTTAAGAAATTCTATTCTAAATTTAGACTTTATCTTCAGAAGCGTAGAACGAGAAAGCACCTAGCTGAACTATCTGATTATTTACTTGAAGATGTTGGTATTACCCGAGGTCAGGCCAACGAAGAAGTGAGAAAACCATTTTGGGAGTGATTAAGCTTACCGTAACGTAACTCTTTCTGATTTTTAAGAGTTACGTTACGGTTAGTAAGGAACATGATGTTTATTCTCTTGCCAAAGCCAAAGCCAAAGCCAAAGCCAAAGCCAAAGCCAAAGCTAGATCTTTGATATTTCAGAAACTTCTTCATGCAACCATTCAGTAAATGCCGCAATACGCTCTTTTCTTGGCGAGCTAGGATCAAAACATAAGTTAACTTGAACGCCAGGTGTCATCCCAATATTAAAGGGTTTAACGAGTAACCCGCGTTCAATGAAATCACCGGCAAGGCTGTCCGTTGCGAGGCAAACTCCATGACCCGCCATCACAGTGGTTAACCCCATATCAAAGGTACCGACTTCCATCCACTCTATGGTACTACCTTGAGTAGATATGTTGGCTTGTTTGAACCACTCCTCCCAAGGGAAGCATCCGCTATTAAATTGAATCAACCAACATTTGAGTAATTGTTCTGGTGACGTGAACTTTAAAGAGTTGGCGAGTTCAGGTGAGCAAAAAGGATAGATGGGTTCGTTGATTAGCATCTCAAGAGTCAAGCCTTCCTCAACACATAGCTCTTCGCCTTGCAGAATAGCCACATCAATCTCACCATGTTTTAAATTTGGGGTATCAGACGCTGTTAGCACCTTAATTGGGATCTCTGGGTGTCTGACTGAGAATTTCCACAGCCTTGGCAATAACCAACGCGATGCAAAAGAGGGAGGGCTTCGAACAACGATAACGCCTTGCAGGGGTTCAGACTGAATCTTATTCAATCCGACAACAAGCTCTTTAAATCCATCTGACACATGCTGGAAGAGAGTCCGCCCCTCTTGAGTCAGCGCCATTTCACGCCCTTTCCTGATGAACAGCTTACACTCCAATTGTTCCTCTAACTGACGGATCTTTTGGCTGACAGCAGCTTGGCTAACAAAGAGCTCTTTTGGCTGACAGCAGCTTGGCTAACAAAGAGCTCTTCTGCTGCCTTGCTGTAGCTACTCAAGCGAGCTGCGACTTCGAAGTAACGAAGTCCGGAAAGGTGGCGTAGTCTATTGTCCATAACTTCTTCTTATAGTTCTTGTTAGGAATGGTTGTTCGCTTATCGAACAGGTTGTTTTCATAATAACGACAGAACGATGGCAAATACAAGAGAGTAATTATGGAAGTATTAATCAGTTGGACGAGACTTTATGGTGCTAAGTTGTTTAAAAATAAGAAGATAAAATTAGGTGAAGTTAAGGCGAAACAGAATCAGGTTTTATGTGCAGAACAACTGAGCCGACGAGTGAAAGAAGACATAGGGTTAGAATATGAGAACAACGATTCTTCTGATTATACGAAATACTTATAATTCTGACTTATGTAGTCAATAGCGTGAAGTCGGGTCTCGCTGGCTTTATCTCAGTCATAATTTTCATCTGTATTGGTTTGGCTCAATATGACTTTACTCATTAATTGTCGAGTATTTTTATAATTCTATTTACTATTAAACTAAATGCTTACTTTGAAATGATTCTGTCTTATTTTTGAGACTTTAACTCTGATTTATTTAGAAACAAGCATTGTATTCCATATTTCATTTATTTTTCTAATGGATATAAAACAACCAGTTATTTTAATGATAAATAAATAAAGGTTCCAACTCTACTGTATTTTTGGATTTTTAATTTATTTAACTTTAGAAAAATAAAAGACTTAATTAACTTTCAGTCTGATTTACCCTTCTATGGTACTACTTAAAATCCCCTGCGTGTATAAAACTTGAACAACTCGTTTATCAATTCTATATCTTTAATGTTCAGTCTTTCTATATCTCCTTGGGTTTTCTATTGGGCAGATAGAGGGAATAGAAAGACGAGAGGGTGGGGGCTGTATGAAATCTATTTCAAGAGGTTCGGAGCGTAGTCGTTATCGAAACGGCTTTAAATCTAAAATAAAAGGCATCGCTATTATCGAGTTTACGATCGTGGTGAGTCTGTTTTTTGCGCTTTTTTTAACGGTTGTTGATCTTGGTATATACGGGTTTGTTAAATTGACCATGCAACATTCGGCAAGAGAGGGTGCAAGATATGCCATCACTGGTCGTTCTGATCTGGATCCTGATGCATCGAGTGACCGCGAAGCCGCTATATTAGAAAAAATCTCGCAATCTTCGAGTGGCTTGCTCGACAAAGTGATGGATGTCCAAAACATACGTGTTGAAGATGTTTACGGCAACGCTGTTACCGGGTTTGGTGGTTCAGGGGACATTATTTCTATTCATCTTGATTGCGAGTGGCCATCTGTAAACCCCTATATGTATGTTTTGCTCGATGACGGGAAGTTTAAATTTACCGTTAGCGCAGCAATGAAAAACGAAGCGTTTTAGGGAGGACAGGATGTTTCCTTTTAAGATAAAAAAAGCCGCTGAGAAAGGGTTTGCGGCAATCGAAATGACGTTAATAGCACCATTGTTTATGTTGCTTATTGTTGCGGCTGTCGATATCACGCACCTCATTCAAGCCAACCACATCATTATTAGTATAAGTCGAGAAGGTGGAAATATTATTTCTCGAAGTAATACTGACACCCCCCAAGAAGTGATGGACATCATCGCTACGACATCGGGAACATTGGATTTGACGCAAGACGGTGTCATTTACATCACCGAGGTCGTTGGGCAAGAAGATGCTTCGCCCTACATTAAAAGCCAATACCGATGGAATCAACACGGGCTGAGTAAAAATAGTGCTATTTGGTCGAGCTGCAGTAATTGGGCAAATGATGGGGAGTGTTCTGATGTGGATGCTGATGACCCTCCACTCATTAACAATTTAGCCGTTGCGCTTGATGATGGAGAGATTGTGTACAGCGTAGAAGTATTCTATGACTATTCGCCGATTTTTAGTCGAGTATTCGATGAGGAATATATTCTGAGCGACACAACATATATGTAAGGAAGGTTAAAATGGATAAGGGAACCCCAATCAAATATCGTTACAGTCGTGGGTTAGTGGCTTTGATGTCAGTCATCGCACTGCCTTTTATTCTGTTAGTTGTCGGGCTTTCTGTTGATGCTGGACGAGCTTATATTGTTAAGTCTAAATTATTTGCAGCAGTTGATGCTGCCAGTATTGCCGCTGCAAGAGCGGTTGCCAATGGCGAAGATGCAGGGCGTGCCGCCGCTCAAAAATATTTTGCCGCAAATATCCCGGCCGACTTTTATTCAGCAACACCTAGCTTGGGCGCAGTCAATTTCTCCTATGATTCATTCGGTAATATTTCGATTGATATTTCAGCTACGGCACAAGTACCCACGCTCTTTTTACCCTTGATTGGGTTAGATACATTCAATCCTGGAGTGTCTGCGCAATCTATTCGTCGCCCAGTAGATTTAGTGTTAGTGATTGATAACACCACTTCTTTGAGGCTCGGCAGCATAGGTGACGTGACACAAGACGTCATCGACAGGTCTAAGTCATTCGTTGAAAACTTTCACGAAGGATTTGATCGGGTTTCATTGGTTAAATTTGCTTTCGGAGCCGAGGTTCCGGTGGGGTTCAATGCGACTCGCGGCCATAGTCGAAGTACCATTAAATCGGAGATAGACAGTTTTAATTTTGGTAGTACGTCTAATGCACAATATACCAATGCATCGGAGGGGATCTATCGAGCTTTAAATGAGCTAAGAACGGTTACTGATCCTGCTAACTTAAAAGTGATCGTGTTCTTTACTGATGGGGCTCCAAATACTTTTGCTACGACATTCGATTTTGAAGGTGGGGGATCCCATACCGGTTCCATTCGCTCAAGTGATGGTAACAGTGGTACGCCGAGAGGGCTTTGGAGGCATGACTCTATCGCAACCACTTTATCGGGTGGGTATGAAGGGCGTGACATTGATGATTATATTAGTGAGATGCCGGACTATTATACGGCTCATGATTCGAGTGCCACTGAGTTTAATATATTGAATCCGACTCATTCAGTACGCCCGGTAGCGCAATATGACCCTGATAGCCATTCAGCAAATGATCTATATACCAGAGTGAATCGTGTAGCACGTAATTTAGTGGAAGACATTGCTGAAGCCGCGAGAGGGGAAGATATTTACGTCTTTACCTTGGGGTTAGGTTCATCATTAACATCGGCAACCGGGCCTGATAGTGAGTTTGGAGAAGACTTACTGTTACGAATGGCAAATTCTAGTGCGCTTTTGGATGATCCTGATTTAAGTGCGGATTATGATCCTGCTCAACTAGAAGGTGTGTATTGCCATGCCATCGATGAGGAGGCGTTAGGCCCTTGTTTCGATGAGATGTTGGACGTGATTATACGTTTAACCTTGTAGCGTTATTTTGGGTTGTATCTTTTGAATATTGAGCACACAGACTGTTGATAAGAAGTAGAACAAAATATAAAGAGGGAACTTTTCAGCTCCCTCTTAGTTCTGTCTGTTATTTTAGCGCTAACCGGGGTGGTTAGGCTTAATGGTTACTCTTCCCAAACCACCAATTTATCTTTCGGCCAGTTATGACCGACTTCGTGATATTTTTGCTCAAGGATATGTCGTTTGATCTTAAGCGTTGGTGTTAACACGCCATTCTCAATACTCCACGGTTCCTTAATCATTAATACGCCTTTGATCTTCTCGTGTGAGGCGAGTTGTTCGTTCATCTTCTCGATAACACGCTTGGTCGTTTTCTCATAACGAGCTCGATCAAAGTTAGGGAAGTCATGGGGTACAACAAGCAGGATAGGGCCTGGCAAGCCTAAGCCTATCAAACACATCATTTCTACGCGGCTGTATTCAAAGAGTTTGTTCTCGATTGGAACGGGAGCAACAAACTTACCTTTAGCTGTTTTAAAGGTGTCTTTCTTACGTCCACGAATCGTTAAGTAGCCTTCGCTGTCAATATCACCAATATCACCCGTATGTAGCCAACCCTCTGAGTCAAAAGACTCTTGAGTCGCAATGTCATTTTTGTAATAACCAGAGAACATGCCTTTGCTTCGAACTAAAATTTCTTCGTCTTCTGCAATTTTGAGTTCGATGCCTGGACCTGCATTACCCACCGTACCAATTTTGTCTGATCTAAACGGGTGGTTAATCGTGCTGTAGGCGAAAGACTCTGTCATCCCCCAAGCCTCGGTAATGTGTAAACCAACGCTTTCATACCATGCGAGTAAAGCCGGTGATACAGGCGCTGAACCACAACCAAGAACACGAGCTTGGTCTAAACCCAGACCATCAGCCAGTTTCTTCTTAATGATGTTATTCACAAATGGAATTTTAAGTAAGAAGTTCAGTTTTTTCTGTGGCAGCTTATCCTGAATTCGTTGTTGGAATAGAGTCCATAAGCGAGGAACTGAAATAAACAAAGTTGGACGGTGCATTTTCACATCGTCAATAAACGTGTCTAAAGATTCAGGGAAAGCCGTAACTACCCCACCCATTACTGATGAACCAAAGATGTAAACGCGCTCTGTAATATGGGCAAGTGGTAGATAAGAGAATAGGCGATCGCCTGGTTGGATACCAATATGGTCGATCAACCGATGAACTGACCAAGTAAAGGCACCATACGTGAGCATTGCGCCTTTCGGTAAACCAGAAGTACCAGATGTATACACAAGCGACATCAGCTTATCATCGTGATGCTGAGGTCGTTTGGTTGAGGGTTCGTGTGTCTCGATAAGCTGCTCAAAAGTGTGTTGGCACTTAGCGGCAGTATCGTAGGGCAGTGAGATACTGACTAGACTCGGGTTATCATCGAGTACTTTTTGAGTGGCCTTAGGATCGTCAAGCTTGCCTGCAATCACAATTTTACTTTCACTGTGTTCAATACAGTATTGAATGGTGTCTGCTCCAGCTGTTGGAAAGATTGGGACGCTGACAAAATCTCCTAACATCATGGCAAGATCGCAGATAAACCACTCTGCACAGTTTTTTGAAACGAGAGCGACTCTATCGCCGGGTTGGGCTCCGAGTCCTTCTAATGCTGACGCCAGTTTTAGTGCTTTGTCGGCCACTTCTTTGTAAGTGAATTCAACAAATTGGCGGTTAATTATTTGTTTTAAATAGACTTCATCTGGGCGTTCTTCTGCCCATTTTAAAATCATGTCATTGGGTGTAGAGAGAGCTGTTGCTTTTTCTTGGCTAAACTCGTTAGGCTGAATCATTGTCTAACTCCATGTTTTTCGCTAAGTTATTTTTGTTAAGATCATGTTAAATGTACCATGATTTTTTATTTTAGGGAGTAAAATTAGCGTTTTCTGTTATCCGTGCAGGCACGTCTGTAACTTGCGGGGGTAACTCCAGTCCTTTTCTTAAAGATTCTTGAAAAATACGACACATCCTTGTATCCACATAGGTAAGAAATAACAGCGATTTTTGATTCGGTATCGGCTTCGATTAACTTTTTGGCTAAAAGGATTCGTTTATCGCACACAAAATCCCTGAAGCTTACCCCAAAGTGTAGATGAAACTTTTTAGAAAAATAGGTAGTAGAACAGTGACATTTTTCTGCAATTTCAGTTTCTCTGATCTCTTTGTTTATGTTGTCCATAACAAAGTTAACGACTTCAGAGGTAAACAACTTTGCAGGTAGCTGATTATTGTTATTCGTATCTCGGTCGAGATCAAAGTGAGGCTCGAAGATATGTTGGGTTTTACGCTGCAGTTCTTCGAACTTACTGGTCAGATGATTACTGCTCGTTTCTATTATAAAGAATATATTCTTATGATTTCGAACGATATTAGGTATCTGACCTGAACAAATAATGACTATTCGCTTGTTCAGATTTTCGCAAATAGACAGTGCCATTGTAAGTAGTTGAAGCTCATCCGTTCGATTCAATATATAGAATACTAACCTTACATCTAAGTTACTGATTATAGATATATCCTGTTTATAGTTCTCAATAGGGAAGTAATGACGAATTTTATTGGTAATAACTGAGTTGAAATCACTGTCTATATCAGAAAGTAGTGGTGTTATTATTTCCATAGTTATTGAACCTGTATCATATCAAAATAAACAGTAAGAAATATATATCAAAATGGCATCTATTAAATAGATTAGAAGTACAACAAAAAAGTGCAAGTAAATAGCAAGAAAATCCTAACCTAATATATTGTTCAGCTCTAGATTTAGTTTACAGGTAAATAAACCTGTAATGTAAATCAAGGAGAGATTCTCATGAGTAAGTTTTTGAAAAATTGTAAAGAATTCATGAATGATGAAGAAGGTCTTACGGTTATTGAATATGTTATTGGCGCAGCCATGCTTGTTCTTGGGCTAACCACAATATTTACTGGGATTGGTACAGCGCTATCAACGAAACTAAGTACTATTGTTGATCAAATTAGTACTTCATAAGAGCTAACGGTAATGAACCTTAAAAGGGTGGGGTATCAGAAAGGGTTGACTACGGTCGAGTATGTTATTGGAGCTGCTTCACTTGTCATTCTCGCTTGGTTAATATTTTCTGGAATAGCGACGGCTCTAATCAGTAAGTTTCTTTCTATCGTGGCGGGTATCTAAATTAATGATAAGTGAATCTTTATTGTTTTGGGCATTGCTTATTGTTGTTTCGGTATACGATGTTGAGAAACATCGTATACCAAATAAGATACTGATTTTATTTTTATTTTTGTACTTTTTATCTGTGTTAAATAGTGGGTTTTCTTTAGATGCATTAGTTGCTTCATTGATAGGTGCTGTAGTTCTTTTCTGTTCAGGTTTGATTTTGTATTTTCTGAGGGCCATGTCTGCAGGGGATGTGAAATTATTAGGTGTTATTGGGTTGTATATTGGGTGGGGCTCATTACTTGATGTGTCTTATTACATACTCATCGCTGCCGGAATAATTGGAACATTATATTTACTTTATAATCGAGCCAATAATAGTGAGATAACAGTTAGACGATACTTTGAAGAAAAACTAATGCTAGTTAGCGGGATATCTCCTGATATTAAAGGTGAACCTGTTGTGCATTCTCGTTACTCAAATAAAGTAACCATGCCATTTGCTCCTTCAGTTGTAATAGGTTTAGCGATGTACAGTTATTTTACATAGATCAAACTAAATCACTAGTCGATGTGTTGGAGAGGACATATGGATATGAGAGGGATACCTTCCCCGAGCAATTTAAAGCCTCAAATATCAGCTCCAGTGGTACCGACTTCCATCGAAATGCTTGGTGTTCCTGAGGTTGTTGTTGAGAACCTATTGCTAAAGCACCTATCAGCTTACCCTAAATCTGATGTGTTAGATTTGTCTAACTATTTATGTGTTGTTACACATGTCATAGAGAATGGACTAGCCGCACTCAGAAATAAATCTCTTATCGAAGTATTTCAACCTACTTCTGCTTTGTCTTTGGAATCGTCTTCTCATAGTCATGTCCGTTATTCCTTGTCAGAGAAAGGCTTAGAAGAAGCCGATCTTGCGTTCAAACGAGATGCTTATTTAGGTCCAGTTCCTGTTTCTCTCAAGCAATACACTGAAATTGTAGAGCAACAAGATTTAAGGGCAGAGCTTGTTACTCGCCCTGATGTGGAAGCCGCATTGAGTGATGTTTACGGCGTACAAAAAATGATCTCGGTGTTAGGGCCTGCAATAAATTCGGGAAGGGCGCTGTTGTTGTATGGGCACGCTGGGACAGGTAAAACTTTTGTCGCGTCTCGTATCGTGAACACGCTTCATACTTCAGTTTTTATCCCTTATGCCGTTTACGCGTTAGGGAATGTCATTAAGGTTTTCTCAGCGCAACATCATACTCCTTTAGATCGTAATGGCAGTGAGCAAACTGTTTCACTCCGAGATCAATACGATAAGCGATGGCTCAATTGTGAACGTCCTAATATCCAAGTGGGCGGAGAGCTCACCATGGATATGCTTGAGGTGAATCACTCTGAGCATAATCGCGTTTGGTTAGCACCTTTACAAATGATGGCTAATAACGGCATTTTTGTTATTGATGATCTGGGGCGCCAACCCATGCCAGTGGATGCTTTGCTCAACCGCTGGATCGTACCAATGGAATACTTCTTTGATCACCTGTCATTACCGAATGGTCAACAAATCACCATGCCATTCGTTTTAACGCTCGCATTTTCTACCAATTTGAATCCTGAAAAGATCAGTGACCCAGCCTTTCTACGTCGCTTGGGCTACAAAATAGAATTCAAGCCTCTGAATCAGCAAGATTATGAAGCTCTGTGGGTGAGCGTAACTGTTGATAAAGAGATAGAACTGCAAGATGGGTTCTTTGAGCGTTTGTCTCAAATGCATACGCTGCACAAAGTACCGCTTTTCCCTTGTTTACCGAAAGACCTTGTTGGTATTAGCAAAGACATTCTTTCGTTTGAGCAACTCCCACCCGTTATCACATTCGACATTCTAGCCATGGCATGGAAAGTCTATTTTACCTCTGATGGACACGAGGAAGAGAATAATGAATAAGAGTCAAGTTTTCCTACTGTTTTTATTGTCCGTAGTATTCGGTTTAGCCGCTGTATTTTTCGCTAAACAATGGATGGACAACCAAGTTCAACCGACGATTGAAGTCGAGCAAGTTGAGCGTCATCCGGTTGTAGTGGCATCTCAAGAAATTGAAGCTGGAACCATAATTGAAGAGCAATATTTAACAACTAAGTTGATGGAAGTCGATTGGATCAATGAAAACAACTATTCGGATAAAACAGAACTGCTCGGAAAAGTAGTCGCCAATACCATTTATGCCGGAGAGGTACTTCATAAGTTACGTTTTACTGTGCCAGGAGAAGGGTCAACACTTGCTGCTCTTATTCCTGAAAATAAACGTGCGGTAACGATACGTGTTGATGATGTTATTGGTGTGGCTGGTTTCTTATTACCGGGGAATAAGGTTGATATTCTCAATACTGTTTCTTACGGAAAAAATTCTGCAGCGACTCAAACGGTATTAAAAGACATTAAGGTTTTAGCCGTCGACCAAACGGCTAAAACGAAAGAAAACAGTCCGATTATCGTTCGTGCGGTAACACTTGAGATGACGCCAAAAGAGGCTGAGAAACTCCTCACGGCTAAAAGCAAAGGTAGTATTCAGCTGACCTTGAGAAATCCACATGAAGTAGAGAAAAAAGTGGTTCGTCGATATGTGCCTAGACCAAGTGTCACCATTATCAAAGGTACAGAAACATCTAGTGTGCGCGTCAAGGATTGAGGTGAGATATGAAAATATTATTAGCGTGTGTTTTTAGCCTGATTTGTTTTTCAGCGGCCAGTGTTGCTGCTCTACAGACGGGAAAAACGGTCACGGTGCCGCATCATAAATCTACGCATGTGGTGCTGTCGGGAAAAGCGGCGAAGGTTTCTCTTGGAGATCCTGAAGTCTTAGACATTGTGATTTTGAAGTCTAATGAGTTGTTCTTAATTGGTAAAAAATTAGGGGCGACAAATTTGATGGCTTGGGATTCGCAAGGTCAGTTGATTGAGTCGATTAACATCGAAGTTACCCATGATCTTAATAGCTTAAAGTCAAAGCTATACGAGTTTCTTCCTGATGAGACGATTGAGGTTCATAGTGCGCAAAACCGTTTGCTGTTAAGTGGGCAAATCAGTAATCAACAAAAAATGAATGTAGCGATGCGAATTGCCGAAACTTATGCGGCAGGACAAGCGGCGGATGATGCTAAAGAGAGTGGTAGTGAGCAAGCAGCCGCAACGGGTGTGATCAACTTGATGTCTATTGGTGGCGCACAACAAGTTATGCTTGAAGTGACGGTAGCCGAGGTTCAGCGAAGCTTAGTGAGAAAGTTCGATGCTAACTTCCATTTCTTCCAAACCAGTGGTTCTAACTTTTCGTGGGGCGCTTCATCAGTCCCTGCTGGTGTATTGGGCGCAACGCCAATTTTCGATATCCCAACCTCTACCGATTACGGAATTCTAGGTTCTTTCATCGATAGTAATACCTTGTTTACTTTTGCTCTTGATGTCGCGAAGCAAAACGGTGTGGCTAAGGTATTAGCAGAGCCAAACTTAACCGCATTAAGTGGTTCTAAGGCTGAGTTTTTAGCGGGTGGTGAATTTCCTATTCCTGTTCCCGACGACGATGGAATTACCATAGAGTACAAGGAATACGGTGTCGGCTTGAAATTCATACCTACCGTACTCAGCGATAAAAAAATCAATCTTAACCTAGCGGTTGATGTGAGTGAGATAGCTAACAGCAGTTCATTGACTATCGATCCTGGGTCGACGAATGCGACTTATTTTATCCCACCAATCACACGTCGAAGTGCTTCTTCTACGCTTGAGCTTGCTGATGGCCAAACTATCGGTATTGCAGGGTTGTTGAGTGAGAACGTACGAGATGTCAGTAACAAAATGCCGGGTATTGGTGATGTACCGATTTTAGGTCAGCTTTTCAATAGCCAAGAATACATATCGGGTGAAACCGAGCTTGTCATTCTCGTTACACCGAGGCTCGCTAAACCGGTGGACCGAAGTAAAGTCACACTGCCAACTGATGTCTTTGTGGATCCGAATGATCTGGAATATTACTTGTTAGGTAGAAGCGCATACATTGCGGAGCCTTCTGATTCTGAAGACAGCAGCAAGACAAGTTCAGACAAAGGAATCGCGCCAACTGATGGTGGCAGTGAAGGTTCATTTGGTCATGATTTATAAGGAGATAGATATGATTAGAACAATGATGGCCTTTCTCATAGTTGTACTCGTCGGTTGTGCCAATGATGCACCACTAGGGCAATCTGTGGCCACGTTAAAGATGGAACAAACGTACAACCCTAATGCGACACAGGAGAACTTACAGGTTTTGCCTGATGGTACCGGAGAGCGCATGCAAGCTGGTTACGATAAGTATGTGGGTAAAGGTGACGAAGAACTTTCCGGAAGTAGCAGCCAGGTTTTAAATAGTTTTAATTAGCGCAAATGATTAGGTACAGATGCATCGAGTTACAAGTACTGTTTAGACTATCTCATTAGGGCAAATTAGATTTTTTGAACAGTGGTGCGAGATTGAATAGGAAGCGTCGTGAATAGGTTAGCCATCATCGTAATGAACTTAGTGTTTACCGTTAAGGCTTGATGATATTAGGACAAGATGTCCACAATGAAGACAGGTGGGAATATGGGCGAAGCAATTGATATTTTACCTAATGAGGACGATGCGATTCGCCTTAAAACCAACTTGAATGTATGGCTGATTTATAACAATGATAATTTTCATGCTCATATGAGACAGCAATTGAAACGTTGTCGAAACGTGCATATTGAATCTTTTTCTTTGTTAGGTATGACTGAAGAGTATGTGAAGAATATCGATGCACCAGATCTAATCTTTGTTGAATCTAGCGGTGGTTGGGCTCAGAAAATGGTGGATTTGCAAAGCTACAATCTGCAGTTAGAAGAGCATGATTTATCTTTGGTTGTGTTTGGTGATGAAAGTGACAATGGGTCATTAAAAATAGCGTTAAGACTCGGTGCTTCGGATTTTTTGTCTCACGATATTTCTATTTCTGGTCTTCTCCCCTTACTTAAAAAAACAGCGGCGGAGAAAATCGAAAATTCGAGCTACGGAGAAGTGTTCCTATTTATCAACACTAAAGGTGGTATGGGAGCGACGACCTTAGCGCTTAATACAGCCGTAGAAATAGCAAGTTATCACCCGAATGAGGTGCTGTTGCTCGATATTGACCTCCAGTTTGGTGTTATTCCTGAATATTTGAATATCACGCCGACCTACAGTATTTCGGATGCCATCGATAGCTCAAATGATTTAGATGAGATGTCTTTGAGTAGCTTGGTGAATAAGCACTCGTCAGGATTACATGTTTTAAGTTTCAAGCATGAAAATAACGCAGATGATTATGAACATGCTCAGAAAATCGGGAAGTTACTGCCCGTATTACGTCGCTTCTATCGCTACATTATTATCGACTTTTCTCGAGGGTTGGATCATATCTTCGCATCGGCTATCTCCCCTGCGACTAAGGTGTTACTTGTTGCTCAACAAACCTTGGTTTCGGTTAAAAATAGCAATCGATTAATTCGAACACTCAAGTTTGAGTACGGGTTGCAGCAGGACTCAATCGAGATCATTGTGAATCGTTATGAAAAGCGACAAACAATTAAGCTAACAGACATAGAACAAACCGTTGGAAAGCATGACATCCATTTAATGCCTAATGATTTTAAGGTGGCTCTTGAGAGCGCTAATTTAGGTTTGCCGTTGGTTGAATCGAAGAAAAAGAGCTCAATTACACGGTCGATTATTGATTTGTCTCATATCCTTTCTCCGCCAGAACAAGAAGAGAAAGGTTGGCTTAAAAAAATATTTTCATAACACGTTTGTTACAGCATATATGAGGGATCGTTATGTTCTTTAAACGAAAAAATATTAATCCGGAGTTTGAAAAGAAAGTAGAACAGTTTTCCCAAGAGGAAGACGGCGTTGTATCGCCCCTCATTCAGAAAGTCGCTAACGTATCCCATGAAGCTAAGAGTTTAGAGGCGAGTGAAGAGCAAGAAAAGTCGATGAATGAGGCGAAAAAAGTCTTAGAGCAAGAATTGTCGATTAAACACTACTTTCATAAGCAGTTACTCGAAACATTAGATTTAGGGCTACTTTCTAGCTTAGATAAAGAGCGCGCCAAAGTAGACCTTCATGAAGCGATCGTTCAGTTAATGGCGGATGACCAAAGCCACGCATTAAGTGCTGAGGGGCGTAAGCGAGTCATCAAGCAAATTGAAGATGAAGTATTTGGCCTTGGCCCACTTGAACCATTGCTCGCCGATAAAACGGTGTCCGATATTTTGGTCAACGGACCTAAAAGTGTTTATGTCGAACGCCGAGGCAAATTAGAAAAAACACCGTATACGTTTTTAGATGATCGTCACTTAAGAAACATTATTGATCGTATCGTTAGTCAGGTTGGACGCCGGATTGATGAAGCGTCGCCGATGGTGGATGCTCGATTAGTTGATGGTTCACGAGTGAATGCCATTATTCCCCCTTTGGCCTTAGATGGCCCTTCTGTTTCGATACGACGTTTTTCTGTAGATAGCCTAACCATGGATAATCTGCTGGAATACAAGTCAGCCTCTCCACAAATGGCAAAGTTCATTGAAGCTGCCGTAAAAGGTGAGCTTAATATCCTTATTTCTGGTGGTACAGGCTCAGGGAAGACGACGACGCTGAATATTTTTTCTGGGTTTATTCCTAGAGATAAACGGATTATTACCATAGAAGACTCCGCAGAGTTACAACTGCAGCAACCACACGTGATTCGTTTAGAAACACGCCCCGCAAACCTTGAGGGTAAAGGTGAGATCAGTCAGCGAGAGCTGGTGAAAAACACCTTGCGTATGCGACCTGACCGTATTGTTGTCGGGGAGGTACGTGGTAGCGAAGCTGTTGATATGTTAGCGGCGATGAACACGGGCCATGATGGTTCACTTGCCACGATTCACGCGAATACACCTCGTGATGCACTAAGTCGTGTTGAGAATATGTTCTCGATGGCGGGGTGGAATATTTCAACGAAAAATCTAAGAGCGCAGATTGCTTCTGCTATTCATTTGGTGGTTCAAATGGAAAGACAAGAAGACGGTAAGCGTCGCATGGTCAGTATCCAAGAGATCAACGGGATGGAAGGAGAGGTCATCACTATGTCTGAGATCTTCCACTTCCAGCGTCAAGGTATCGATGAGCATGGCAATATCTTAGGTTATTACACCGCAACCGGTGTCGTTCCTCAGTCTCATGATCAGTTAGTTAAACGTGGTCTTGATTTGCCTTATGAGATCTTTACCGAGTCACATAGCTGAGGAGCCGATCATGGATAGTGTAACTGTATCGTTGGCCCTATTGTTTGTTGCGGTATTGTTTATTTCGCAAGCTTTGTTATTGCCAGCTGCCGGGAAAAAAGCTAAGCACAAAGAGCTATCCCGTCGTTTAAAAGAGACACAAAGAAATATTGATGAAGAGAGTTTGTCGCTCTTAAAAGACCATTACAACAAAGAACTTTCTCCCTTTGATCGTAAATTGATTGTTGTTCCTTTTTTTGCCGACTTAAAGCGTATGTTGGAATTAGCAGGTCTAAAAATCACATTAAGCCGCTTTTTGCTGATTGTATTCTTGGGCGGAATCCTATTGGCTTTGGTTGCTCTGGTATTCAATCAAGTTTGGTTCATTTGTGTTGCCGCTTTCGTCTTTGTTTGGGTTGTTGCTTATCTGTTTGTTCAAAATAGAGTGACCTATCGAATGGCACGGTTTGAGGAGCAGTTACCAGACGCCTTGGACATCATAAGAAGAGCCTTACAAGCGGGTCAGCCATTAGTTCAGTCTTTTAATGAGGTTGGCGAAGAGATGCCAGAGCCTATTGGGGTTGAGTTTAAGAACACCTATAACTTATTGAATTATGGTTATGATTTACGGCTCGCCATCTTACAAATGACAGAAAGAGTACCGACGGTTTCTATGTTGGCTTTTTCAAGTGCGGTCATGTTGCAGAAAGAAACGGGGGGCAACCTCTCTGAGAATCTGCAAAAAGTATCTGAGGTATTAAGAGCGCGCTTTAAGCTAGAAAGAAAAATCAAAACCCTTTCAGCTGAGAGTCGACTTTCTGCTTGGATACTGACGCTTTCTCCTTTTGCCCTATTTTTCGGTCTCAAATTCGTAAACCCTGAATACATCGAGCCTTTGTACAGTGATCCTAGAGGAATATCTATGGTCAGTGTTGGCGTGATTTTGTTGGCGATTGGGGCGTTATGGATAAGAAAAATAATAAATATCGAGATATAGATTATGGAATTCTTTGATTTAGAAGTATGGAAACAAACACTCTCTGAGTTCGGTATCACTAGCCAGACCCTGCTTTACGGGATGATTCTGCTTACCACTATGCTACTTACTCTTACTTTAGGGTTTCTTTTTGTTGGTACTCGTTCCCCGTTGGATAAAAAGTTAAAACAGATTTCCGGAGGGAACCATACTGGTAGTCGCAAACCTTATGACTTTACCAATACCTTGGAGTCGCTGACGCCATTTATTGGGAGAGGGAACAAAAAAGATAACGAAACGTATTCAGAAAAATTAATGCATGCTGGATATCATGAAAAGAGCGCACTTTCAGTATTTTACGCCTTTAAAGTACTTTCAACATTAATAGGGTTTGTCTGTGCATTTATGGTGTTTTACTTGGCTATAGGTGGCAGCTACAACAACTTATTGATTGTGACATGTATTTTTGTCGGGACATTCTTCCCCAATTTTGTATTGAGTAAAATGCAAAAAGAGAGACAGAGAAAAATCAGAAACGGTGTCCCTGATGCTTTAGACCTTTTGGTGGTATGTACGGAATCAGGTCTTGGTTTTAATGCCGCACTAGGGCGTGTCGCCAACGAGTTATACATTTCACAACCCGAACTTGCCGATGAGCTAGATACTGTGTTTGCTAAAATTCAAGCGGGTGTCACTATGCCTGATGCTTTGAGTCAACTCGTTGAACGAACTGGGCTTCGTGAGTTGGAAGGACTTGTTTCTTTGCTCTCACATGCTTCAAGAATGGGGGGCGGTTTAGCTCAAACCTTACGTGACTATACCGAAGATTTTCGAGACAAACGCCAACAAGCTGCGGAAGAAATTGCAGCCAAAATCCCCACCAAAATGCTATTTCCCATGTTGTTGTTCATTTGGCCTTGCTTCTTTATCGTTGCTCTTGGGCCCGGAATGATGATCGTAATGGATGCACTGACATCTCCAGGAGCGAGTTTATGATGCGAATGAATAGAATGGTTTTACTTTTACTACCGTTAGTAATTCTCGGTTGCGCTTCTTCTGATGAGCCTACTAATCAGTTTGATGCCGAATTGTATTCGGGTAAGCCAATTGACACCTTAACCAGTGACGATCCGCCGGTAAGTGAAAAAGAAGCAATCATGCGTGGTGATGTTGCTTTGAGAGACAACAACATCGATTTAGCTCTTTATGAGTACATCCGATCTCTGTCTTTTCCTGAACAAGAGTTTCACGATAAAACGCTATTTACTATCGGTCGAATTCATTCATCGAGAGGCAATTACGCACTCGCTGAAAAAGCGTATTTGGCGGCATTAGATTTTAACCCTGCGCATACTGAAGTTTTAGAGCAGTTAGGTGTTTTATATACTAAGCAGCGCCGTACAGACGAAGGTCGAAGTTATTTCTTTAAAGCGATCAATGCAGACCAAGTTCGCTTAAAAAGTAGTAGTACGATTAAAAACTACCAAGCGTTAAGTCAAAGTGAAGTAGCAGGTTTGAAGGTTGATAGTATGTCTCCAGCTCTGGCTTTCATGGGCATTGGAGTTTTGGAAGATGTTCAAGGTAAGCATCAGATCGCTCAAGAGTATTTTAAAAAGTCGCTGACTATCGATAAAACATCAGTGAAAGCTCTACTGAACATGGGTTACTCCCATTACATGTACGGCAACTACAAAGAAGCGTACCAATACACTCGTTCGGCTTTAGAAATAGAACCTAACAATGAGAAGGCTCAGAATAACCTTGCACTCATTTATTTGGCGTCAGGTGATGTGAAAAAAGCAATAAATGTGTTCATGCGCCATATGGATGCGCCAGAAGCTCTGAATAATGTCGGCTACTTTTTAATTATTCAAGGTCGACCTGATGAAGCGATTCCTTACCTGCAACAAGCCATAGATAAAAAACCATCTTATTACAAAATCGCCAATGAAAACCTAAATCGAGCCCTAGCAGAGGTGAGAGAAATGAAGGCGAGCACACCAATATAGTGTTGTTCTGTGAAGAGTTACTCTCCTTATGGTAAATAGCACAAATGAATTAGCCCCTGATGAGTGTCCTTATCAGGGGCTAATATTTGTCACTCAGTTTTGTATCTAAGTACTTAATTATAAATAGTTAAGAACCACACCAGCTGCGATAAAGGTGCCAACTAAACCTACTATCGGCATCTTCATTGTTTTCAATAACCAAACGCCAACAATGATCAGAGCGAAGTCTATGCCGCTGCTCACTGCGCTTGTGAAGATTGGTTGATATAGAGCCGCAAGTAATAGACCAACAACTGCTGCATTCACACCAGTAAGAGCACCAGCCACCAAAGGTTTACTCGCAATTGCCTGCCAGTTTTTCAATACACCCAGTAGCAGCAAGAAGCCCGGTAAGAACACGGCAACCGTTGCTAATAGAGCACCTGTAATTGGCGCTGACGGCATTAATACATAACCGAGGTAAGTGGCTAACGTAAACATCGGTCCTGGTACGGCTTGTGCTGCGGCATAGCCCGTGAGAAATGCATCTTGAGACAGTTGGTCGCCAATACCATTTTGCAGTAACGGAAGTACCACGTGACCGCCACCGAATACCAAGCTGCCTGCTTGGTAAAATAACCCAAACACTTCGATACCTTGAGAATATGCACTAAACAGTGGTAAGCCAACCAATAGTGCTACAAAAATCACAAGTGGAGTTATGGATATCTTATGTGTTGAAGGCGTTGTTTTTAAGTCTTGTGAGGTTAAGAACTTACTGCCAATGATTGCTGCAAATAGGAGTACTAAGACTTGAGGCCAGATCCCAGGAATCAAAAGTAGAACAATCGCGGTGATCACACACAGTGCTGTTGCTATCTTTGATTGGCAAAAGTTTTTGTACATGCCGAAAGTGGCATCAGCTACAACCACGACCGCGAGTAGCTTAAGTCCGTGGATGATTGAAATGAAAAGAGGTGCTTCCAACAACTGGTTGCTCACTAAGGCCAATATCAACATTAGGATGACAGAAGGGGAGGTGAAGCCTACAAATGCGGCAATCGCACCGGTTAAGCCACCTTTTTTGTAACCAACCGCGAAGCCAACCTGACTAGAGCCTGGACCCGGTAAAAACTGACTGAGGGCGACAATTTGCCCGTACTCTTCGTCGGATAACCAATTCAGTTTCTCAACGAAGGTTTTGCGGAAGTAGCCAATATGTGCCGCTGGTCCACCAAAGCTGATCCAGCCAAGCCAGAAAAAGGTTTTAAAAATTGAAAGCATGATCGATTCCAGATAAATGTTTAGCGTAATTTAGGTGGAGTTGAACTATGATTCAAATTAATTATTTTAATTATAACTATTAATGAAATGGGTTCGTATGTATGGCAGATTTTAACTGGAAAGGGATCGACCTTAACTTGTTGATTGCACTACAGGCATTGTATAAAACGAATAGCGTGAGCAAGGCAGCTGAGCGTTGCTATGTTAGCCAATCTGCAATGAGCCATAGCCTACAAAGATTGCGAAAGCTGTTTGATGACCCTTTGTTTGAGCGAGTTGGTAGCAAGATGGAAGCGACCGACCGAGCCATTGAATTATCAAGCACCGTCGATGCGTTGCTTAATACTATTCAATCTGAAGTTCTGTTGTCCAAAAGGTTCGAAGTTGATAGTTATAGAGGCAGCTGGAAAATAGGGCTGACCGATTACGCTGAACAGATGTTTGGCCCAATGATCTTTGACTTTATTAAGCAAGTTTCGCCAAGCTCTCAAGTCGCGTTTTTCAACGTTAATCGAACCAATTATCAGCAGGTATTTGAAGAGGCTAAGTTAGATATTGCGATAGGCAGTTTTGGTGAAGTGCCTAAATTGTATGGCACAGAACTTCTCTATACTGAGCAACATGTCTGTTTGCTTGATGAATCGGTGTTGGATGTTGAGTTACCTATGTCATTACAATCATTTGTCTCTGTGGAGCACGCCTTAGTGTCTCCTAGTGGTGCCTTAAAAACCGCAGTTGATACTAAATTGGCTGAGTTGGGCTATACCAGAAAAGTGGCAATCGCATCGAGCAACTTCTTAACCGTAAAACGATTGATTAGTGGCAGAAAGCTATTGTGCATTGTGCCTAAGTTAGTTGCTAGAAACGCCCCTAATGTCGACAGTTCACTGATAGCCGTCACTCCGCCGATAGACGTCCCTGATTTTGATATACAGCTTGTTTATCGTAAGGGAAAGCAATTAGACGACAAGAACACTCACTTGAGAAAAGTGATTTCTCAAGCTGTTGAGATTGTCATTGCTGTTGAGTGATTGATGGTGAGCTTCTTCTGAGTATCTAGCCTATCTTCTAAGCATGTAACCTATCAAGTGCCAAAGAAAGACTACCATTATTGCGCCGACATAACCGTCAATAGCGTAATGCCATGCCAAATGCACCGACCCAACCTGAATAAAGAAGGCGTAAATCCACGCTATGTAACCGAGTTTCTTATTCAATTTGAATGATGTCATCGCAATCAGAACGGATATGGTTACATGCATGCTGGGCATGGCTGAGATGCCTGTCCCTATATCCCCAACTCCTCCAACGTAGCTTGCCCAAAGCGCATCTTGAGTACTTAGTGCCCACAAAGACATAAAGCCACGTTCAGTGAGTTCTGCGCTCTGCATGTTTAATCTTTGCATCAAAGGAAGATACAAATCTTGGTCATTGAAGTGACTAATAAAAACAGGGCCGGCTGATGACAGAAGAGTTGCGAGTATGTTCCCAATGATAAACCACGAACTTAAGAATGTGAGTAAGAACTGGTTGCGAAGTTGGTCATCTTTACGGTAAATGACAAAATAAAGCAGCATTCCCCACATGATAAAAAACCACAAGTTGTACAAGATGTTGATGGCGAGCGAAGCTATTGAGTTAGGTAAAAAAAAGTGGGTGATTTCCCAAGGTGAAATGCCAAAGTGCAACCATTTATCTAAATGGTAAAAATCAAGATCTAAAAAATATGGGTTGAGATAAGGAATGACTGATTTTAAGAAGGTATAGCTAGAGAATGAGATGTTTAAGACGAGCATTAATAAAATAAAGTAGATCGGCTTTGATACTGGAAACAACAGAGTTTTAATTTTCTTGATGAATTGTTTGGTGGGTCTTTTTTCTCGATTGAACAACAAATGGCAGTAATAGTATGTCGCCCATAAAATAAAAGTGACGTAACAGACAGTGGCTAAGATTTCTAAGTAGGTATATATGTTATATCGAACTTCATGAGGCACGAAATAATTAACAACTAACGTTAACGGTGTCGTAAATGCAACATAATACAGAATCAGTTTGTTTCTTCTGAATTCATGAAGTAAAGACGATAACAAGTTTGATTGTTCTTTTTGAGGAGCGGGTTTGTCGGTGGTCGCCTCTGAATCCATATAGCCCTTCATCACGATTTCCTATCATGCTTAAAGGTTAGTTCATTTGAGCTGGTTTTCTACTTTTCAACCTTGTGTCAGGGGTAAAAATAAACGAAATAAATCCTTCCATTTTTCACAACCCGACTATACTTAATTTACGACTTAAAGCAGTCGTAAAGAATAGGCTTTTTGATTTATCTAAGTAAAAAAGTTGGTTATATCCTCATGATATAGCTTAAAAAACTACCAGGCTAAACGGACTTAGTTGGTCTTAAAGCGCTAGCTCCCCCTAGCGCTTTTTCTTTTTTCTTCTTTCAATCTCTATTCCGGTAATAGGCTCTGAATTTTCTTCAGGAGTTGCTCTATCTGTTGTTTTTCATAGTGAGCCGTAATCTTAGATTGACTACTCTCTCTGGGAATCAGTGTGGTTTCAATATGTTGTTGCAGTAGGGCATCTTGTGAGTTGGCGCTGAGCTTCTCTGCAAGTACTACGGCTTGTTGACCTATTGTAGTGAAATCTTGTTTGATTGTGGTGAGAGGTGGGTTAAAGAAAGCACTGTCCTCGATGCCATCAAAGCCGACGACTGCAACCTTTTCTGGTACTGGAATCTGCAGTTCTTGTAGCGCGCGTAAAGCGCCTAATGCCATCTGATCACTTGCCACTAACACGGCATCAAATACGGCTTGTTTAGCGACAGCTTCTCGAACGCCAAGATAACCACTTTCTGCTTGCCAGTTTCCTTGATATTGGTACTGCACCTTACTCTCTGCATCTGATAACGCGGCTAACCAGCTTTGATGACGAATCTTTGAGGCACTGGATTCGTTTGGGCCAGTGATCAGCAAGTAATCTCGACGTCCACTTTCTATTAAATGTTGAGCGGCCATTGTTGCGCCTTTAGCATGGTCACCACATATGTAATTGACGTGTGTGTCTGAAGGGACATCAATGAATATAAGGTTCAGGTGTTGATACTGCTCGACCAAATACTCAGCTTCAACTTTAGTTAGAGGAACGTTGAGGATAATACTGTCGACCTGTTGGGCGAGTAATTCACGAATAGCTTCTCGTGTACTGTCGACGGTTGATTCAGAGACGACAGAAAATGTGGTGCCGTAACCCATATTGTGAGCCTGCATTCGCACGCCATTTGCGATCATTGCTGCGCCATGCAGTGCCATATCGAGCGTGACTAAGCCAATGCTGGTGGACTTGGCTCGACTGAGCATTTGCGCACCTTTATTGGGTACATATCCCAGTTGCTTTATGGCGGCGTTAACCTTGTTACGGGTGGATTCCGCGACGTCTTGTGAGCCATTGGTTACTCGAGATACCGTCTGGGTGGATACCCCTGCCAGTTTTGCTACGTCTTTGAAGGTGATACTCATCGCTCTGCTCATCGAATATTTTAGAGTGAAATAAGCCTACCGAAATTTACCAAACTAAACTCTGCTCACTTTCAAATAAATGTCTTTTAAAACATTAAAAATGTTTCCGGAAACAGTCGATCTTGTACAAGTTTCTCGAATGTTAAAGCCAATTTACATCACGATTTTGTCGGTTTTGGATACTAATTTGGTGTGATGGGTTCACTATTATTTCTATATTATGTTTACGAAAACAATAGAGATTAGTAATGAACGAATTTATTCACTTAAAGAGTAAAAACCATAGTTTGATCATTAAATCAGGGCGTGTTCCAGAGGTTTTGCATTGGGGGGCAAAGATCGCAAGTATTGATGAAGATCTTCTGCTTTCGACAGAAAGACCGATTTCTCAAGCTCGACTTGATGTGGATGTGCCACTTTCTCTTTGCCCTGAGTTAGGCAGTGGACACTTTAACGCTCCAGGCATTGAAGGTCACAGAGAAGGGCGTGATTGGGCTCCTGTCTTTAAGACCGTTCGTTACGATGCTCAAGATCAAGAGGCGTGTTTTTTCCTTGAAGACAAGGTTGCTCAACTGAACCTTAAGGTAGAGATTAAGCTGGATTCCGAATCTGACGTCGTCCAAAAGCGTGTAACCGTCACCAATAAAGGCAGCAATAAATACTACCTGAATAAGCTTTCTTCTACGTTGCCATTGCCGAATCATGCCAACGAACTCATGACGTTCCATGGCCGTTGGTGTCATGAATTTCAAACGCAACGTCAGCGTTTTGAACACGGCGGCTTCATGCAAGAGAACCGTCGCGGTCGTACTTCACATGAAAACTTCCCTGGCATGTTTGCAGGCACTCAAGGGTTCTCAGAGCAGAACGGTTTGGTGTGGGGATTTCATTTGGGTTGGAGCGGTAACCACCAAATGCGCGCGGATGTTCGTAGTGATGGCCGCCGCTTTGTTCAAGCGGGAGAGTTATTGCTAGCGGGTGAATCGATTCTAGAATCTCAAGCAAGTTACCAAACGCCTTGGCTGTTCGGTTGTTACAGCAACTCAGGTTTAAATGGCATCGCGCAACGCTTTCAACAATTTGTTCGCGACAACATTATTAAATTCCCAACCGATAAACCTCGTCCCGTTCATTTAAACACATGGGAAGGGATCTATTTTGATCACAAGCCTGACTACATCATGAAGATGGCAACAGAAGCGGGCGTGATGGGCGTTGAGCGTTTCATTATTGATGATGGTTGGTTTGTGGGGCGTGATGGTGAACGCACGGCACTGGGCGACTGGTATTTGGATGAGGTGAAATATCCAAATGGCTTAGAGCCTGTGATTGAACATGTAAACCAACAGGGTATGGAGTTTGGCCTTTGGGTTGAACCTGAGATGGTAAGCCAAGATTCTAATCTTTACCGAAATCACCCGGATTGGGTGCTTGGTTTACAAGGATATCATCAACCGTCTGGTCGTTGGCAATACGTGTTAGACCTACAAAATGAAGCGTGTTTTAACTACTTGTATGAACGCCTTAATGCGCTGCTGACTCGGTACAACATCACTTATTTAAAGTGGGATATGAACCGAGAGTTGGTTCAACCTGGGCATCAAGGTAAAGCTGCTGTGCATGGTCAAACTAAAGCGCTATATCGCCTTGTTGATGAGTTGAATCTAGCGCACCCAGAAGTCGAGATTGAATCTTGTTCTTCGGGCGGCGGCCGTATCGATTTTGAAATTCTAAAACGAACGCATCGTTTCTGGGCATCGGATTGTAATGATGCCTTAGAGCGCCAAGCCATTCAGAAAGGCATGAGTTACTTCTTCCCACCAGAGGTGATGGGGGCGCACATCGGCCCAGCTGAATGCCACTCAACCAACCGTCGTCACAGTATCAATATGCGTGGTGTAACCGCACTCATGGGGCATATGGGTGTTGAGCTTGACCCTGTTAAAGAGTCACCGCAAGAGAAACAAGCATTCTCACGTTACATTTCACTGCATAAGCAATTTCGTCATGTTTTGCATTCTGGTCGTAGTTTCCGAATGGATCCTTCGGACAAAAATCAGAATATTTATGGCGTTGAAAATGACGATGAAATGCTGATCACCGTGTGCCAATTAGCGATGCCTGAATATGCTCTGCCTTCTCCACTTCGTATTAGCTGTGTGGAAGACAACGCGATGTATCAAGTGAAGTTAGTGGACATGCCAAAAACCAGTTTCCAATTGATGAAACAGCGCCCCCAATGGCTCGGCAAAACGTTGACCCTGAGTGGCGATAACCTCAAGGAAATTGGATTGACCTTACCGATTCTAGACCCTGAGTCCGCCTTGATTCTTCATATTAAAAAGATATGAACCGCTAGCTCTGCGTACCCCTACAAATAAAATTCTAAATATAAAAATATAATCGGCAGCGAGGAATTGCTGCCGCAATAACTAAACTTAAGGAAAACAAAATGTCTATTACAGTTCTGCTGTCATTCTTGTTATTTACTGGTTTTGTTGTCGCGTTTACCTACAACAAAGTTAAAAATGACAAGGACACCTCACAAGATGGTTTCTTTCTTGGCGGAAGAAGCTTAACCGGTGGTTTGATTGCCAGCTCACTAATTTTAACCAACTTAAGCGCAACTAGCTTTGTTGGCATGAGTGCACAAGCTTATACCCACAATATGAGTGTCATGGGTTGGGAAGTGGCGTCTGGTGTTACCTTAGTGATCATTGCGTTGATGCTGGTACCGCGTTATCTAAAGCAAGGGATCACGACGATACCAGACTTCTTAGAGAGCCGTTACGACATGTCGGTGAAGAAGTTTGTGACGTTACTTTTCTTGTGCCAGTACGTCATCAATATCTTGCCAACCACACTTTATGCCGGTGCCGTTGTTTTGGGGGAGATCTTTGATGTTCAAGCGTTGCTAAATATTTCAGAGTTTAGTTCAATAGCACTCATTTCGGCGACGATTGGTCTACTTGGCTTCTTTTACGCGATTTATGGTGGACTCAAAGCGGTCGTGATTGCCGATACTATTAATGGAGTTGGTCTTATTATTGGCGGCTTGATGATCCCTGTTTTTGGCTTGATGGCATTAGGGGAGGGTAGTTTTGGGGCAGGCTTGGATACGTTGTTGTACGCTGCACCTGAAAAACTGCAATCGGTCGGTACAGAGACAGATCCACTGCCGTTCTCTACCTTGTTTACCGGTCTTTTACTTGTGAACCTTTATTACTGGGGCACTGACCAATCGATCATCCAACGTGCATTGGGTGCTAAGAACCTAAAAGAAGGTCAAAAAGGGGTGATTCTTGCGGGGGCAATTAAGGTGATCTCGCCACTGTTCCTAATCATTCCAGGTATCATTGCTTTTCATATGTTTGGCGCGGATGCCGGTAACCCAGACACCATGTACACGCGCTTGGTAAACGAAGTATTACCTAAGCCTTTAGTTGGCTTCTTTGTTGCGGTTATGTTCGGTGCGATTCTGAGTACCTTCAACGGTGTGCTGAACAGTTCTACGACGTTGTTTGCATTGAATGTCTACAAGCCTCTGTTTGGCCAAGGTAAAACGGATGAAGAACTGGTGGGTAAAGGTCGTATCTTCGGTGTTGTGATCGCGATTATCTCTGTGTGCATCGCACCGTTCATCATGTATGCGCCTGAAGGCTTGTTCCAATACTTACAAATGGTAGCGGGCTTCTTCAGCGTGCCAATCTTTACTATCGTGTTTGTGGGTTACATCTCTAAACGTGTGCCAGCTCTAGCGGCTAAAGTGGCATTGGTGGTATTTGTAAGTTCATACGCTGCGATGCAGCTAGTGTTCAAAACACCTATTCACTTCTTACACCAATTGGCGATTCTGTTTGTTGTATGTACAGCGCTGATGTTCATCATTGGCTACTTCATGCCACGTGAAGATGATTACGTGATGCCTGTGAATGAAAATATCGATGTCACACCTTGGAAGTTCCGTTTCGAAGCTTCGGCTATCATTCTCTACATGGTATTAGGTGCTTACGTGATGTTCTCTGATGTTGGTTTTGTCTCGGATGATCCAGCCATCATGCAGGTGTACGGTGTGTGCGGCATTGTAATGTTAGTCGGTATTTTTGGCCGATTAGCAAAGCGTAAGAAAGCGCTTGAAGCTGCTGCATAACCTTCACTGAGCCTGCTATTCGTTCTTTTAGAATGAGCTTGATAAGTAAAAGGATCATCGTAGGCCAATAACTAAAAGGCATCTCAATCGTGATGATTGAGATGCCTAACATATGGTCTTTATGATTGGTTATTGTCTGGCAATTTACAATTTACAACGTTACAAAGAGAATCGAGTCCACTTTTTCGCTCGCCAGCGACGAACCATGATCAACCCGCGGAACCATTCATCCATCGCGATTGCCATCCAGGCACCAAATACACCGTAGCCCCAATGTACGCCAAGCAAGTAACTCATAGCGACGCCAATCCCCCACATGCTGAGTATGCCCATCTTGACTGGGAATTTAATATCGCCTGTCGCTTTTAAGCACGAGATGAAGATCAGATTAAATACACGGCCAGCTTCTAACAAGATTGAACCTGCAATGAGCAATGCGGCAAGGGCAATGATCTCTGGATCTTGAGTGAACAGATCTAAAATTTCAAAGCGGAAGATATAGACCATACAAGTAATGCTGGTCGAGGCGATAAAACCAACCACAAAGTAACGTTGTACACGGCTCGTTATTTCATCTACCCAGCCCTTGCCAATGTAGTAGCCTGTTTGAATTTGGCTCCCTTGGCCGATGGCTAAAGCAAACGCAAAAGAGAGGCGAGCAATGTTTTGTGCATAAGTAAATGCAGCTAGTGATGAGGTTCCCATTTGCACAATAAAGAAGGTAATCGTGATTTGCGCCATGTTGTAAGAGAGTACTTCTCCGGCGTTCATCGAGCCTATCTTCATGATTTTTTGATAGATAGCTTTAGGCACTGATTTGAACTGCTTGAGAGGTAAATCAATTCCTTTGCTTCTTACTACACCGATTAAAATTAATAGGCCAATGGTCTGGCTAATGACCGTCGCCGTTGCCACGCCTTGTACTCCGTATACTGGTAAACCAAAAGGTTGGTACAGTGCGCAGTAGTTACCGAATACATTGATAACGCCGGCTATTAGGTTGATGACCATTGGTGACTTAGAGTAACCATGGCTACGTAAAATTGTAGTTAACACCACACCAATCGTTACGTTGAAGGTGAGGGCGCCACTGATGAACAGGTACTCTTGAGCGTATTGTTCAACTTGAGGTTCAAGTTGATAAAGCGGAATAAAATATTCTGCGCCAAGAACAGCGATAATACTCAATAGTAGGCCAGTAATAATGGCTAATACAATACTCGCCACACCTACATGGGAGCTTTCCTCATCACGAGATGCACCATTGTATTGCGCAATTAGTATGCCCGTGCCGCTGCTGACCATAGTCGAGACGATGATCAGGAAAAAGGATATTTGAGAGATAACACCAACGGCAGACACGGCTTTGTCTGAGTATCCCGATAACATGAATACATCACTGGTGTTGAGTGCTGTTCTTAATAGAACTTCGATAAAAATTGGCCAGGTGAGCGCAACGATTCCCATACGTTTGTTTAGGGTGGAATCAGCATTAGGCATTTAGGTTTCTCAAAAAAAGGGGTAGGCGACACTATAGTTTAGCGATTATTTAGTAAACGACTATCAAATTAATGTCCGGATAGCGCTTAAGGATAAAGAAAATGAAAATAAGCCTAAGAACACAACATTTAGGTGTGAGTTATGAAATTTTTGAGAGAGGTTTCATAAGGTGAAGAGGATCAAAATGGAAGTTTTTGGCTACTGGAAGTGGCATGAAAAATGAGTTTGAAATGAAGCGGTAAAGCGAGCGACATCAAGCAAGCTTTACCGTTTTTAAATGCTTAATTGATTCTCTGACCTTCCGCATCAAACAGATGACAATCTTTTGATGAGAAATTTAGATTCAGAGACTGATAACGCGTGACCTCTTGATCTCCGGGCAGATGAACTTTAAAGCTGTCTACGCCACAAGATTGACCAAACATATAAGTACTGTTGCCCAGTCGTTCTACTACCTCACTCTGGAACTCAATCGTGATATCAGAAGTGCCATCAATATTTAAATGCTCAGGTCGAATACCAAGCGTAAGCTTTTGTCCTTCGGCAAGGCCATCATTTGGTAATGGTAGAGTAATTTTACTAAGGCCATTAACCGTCAGTTGGGCGTGAGTGTCTGAGGTGCTATTAACCAAACAAGGTAGGAAGTTCATTTTCGGAGAACCGATAAAGCCGGCTACAAATTCATTTTGAGGAGAGTGATACAGCTCTAATGGCGAACCTACTTGTTCAATACGACCATCTCTAAGCACAACGATCTTGTCGGCAAGCGTCATGGCTTCGACCTGATCGTGCGTTACATAGATCATGGTGTTTTGAAGATCTTGGTGCAATTTGGCTATTTGTAGGCGCATATCGACGCGAAGTTCAGCATCTAAATTTGATAGGGGCTCATCGAATAAGAACACTCTTGGTTTGCGAACAATTGCTCGACCAATTGCAACACGTTGACGCTGCCCACCTGACAACTCTTTAGGCTTACGTTTCAATAAAGGCTCTAGTTGAAGTGTTTTAGCGGCGCTAGTGACCTGTTTCTCAACTATTTCCTTAGCAAATCCGTTCATTTTCAGGCCAAAGCCCATATTTTCCTCAACGGTCATGTGCGGATAAAGTGCGTAAGATTGGAATACCATCGCGACACCACGCTCGGCAGGGTCGACATCGTTAACAAGATCATTGCCAATGTGTATCTCACCTTCAGTGATTTCTTCCAAGCCAGCAACTAAGCGTAAGAGGGTTGATTTACCACAACCAGAAGGCCCAACGAATACTACGAATTCGCCGTTATTTATTTCTAGATCAACACCATGGATCGTTTGGATATCACCATATCGTTTGATGACCTGTTTTAAGCTGATATCAGCCATGCTCTCTCCTTGCCTCATTGGGCTACATCACTTTGCCTTTAAAACATACGCTTCCATCAGAATTTTGTTAGATGCCTCGCATGAATAATTGATCCCCGTCATACAAATTTTACAAATCATATTGATTTTTGTGGAAACGTTTACAAAATTAAAACATAACTGTGCGTAATATTATCAATAAGCCTAATATTTAAACGTAATCACTATAAATGCTGAGTTGCTAGATTAAATTTATAAATCTAGATGGAAATTAATCGAATCGTAAATGAAGCTTTAAAGACAAGGAATTTCGGGAAATGGAGCAATCTGTGAAAACGATATACCCAGAAAATCGCACTCCGTCAGCGAAGAAGAAAAGACGCATCAGTTCCAAGGTGTCTCCTTGGCTGTTCTTAGCTCCGGCTATTGTCATCTTCTCTCTTTACGTTATTTATCCGATCTTGGACAGCATTTGGCTGAGCTTCTTTGAATGGGATGGGTTAGGGGAAAAAGAGTGGGTAGGGTTGGGCAATTATCGTGAACTGTTTGATTCAGAGGCCTTCTATACCTCTTTGACGAATAACTTTCTTTGGTTGATCTTTTTTATGCTCGCGCCACCTTGTGGCTTAGCGATTGCCCTTTTTCTAAACCAACAAGTGAAAGGCATTCGAGTCGTTAAATCTCTATTTTTCTTTCCCTTTGTTATTTCCCAAGTGGTGGTCGGCCTCGTATTTGCTTGGTTCTATGACCCGTCATTTGGTCTTTTTAATATCGCGTTAGGTGCCTTTGGCTTTGAGCCAATTTCAATTCTCGCCGATGAAGATTATGTCACCTATGGAATTATTGCTGCAGGCTTATGGCCACAAATTTCTTACTGCATGATCTTGTATTTAACGGGTTTGAATAACCTAGACCCAGAACAGTTAGAAGCGGCACGCCTTGATGGGGCGAAGAAGTGGCGCATGCTCTGGTATGTGGTTCTTCCTCAATTAAGGCCTGCGACTTTTATTGCTGTTGTAGTGACCGTGATTGGTGCCTTACGTTCATTCGATTTAGTTGCGACTATGACTGCGGGTGGCCCTTGGGGAAGCTCAACGGTACTGGCGTATCAAATGTATGAAGAGTCTATTTTTAACTATCGAATGGGTTATGGTGCGGCGGTTTCTGTGGTGCTGTTTCTGATTATGGATATCTATATCGCTTACTTCTTGTGGCGCATGTTAAGGAGTGAAAAATAATGTTTCCGCAACCAATTCAAAAAGCTGGTCGCTTTACTAACATCAGTTACCGAGTCGCGT